>JBHELZ010000012.1:28931-106925 GCA_046262835.1 Pyrinomonadaceae bacterium
GTTGATGCCGTCCCCCTCGTCGTAGGTCAGAAAGCCGCTGCGCGCGAGTCTCACTGCGCCTGCCCCGCTCCCCAGCCAGAGGTTGCCGCCCGCGTCTTCGCCCAAGGCGTTGATGCCGCCGGCTTTGGCGGAAATTCCAAAGCGCTCACGATTTTGTCCTGCCGCGAATGTCGCGAACGCAATTAAAACTACCAAGGCCGCAGAGGTTCTGAGGATGCTGACGGACATTTTCATAAGGCCTCCTGAAGAGATGCGAGTACTACGGGGAAAGTGCCGCAATTATACCCCTTGCCGATTATATGTCCAACAGTTCGATCGCTTACAGCAGTGGATCTTGTTTCGTAGCGGACTGTGACCGATTGACATGAATAGCATTGTCTGTCCCATCCAGATAAAAGTGGCGGCTACCCGGCGCGGGCCCTGCTTGGACAGTCTGTGGGTCCGCGGTAACGCTAAATTCATTTTCGCTCGCGGTCATGACAAAGCGATAGCCTCTCAAACTCGGTTCCGATCCACCGAATCGCTGATCCAGAAATCCGGCCTGCACGAGCGAGTCAAAATCGCCATAGGCGCCGCGCGTGGCCTTCGCCTGGGCCTCGCCGGTGGCGATGGTTCGCAGTGCTTGAATTGCCGACCCTTCATCAGCCGCACCGATGGCTTTGGGATAAGCGCCGCCTACACCTTCAGAGGACTTTGAGCAACTCGTCACTAACGACAAAGCGAGAAACAGCAGCCATATACCACTTGCGCTTTGGAATTTATTCATGAAGTAAGCCTTTCGTGGCCATCTTATTCTCAACGTTTAGTCTCGTAATATCCTCGCTTTGAATGAACCTCAAGCTCGGGGTAGCCAACCAGCTGCAGGGCTACCGTGTGCCACGCGCCATCATGTCCGCGATTCGCGGGCCGGTATCCGATGCTGTAAACCGTGCCGAGGTCGCGAATCACCTGCCTGTATACGCTGTTCAAATCTTTCAGCTTTGCCGCGCGATACACCGTGCTACCGCTTTCAACAGCGAGCATCGCAAGTTGTTCGCGCGCCAGCGCATAGGCGCCAGCAGGAGTGCTGCGCTCGTTCGCTTCTTTCTCAGTGTCGAGATAGATTGGCAAGATAATCGTGTCCAGGCGACGCACCTCTTGCACTAACTGATCGAAAGTGCTCTTTGATCCATCCCCGTAAACGCCCGGCAAGGCGTTATCTACTCCATCAGTCATTGCCACCACGGCGCTGCGCCGGTTCTCGATGCGGGATTGCGCGACCACATGATCCAAAACGAAAGCCAGGGCATCCCAAAAGTTTGTTCCGCCGATCGGCTTTTGGATTTCGTCGATGCTTGTCAGGAGCGCGGCCCGATTTGAAGTTAACTTCGAAATCATTTGAATGTCCGCCGAGAACGTTAAAATCGCAATTCTATCTTCGGGCCGCGCGGCATCAACGAATCGCTTTGCCGACTTGCGAATCAGCCCGATTTTGTTCGCGGTCGATCCGGAAAGATCCAATAACAACACCAGGTCGAACGGCGCGTCGCCCGAGGCAAAAAATGAAATGTCCTGGGGCGCGCCATCATCGAGCACGGCAAAATCTTTCTGCTGCAGCGCAATCGGATTTGGCGCGGATTTGCGGTTGAAGACGCTGACACTGAGATTCACCAGGTCGGTATCAACTTTGAGGACATCAGCGGGCTCGGTACTCTGGGCGCGCAGAACGGGCAATGAGAAATTAACGATGAGCAGAACGATTAGCAGCCGCCACACAACAGTCATAAAGTAACGACCTGTTCTAATTGACGAGGATTTCAAGACGTTAGCGGCGCGCATTCCGGATGGTGACGCGCACTGGTCATTGTCTAACTTTACTTCGCGAAATATCCCCGTTTACCGCGCGCGATGGCGTTCGGACGATTGACGTTCACGCGAATTGTTCGCCAGGCGCCGTCGCGAACTTTATTGGTTGGGCGGTAGGCCAAAGTATAAAGTGTTCCCAGATCAGCAACGACGCGATCGTATGCGCCGGACAAGTCTTCCAGCCGCTCGCATTCATAAAATGCCCCACCACCCGCGTCCGCCAATTCTTTCATGCGATCATGTGCGAGGTCGAAAGTTTCCTGTTGAATATCGAGCGGGCTCAGGGGCTCATAACTCTGCGTGTCGGTCCAGATCGAATAGACGACGCCGTCAAATTCCTTTGCGCGGCGGATCATCTCGGCGTATGAGAGGGTCGATCCTTCGCCGGTCACGTTCGGCAAGACGCTGTCCAGGCCGTCGCTAATCACCACCACGGCGTTGCGCCGCGAATCTTTCGCTTCACGAAATACTTCGTCCAACGAAAAAGCGACTGAGTCGTAAAGTTTTGTGCTGCCGTCGGGTTTCTGTATCGCCCGAATACGTTGCCGCAAGGCGTCGTGATCGCTGGTTAACGGCGAGACGACGACCTGGCCGCCGGCGAAGGTGATAACGCCAATTCGATCGAACGGCCGGGCTGCGTCAACGAAATGGAGGGCTGCCGACTTGATCAAGTCCACGACTTTGGTTGTCGAACCCGAAAGATCGATCAGCAGCACAAGATTGAATGGCGCGGACGCCGATTCGAAGTGCGCGATCTGCTGGAGAGCATTGTCTTCGTACAAGCGAAAGTCGTCCCGGGTTAAATCGTTTACACCCCGGTTCGTTCCCCGATCAACGACGCTGACATTGAGCCCGACCAACTCCGTATCGACGCGAATCACATCGCCTTCGGAAATCTCTTCCGGGGTAGCCAGCGGAGACGCCGGTGTCCCGGCCGCCCCCTTATCCGGTTGTGGGCCAACCAGATCCGGACGCTGTTTGGGCGTAGGCGTTTCGGCCGGCCCAAGCGGAATCGCACGCGTCGGCGCAGCAGGCACGATGTTCGCGCTCTCATCGGCCCCAATGCTGACGTCGATATTTCCGGCTTGTGAGTAAAGTCGGACCGACGCAGCCCCCGAACCAACTCGTCCCTGCAACTGCGGGCTGGCGCCGCGATTCACCGCCAACGCCGCAACCGACGATGTAACCTTTCCTGTCTTTGAATCAGCAGTCAAAGTTGCGTTCGACTCCGCGGGAAGATCGAGCCGAATCTCGCCAGAGAAACTTTGTGCCAACAGCGCGTCGGGTAAACCCCTGACCTCGACCGTGCGGTCAGTCGTCTGAATGGCCAGGTGGGCGCGAGCCGGAACATGTAACTGAAGATTTACGCGCGGTGCTCCTTTTGGACCACGCGCCAGTCGAATGGAAAGCAGGGCTTCGCCGTGATCGACGACCGGCGGCGTACTGCTGGCCTCTCCATTATCGGCAACAGCGGACACTGAAACATAGCTCTGGTCCCAAACCTCGGCCATCACCGCACCGCGCAGATTTTCAACGCGCAGATTTCCATTTGCTGGTAATTCAAATCGCAGATCGCCGTTGCTTTGAATAATGGCCGCAGCATCCGCCGGCCGAAATGATGGCAGGCAGCCAAAGACGACGATGGCCATTACGCAAACTAATTTTTGCAGAGTTATGAACGGGGAGAATTGATCTGGATCCGGATAAAGCATTCCGAAGCGTAACAGACTTCAATTCGATTCAGGCACAGCTTGACACAAATCCGCAGAGATTTGAAAGCGGCACGGGCTTCCGTCCGTGAGATCGCGCGCAAGCTGCGCGTGCCATCAGCGTTCGATCATGTCCAGGATCGAGTCGGGCTTTGGTTGAGGTTTCGGTTTTGGACGAATGCCCAGGCCAAACTCTCCAAGACGCAGCAACAGGTTTCCGTAATTCGACGAAAACGCCAGGCCGTCCTCTTTGGTCACCACGCCGCCGCGGATCATTTTTTCGATTTGCCCGTCAAAAGTTTGCATGCCCTCAGTTTCGCCCTGTTCCATCGCATCGACGAGCGACTTTCCTTCTGATTCACCGCGTTCGATGTATTCGCGCGTGCGCGATGTTGCCTTCAAAATTTCGATGGCCGCGACCCGGCCGTTACCGTCGGCCCGCGGCAGAAGGCGCTGGGAAAGAATATAGCGAAACGACTGGGCCAAACGGGTGCGAATTATTTGCTCTTCATTTTTTGGAAAGACCCCGATGATACGTTCGACAGTCTTGGCGGCATCGATTGTGTGCAACGTTGAAAGCACCAAATGACCCGTTTCGGCCGCTTCCAACGCAACTTCCATTGTTTCGCGATCGCGCATTTCGCCGACCAAAATTACTTTTGGCGCTTGTCGCAAGGCGGCGCGCAAAGCGAGTGCAAAGTTGGGGGTGTCTGAATGCAGCTCGCGCTGGTGAATCGTCGAATTCTTGTGGGCGTGCAGAAACTCGATCGGATCTTCAATCGTGATGATGTGATAAAACTTGCCTTCATTAATCAGGTCGATGACAGCGGCGAGCGTGGAACTCTTGCCGCTGCCGGTTGGACCAGTCACCAGGACGATACCGGTCTTCAGCCCCACAATCTCGAGCAACTGCTCCGGCAAACCCAGTTCCTCGAAGCGCGGGGGCCGGGGCGGTATTACGCGCATTACGATGGCCAGCGTTCCCCGCTGCTTGAAAATATTGACGCGAAATCGGTTTATCCCTGGCAGGCTAAACGAAACATCAATTGATCCCAGGTTCTCGAGATTTTCCGCCGCCCTGGTGTTGTCGCCGATGATGATTTTCGAGATCGCCAGGGTCTGCGCGGGGGTCAGTTTATCAATCCCCGCGATCGGAACCGGTTGCAGCTTACTAACCAGTTCGATCTGGGGTGGCCGGCCGGGTGAAAAAATCAGGTCGCTAACTTTGTCCGACACCGCGAGCATCTGCTGAAGAACTCGCATCAGGTTCAACGGTGCCGCACTCGGGGTTGTCGGTTCGGCGTCTTGTGCTTCTAATGTTGTGCTCATCGGTGTGAGTCGTAGCTACAGTCCGGCCGTAACTTAAAGAGCTTTGATTATAAAGAACGTGACATCGTCATGCGCGCCGCGGCCGTCCGTCCAGGCGATTAGCTCGCGATGAATAAAATCGATCATTTCCCGGGCGGGCAAATTGCGACACTGACGAACAGCCGCGACTAATCGATCGCGTCCATATTCTTCGTCGCCCGAATTCATCGCTTCCGTTACTCCGTCCGTGTATAAGACAAAGACCTCTCCCGGTGCGATCGTTTCGAAATACTCATAGTAACGGCTGTCGCGAAACATTCCCAGGGGCACACCGCCCCGCTCTTCAAATCGCTCGGCGCCGTCAGCTTTCATCAGGAGCGCCGGACTGTGCCCGGCGTTCGAATAAGCAAGTGTGCGGTTGGTCGCATCCAAAATGCCATAGAAAGCAGTGACGAACTGATTACGCTCAATGGACTCCCAAAGCAAATAGTTCACCTTCGACATCGAGATGTGCGGTGCGTACCCGATATGGGTGGCCGCTCGCAAGCTGGCGCGCAGGAACGCCATCAGCAATGCTGCCGGCACGCCCTTTCCTGAAACGTCCGCGATAACGATTCCAATCTGGTCGTCATAGATACGGACCCAATCATAGTAATCGCCGGAAACTTCTTCGGTCGGAAAGTTATATGCGCTGATATCGAATCCTACCAGTTGAGGATCGCGGGCCGGCAGAAGTTCGAGTTGGACCTGTCTTGCTACCTCGAGCTGAGTCTCGAGTCGTTGCTTCTCAATTAACTGGTCATGCAGCATCACCTTCTCGATGATGATGGCGATTTGAGAAGCAAGCAGCATGAGTACTTCAAGATCGTCATTCGAGTAAGCATTTAGGTGGTCGCTCTCCAGATCGAACACCCCGATTACTTCGCTGTTCGAAATAATGGGCGCAACCATCTCCGAGTTGGTGCGCGGGCGCGCATTGATGTAACGCGGATCTCTGCGCACGTCGTGCGACATGTAAGGACTGCCCGTCACCGCGACGTGACCAATCAGGCCTTCACCCATCTTCAGATGCAACTCCTGCAAATCATCGATTTCGTAACCGCGCACGGCCTGCGTATGAAAGACACATGTCTCATCAGCCTCACCTTCCAGAACAAATGCGGGCGGGGAACATTTGACGAGATATATCCCTGCCGCGTCGTACGGGATCAGCGAGTCGAGCGTGTCCATCACAAGATTTAGCACTTCATCAAGGTCAAGTGATCGGCTGATCGTCTTGGTGATGTCGAGCAGCATGCGAAGCTTGTCGATCGTTGACAAGCCGGCCACGCTCTTCTGCATTGTTTCTGGCATAGGCAAGTAACTTAGACAGAGCCTCGAAGTTGATTATACGTGTTCGGCACGACTCGTAGAAGCATGTTTGTATTCATTCCACAAATGCGTGACTTTAATTCGGTATTCAACCAGTTGACGGCTGACGCGAAAGTGACTGGCGATCTCGGTAACCCCGCGGCCCTGAGCGACAAAGCGGCGCAAAGCTTCGTAGGGAACCAAAGCGGCGGCGCCTACGGCATAAGCGGCTTCTTCATCGTCGTGATTGTAGTCGCGAGCGAGGGTTTCGCGTCCTCGCGTGCCTGATGCACGCCCTCCAACGGTCGGGTTTTTCCCTGATCCACCCTCTCCAAAGGTCGGATTTCTGCTAATGATTGCAAGGCGATTTGGTTGATGGCCGAGAAAGACGTGAGCAACCTCTTCCATGAGCGTCGCGCGATTTCTTTGCCTGCCATGCGCCGGATTCAGAATCACTAGTCGCCAGCCGTCAGGCAACGGTCGCGAACAAGCACCCCCGGACCACTCATCCGCCGCCTCACCCAAAAGATGCGCGCGCGACTCGGGCGATAATCCTTCAATGCTGTTGAAATCGACGACCAGAAGTTTTGCGAACTTTGCGAGCGCAAATGGATCGAGTGGCTGCTCAGCCGCCACCCCGGCAAAGTCGCGCAACCCAAGCGCGCGCAACTCAAATTGTCTCCGCTTTTCGCTGTGAGGCAAAGGATTCAGCACGCTGCATTATAACATTCGGTTTGGAGTCCCGTGTTTACGCGAAACCCTGTCCTTCGCGAAAAAGGAGCCTGAAGGCGAACTCGAAACCCGGTGCTTATCTCTTCTTCGGCGAGCTAAACTGCGTGTAGGCGACGCGGAATAGTTCGGACAGCGCTTTGGCCGTTTCGGGCGAGAGATGTTTATCTGCGCGCAGGTGCGCTTCGACAATCTCGGGCGTCGATTCGTGAGGGTAATAGACGACCGGGTTCGGCTCTGAAGCATTTCGATGGCCATGATGCATGACCCGCTCAATGGGCATGTCGAGCCATGAGGCCAGACGCGCGATATTGTCCGCGTCGGGCTTGCCCGTTCCATTTTCAATGCGGGACAAGGTGGACGCCGACACTCCAGTTTTGTCCGCGACATCACGCAGGCTCAAGCCATGTTGTTCGCGCCGCCGCCGCACCGCATCACCCAGCTCAGAAGTATTGACTCCAGTTTTCTTCACCATGGGAGAGAAGTTTAACACTCATTGAGTTTTAGCCGCAAGACATTGTTTTATTGCCGCAACAAAAAGAAGGCGCTGTCTCCTCTTATCCAGACCTCGCCTTAGCGAGGTGTTTTGAACCATACTTGAAATTGGATAATCAATAGCGCTCCCATTTTGCCCCCGTGACCGCGCGGGTGAATGAGAGATCAGCATGAGCCGTACTCTTATCACAGCCTTTGTTTGTATCCTCACGACACTGTCGTTCGGCGGCGTCTATGCACAGACCTGGTCGGCGAAACTCGACGACAGTGTGCGCTTCTATCAAACGACAGACGTGGGCGCGATCATTGCCGGCACCAGGAGATCTGTATATGCCATAGACGCGATGACTGGCGATATTCTTTGGAGGCGCAAAGAGTCTGCGATCGACGAAAACGACGTGGCTCCAATTCCGGGCACAGATTTAGTGCTAATGAGCTTTGAAAAAGGATCGCGCACTCGCCTCGAAGCAATCGATGCGCTCAGCGGCGATGTGATTTGGCAAAGCGAGAAACTGCGCGGCGCCGTGATGCATATGGCCGTCGAAACTGAGAATAATTTGCTGGCTGTCGTCATGGCGAGAGAGGCAAAAGGCTCTCTGCGCGATGGGTTCCAGCGTAAGCCGGTGGTTCATGTGCTAAATCTGTCTTCCGGAGAAGAGCTTTGGAAGCATGAGCTCGGCAGCGAAATCGAAATGATGCCCACGCGTTGGGCCGAGAATGAAAACGTTGAGTACAGTTTGGACAATTATCAGCCGCCGCTGTTTGCGGATGGCCGGCTCTATCTTTTTTACGAAGGCGTGACGTCGTTCGACGCGCGGAACGGCAGCGAGAGAACCCGTGACAAATATCGCGTGAATGAATCCGGCATGGCCCTGACTGAAGCCGCCCCGATGGTCGACGCGGCTTTCATTTACACTTCTGGTCGCGGACACGTACGCGCCATCTCGCGCGTCTCGGGCAGGATCGAATGGGAAGCCAAAGATCTCGGCGTCACTCCTGAATTGTTCCTGTCTGACGGTGTCATTTACGCGCGCATGGGCGGTCAGTTCACCCGCCTGAGCGACGGCGAAACTATCGAGCGTGGTCCGTACGGAGTCGCCGCCATCGACGCGCGAAACGGAAAAGTGCTGTGGCAATACAAAGGCGCTGATAAAGGAATTACTAACATCGTGTTTCCCGACCCATCGACGATCATGCTCGCCGATCATGACGAATTAATCACCGTCGATGCCAACAGCGGCAAACGCCGCAGCCGCATTTCACATGGAGTCAGCCGGCCTTCATTCGCCGTTTTGAATGAGGGTGGCGACATTGTCATCGGCGGGCGGGAAGAGATTGCCGCGTTCAATACAGCCGGACGAGAAGTTTGGCGCGGCCGATACCCGCCGCCCGGCCGCGGTGTCTTGCGAACAATTGGGGCAATTGCCGCGCGGGCCGCGTCTCTTTACTTTCGATTTGGGGGCACGGCCTCCACGGCTTTTCGCGGGTTTCAAATTGCCCGCGCCGTAAGTTCCGTGAGTTGGTCGGGTCTGGCGACTCGGTCTTCATTTTCGAATCTGCAGGCCCTGGTGACGAATGTCGGAAAAAACTCCGCCCGCTCATACGTTGCCAATCGCTTTAAAGCATTCGGGGTGGCGTCAAGGTTGCGGACCGGCGTCACAAATCCATCTGCAGAGCTGCGCTCGCGAACTCGTGAACGCATAGTCGAAAGTCGGCCACACAACGTCGAAGATCGTCTGCTCGATCGTCTGGATCCTGCGCGCCAACTGGAACGGCTTTCGCGATTTCTGTGGCACCGCGAACGTTTGGCGACGTTGCGCGGGAACTGGATGTATTTCTATACAGATCTCAAAAACGGCGGCGGCCGCGGATTGGCCGGAATAAATATTCAGACCGGCACAATGGAACGTGCTGTGCGGCTAACCGATCTTGACGATCGTTTCGTTACCGACGAGGCGGCAGGACTTTTGTTCGTCGCAAACGGCAATCGACTGCTGGGATATGCCGTCACTCCATAATCGGCTTTCCCGAGTGCGTGTCCAGGGGGGAGCGTGGCAGTAGGCCGCCGCAAAGGAAGCGCGTGAACGTTCGTAATCGCGTTACCGCCCCGCCTATTCGCAGCGCTTGAACATGCCGACCCTTAGCTCTTAACTGCCTGGGCCAGCGAGCGCCACGACTGTCGCAGTAGTCCATTGATCTTCGCCCAATCTTCTTCCGTGACTCCTCCCTCCATGGCTTTGGTGTCGCGAATTGTCATAGCCTCCGCCCGCAGACGTCCGTGTTCCATTACGCGATCGATCGGGACGCGATAAATCTCGGCTTGCAATTCCGCCAGCGCGCGATCCAAATCTCCTCGCGCGTGTTGTGCTCGCTGCCGGTGAATGATCCACCATTCAAGCTCGAGCCGGGCAGCTTTATCGACATCAAACTGAATGTCACTCATCTTACGAACGGCACTGTAGAAATTGATCAAGTCCGGCAACGCTTTTTCATAATCCGATCGTTCTTTCCCCTCCTTAAAAACAAAGGCGGCATTCGCCGCATAGTACGCCACCAGGTTCGATTTGACCGGCGTCATGTGATATTGCGAGCGCAGCAGTTCGGTCATTTGATTGAACAGGCGCACGCGCTGTTTTTCGTAATAAGATCGCCACATCGCCGTTTCCAGGCGCGCGACTTCGTCCGGATCGAATTCGCGCATGCGCGTCGTCCGCGGAAAGAAAAGATCGTAAAGCACCCCGCAGACGAGCAAGACAAAAATTACCGCGATTACGCGGAGAATTGTTTTTCCTAATGGACGCCTGCTCGACATTTCGTTGCGCGACATGATATTTCAAAGTAGGTTCAAGAAAGCAACTCTCAGAAGGCAACGCGTTAACGAGGGCAATTCTTGTCGGAAGGCGTAGTTTATGTTGACCTCACTCACTGCCGAGTTTCTGAGACCATTTAAGGATGACAAACATGGCTTATACACATCAGGAATTGAAGCATAAGACGCTGGCCGAGTTGCGCGACATCGCGAAAGATATCCAGCACGATGCCGTTCAGGGTTACAGCCAATTAAATAAGGAGCATCTGGTCGTGGCGCTGTGCCAGGCACTGAACATCGACATCCACGAACATCACCAGGTGGTTGGCATTGATAAAGCCTCGATTAAATCTCGCATCAAGGCGCTAAAAACCAGGCGAGACGCGGCAATTAGCGCGCACGATCACGCGGCGCTAAAAAAAACTCGCCGCGGCATTCATCGTTTGAAGCGACAGATTCACAAGGCGACGGTTTAAGATTTAGTTCCTTCGGATCGCGTAAAAACTGTCGCGCGATCCTTTCCAAATAATAGGCGAAGCCCGAGAGAATATTCCGGCAATCCTTGCGCTAGAGAGTGGCGAATTTACCGGTCCCTCCAGCGGGGTGGCGTCAAAACCGCATGTCGAAGAAAACAAAGTTATCAAAATTGATGACGGAAAAGCAGTTTGATAATGGATATTGGTATGCGGTGGAAATAAAAGCCTTGGCTAATGAAATTGGGATTCCCTCGGCCTCGAAACTTCGCAAGGACGAACTTGAAGAGTTAATTAGGGATTTCCTGCGCACGGGTCGCGTAAGCAGTTCCAGCAGAAAGAATCTTTCAAAATCCGGCGTGAGCGATCTCGAAAAGGGCCTGCACCTGAAACTCCCTGTCGTTCACTATACGAGCAACAAGAATACAAAAGACTTTATTGTGAAGGAGGCCCTGAAGATTGTTCCAAATTTAAAAAGAAAATCCGGAGCTCGCTATCGACTAAACCGTTGGCGAGAAGCGCAGATAAATAAGGGGCTTAGAATCACCTACGGGGATCTGGTGCAACAATATGTCAGGTTAAATCAGTCGCAGGGCCCGTTTCCTCAAGCTCCATCGGGCAGATATATCAATTTCATCTCCGACTTTTTAGCAGGCGAAAAAAATTCAACCAGGGAACAGGCAATGAAGTCCTGGATACAATTAAAGAAGTTAGACATTCCGAAAAACTATCGAGCCTGGAAGAAATCTCAGCAACAACCGAAGACAAAACGCGTTTAGAAACCGCACGCTCACCTGCTTTGGTTAACGCGCCCATGCACCCTCAAGTTCACTTCCGGAGCCCGGTTGACTTTCACCACGAACTGACATAGAAACGCACGCGAAGTTCCCCGCTCAGAAAAATCTTCAAGCAAGACGAGGTAGCGCGAATGAAGCAAGCTATCAGTATCAACGTCAACGGTGTCGATCATGCGGACGAAGTTGAGCCGCGAATGTTGCTCGTGCATTACTTGCGCGATGTGCTCTCTTTGACCGGAACACACGTCGGCTGCGAGACGTCGATCTGCGGCGCGTGCACTGTGCTGGTGGATGGCCAGGCGGTGAAGTCATGCACGATGTTTGCCGTCCAGGCTGACGGCTCGAACCTGACGACCATTGAAGGGCTCGCTAAGAACGGCGCGCTGCATCCTGTTCAGGAAGGTTTTTGGGAAAAGCACGGCCTGCAGTGCGGCTATTGCACGCCGGGAATGATAATCGCGGCCAGTCAAATCATCGATCGCAATCCCACTCCTTCGCGCGATGAGATTCGGCACGGACTCGAAGGCAATCTCTGCCGTTGCACCGGCTATCAACACATCGTCGAAGCCGTCGAATACGCCGCGAAGAAAGCGAGCGCATAAGGATATCTTGATCCTGCTTTAAAGGGCGGACTTGTCCGCGGCGTTCAGAGTGGGTTGAGTCCGGCCACTTAAAGGGACCAGTTTCTTGTCGGAGGCTTTATGAGCAAACTCGTAGGACAGCGAATCAAACGCACAGAAGACCCGCGGCTGATCAAGGGTCTCGCGCATTATGTTGACGACATCGGCTTGCCCGGGACGCTGCACGTCGCGTTCGTGCGATCGATGTACGCCCATGCACGCATTAGCAGCATCGACATAACCGAAGCGATCAAATCACCCGGCGTGGTCGCCGTTTACACCGGCAAGGACATTGCCTCCGAAGTTGGCCCGGTTCCCTGCGCCGCGGCCCTCCCTGACCTCAAAGTGCCCGATTATCGCGTGCTGGCAACCGGCAAGGCGCTGTTCGTTGGTCATCCAATCGCGGCGGTGGTCGCGACTGACAAGTACGCAGCACGCGACGCAGTCGATCTAATAACGGTCGATTACGCGGAACTGCCTGCGGTGGTCGATGTCGAGACGGCTGCAAAGGGCGGCGCGGTCGTGCATGAAAACTTCGGCGACAACATCGCTTACAAATTAACTTCCGGCGAAGGAGATATCGACGCGGCGATGAAGTCGGCAGACAAAATCGTCTCCCAAAAGATGATCCACCAACGCCTCGCCCCGATCGCCATGGAGCCGCGGGGCGTGCTCGCCCGATATTTTCCGGGCGAAGAGGAACTGACGGTCTGGTCGTCAACACAGATTCCCCACCTCCTGCGAACCCAACTGGCCTTGATGATTGGCATTCCGGAAAACAAGTTGCGCGTAATCACTCCCGAAGTCGGCGGCGGCTTTGGATCAAAGCTAAACGTATACGCCGAAGAAGCCCTGCTCGGTTGGATTTCGGTGCAGCTGGGGAAACCGGTGAAGTGGATCGAGTCGCGCCGCGAAAATGTACAGGCCACGATTCACGGTCGCGCGCAGGTTGGCACAATTGAAGTTGGGGTAAAGAACGACGGCACGATCACCGGATTGCGTTACAACGTCGTCGCAGATCTCGGCGCTTATCATCAGCTTTTAACCCCGGCCATTCCGACTTTGACGGGTTTGATGTTGTCGGGGGCTTATAGAATCCCCGCGATTCAGATGAACGTCACCGGCGTCTTTACGAACAAGATGGCCACCGACGCATACCGGGGCGCGGGCCGCCCGGAAGCGACTTACGTCGTCGAACGTATAATGGACGTCATCGCGCGCGAATTGAATCTGGATCCCGTCGAGGTGCGACGAAAGAATTTTCCCAACGCTGACGAGTTTCCTTTCCACACCGCCACAGGTTTGGACTATGACAGTGGCGACTATGAAGCTGCATTAAGCAAGGCTCTCGATCTATCCGATTATCAAAAGCTCCGGACGGAGCAGACGCAGGCACGCGCAAATGGAAAGCTGATTGGCATTGGCCTCTCGAGCTACGTTGAGATTTGCGCGCTTGGTCCATCACAGGCAATGCCGGCCGGGGGCTGGGAGAGCGCGACCGTGCGCATCGAACCGACCGGCAAAGTTACGGTAATGACTGGCGCTTCGCCACACGGTCAGGGGCAGGAAACTTCATTCGCTCAAATCGCCGCGGACGAACTCGGTGTCGCTCTTCAGGATGTGACGGTAATTCACGGCGATACTTCGATTGTGCAATACGGCATTGGGACCTTCGGCAGTCGCGCCACTGCAGTTGGCGGGACCGCCGTCTATGTGGCCATTCAAAAATTGAAAGAAAAAGCCGCAAAAATCGCTGCGCATATGCTGCAGTGCGAGGCCGGGCATTTGTCATTTGCCGAGGGATGCTATTCGAAGCAGGAAGCGGCGGCCGCGGCGGTCACGGGAAAATCTGAGCCGGTCGTTCCGGTGGGCGAAGGTCCCGGCGGCGCTTTGAAAGATGTGCCAACGCCAAGCGGTGGCCGCAACCAACTAACGATTCAAGCGATTGCCCTGGCCGCGCATATCGCTAAAGAGATCCCACCGGACACTGAGCCCGGATTGTCCGCCACTTACTTTTTTGAGCCGAAGAATTTCACCTTTCCCTTCGGCACGCATATCTGCGTCGTCGAGATTGATAAAGATACGGGCGAGACCAAAATCATCAAGTACGTCGCAGTCGATGATTGCGGCAAAGTCATCAACCCGCTGCTCGTCGACGGGCAAATTCACGGCGGCATCGTCCAATCGATCGGACAAGCCCTGTACGAAGAAGTTGTGTATGACGATCAAGGACAGTTGGTCACCGGGGAGTTGATGGATTACGCGCTGCCGAAAGCTTCGCAGTTGCCCTGGCTGGAAACCGATCGCACCGAGACGCCTTCGCCGGTTAATCCCCTGGGGGTTAAGGGCGTCGGCGAAGCGGGGACTATCGGCGCGACGCCCGCGATTGTAAATGCAGTTGTCGATGCATTGTCGCCTTATGGCGTGAAGCACCTTGATATGCCGATTAGGCCCGAAAACGTTTGGAAATTGATAAACAGATAGATGTGGAGTGCGCTGACTTGTCAGCGCCTTGGAAAGCGGCGACTAGTCGCTGCACTCCAAAAGGAGGTCTTTCATGATAGCCGCACCATTCGACTACAAACGCGCGAACAGTCTCGACGAAGCGCTCTCTATACTGGGTCAAAACGAAGACGCGAAAATTCTCGCCGGGGGGCACAGTCTGATTCCCGCGATGAAGCTGCGCCTGATGCAGCCGCCCCTGCTCATCGACATTGGCCGCATCAGGGATCTTTCTTACATTCGCGAAGAAGACAACCGGATTCGCATAGGTGCGGCGACCACGCATTATCAAATCGAGTCGTCTGATTTGCTGAAAAAGATTTGTCCGCTGCTGCCCGAATGCGCGAGCCATATCGGCGATGTACAAGTTCGAAACAAAGGAACTATCGGCGGCAGCGTCGCGCACTCCGATCCGAGCGGCGACTGGCCGGCCGCCATCATTGCCCTTAAGGCCGAGATTATCGCAGTCAGCAGGAAGGGTGACCGCACGATCAAAGCTGATGACTTCTTCGTCGATTTGTTGACTACGGCACTCGAGCCTGGCGAGATTCTGCGCGAGATTTGCATTAATAAGTCCGGCGGCGCGCAGGCCTATGTGAAGATGCATCATCCCGCTTCCGGTTTCGCGGTGGTCGGCGTGGCGGCGAGTCTGTCATTGAATGGGGACGCCAGGTGTGAGGAGGCGAGCATCGGCATCACCGGGGTATCCTCGAAGGCGTATCGCGCTAGGGCAGTGGAATCCGTTCTGCACGGCTCCGACCTCAATGACGAAACCATAGCCCGCGCTGCGGCCCATGCGGCAGACGGCGTCGATATCAACGGCGATCTTTTCGCCTCGGCAGATTATCGACGGCATCTGGCCAAGGTCTACACGAAGCGCGCCATCGAGGCCGCGCTTCAACGAGCTTAAGGATTTTGCCGCGGATTTACGCGGACGTACGCGGATTGACTTAATTGATCTGCGCGAATCCGCGTTATCCGCGGCTTATTTCTATGAAGATCGAAGGCACCTACGAAATTAAATCACCCCCCGACCGGGTTTACGCGGCGCTCACCGATCCTCAAATCCTGCAAAGATGCATTCCCGGTTGCCAGTCACTCGATAAGACGGTCGATAACACCTATGTCGCGACTTTAAAAGCCGGCGTGGGCCCGGTTAAAGGAATATTCAAAGGAAACGTGCGTCTCGAAGACATGCAGCCGCCGTCGCATTACCGCATGATTGTCGACGGCAAAGGCGGGCCCGGCTTTGTAAAAGGCACCGGCGATTTCGATTTGCAGGACCGCGACGGTGGAACCGCGATTGCTTACCAGGGCGATCTGCAGGTCGGAGGAGTAATTGCCGGAGTGGGCCAGCGGATGATCGAAGCGGCCGCAAAAATGCTGGCTTCACAATTCTTCAGCAAGCTGGAATCAGAAATCAGAATGGCAGAGTAAAAGATTCGCCCCCCCTACAGAATTCTCACGATTCGCCTGGCCCAACATGCCTCAGCTGCGGTTTCAGATTGTCGAGTTATTTCTCCTGGGGCTACCTATTGCGTGTGTAGCCTGGACTGTCACGCATGAAGAAGTTTTTCGCGAGCCGCGTGAGTACTGCAAGAGCCGCAGCCAAAGTTGCCCGCATTGGTACCAACGGAAATTCTTCTACCTTTTCACCTGCGAATACTGTTTCAGCCATTACATCTCAGCGGCGTTTCTGGTTATCACTCGCTTTAAATTGTTGTTTGCCGATTGGCGAGGATACCTGCTTGCCCTGTTCGCCCTGGTGTGGATTGCAAATCAATACATGAGTATATACGACCGGCTGCGGCTGGAGATCAAGAGCGAGCGAATTGAAGGAGAGATTAAGAAGGAAGTAGTTCAGTCGGCGAAAAAGAAAAACAATCATTGAGTCTTTACAGGCGGCCACTAGCCGGCCTTTAACTTTTTCCGGATCCCCTCAGAAACGATTCCATGCATGTGGTCTAATCCTTCAATAATGCCCGCCGCTTTGCTTGTTTCTCGTCGGACGACAACTTGAAGTTGTAGTCATAGATCGCATTCTCCCAATCACCATACATTGCGTTGGGAAGCACGATGAAGTGAGTTCCAAACTGAAACTTATTTTTTTCGGTGGCTTCAATCCGGCTCGCCACTGTCTTGCTCTTTTCGAACACGTCAGAGAAGTCGTTAAGATTGTCACCCATCAACAGTACAACGTGATAACGCGACGAAATCAGCCGACGCCGCGGCTCTTTGCTGTCATTCTGCGGGTCCGTTCGGACCAACACGGTTTCATCGTTTACTTCAGGAAATCCGAGGTTTTTAAGGTTTCGGACCGTGCCGTCCTTTTCCGCAATCTTCCGATTCGTCACATAGAAAACCCGCGCGCCGCGCGAGTGCGCGTAGCGAAGAAACGCCAAAGCGCCGGGAATTGAAGTCGCTTCGGCGCGATTGCACCAATCGGTCCAGCCTTCCGGATAGTTCACGCCCTGCTTGATCAGCATCCCCTGGTAACGACTGTTATCCAGGATCGTCTCATCTACATCCACGATAACCGCCCGGCGCATGCGAATCCGATGATTCCGCAGATCGCGATCGAGCAACATGCGGGCCAGCACATACGTTTGGTATTCAAGCGCGCGCGCTTCACCTGACGCCTGCTGCCACAACGTTGCCGCCTCGATGTAAGTGTTATCGGCCTGCTGGGATTGGGCCATTACGACAGCTGAAGAGAACACTGCCAACGTCAGAAGCAACAACAGGTTAATTCTTTTAAGGTGATGCATCATCGACTCCGGAAATCAAAGGCAGATCAAACGTAGAGATCGTCTGCCGAATGCCACTCGTGTTCTGTATTGCGCATAATCAAAGCGTGATCGAATTCGATTGACCCTTCGGGAAATTTAGGCGGGTCAGCAAAATAGCTCGAATGGATATTCGAGACCGCCTGAGGCTCCACCAGCCAGTCTTCGGTCTGCAACCTCAATCCATCGGAGTTTCATTAGTTACCGCCGTTCCCGCCGCGCCTTCGCAATGAACGCTTCAATCTCCGCGATGCTGCGCGGCAGCGCGGCGGTCATCCATTTCACGCCTTCCGCTGTGATCAGCATGTCGTCTTCAATGCGCACGCCGATTCCTTTGTACTTTTCGAAGGCCGGACGAATGGCGGCGACCAGCTGTTCGTTCTGCGGCGTCCTGGGCAAATTGTCCAGCGTATCAGGACGGATGTAGATACCCGGTTCGTTTGTGAACGTCATCCCCGGTTCAAAGACGGCGCCTCCGTTTACATCGTGGACGTTCATTCCCAACCAATGGCCGTTGCCATGCATGAACCACATTCGGTACTGGTCCGAAGCAGAATCTGTAATCAAACCCAGTCTCAACAAACCCGCTTTGATCACTTCGACCGATGCGCGATGCGAATCTGAAAGGCTGGCTCCAGGCTTTGCCGCCTTGGCCGCAGCTTCCTGCGCATCGTAAACGATCTGATAAATGGCAGCCTGCTCCGGCGAGAATTTTCCACTGACCGGCGTGGTGCGCGTGACGTCGGCGCTGTAGTGACCATACTCTGCACCCACGTCCATCAACAAAAGATCGCCGGGCTTACACTGCGATTGCGCCTCTTCGTAATGCAAGGTCGTGGCGTTCGCGCCACAGGCGACAATATCGGGATAGCCCCAGTTATCGGCGTTGCGAAGTTTGAACACGCGCGCGACTTCCGCGTCGATTTCGTACTCCCACTTCGCGCGGGCCGCGGCGATCCACGCGCGCTCGTGTGCTTCGATACTGATATCGATCGCGTGCTGCAACTGCTCAAGCTCCATTCCAGATTTTCTCGCGCGCATCTGCGCAAAAACGGGGGCAATCGCCTTAACGTTTACCCCCGGTACTGTCTTCCAGTCATTCGCGAAGCGCTGCTCCTGGCGATACTCACGACTTTCACCTCGCTCAGGCGCAGCCACCAGACAGATGCTTGCTTCCTTATTGTCCATCGCCCGGAAAAGTGAACTCAGATCACTGCTGCCGCCGGCAGTGGCCGGCCGCGCGACCGACATCAGAACATTCTCGGCTTTTGGTGAATAAGATTCTTTCGCGCGTAGGGCTTTCATGAACGGCTCGAATTCGCTGGCCGCCCAGATTTCCTTAATCCCCGAAAGCGCGCTGGCCTCTTCAGCGCTATACATGTGACCTGTCCATGTTTCCGCCGTGGGATTCCGCGGCGGCAGGAAAAGTAACTCCGGAAACGGCGTGCCCGGCATCATCACCAGCGTCGCGCCTTTTTGATTCAAGTTAGTGAGATAAAAGAAATTGTTTTCCTGGCGGAAAGCATAGTCGACATCGTTGGTATAAAGGCGAGGCTCCGCGCTGAACATCACGAGCATCGCGTTTGGTCCGATGGCCTCGGCAACGTGCTTGCGGCGCACCGCCAGTTCTTCGCGACGTTTTGCGTCGTCGAAAATGGGCGGCGGCGGCGTGACGCGAATGACTGTCGCCGGCCGGGGGACTTTTTCCGCCAAGGCACCCGTGAAAGTAAACGGCAATGCTGAAGCGAGCACAGCGAAAGTGAGAAAGCAAAAGAAGAGGCCAGCTTTACTTATCATCTTGACTCCCGATTCGATTTTAAATGGCATTGACACTGCGGGTGTAGATCTGGAATGCGGTTGCGGACCTATGGATGATTGTCATTTCGGTTTCGCCTGGGCCTGTCGGTTGGATTGATAACAGTCGTCTTGCCTTTGGGCCCAATGAACACCGTTGTTCCATCCGGGTTCTTAATTATTCGTGCGCCATTCGGCAGTACGCGAATCTGCGGTATCCCCATCGGATGTGTACGGCGTTCCTGCGGTGAAGTACGAGGCGGATCGAACGACGGCTGTGGTTGTGCCGGCACCGAGTTACGATCACGCGCACGATTTGGGTCCTGGGGTTGATGGGCCGGATCGAAAACCTCGGGCGCGGGGAAGTTCTTGAAAGAATCTTCTTCTTTCTGATCCGCCTTCTTTGTCGCGGTGCGCTGAGTTTCCGGCTTTGCCTTGTCCGCCCCGGTCTGATTCGTCCTGGCAGGGTCAGCGGGCTGAATCGATTCTGTCAACGGCGCAACATTATTCGTTGGCTGCGAAGACTGAACAGGCTGCGATTCAGTTTGCACGGGCTGGGTAACTGTTTGTTGTGACTGACGCCGACGATAAGCGAAGAAACCCGCTGCGCCACCAGCGATCAGAACCAAGACAATCGCCGCCGCTGCGATCGGCCGCCAATTCATTCGTGCCGGCCCCTGGGCCGCCGGAACGCCGGTGGCGGTCCGAACGTTCGTTGCTTCGCCTGTAACCCATGTCTGCGCTTCGCTGGAGTGCGGCGGCGAACTCATCCGCTGCGTTTGATCTCCAACCAGTTGGGTGGCTTTTTCTGATGTGAGGGTAGGGGCAGCGGCATAGGCACGACCCGCCGGCATCAAAGTTTGTTCATTATCGATTCCAGATTCAGCGGCACGCAGAGCGTCGCGCATCGCGTTTGCAGTCGCGAAACGATCGTCGCGTTTCTGCGACATGGATTTGTCCAGCACATTGGATAAACCTGCGCTAATGTCCCGGTGGACCTGGTTAGCCGGCGGCAATGGATCAGGTTGACCGTTAACGACCGCCCCCGCGCGACTAAGAGCGTCCGGCGGCTTAACGTTCGTGACCAGGTGATAGAGCGTCGCGCCCAGGGCATAGATGTCGCTGCGCGGATCAGTTCCCTTGCCTTGAATCTGTTCCAGCGGCGCATAGTTCGGCGTGTAGCCATAGATGCTGGCTGAAGTTGTGATCGCCGTTAGTGGTCCAACCGATCCTTTTGCCAAACCGAAATCCAGCAACACAATTTGACCGCGAGAGGTTAGCTTCAGGTTCTGCGGCTTAATGTCGCGGTGAATGATTTGAGGATCCTGCGTGTGAAGATAGTCCAGCGCGTCACAAAGCTGATCGGCCCAGCGGGCGACTTCATCCTGCGGGAACGGAGCGCCGCGCGTGCTGAGCATTTCAAACAGATCCGCGCCCGCAATGAACTGCATCACCAGGAATTGTCCGTCACCTTCGTTGAAGTGATCGCTGACGCGGGGCAACGCCGGATGGTGCAGGCGCGCTAAAAGCCGCGCTTCACGCTCGAATTGTTTGCGCAGTCTTTCTTCAACAAAAAAAGTTTCCTTCAGCGCGACGACGGTATCCAGCCGCTCATCGACCGCCTCGTACACGGCGCCCATTCCGCCCTGTCCCAGTTGGCGCACGATGCGATATCGCTCTTGTAGAATCGTACCTTCTGAAAGCATTACAAACGAACCTAAACGAAACCGCAGTCTACCATTCTGTCCAACGCAAGACCAACGCGATTGGTTTCAATCTTTCGCATTGCCGCCGACTTATCTGCGCACAATTCGTTAAGACGATCCAGAGTCAATGCGCTCTTTGACGATCAATACTTTCAGCGTATGCTTAGCCGCGCATGAGCAGCCCTCTATCATTCGATCACGATGACGAGATCATCGACGTAACCCCGAAGAAACCGCGGCGGCGGCGATGGAAGTGGCTGATACTCGTGGCAATCGTAGTTCTATTTTTCATCGCGGAACGCTCGGTTTCAATTTACTTATCGGCGGCCTGGTTCGGATCGCTTGGATACGCATCCGTTTTCTGGTTGATCTTCCGGGCCAAGCTCGAGATCTTTCTCATCTTCCTGGTTCTCACGACAGCGATTCTCCGTGGCGCATTCTGGCTGATCGCGCGCGCTTTCTCATCTTTTTCATTTGAGCGGCGGACCGTCTTTATTAATCAACAGCCGGTAAATTTCTCGCCGGCCCGAGTGCTACGTCCGCTGGCGTGGGTCGTCTCTATCGTCGCTGGTTTGATCTTCGCGTTTGGGATGCGCGAATCATGGCGCACCTTTGCCCTCTATTTTCATCAAGCTGCTACCAATCAATCGGATCCGATCTTTAACAAGCCCGTCGGATTCTATCTCTTTACGTTGCCGGTTTATGACGCGGTCAGTTCGTGGCTGCTTACGCTCTCGTTCATTATTTTGGTGGCGGCGATTATTTACGCGGCCCTGGCGTTGTCTCAGCAGGGGCTTTCGACCTCGGGCGATTCGCCAAAAACGCGCAGGATTAGCCTGGCCACAGTTTCGGTGCCGCTTGCAATTTGGCTGATCATTCTGGCCTGGCGCTTCGTTCTTTCTCGCTATCCATATCTCTGGGAAGATCACCAGACATTTTCCGGGGTAACCTATGTCGAAGCCAATCACTTGCTGCCGGCATTTGTCTGGGTCGCCGTGGCACTCGTGCTCGCGGCTCTCATCTGCCTCATCAATGGGTTTTTCCTGGGAAAGTTTCGATTGCTGATCCTGGCTCTGGCGATTCCGGTCGCTGTCTACGTTATCGGCGCGGTAATCATCCCCGCTTACGTCACCAGTTTTATCGTCAAGCCGAACGAATTAGGACGCGAGACTCCGTACATAACGCACAACATTGCCGCTACCCGAACTGCCTTCGGCATCGAGCGCATTGAACAAAGGGCTTTCGACGCGAACACCACCGCCGACAGCTCGGATCTACAGGGCAATCGGGCGACTCTGGACAACATTCGGCTGTGGGATTGGCGAGCGCTCAAAGATACGCTGCAGCAAATCCAGGCGATTCGCACCTACTACGACTTCACCGATGTCGATGTAGATCGTTATCTAATTGGCGGACAGAAGCGCCAGATGATGCTTGGGACGCGGGAACTCAATGTGGATAAATTGCCTGAGTCTTCGCGCAACTGGGTCAATGAAAAACTAATTTACACTCATGGTTATGGGCTCACGATGAACACGGCCAACGGCTTCGACTCTGAAGGTATGCCGAAGTTTGTGGTCTCGAACATGCCTGTCGAATCGTCCGCTCCGGAGATCAAGGTCACCCGGCCCGAAATTTATTACGGCCAGGAAACCAACCATGACGTTTACGTGAAAACGAAACGGATGGAGTTCAATTACCCGCAGGGTGAAACGAACAATCTCACTGCGTATGAAGGAAGTGGCGGGATTCTAGTCGGTGGTTACTTCAAACGTTGGCTGCTGGCCTGGGCGCTCGACGATTTCACTAAGCTGCCCTTCTCAGACGATATCACTTCGACAAGCCACGCACTCATCCATCGCAACATTCGCGAGATTGTTGACGGCGTCGCGCCATTCCTGGTTTACGACAACGACCCTTACATGGTGGTTAGTTCTGAAGGACGCCTGTTTTGGATCGTCGACGCATTCACCGAGAGCGCCATGTATCCGTACTCGCGACATTACCTGGCCGCCGATAAGAACGTTAATTACATTCGTAACAGCGTTAAGGTTGTCATCGATGCTTACAACGGCACGACGAATTTCTATGTGTTCGATCCCGCCGATCCGTTGATTCAGAGTTATCGCGGGATCTTTCCGGCGCTGTTTCACGATCAAAAGGACATGCCGGCGGACTTGCGCGCACACGTCCGCTATCCCGAGACTTTGATTAAGACCCAAGCGGAAGTGTTTGCGCTCTATCACACGCAGGACATCAACTCATTTTTTCAACGCGAGGACCTGTGGAATGTGGCGCGCCTGACAGGCGCCAGTGCGGACAAGCAGCAACAAGCGGAGCAATCAATTGAGCCTTACTTCGTATTAATGCAACTGCCCGGCGAAAAAGACGGCGTCGAGTTTGTCGAAATTCTTCCATTCACACCGTCGAATCGCAACAACATGATCGGATGGATTGCCGGGCGCTGTGATGGCGACGCCTACGGCTCCCTGCTCGCTTACAATTTCCCGAAGTCACGGCTGGTTGATGGGCCGCTGCAAATCGAAGCCAGGATTGATCAAAACGCACAATTATCCAGCCAGTTCACTCTATGGAACCAGCAAGGCTCGCACGTCCAACGCGGACATCTGCTTGTCATTCCAATCGGCCGGTCGCTGCTCTACGTCGAGCCAATTTATTTGAAAGCCGAGCGGAGCCCGATGCCGGAACTCCGTCTGGTTGTGCTGGCTACGCAGGATCGGTTGGCCTACGGGAATAATTTTGACGAGGCACTGAACAATTTGTTTGGTGAATCGGCGAAAGCGCCAACCGAAACCAAACCCGAGACGCAACCATCGAATACGAACGCTTCGCCGAAAGCTTCGCCTTCTCCGCAGACTTCGACGACGCTGAACGTGCAACAGTTGGTTAACCGCGCAATTCAGGAATTTGATGATTATCAACGACTGACGTCAGAAGGTAAGCTGGGCGAAGCGGGAAAGAAACTGGAAGAGCATAAGCGCACTCTCGAAGAGTTGAAGAAGGTCGGCAGCAAGGTGCCCTGACTATTTGATCTTCTGCTGGAGCTTCCTGGCTTCAGCTACTGCTTCCTCATGCTCAGGCTCGTAGTCGGGTAGGGGCTTCATTCCGATCAACGCGTCTATCTGCTTCCGCGCCTCATCGTTACGATGCGCTTCGGCGTACGCTTCCGCCAGGCGCACCCGCAGGAGAGCATTGTCTGGCCCAAACTTGATTCCCTTTTCCAGATAGCTGATCGCTTTCGATGTGTCGCCTCCAAGAAATCCCGGCGATTCCAAATAGACCTGGCCCAGGACCATGTACGCGCTGCCCGATTGAAAGCCTTCGTCGATTTTCAATACCGTTTCCATTTCGTGCTTAATGTCGTCAAGCTCTCCCAGACCAGCAAACGTGCTGTTCTGCGCGTTGCCACCATAATTTGCTCCCAACCAGAAATGGCCCTCCGGTTTTCCATCCTGTAAGCGGACCGCAAGTTTGCCCGCCTCAATTCCTTCGCGATACGCCCTGGCCTTTTCAGACGACTCGGGCGTGTGAGCGCCGAGATAGTAATTGAACTTTGCCAGGCGCCAGGCCAATTCATAATTAGCGGGATCGTCTGCCTGGGCCTGTCGCAAGCTGACGAGTGCCTGACGTACCTTCACCAGGTCGGCTCGCTGGGAGTAATACCGGTCAGCCTCGGCGATCGCCTCGCTCGACGGCCGTACTGCCGCGTGATCCGTCGTTGCTGTCACCCCCTTTCGACAACCCATGGCATTCAAAACGGTCAAGACAATTACCACCAAAGCACCACTTTTGCCCAGCATTTTGCGTGCACGGCCTGGCTCACAAGCTATATTGTATGGTTCTTTCATACACACCTCAATTGCCTTTCGGCAGGCCGTCCTCATAAGGTATAGTCCTCATTCAGCGGCAGACAAAACCAGAGGCATAGGTGACAGCAGCAGCTTTCTACGATCTGGAAGGAACGTTGGTTAGCACCAACCTGGTCCATACGCTCGGTTTTTATGCGCGCAATCAACCGAGCCTCCTTCGCAGTTTCACCAAGAGCGCTACTACTCTGTTAAGTGTTCCTCTGTTTGCAGTCAGCGATCAGTATAGCCGAAAAGTCTTCAACGATCTCTTCTTCAAACGATACAAGGGCGAGCGCGAGGATCGGATGCGGTTCTTTGCGGATGAGTTGTTTGAAAAGGTCTTGAAGCCGGCGGTCTATCCCGGGGCGTTTGAATTGATCGAAAAGTCGCGCAGTCTCGGCTTGCGACAAGTAGTAGTTACTGGTGCGCTGGAGGTATCGGTGAAACCGCTAATGGAGTATTTGGAAATAACTGATTACGTTGCCAATCGTCTTGAGTTTGTGAAGGGAGTCGCGACCGGGCGTCTCTTACCTCCGGTGTTGGCCTCAGCCACCAAGGCTTCCTGGATTCGTATATTTGCGGAGCGTGAAAAGATCAATCTAAGCGACTCTTTCGCTTATTCGGACAGCATGAGCGATCTGCCGATGCTTTCGATAGTTGGCCATCCGGCGGCTGTTAACCCGGATTTTCGTTTGCGGCAAACAGCTCTTCATCATGACTGGCCGATTCTGACTTTAAAGTAGAACGATGCGAACCATCTGTCTCAAACGACAAACACTCTACATTCTACAAGACTGAAACCATGGCACTTCAACTACGACGCAAAACACACGAATCAATCGTCTACATCGACAGCGACAGCGCGCCGCGCGTGATTCCTTCGGGAGAAGACTTTATTCTTGAAGACTTGCCCGTGGGCACGCGGGTCCTCTATCCGAATCCACCGCTCAAAGGCCTGCCAAATCGCGAAGCGGCGATCCGCTATGCGTTGAACCATCCGCTTGATTGCGATCCGCTGTTTGCGCAACTCGAACCAGGCATGAAAGTCACCATCGCGGTTGATGACATCAGCCTGCCCTTGCCGCCAATGGCGACGCCGGACCTTCGGCAGACGATGCTGGAGATTGTGCTCGATATGCTCGCGGGTCACGGCGTCGACGACGTTCACATCATTATTGCGAATTCGCTGCACCGGAAAATGACTGCGTGGGAAATGAAGCGGATGGTTGGGCAAAGAATCTTTGACGCCTACTACCCCGATCGCTATTACAACCATGACGCCGAATGGAAAGAAGGAATGATTAAGATCGGCGAGACGCGACATAAAGAGCCACTCTCGCTGAACCGTCGCGCGGCTGAAAGCGATTTATTGATTTACTGCAACATCAATTTTGTGCCGATGGATGGCGGGCACAAATCGGTGGCGGTCGGGCTTTGTGATTACGAATCTCTGCGCGCGCATCACGAGCCCCAAACAATTCGCGACTCGGACAGTTACATGGATCCGGCGCGTTCTGAGCTGGCCAATAAATGTATTCGCCTGGGCAAGATTGTCGATCAGCATTTGAACGTCTTTCATATCGAGACGGCCATCAACAATCGCATGTACAAAGGCGATATGGATTTCCTGCTCAAGAACGAGGACGATTTCACCGCCTTCGATCGAATGAAGTTCGAGGCCATGCGTTACTCGATGAGCAAGCTGCCGCGCACGGCCCGGCGCAAGTTGCTGCACTCACGCCCCGCGCAATATGAGATGACCGCCTGCTACGCCGGAAAGACGGAACCTGTCCACGCAAAGATCATCGAGAAAGGTTTTCAGCAGTACGCCATTCCGGTGCGCGGCCAATGCGACATTCTGATCACCGGCATTCCGGACATTTCACCTTACAACGTTTATTCAATTCTGAATCCGCTGCTGGTCCAGGTGATGGGGCTGGGCTATCACTTCAATTTCTATCGTAACAAGCCTCTGCTCAAAAAAGGCGGCGTGCTGATCATTCATCATCCATGTTACGACCAGTTCGATCACAACTTTCATCCCAGCTATATCGAATTCTTTAATCGGCTATTGCCGGAATCACGCGATGCGTTCTATCTGCGAGAGAAATACGAGCGCGAGTTCGCCAACAATCCGAGTTATGTCGAAATGTACCGGCGCGGAAACGCTTATCACGGTGCACATCCGTTTTTCATGTGGTACTGGGGCGAAAACGGGCGCCAGCACGTCGGCAAAGTTATCGCCGCCGGGGCCGAGAATGCTCACGTCCCGGCGATGCTCGGATGGGAACGCGCCGACAATCTGACGGAAGCAATTGCCATGGCTCGAACATACATGGGCAACTCAGCCGAAATAACCATGCTGCATCAGCCAATGATTGGGATCGCGGACATGGAGTAAGGACTTTGCCCCCGGGGACAGGCTCTAAGCAATGATCGGTATAGGTACAAACGCAATAGTTACTCGCGCCATTGCCTTTGCCACCACGTTGGTGATGTCAATCGGAATCGTTAGTAGCCTGCCCAAATTCAAACAGCGTCGGCAGCGCTATTTTGCAGCCGCCGCAACCGACGGAAACCTGCACCGTATGCAGTTGCTTCGACTGGCCGGCGTCAGCGTCAATTCGCGTGACGGTTCTTATCCGCCGCTTTTTCTGGCGGCGAGTGAGGGCCGTCTGAACGCCGTTCGTTATCTGCTGGATCAGGGCGCGGACGTAAACACCCTCGACCACGCCGGCAATACCGCCCTGACTGAAGCCACGTATTACGGGCACCTCCTGGTCATCAGGGAACTTTTGGTTCGCGGTGCAAATATTAATTCAATATCGAATACCGGCACGCCCCTGGACATCGCAGAGAGAAGGAACAACGACGCGGTTGCGGATCTGCTGAAACATTACGGCGCAAAGCGATCGAGCGAGTTGCATTGACGATTCGGGGATTGTTGAATCATGACAGCCAGGCTTTCACCAACTGAAATCTTAGAGGGCCGAAAGATCTTTCTTATCGGAGGTACAGGCTTTCTCGGCAAAGTCACGTTGAGCATGTTGCTGCACCGCTTCCCGGGTGTGGGCCGCGTTTATGTGACGGTGCGGGCGAGGTCGAAAGAAGAATCTGAAACGCGCTTTTGGAACAATGTCATCAGCGCGCCGCCCTTCGATCCGGTGCGCGAACGCTATGCAGGCGCGTTTGAAGATTTCGTTAGAGACAAAGTCGCAATCGTCGGGGGCGACATTGCGGAACCCAATCTCGGTTTCACTGAAGAGGAAGCCGAAGCGATCGCTAAAGACATTGACGTCGTCATCAATTCAGCTGGAAACGTCACTTTCAATCCCACCCTGGAAAGTGGGCTGCGCACAAACGTGGTCGGCACGCAAAATGTCCTAGCTTTTACGAGGCGAATGAACCGGCCTTGCCTGGTCCATATCTCAACCTGCTTTGTTGCGGGCAATCGTTCAGGCGCGGTCTGGGAAAATGATGAAGTGATCGGGTATTTTCCACGCAAGAACGAACTGAAAGGCGTTGCATTCTCAGTTCAAAAAGAGATCGCTGATTGCGCAAAAATGGCTGAGCGCGCCCGCGACGAAGCAAAAGACGCCATGCGGGTGGCCCAGTTTCGCGAACTCGCGCGCAAACGGCTTAACGAAGAAATGCGCGATGCCGACGATCCCGACGCCCTCGGACTGGCCGTCGCGCGTGAAAGAAAGGTCTGGATCCGCAATCGCCTGACAGAGCTCGGCGTCGAGCGCGCAAAGTTTTGGGGTTGGCCCAACATCTACACCTATACGAAATCGCTGGGCGAGCAATTGGTCGCGGCGCAAACCGAAATCGTGCGTAGCATCGTTCGTCCTTCAATCGTCGAATCCGCCCAAAGCTACCCTTTTCCCGGTTGGAACGAAGGTTTTACCACGACCGCGCCGATCATCTTCATGACGTTAAAAGGGCAGCGCCAGATTCCGGCGAATCCGAAACTGATCCTGGACATCACGCCCGTTGATCAAGTAGCAGCTGTCATGCTCGCGGTCGCAGCGCAAGCCTGTGTCGAAGAACCGAAACTGATCTATCAGGCGGCAACCGCCGATTCCAATCCAAACGATATGGAACGGATCGTGGGGCTGGTTGGTTTGTTTCGACGACAGGAAGAAATAAAAAAGGAAGACGGTTTGCGCCTGTTTCACGAGATCTCGGGGCGCATCGAACCGTTTCGCGTTTCCCCCGAGCGATTTGAAGCAACTTCCCTGCCGATGATGAATACGGCGGCGAAAAAAGTTTCCTCGCTGCTCGATAAAGCCAGGCCCCGTTGGGGCGGTGGCCGTTATGAAGGCGTGATCAATCGAATGCAGCAAACCGTGGATCGCGTTGAGGAGCAAACCCGCGAAGCGAAAGAAGCGTTCGAGATGTTCCTGCCCTTTACGGTCGAGAACGCCTACGTCTTCCGCTCAGACAATGTGCGCGCGCTTTTCGCTCGCATTAGCGACGATGAAAAGCAATTGCTGACGTGGAATCCCGACCAACTCGACTGGTACGACTACTGGCTGCACATACACATGCCGGGCCTTAAGAAGTGGGTGTTGCCGACACTCGAAGAAGATATGCGCGTGCAGCCGAGACGAATTTATACCTATCGCGATCTGCTGGAGATGTTCGAAACGACGACCAAGCGGCACGAGACGCGCGTGGCAATGCGGATTGAACGAGGCGGCCACAAGGAACAGTACACCTATGCCGATCTGCGAGAACTTGCCACCAGGGCCGCGGCCTTCTTTGCGAGTCATGACATCAAGGGCGGCGATCGCGTGATGCTCTTTAGTCACAACGCACCTGAATGGGGCATGACTTATTTTGGCGTGCTTAAGGCAGGCGCAACCTGCATCCCTGTCGATCCGGAAAGTTCGACCGAAGAGGTAGTCAACTTTGCGCGTGCCGGCGAAGCAGCAGGCATCGTGATCAGCGACAAACTGAAAGAGGAACGTTCATCACTCGGGGAACAACTGACGGCTGCCAATCTCAGTCACGTCAAAATGTGGACGTTCGACGAAATCTTTGAATTGAGCGACGAGCAAACAGAGAGCGACCGCATTGCATTGTTGCCGTCACGCGTGACCGCACAATCCGTTGCTTCGCTCATTTTTACTTCCGGCACCACGGGACGGCCCAAAGGCGTGATGTTGTCGCACCGCAATTTGACCAGCATGGTTTCGATGCTTTCATCTGTTTTCGACATGGACACGAGCGACGGCGTGTTGTCCGTGCTGCCGCTGCATCACACTTTTGAATTTTCCACCGGATTTCTCACGCCCTTGAGCCGGGGGGCCCAGATAACGTATCTGCCCGAATTGAGCAGCGAACACCTGGCGAAAGCGATCAAGAACGGTCACGTTACCGGCATGGTGGGCGTGCCCGCGCTTTGGGAACTGCTGCACCGGCGAATCAAGAACCGTCTCAACGACCGCGGCAAGTGGGTGGGCGAGACGGCCGATTTGCTCATCAAGTTCAATGCCTGGCTGCGTGACAAGACGCCGCTCAATTTCGGACAGCTTCTGTTCTATCCCATCCATGAAGGCATGGGGGGACGGATTCGTTATTTCATCAGCGGCGGATCCGCCTTGAATGACAAAGTGCAACGTGATTTTCAGGGCCTCGGTTTTACTATTCTGGAAGGCTACGGCCTGACTGAAGCCTCGCCGGTATTAACGGTGACCCGGCCGGAAAATCGCATGCTGGCGGGCACCGTGGGCAAGTCTCTGCCGGGCGTTGAGATACGCATCGCCGATCCGGATTCAACTGGAGTTGGGGAAGTGATCGCGCGCGGGCCCAACGTAATGCTCGGCTATTTTGGGAATGAAGAGGCAACGCGTGAAACGCTGGTTGATCGTTGGCTTTATACGGGGGACCTTGGGCGGCTGGATGAGGAAGGAAATCTCTATCTGGTCGGCAGATCGAAAGATATTATCGTCGACACGAACGGCAAAAATGTCTATCCCGATGAAGTTGAGGAAGTCTATGAAGACTCACCTTACATCAAAGAGTTGAGCGTGATCGGATTGCCTGACGGCATCGGCGAGAAAGTCGCATGCATGGTCGTCCCCGATCGTGAATATGACATCGCTCTCTCACGCCCCGAGTTGCGCCGGAAGATCGAGGAGCACTTCAGGGAAGTATCGGCGAAGCTGCCTTATTACAAGCGGGTGAAATTGCTTCACTTCACGGATGACGAATTGCCGCGCACGGCAACCAAAAAGGTTAAGCGCCGCGAAGTCGTCCAGATGATGCAGCAGCTCGAGGAAAGTACGCGCAATTCGGGCGACGCGGCCGGCAAGGAAGAATTAACCGGCGATGCCGCCTGGTTGATTCAGATCGTGGCGTCTGTTTCCAGCCGCACACTTGATGAAGTGTCGATCAATTCGCGTCTGGGCGATCTCGGCTTCGACAGTTTGATGTTTGTTGAGTTGGCCCAGGCAATCGAAAATGCCGGCGGCTCTTTGACCGCGCCCGAGCGCCTGAACGAGGTTCAGGACGTTCGGGAACTGTTGACGGTGGTTAACCGGCAAGCGGCTAAATCGGCGCGGCGCGATGCCACGCGACTGCGCCTGGACGCCGAAAAAGACGACGAGATCCACATTCCTGAATTTCTCAAAACGGTGGGTAACAAAACCGTCGAACTGGCCCAGCGAGCCCTTTATGATCGCCTGCTGCGCACTAAGTACGAAGGCCGCTCGAACATTCCTTATCATACGAATTTCATCGTCGCGGCGAATCATGCATCTCACCTCGACATGGGCCTGGTGAAGATGGCGCTCGATGATGCCGGCGAAGATCTGGTGGCGCTCGCGGCTGCCGATTATTTCTTTGACACCAAATACAAGCGTGCTTACATGGAGAACTTCACAAATCTGGTGCCGATGGAGCGCACGGGTTCGCTAAGGCAATCTCTGCGCCACGCCCGCTCATTTCTCGATCGGGGTTACGACGCGCTGATCTTTCCCGAAGGCACGCGCTCAATGAGTGGAGAAATAGCCGACTTCAAACCGGTGATTGGTTATCTTGCGCTGGCCGCGCGCGTGGGCATTCTGCCGATTTATCTTCAGGGGACCTACGATGCCTTTCCAAAAGGCTCGACGCTGCTCAAGAGCCGCGATGTGGGTGCCCGCATCGGACGCTTCATTGATATTGACGAACTGGAATCGATAACCCGTGGATTGCCGCGGGCCGAGGCTTATCGCTTGATCGCCGCTCGGGTTCGGCATGACGTCGTAAACCTTCGCGATCGCGTCAACGTGAAGTTTGATCCGTCACAAATTCACGAACTGTGGCAAGCCGAGCGTCGCGCCGGCAAGCTTCGAATCGATGCGAGCGATGAAGAGTTTGCGACTGCGGAAGCGTAGAAGCCAAAGTGCAAAAGGCAAAGATCAAGGGGGATAGGGCTGGCTAATTGGGGGTGGTGTTTTTGGGCCTTGCCTTTTGCTCTTAGCTTTTTCTCTGTGTCCTCTGGTTAATTGATCGCATGCCGAAGACAACACCAAAGAAACGCACCGCAGAAATCCTGCCGAAAAAGAGCACCAAGCGACACGCCGCCGTAGTCAAAAAAGTTGCCCCTTCAACTTTGATTACCGGCGGCACGGGATTTCTCGGCTCGCATCTGGTGCGCCAACTGGTCCAATCCGGAGCCAAAGACATTCGCGTAATGGCGACTTCGATTCCGGAATGGCTAACCGGATTGGGGGTCGATACGTTTGAGGGGTCCGTCACGAACGCCGATGATGTCGCGCGCGCTGTCGACAGCGTGACGGAGATCTACCATCTCGCCGGAAAGGTCTCGCGCGAAAAAGACGAAGCGCGAGAAATGTACAAGTTGCACGTCGACGGCACGCGTTTGCTCTGCGATGCAGCCAGGAAAGCCGGCGTCAAAACTATTGTGCTGGCGTCCAGCAGTGGCACCATTGCCGTCCGTGAAACGGCAGACACCGTTGCGGATGAGACCTGCTCACAGCCGCTCGACATCATCTCTCGCTGGCCGTATTACGCCAGCAAGGCTTACCAGGAGATGGCCGCGCTCGAGCGGTTTTCTGGCGACGGTTTGCGTCTCGTAATTATGAACCCGAGCCTGTTGCTTGGACCGGGGGACGATCGTCTGAGTTCAACCAAAGTAGTACTCGATTTCATGGCGCGCAAAATAAACGCCGTGCCCAACGGTGGCTTGAACTTCGTCGATGTCCGCGACACGGCCCAGGCGTTTCGCACGGCTATGCAGAAAGGACGTCACGGTGAGCGCTATCTGCTCGGGGCAGTCAACTGGTCCTTTGTGAAGTTTTTCGATCGGCTCGAGCGATTGACCAAAGTCTCTTCACCTCGCCTCGCCTTTCCGTCGAAGTTCGCCGTGACCGGCGCTCACGTGATCGATTCAATCTTTCGGCAATGGAACCTGGCTTCGCCTCTGGAAGCTGACACGATCGAGATGGCGGAATACTTCTGGTACTTCAATCACAACAAGGCGCGTCGCGAACTCGGATTCACGCCACGCGATCCGGGCGATACGCTGAATGACACCGTGCAGTATGTGCGCCAGAATTTTCTGGGTGGAAAGTAGGAGGCCCGGCTCGACCGCAAAAATCCGCTTGGACCTCCCTGGGATTCATGTCAGAAGCCCAACCGTCAGGGAGGCAACGATGGCCCGAGTAGCCGTCGCTGAGGCGCGGGCCTCAAACCCGAGCCGCGCAACCTGCGCTACTTAACGTCCTTCTCATCCACATGAAATTTGTGCAGGAAGCGATGCACAATCGGTGAGAGCACGACACCCATGATGCCGATGAACATCAATCCGCTGAACAGGGCATAAAGGGAAGCAAAGATCTTCGCAACATCTTTCGTCAGCGGATTGATGGGCCCCATGCCGCCCAAAATCATTGATGCTTCCAGCAGCGAGTCGATCCAACTCAGTCCGGCCAGCTCATGGTACCCGGTTATCCCGATTAATAAGGCGAAACCGATCATGCCGAAGGCGATTAACAACGAGACCCCGACGCGCTTGAAGAAAATCGATCGCGGCGCGACTTGATCCGATCGCCTTTCAAATCGCCGCCACAAAATTGTTTTTCGCCTCGCCAATCTGATTTCCTCAGGGACAACGAACCCGCAAGGCGCGCGGCACTACTTCAAACGTGGCCGGCAGGCGCCCCAGCACTTCGCCGTCGAGCTCAACCCGGACCACGTCGTCTTTCTTGACAGCTCGCGTGACCACCTGTCTCGCAAGCGTGTGGCTAACTTCATTCATGCGCAGATGAGCCCCGAAATACAGGCGCGGCGCGTTTGCCAGGATTCTGAAAGAACTCGCGTCGCCAATCGTGACTATATCAAACAATCCATCATCAAACTTTGCCTCCGGAGCTATCTTCATCCCGCCGCCGTAGTAGCGCGCATTGGCCACGCAGAATTCGGCCACGCGCATGCGGCGCTCGGGATGTTCGTCGAGTTGAACGGTCACCTCGACGGGCGAAGAGGTGAGCGTCGTTTGTACAGTAGCGGCGGCATATGAAAGTTTGCTGGTGAGCTTGCGCGGGGCAAATCCGGGTATCCATTTTTTGGCTTCGCCGCTGGCCGTGCGGTCCAATACACTGGTACTCATGCCGAAACTGGCGACGTTAATGAAGAAGCGGGTTTCGCGTTCGCCACGATCATTGACGAAGGTTACGCGACCGGCATCGATTTTCCGCAAACGACCATCACGCAGGGCCCGGGCCGCGGCCGCGATGTTCGTGGGCATGTTCAACGTGCGGCGAAAATCGCTGCCGGTACCACCGGGTAAAATTCCCAGTTCAACTTCTTTATTTGATTCGATAACGCCGTTTGCGACTTCAGAGATGGTGCCGTCACCGCCGCAGGCGATGATTAGTTTCGTTCCCTGCCCGGCAGCATCTGCCGCCAGCACACGCGCGTGCCCGGCAGCTTCAGTAAACGAAACAGCGAAGGCGCCAAAATGGGTGCGCAGGTCACTGGCCATCCTGGGCCAGTTCTCGCGCGTGGCACCATCGGCAGAAGCTGGGTTAACGATTACGAGTGGCAGTAACATCGAAAGATTTTAGCCATAGCGGACACAGAGGAACAGCTCACCCTTAAGTTGAACACAGCATTCAAATCTTTGACGGTTGGCGCAACCGTCGCGCGTGCTAAATCTCTGGGCCAAAGCTTCAACGAGGGAGTTGCCCTCCGGTCATCGTAGGAATATTGAGCGTCTCGGGAACCTGATTTCCTACTCCTTATTGTTGGTTTTGTGTGGCCGCTGCGGTTAATTTGTTTCCATAGAGGGCCCGATCAGCTTCAGCCAACTCGGCAATCTTGCTCATCACAAAATCCCCGATCTCTTTATAAGTTCGCACATGATCTTTTTTCGCCAGGTACTGTGATAAGTCAAGCTGCTTCCCAAAATGAATTCGGACCTTGGGGCCGCCAAACCAGTTTCCCAGCACCTGCTTCGGTAAATTATTGCCAAGTCCGGCAATGAAAACCGGTACGACTTGCGGATTTGACTCCTTGATCAATTTGCCGAGCCCCGGCTGCGGCCGCAGAAAAGAATACGGATCGTCATTCTTGTTGCGGGTGCCTTCAGGATGAAATCCGATCACATTGCCCGCGCCTTCCTTACAAAGCTGAGCCAGTCTCCGCATCGAATATTTATCGAACGCCCGTTTCTCAGGCATTGGGTTTTTCCCGGTGACGAAAAACGGTGGGTACATCGACCACCATCCCATGACGAGGTTCACAAACATGCCCAGAAGGGATTGATAATAAAAACGGCCGCGTACCGGAAAGAAAAGTTGCTTGCGCCATTCAGTTTTTCTGAACAGGATGGTCGAGACCACATACATATCAAAAAAGGACCGGTGATTAGCAACCAGCATAACGGGTCGCGAGTGATCGACAGTTTCCACATGGTCAAAACCGTAAACTCGCAGCAGGTTATAACTTGAGATGTGAATCCAGCCGGCCCCGAATAAACTTTGGCACGCGGTCCAGAAGCGTTTCCAGACCCCGCCGTTCATGCGATGCGTGACGCGAAAGGCGAAACGCTCGAACAGAGAAAGAACGGCCAGCTCTTCGGGCGTTGGCCACAAACTGCCCGATTGACTCGTACTCACAGAATCGGCTGCGCCGCCTGCTGTGCGGAAGGCCTGCTTTCCGGCAGATGTTTCTTTTAGATCTTGCAAGAGACTACGCCCTCGCTGCGAGGCCCAGTTTCGCCAAAATAAAACTTAAGTCTTACTCAGAACCGCAAAGCCTTCCACACCTCAGGCGACAAAGGCGCGAGGTCGGATTATTCAATCGAAAAATATCGCGCTTCCGGATGATGAATGATAATCGCCGACGTTGATTGCTCGGGATCGAGTTGAAACTCTTCTGTCAGCTCAACGTCGATTCGCGATGGATCGAGCAACTCAAAGAGCTTCACCTGATCTTCCAGGTTCGGGCAGGCTGGATAACCAAAACTGAATCGCGAACCCTGATAACCCTGGCGAAACAACTCGTTGAGATTCCTGGCGTCATGGCCGTCAATGCCCAGTTCCTGGCGAATCTTCTTATGCCACAGTTCCGCGAGCGCCTCGGCGCCCTCGACGCTCAACCCATGAAAATAGAGATAGTCGGCGTAGTTGTCGGCTTTGAAAAGTTGCTGCGAGTATTCGCTGGCGCGCCGGCCCATCGACACCAGATGAAATGCCACTACATCCATGTGGCTGGATTCGACTGAAGCAAAATAATCAGCGAGACAGAGGCGCTTGCCCGCCGGCTGTCGTGGAAAGGTAAAACGAGCGCGCTCAAGGTTGCTTGTTTGATCGTAGACGATGAGATCGTTTCCGGACGATTGGCACTGAAAATAGCCGTAGACCACCCTCGGAATTAGCAGTCCATCGCGCTCGCTTCGTTGTTTTAGCTCTTCATAAACCGGCCGCACATGTTCCGCCACCAGGCCTTGATACTCTTCGTTTGATTTCCTTCCTTGCTTGAATTGCCACTGCCCTTTGAAAAGAGCTGTTTCATTTATATAGGCAAACACTTGTGGCAGGGGAATGTCATAAACGACTCGAGATCCAAGAAATGGAGGTTTGGGAATCGCGACCGAGCCGCTTACATCCGAACGATTTGTGTGGGTGGTGTCGCCCGAGATTTTGATGACGCCGCGCGGCCTCGCTGACCTGCGAATGCCAAGCTTTGCTTCCTCGCCGACCAGTTCTTCAGCGTCCTCAGTGCCATCGCCGTTCCCGTTGGCGCAAGCGACCGCCGCCTTCGCCTGCTCGACATCGGCATGCGCCGCGCCGGACATTAGCTTGTCCATCGTATGAAGACCGGCGAACGCGTCGCGAGCATAAAACAGGGTGCCTTTATATAGTGACTTTAAATCGTCCTCGACATAGCGTCGCGTTAAGGCGGCTCCGCCCAGAACAACCGGCACGTTGATGTTTCGTTCGTTCATCACTTCCAGGTTCTCTTTCATGATGAGCGTCGATTTCACCAGCAAACCACTCATGCCCACGGCGTCGGCTTTATGCTCGTGATACGAATTAAGAATCGTATCGATCGTCTGCTTAATGCCGAGATTGATAACCTTGTAGCCGTTGTTCGTCAGAATGATGTCGACGAGGTTCTTGCCGATGTCATGCACATCGCCTTTCACCGTCGCGAGCACCATGACGCCTTTCGAGGTCGCGCCGCCTTTTTTCTCCATGAAAGGCTCAAGGAACCGTACGGCTGCTTTCATCGCTTCAGCCGATTGCAAGACGAAAGGAAGCTGCATCTGGCCACTGCCAAACAATTCCCCCACCACCTTCATCCCTGCAAGCAAGATGTTGTTGATAATGTCGAGGGCCGAATATTTCTCCAGTGCGGTGTTCAGCTCGTCTTCGAGTCCGATCTTCTCTCCATCGATGATGTGATTCTTCAGACGTTCCTCGACGGTCGCGCCTTTTGATTTCTTTGCGGAAGCCTTTGCTTTGACTCCTTCAAAGAGCGTGGTGAATTCACCCAATGGATCATAAGTGCAGACGTCTCCATTGAATTGCCGGCGGTCATAGATAAGATCGAGGGCAACTTTCAGCTGGCGCTCTTCCATGCGATTGAGCGGCTCGATCTTACTGGCGTTTACGATGGCCGAGTCGAGTCCGGCGGCCACTGCTTCATGAAGAAACACAGAATTAAGCACGATGCGCGAGGCCGGATTTAAACCGAACGAGACATTAGAAACGCCCAGAATCGTAAAGACACCCGGGAGTTCCGCCTTGATTCGCCGAATGCCTTCGATTGTTTCCAGCGCGTTGCGGCGATCTTCCTCAATGCCCGTGGAAATCGGCAGGGCTAACGCGTCAAAGAAAATATCGTCGCCGGGTATGCCGTATTTGAGGGTGGCTTGCTCATAAGCGCGCTTTGCGATCTCAAACTTTCCTTGCGCGGTGCGCGCCATTCCCTGTTCATCGATCGTGCCGATGACGACGCTGGCGCCATACCTCTTCGCCAACTCCAGCACCTTGGCGAAGCGCGGCTCGCCGTCTTCATAGTTTGTGGAGTTCAAAATGCACTTGCCGCCGGCGTGCTGCAGCCCCGCTTCCATCTTCTGCCATTCAGTAGAATCAAACATCAGTGGAATCTTGACGTTGGTAACCAAACGCGAGGCCAGCTCGTGCATGTCCTTCTCGCCGTCGCGCCCCACGAAGTCTACGTTGACGTCGAGGACGTGCGCCCCCTCACGCTCCTGGTCGCGCGCCAGCGAAACCAGGCCATCCCAGTCTTCCGCGTTGAGCAGGTCACGCATTTTTTTCGAGCCGCTGGCGTTAACGCGCTCGCCGACGATCAAAAAAGAGGTGTCCTGACGATAAGGTTGCTGGATGAAGATAGAAGAACTCGCTGCGGTCCGCGGCACCTCGCGCCTGAGCGGCGTAATGTCTTTTACAGCTTCCACGACCGCCTTTAAGTGCGCGGGCGTCGTTCCGCAACAGCCGCCGACAACGTTCACACCTAGATCGCGTGTGAAGTGTGCGAGCTCTTTCGATAACGATTCCGGCGTTTCTTTAAAGACTGCGTGGCCCCCAATATTTTCCGGAATGCCGGCGTTGGGAATTACGGAGACAGCGAACTTTGAATTCTGGCAGAGATAACGAACATTCTCAGTCATCTGCTGCGGACCCGTGGCACAATTCATCCCCACGATATCTATCGGAAAAGGTTCGATCGCGGTGAGCGCAGCGCCAATCTCGGTTCCCATCAGCATGGTGCCGAAAGCTTCGATCGTGACTTGCGAGACGACCGGCACGCGTCGCTTTGAAGCTTCAAACTCCTCAAAAATTGCCGCCAGGGCCGATTTGGTCTGCAGAATGTCCTGACACGTTTCAACGATTAGCAGATCTGCGCCGCCGTCGAGCAGTCCGCGCGCTTGCTCACGATACGATCGCTTCATATCAAGATAAGAAATATGGCCCAGGGTCGGGAGCTTGGTCGTTGGGCCCATCGATCCGGCAACCCAGCGCGGTCTTTCTTTGCTCGAAAAATCCGCGGCCACACGCCTGGCCAACTGCGCAGCCTTCACATTCAGATCGTAAGCCAGGTGCGCTATCTGGTATTCGGCGAGCACGATCGAAGCGCCGCCAAAGGAATTAGTCTCAACGACATCACATCCCACTTCGAAAAATCCGGCATGCACTTTCGCGACCGCTTCAGGTTTACTGATCAGCAGATGTTCCGGGCAGCCTTCGAACTGTGGACCGCCGTAATCATCGACGGTGAGGTCCTGCGCGTGCAGATTGGTGCCCATTGCGCCGTCAAAGACAACAATGCGTTCCTTAAGAGTTTCAAGAAAGCTGCTCATTAATTTATTGCCGCTTGCTGCGCTCTGTCACAAGCCCGACCGCTAGCTTGGGCCACGTCGCCCTGCTTACGCGCGGGCTCTGCCGCGACGCATGCAAAAGCCCCGCGCTGGCGAACAACGCGGGGCTCTCATCAAACTGTTTCGAACAACGGTTGAAAGTCGCCGAGCTGTTTAGCCGATTATTTTTCGTGGCCGCAAGTCGCCTTAACTCACCACGTTTTTCCTATGGCCTATTGAAACATCGCTCTTCAGCAGAGTCAAGACAGCTTGCCACCTTCCTGCCCCTCATGCGTGTCGAACCACGGGCAAGGCACGTCGGCGCAGCGCTTTTCAGCCTGAGCCCGGAGCTTCCGACACGCATTACCCTTTACCATTTACGATTTACCATTTACGATTACCCGTTCACGATTTAACATCATCGTTCATGCGGCGCGCCATCTATCCCGGTTCCTTCGACCCGGTCACTAACGGCCACCTCGATATCATTCAACGGGGATGCAAGCTCTTCGATGAAATCATCATCGCGGTGCTTATCAATCCGGACAAGAGGCCTTTTTTTTCGGTCGAGGAGCGCTGTGACATACTCACATCGGTATTGACGGACATCGATCGCCGCGACTGCACTTTAACCGTCGAGAGCTTCGCGGGCTTGTTGGTGCAATACGCGATTGACCGAAAGGCGCACGCAATCGTGCGCGGTATTCGCGCGATATCGGATTATGAGTATGAGTTGCAGATGGCCCTAATGAACCGGCGGTTACAGCCCGGGCTCGAGACAGTTTTTATGATGCCGGCGGAAGCTTATTCATACGTCAGTTCGCGACTGGTGAAAGAAGTGTTTCAACTCGGCGCCAGCATCGAGGGCCTCGTCCCGGCGCTGGTTGAAGATCGAATGAGAAACAAAAAGGTGTAAGCTTCGGAGTTGCCTCGGCAGCCCCCAAAAGGTCGACCCGGGCTGAGCGTCTGATTGTGAGTTTAAATTCGGAGTTATGTCAGCTACGAAATTTTCTCCGCACTTTCAGGTTTCCGAAAACGTCGCGCAAATGAAGGCGTCGTCGACACTCGCCGCGATGCAGGCGGCGGAAGCGATGCGCGCATCCGGAATCGACGTAGTCGATCTTGGTGCCGGCGAACCAGACTTTGACACGCCGCAAAACATCAAAGAAGCCGCTGCCAGTGCGATGAGGGCCGGGAAAACCAAATACACGCCGACGGCGGGCACGCGCGATTTGCAGCAGGCGATCATTCAGATGTACCGCACAGACTTTGGCGCGATCTATGAGCGGAACGAAGTCATGGCTACCTCCGGCGGCAAACAGGCGATCTTCAACGCCGTAGTCTCGCTCATCAATCCGAACGACGAAGTTCTGATTCCGAAGCCCTACTGGGTTTCATTTCCCGAGATCGTCACATTCGCTCGCGGCAAATCGGCTTTCATCGAAACCGAAGACAATAACTTTGTGCTGACGGCCGACATGGTGCGGCGAGCAATTACTCCAAAGACAAAGTTAATCATTCTGAATTCGCCCAGCAATCCTTCCGGTCGCGTGATTCCCCCAACCGAGTTCAAAGAGATCATGGAGGTAATCGCCGAAAAAGGTCTATATGCAGTCTCGGACGAGTGTTATTTGCGATTCGTCTATTCGCCGGCGACGGTGTTCAGCGCCGCGTCGCTGCGACCCGAGTTGCGAAAACGTCTCTGCATCGCCGGATCTTTTTCAAAGACCTATGCGATGACGGGATGGCGAATCGGTTACGCTTTAGCGAATGCCGACTGGACGCGGGCGATGTTGAAAGTCCAGGGTCATTCCACCAGCAACGCGAGTTCGATTTCACAGGCTGCAGCGGCTGAGGCGCTGCTAGGGCCTCAGGATTCGGTCGCCACGATGCTCGCCGAATACACGCGTCGCCGTGAATGGCTGCTGGGCGAATTGAATCGAGTGCATGGTCTTGCCTGTGCGCGACCTGAAGGCGCATTTTATGTATTTCCCGACGTGCGCGGATGCCTGCAGGGGCGGATTAGCACGTCAAACCAATTTGCCATTGAGCTTTTGGAGAAAGAGCAAACCGTCGTAACCGATGGCGCAGGCTTTGGAGCAGATGGTTTCATCCGCATCTCCTATGCAACTTCAATGGATAGGTTGCAGGAAGGCGTGACGAGGATCAGACGGGTGGCGCAACGATGTAGTGCCTGAGTCCGCGGCTCGCAGACTTTTAATTTTCGCGCCAGGACAGAAGCGAAATCCCATCAAGGCGAGGAGCGATAAACAAAAAGAGGCGGGCAATTGCCCGCCTTTTTTTTTGAAAACTGCGCGCTCAATGCGCACACCCCGATCCGTCAGTACAGATTGAAGTTATATTGCAACTCCATCCACATCGAAACCGGATGTCCATCCTTGGTCGCCGGCACGAAGCGAATATTCTTAGCCGCGGCGATCGCCCGTTCAGTTAAGCCATCAGGCAATCCCGACACGGCGTGAATGTTAGTAACCGCGCCGCTCGAAGAGAAGATCGCCCGCAGAACGACTGTCCCGGTAATCTGATTCTTGCGCGCATTTTCGGTGTAAGTCGGTTCCGGCTTTTCCAGCACGCGAGCTTTCGAAGTCACTTCTTTGCCGCTAAAAACCTTGTTGTAATCACCGCCACCACCACCACCGCCGGGACCCCCGCCGCCTTCGTTGCGATTGCCGCCGCCTGTGTTGCCGCCATTGCCCGGGCCATAACCGCCCCCGCTGCCGGGACCAACGCCGCCGCCAGTGCCGCTGCCGATTCCATTACCTGAACCTGGCCCGGACGAAGCGACAGTCGATTTTGATTTTGGATCGCCATAATTCAACTGGCGAGTGTCGGGTGGAAACAAAACCGGATCAGCATCGAGAGTTGCCGGCATCGGCAACGCGGGATTCTTGATAACCGGTGGATGTGGATCCGGAGCCACAACTTGCGGAATTCTTAAATCAGCTTGCGGCAGTTTCCCAAATGAGGCCGGAGTCTGTTCCTCTCTGCCACCGCCACCACCGCCGCCGGCTTTCTCCTGCTTAGGCTTGCTGCCGCCGCCGTTGCCCTTCGCCATTCCCGCCGTGCCTTCATCAGGTGTCGGCTGTTCATTGGGAATGTCGGTGATCATCTGGGTCAGTTCCATCTGCTCTTCTTCGGACGCTGCCTTGGCCAGCGCTCGCTGATGCAGAGTGGACCAAAGGACGTAAGATCCGATAACGCCGAATACGAGCACGAAGGCGACCACGATTCCGGAAAGCACATTGCCTGAGTCGGAAGGCCGCGCTCCCATCACAGCTGCCCCGCTGTCACGACCCAGCCACGTCGCAAATAATGCAATCAAGGCCGCGAAAGCCAACAATCCGACAGTGACCAGGCTGATCCGGGACGTCAGGCCCGATTGCGTCCGATCAATAACCGTGACGAGACCAACCAGGGCGCCTATCGCCAGGACCGCGATCAAAATCGCGATCGCTGTATTACGTTTGCCGAGAAAACCACCCACCATTCTTCCATAACCCTGGAGCGACCGCTTGGTGAAACCAAACGGATCGCGCTTGAATTCGGGCCACGTCAATTGATAGTTGCGCGCTACTTCACCGAATGCATCGCCGAGTCTGGGGAGCAAGCCCTTATCTTCGAGCATGGTGAGGTGATATTCACCGATCATTTCATGCAAAATTCCCGACGCGGAGCGTGCGGCAGCCGGCACTACTATCTTCGGGACAACATGGGGTGGCCAAACGCCGGGCTCACGGTCCATCGTTCTTGGGGTCTCAGCTGCACCGGAAACCCGTTCAGACCCAACTGATGCTGATTGAATGGGCGGCACACTCGAGTGGGGAGTCGTCTGGCTAACCGTTGCCGACTTTGGGTAAGAAGCCTCGACATCAACCGGGGCGACCGCGTGCGGCGTGACTGTAGGAGTTGGAACTGCGCTGAGGGGCGTTCCGTCTACCGGACAAAAACTAAATCGATCCGCGAATTGCTCCTGGCAAGAATTACAAAATTTCATCTTAACTACCTCGCTGTCCCGCTGGGGATCAAGTGCTGAACTCAAACGCTCATCCATGTTGCTCATCGATTGACGATAAGAACTAGTGATGCGTTGATCCAAAGAACCAGGAGCTTCGGGCGCGGTCCACTTATTAAGCAAAACACGCAGCTCCTCATCCTGCATGAACCTGGAATCAGAATTGCTCATGGTTCAAAAAATTAATACGTCATGCAGGCGGTTAACTGCGTTTACGCCCGCCTCACTGTAGCAGTTTCACGGCCAATTCGGAAATATCGACTGAGGCTCGCGCGCAGCTTGTCGCGCGCCCGAAACAACCGCGCTTTCACTGCATTTGAATCAGCGCCGACAATGGCGCCGATCTCTGCCAGCGAAAGATCTTCGTACTCGAAAAGAACCAGTGCCTCGCGTTGCAAGGGAGGCAAACTCGCTATCGCTCTTCTTACTTCAACAGCCAACTCGGCATCGAGGACTCGCCGCGAAGGCTCATTAATTTCCGGTGCGCGCAGGTCGTCAGAAAACTCGTCAATCGCCGACTCGCGATTGAAATTCTGATATCGCCTTGCGGCCTGGTTGCGCGCGGCGGCGAAAAGATACGTTCGCAGCGAGGCCTTGTCCGGAACAAATCGCCCAGGCTCTTTTATCAAAGAAAGGAAGCAATCGTGCGTCACGTCTTCGGCGGCTTCGGCGGATCCCAACATTCGATATGCAAATCGAAAAATGGGATCGCGATAACGTTCATACAGGACCTGAAAGGCTGCCGTCTCGCCACTGGCCGCGTTTTGCAACAGCCGCTCGTCTGTTTCTTGATACTCCAATCAAAGCGCTCGATCCTGTAGAAACCAGCTTCCTACTGTTGTATTACGACTAAAGGCCTCGAAGTTACGGAAATTTTTCGCGTCAACCTCTTTTTTATGCCCAATTATATATCGTCTCACTCGCCCAGGAGCGTGAATGTTCGCTGCGCTAACGGCTTTGATGCCTCGAATCGCCCTCAGGTTGACGGGCTTAAGGGCGGCATCTAAACTCTTTTTTACCGCATCCCAGACGCTCCTTTCGACTTACTCGGCGTAACTGAGAAGCGACGGATCCGGTACTCCCCCTGAGCGGACTGAAATGCCCCAAATCATCAACAAATTCATTAATTATGGTTCGACTGCCCTCATTGCGTTGCTGCTTGCCGCCGGCTTACCGTCGGGCGCGGATGCGCAGAATATTTCCCCGCCTGATCGTCAGCATCTGCTGAATGGACTAACAATTCTGTACGGCAATCGGGCGGGCGAGGCAAATGTGCTGGTGAAATTGCGGGTGCACAGTGGTGCTGTATTCGACCCCGGCGGCAAGGCGGGCACCATGTCGATTCTGGCAGACGCTCTTTTTCCTGAATCGACCACGGGCGAATATGTTGCCGAACAATTGGGCGGACATTTGGAAGTAGTGACTAACTATGACTCGATAAATGTCAGTATTTCCGGCCAGGCGAGCGAACTGGAACGGATGATTGAACTGGTCCGGAATGCGATCCTTAACGTCAATCTGTCCGCTGAAAGTGTAACCGGGCTGCGCGAGGCGCGCCTCAAGCAACTATCTGAAAAGCAGTTTGCGATTTCCGACATCGCGAATCGCTTGATTGCCGCGCGCCTGTTCGGATCGTTTCCTTATGGCAGCCCGGCGGAAGGTACGGTCGAGACGGTTACGAAAATTGATCGCGCAGATCTGATGCTCGCGCGTGAACGATTCTTGAATGCAGACAACGCAACCCTGGTAGTAATTGGCGGTGTCGACAAGGCGCGCGTGATGCGCGCCGCCCGGCAATTACTCGGCTCATGGCAGAAAGGCGATCGCATTGTGCCCGCCACCTTCCGCCAGCCGGCCGCGGTCGATAATCGCGTGCTGATAGTCGATCAGAACGGGGCCCGTAACGCTGAAATCCGCATCGCGGTGCGCGGCCTGGCTCGTTCCGATCGAGAGGCCACGGCCGCCTCCGTGTTGGCGGCAATTATCAAACAACGCTGGCAATCCGCGGATAATGAAATCTCATCGCCAATAGTAGTTCATGAAGCACATGCACTAAACGGAATGTTCATGCTGGGCGGCAACGTTCCAACATCATCGGCGGTGAAAGCCATCTCAACCGCGCAGGCCGTCATGCATGCAGTGGCTAAAGAAGATCCCAGCCTGAATGAATTAGATACTGCTCGAAAAAACATCCTGATGAAATTGGCCGCATTATCGCCGTTTGAGTTTCTCGCAGATGCGTGGCTGGATGGCGAAGCCTACAAAATACCGGCGAACAATCCAGCGGACGAACTTAATCGGATTTCACCGGGGGATGTAAGGCGCGTCGCCGCGCGCCTCTTTGAGGACGCCGCGCCCCAGGCAATCATTGTGCTGGGAAACGCGGCGGCATTGAAGTCACAGTTCGATGCCAGCGCCGAAGTTCGCACCGACCAGCCCCAAGTGAAGCCTTCTGGTTCTGCCAGACCGAGAAGGCCCTAATTCACAAAGCTATCGCAATTAGCTTGCAACCATTCCCTTTGCCTCATGGGCTTAACTAATTCTGGACAGAATAATTCGGCTGAAGACCACGCTCGGCGGGTTCGCGAAATGTTCGCGATGATTTCCCCGCGTTACGATCTGCTGAATCATTTGTTGTCTGCGAACATTGATTCGCGTTGGCGGCGGCGAGTAGTGAGAAAATTAGTGCCGCTGCTGCCGAAAGATGCCCGGGTGTTGGACGTAGGTTGCGGCACGGGCGACCTAAGCATTGAGTTGTTTGAAAAGACGTCTGCCTGCGTAACGGGAATAGACTTTTGCCGGCCAATGTTGCAGTTGGCGAAGGCGAAGGGGCCGTTCATTACCTTTATCGAGGGTGACGCTTTACGGCTGCCCTTTGCGGATGCTTCGTTCGAAGGGCTGACGATCGCTTTCGCGCTCCGCAATCTCGCCAGTATTGAAGAAGGTTTGGCAGAGCTGCTGAGAGTACTGAAACCGGACGGGTTTATTGCAATCCTGGAGTTTTCGTGTCCCGTCGTTCCAGTGTTCAGGAACGTGATTGGTTTTTATTACCGGTGTTTGCTGCCGTCGATCGGTCAACTGTTCAGCGGCGCGCGAAATGCTTATCAGTATTTGCCTGATTCGATTTCCAAGTTTCCCAATCAGGAAATGCTTGCGACCATGATGCGCACAGCAGGATTTGAAGAAGTTCGTTTTGAAAATTTGAGCGGCGGCATCGCAGCATTGCATAGCGGCCGTCGCGCGTAGCGCAAGACCCCAATCTTGCGGCCTCGAAAAAAGCAGCGCCAGTTCGCTTGCGTTGCAGAGTTTGGTTGCGGCCCACCGGCTGCAATCAGCCAACGTAGTCTACGGGGCTCGTCCAGCTTATTGGGTTCGGTTGTCGGGGCCGGGCCTGGTTTGCGAAAGCGAGTCCCGGCTACGTTTTTCTTTTGCACCTATCGGCGTATCGCCGCCCCCACTGATCTGTTATCATCCGCGCTCGATCAAGCACCACACTGTCACTTCGTCAGCGCATGAAACACAAACTGCTTGGACTGTTGCGGCGTATCGGGTTGCTCATTCTGGTCGTCTGGACGGTGGTCTCGCTCGTCACGATTCTCATGGAATTGGTCCCCGGCGATCCAGCAGTCGCAGTCCTCGGCGAACAAGCAACCCCTGAACAGCTCGCGCAGTTTCGCGCCAGGCATGGATTGGATCGGCCACCGTTTTTCTTTGGCTTCCCTGCTGACGAGCACGACCAGAGACATTTCAAATGGTACGGCCTGGCCAATCGTTACGATGACTACTGGCTGGCGATCCTGCACGGCGATTTGGGTAAGTCTTTTCGAACTGATCAACCTGTGTTCGGGCTGATCTTTGAACGTTATCCGGCGACGATCGAGCTGGCCATTGCTGCGATGCTCGTCGCAGTGTCGATTGCAATTCCGTTAGGTATCGTCGCCGGGAAAAATCGGGGAACGCTGGTCGATAACTTCCTCTCGGTGATTGCTTTGGTCGGTATCAGCCTGCCCAGTTTCGTCATTGGCCCAATGCTCGTCTATGTCTTCGCTGTGAAGTTCGGCTGGCTGGCGCCCTCAGGCCGATTCGAATGGAGCGACATTATTTTGCCGGCGGTAACCTTGGGAGCAGCGCTTTCAGCGATATTGACGCGAATGGTGCGCTCATCCGTAATTGAGGAACTTAGCGAAGGTTACGTGCGCACAGCGCGCGCGAAAGGGCTGAGTGAACGCGCCGTGGTTTACAAGCACGTTTTGAAAAACGGATTGATACCCGTCGTCACGGTGCTGGGCTTACAGCTTGGTGTGTTACTTGCGGGGGCCATTATTACCGAAAAAATCTTTGGCTGGCCGGGATTGGGTTTGCTGCTGGTCGAGGATGGCATTGGCAAACGTGATTATCGAATTGTGCAGGGATGCGTTTTGGCGATTAGCACAACTTACATCATAGCCAACACGCTGACAGATATGTTGTACCGGTGGCTTGATCCTCGCATTCGCGTTTCATGAGCAGACTTTCCAACGTCGGAATCGTGATCGTTGTCCTTTTCGTGGGCGTCGCAATCTTCGCGCCCTGGATCGCGCATTACGACGTCGGCGCGACAAATCTTGCGGTGCGCTACATGCCGCCTTCAGCGGCCCATTGGTTCGGAACTGACTCGACCGGCCGCGACATCTTTTCGCGAGTGGTGTTTGGCGCCCGTATCTCATTGGAAGTGGGCGTCATAGTTGTCCTTGTTTCAGCGTTCGTCGGCACGTTAATTGGCGCGGTCGCGGCGTTCTACAGCGGTTGGGTGGATTCGCTGTTGTCAGGTTACGTCTTTAACGTCTTCCTCGCGTTTCCGGGGTTGCTGTTGGCGATCGCACTGGTCGCTTTTCTGGGGGCCGGGATAAACAAACTAATCTTCGCGCTCTGCATTATCGGCTGGGTCGGCTATGCGCGTCTGATTCGCGCGCAGGTGCTAAAGGTTCGCGAATATGATTTCGTCCAGGCTGCGCGCGCACTCGGCGCCGGGGATTTTCGCATTCTCTTCGTTCATATTCTACCGAATGCAATTCAACCACTAATCGTGCAGGCAAGTTTGGGAATGGCCGGGGCTGTGCTTGCAGAAGCATCGCTTTCATTCCTCGGCCTGGGGGTGCCGCCGCCTGCTCCTTCATGGGGAGTGATGATTGAAGAAGCGCGTGATCTATCAACGCTGCAAGCTGCTCCTCATGCGCTAATTTTTCCCGGGCTGGCGATCGCGTTAACAGTTCTGGCCTTCAATTTTATTGGCGACGGACTGCGCGAATATCTTGATCCGCGTCAGCGGCGGCGATAGGAATACTTACGTCAGCGCATCTTCGAACCTGCTATTGAATTTGGAAGGATTGATGGGGCGGCTAGTGGGGCTCGAACCCACGACCTCTTGATCCACAATCAAGCGTTCTAACCAACTGAACTATAGCCGCCACGAAAGCGTTCGGAAATTACGGACCACTCGCAAGAATTAATCCTGCCCTTTGTTTACACCAGTCGCATAGCGAAGAGCAAGCAGCCACAAGAGGGTCCTGAGCAGTTTGAAGTGCATGCACATCTGGCGCGCGCTAACGTGGCCAGGTCACGTACGACTTTTCTGAACTGAACCAGTCCGCAGAGGGCAAAGAGCGAAGGCCAAAGTTGAAAGAGACACGTGCGCCGTAAGAGCATCACGAATAACCCGAAACCCCGCGGCTCTTCCTTCTTCAGTAAGGTGCTTTTCCCTTTGCTCTTTTCGCCGCTTGCAGTATTCTTCGCACGCCTGCTGAAACCTTTCCCTGGGAGTGAGCCATGAAAACCAAAGTTTCCCTGCGAACAATTGGCGTTTGCCTGCTGGTGTTGAGCGTTGCCGGCGCGGTCTCGCGATTCTCTATCGGCGTGCATGCACAAAAACCGGATAAGACAAAGACTGCGCACCCGAACTCTCCACCCAAACCGGACACGAGCGCAAACTCGCCTGCGAATAACGCGGAGTACGCCGCCAAGGTCAAGGCAAACACCACTGAGTCTTACTTCATGACAGAACTGGTCGACCATCTGCCGGCCTCGGACAAGGTGCCGTCGCCGGACAAAATCATCGGTTATGAAGTTGGCGCGCCGGGCCATCTAACTTATTCGAAAGATTTGTACGGCTATTATCACGAGCTCGAGAAAGCAACGCCGCGGGTGCGCGTGTTCTCTGCGCCCGAGAAAAGTGAAGAAGGAAAGGAGCAGTTGTTGATTGCCGTCGGCGACGAAGCTGCGATCGCCAAGCTGGAACGATATAAAGACATCACGGCAAAGCTCGCCGACCCGCGCAAGATTACCGACGCCGAAGCCGATCAGTTGATTGGCGAAGGCAAGGCTTTGTATTGGGCTTCGGGATCGATCCACTCGCCTGAAACCGGATCATGCGAAATGTTGATGGAGCTCGGCTACCGGCTGGCAGTCGAAGAGAGCCCATTCATCCAGGCGATCCGAAAAAATGTCATTGTCTTGATAACGCCGGTTCTAGAAGTCGACGGCCACGACATGATGGTGGATACGTACAACTATCGGAAAGCTAATCCCGACAAGAATGCCCCATCACTCATTTACTGGGGCAAGTATGTGGCCCACGATAACAACCGTGACGGCCTCGGAATGGCCCTCGCATTATCTCGGAATCAGATGAAGACGTTTCTCGAATATCATCCAACGATCTTGCATGACCTGCACGAATCAGTTCCTTTTCTTTACACCTCTACCGGAACCGGTCCATACAACGCCTGGCTTGACCCAATAGTTATCGACGAGTGGAACCTGCTCGCCTATCACGAGATTGAAGAGATGACGAAACGCGGCGTTCCCGGTGTGTGGACACACGGCTTTTATGACGGCTGGGCGCCGAACTATATGTTTTATGTGGCGAACGGGCACAACGCGATCGGCCGTTTCTATGAGACCTTCGGCAACAGCATCCCCGACACAATGGATCGAACGGTGCGCGCCGAGGCTCAAAGGGACTGGTTTCGTCCCAACCCGCCGCAGCCGCGCGTCAAGTGGTCGCTGCGTAACAATATCAACATGCAGGAGTCGGCGATTCTGCTGGCGATGAATTTTGTCTCGAATAATAAGGATCGCTTTCTCAGGAATTTCTATTTGAAGAGCAAACGGTCGGTCGCTAAGGCCTCTAATGAAGGCCCAGCCGCGTGGATCATTCCCGCGGATCAAAGCCGGCTGGTTGAAGCTGCAGACATGATGAACCTACTTCGCCTGATCGGCGTCGAGGTGCACACCGCTGATAAAGAAATCACTGTGAAGGACCAGAAGTTCCCGGCCGGTTCCTATGTCGTTCGCATGGACCAGCCATATTCGCGCATGGCCGACATGCTGCTGGACACTCAGTACTACAACGTCAACGATCCGCGGCCCTATGACGACACTGGCTGGACGCTGGGCGCGTTGCGCAACGTAAAGACAATCCGCGTCACTGACAAGTCGGTGTTGCAAGCTCCGATGACTCTACTTAGCCGAGACGCGAGCGTAGTAGGCAGCGTTTCCACAGCGGCTGCGGCAACCGCTTACGTCATCAACCACAACGCAGAAAACACCCTGATGACGCTGCGTTACAAGCTTAAAGATCTTAAAATCGCGGTTGCGGAAGATCCATTCGAAGCTGGCGGCCAAAAATTCAACGCCGGCAGTTTCATTATCAAAGCTGCTGATAATGCCGGCGACTTGAAACAGGCTCTCGCCGGTCCAGTTTCAGATTCCGGACTTAAAGCGATCGCCGTCGACAAGCTGCCTGAAATAAAGACTCATATGCTTGCGGTTCCGCGCATCGCGATTTTGCACACGTGGACCAATACGCAAAATGACGGTTGGTTCCGCATTGAATTCGATCGGCTGCAAATCCCCTACACCTATATCTCGGATCAAGTAATTCGAAACACGCCAAAGCTTCGGGATAAATTCGACGTAATCATCTTTCCGCCCGTCGGCGGCTCAGCGCAGACAATCGTTAATGGAATTCCGATGCGCGGGGCACCTATCCCCTGGAAAGCCAGCGACGTGACACCGAATATGGCGTTGAGCCCCGACCAGGCTGAGGACATCCGTGGCGGGATGAGTTTGAGCGGGGTGGTCAACCTGCAGAAATTTATCGAGGAGGGTGGCCTGTTCATTCCGATTACAAACTGTGCGCGCGTGCCGGTCGACTATGGCATCGTGGCCGGTGTGGGCATTCAAGAGCCACGACAACTTCAGGCGCGCGGGTCGGTTTACAACGCTACCTTCGCCGATCGCCGCAGCCCTATCGCGTACGGGTATGGTGAGACACTGCCGATTTACTTTAACCAGGCCCCCCTATTCCAGGTTACTGGCGGTGGCGGCGGTGGATTCGGAGGAGGCGAAGGTGGTCCGGCGGGCGTGGGCGGCTCCCGCGCGTCCGGCCGCGGTTCGCTCAGCGATCCTGATATTATTCAAGCGATGCCACAGGCGGCGCCGCCTTCACGTCAAACACCTGATCAGTTGACCCAGGAGCAAAGACTTCAACAAGGCGCCTTCTTCGTCCCGGCGAACCAGCGTCCGCGGATTGTCTTGAGATTTGCTTCCGATGAAAAGAACCTTCTGATTAGCGGCATGCTGGCCGGCGGGTCAGAGCTGGCAAACGCGCCCGCTGTCATCGATGTCCCAGTGGGCCGGGGGCACGTCGTGATGTTCGCTAACAATCCGATGTGGCGTCATCAGACGCAGGGCAGTTTTTTCCTGCTATTTAACGCCGCGCTTAACTATGACCATTTGAATGCCGGGCGCGAAAGACCAGCCGGGACAGGAAACGAGCGGACGCGACCCGGTGACGATTACTAATGGGAGGGTTGGCGCCCCCGGCAGGACTCGAACCTGCGACCCTCTGCTTAGAAGGCAGATGCTCTATCCACTGAGCTACGGGAGCTTCGTCTTTGATTTCGCCGAATACTAGCACGGGCCTGCCCGGCCTCCAATCGTGACGTCAAAAGAAAAAGGCTGTCGGATAAACTCCGGCAACCTTGCTCCTTAAAGCTAAAAGTAGATGTTAGTTAGGCGGCTCGAGTTATTTCAGCAGCTTCAGCGTATACCCGACGACCATTGAGTGCGTCGTCGATAATCTCTCGAACAGCTGAAATGTCCGGATTCACATCCATGCGGTCACACGCGGCGAGATGACGAATGATTCCCTCGGTCGCAATTTCACCTGCGGTGCCGGTCAATTTCGAAAAACGCCTTGCTTGAATGTGGTCGATTCTTTGTAGCCGCTCAGCCAGCGGCAGGCCCTTATAGAGATTCACGATTCGCTCAGTCTCCTTATCAATAGATCAAATTAACCCCGTCAATTTCTACTTAGATGTCTTCCGGGCACAGTCAGATGCAAATACCCTGCGATTTTTGCATCTTTACAGAGTACGAGCCCAGAAAAAGGGGGAATAGACAACCTGAACTGTACCAGCAGAACCTGGCACTATAACATATTCCACTCAAAAAAAGGCAACTATTTAATCCTGTTTTTTCGGGATCTTTGGCCGAAGGAGTCGACCGACTTTGGAACCCGCCACCGCAGCTACGCGGGTCAAACAGCAAAGCGCCGACGATGCCCCGTTATTCGAGGGACACTTCGCCGACGCTTGATACCGTTCGCGAAAACCAGGTTGTTAAGAGCCGAGTTTGCTGGCTATTTTCGCGGCAGGACAGAGTCCTTCATCGCTTTGCCAACGCGAAACTTAAGCGTAGTTTTTGCGGGGATCTGGATTGTTTCACCCGTCGCTGGGTTCCGACCTTCGCGCGCTTTCCGTTCTGATCGCACCAGCTTCCCGAAGCCCGGGAGCACGAACTCACCGTTCGACTTTACTTCGTTAGTGGCCAAACTTGCCAAGTCCTCGAATACTTGTTTTATCTGAGCACGCTTCATTCCCGTCCGCTCTGCAAAGTAATTGATAACATCGGACTGGGTCATCCGCTTCTTGCCTGCTGCCGTAGTCGCCATTTGTGGTGTAGCCCCTCCAAATTTCAACAAAATGGGAAAACTTATTGCAGCCACATATACCACAGACAAAGCTTAAAGTCTGCTAAAATCGCTCTTTTTTGGGAATTCTCGAAAAAATTTGGGGAAGGAAGATCCAGTAACGGGCCCCCCCGTAGGGTCCTGCGACAATCGACACCTGGTTGGCCACCCGATCAAATAACCTTAGCTACAGACTTTGGTCGGGGCGAGAGGATTCGAACCTCCGACCTCTCGGTCCCAAACCGAGCGCACTACCAGGCTGTGCTACGCCCCGTATTTCCCAGCGTCTCTCCTGATGAGACCGAACATTCTAGTCATCACCCGAAGCGACGGTCAAGGACCGCAAAAAACGTAGAGTGGCTTTTAGGGCCCGCGCACGGTGACTTATTGCGCTTTTTACTTCAGCCGGCAACTCTCCAAATGTTCGGTCATAGCCGTTGGGAACGAATATTGGATCGTAGCCAAAACCGTTGTGACCTTGCGGTGCCTGCGCGATGCGGCCCTCGCAAATGCCTACCGACACATTCAGAATTACACCCGCTCTATTGGCCACTGCTACCGCCGAAACAAATCGCGCCGTCCGGTCTGAAGATGATTCCTGCGAGAGTTCTGCTAATAACTGCTTCGTGCGCTCGGCATCAGAAGCCCCCGCCCCGGCATATCTTGCCGACCGCACACCGGGTGCCCCGCTCAGGGCAGTCACCTCCAACCCTGAATCATCAGCCAGCGCCATTGACTGTGTTTGGGTTGCGTAACCACTAGCTTTCAAACAGGCGTTTTCAACGAAGGTCTCTCCGGTTTCCGCAATCGGTTCGATTGACGAAAAGTAATTCAGATCACAAAGAGTCAAAGGCAATCCGCGCAAAAGTTCGCGTAACTCCAGTAGTTTTCCCGTATTACGAGTGGCTATTACTAAGAACGGCTGGCTCATTTTTCCGCAAACAATTGTGTAACGAGAGAGCCGCCGATCCCGAAGGATGAGCGACTGGTCCAGTCGAGCGATCCGTTCTTTACTATTAAGACACTGACGGCGAGTGGAAGCGTGCGCCCTGCTTGATCAATCGCCGGCGCGTTGGCTGAGAAAGTAGAACGCGACTGCGCCGAAAATGTTTCTACGAACGAAATCGCCGCGCGCGAATCATTGGTAAAACTTACCGCGGTTAGCGGCAAAGAAACATCTACGATCTTTTGCGCCTGGCGGAACGAATCCGTCGAGAGAACGGACTGCGAGCTGGCCCGAGCCTGCAAACAGCGACGCACGTCTTCGCCTGGCCCGATCAGGAAGTTGTTGGCCACAAAACCCGCCGTCCAATTATCAGTTGCTGAAACGAGCAAATCAGCGTCACCCATTTTCTCGATTTTAGGGTTTTTCCCGAGACGCTCGTTTACGGCTTTCTCCAGGGCCGGACGGTCAAAAACATCAGCGACAAGTACAGCTGGAGAATCCTCGTGCAGGCGAATGGTTTGAAGGCGCGTTCCAATCCCTCTGGTAAAGGAATCTGGATCGTCGATGCCGTACGCTTTCAAAAGGTTTTTCAAAAGCGGCCGCGCCGCGATCGCACCCACGAGATCGGCGTGCGATGAAACCACCGCATTTACGTCTGTCCAAACGCCCGGACTATCGTGAAACTTATAATTAGAAAAAGAATGAACGTCTGGCGGGACAAACGAGAGTTCGGTCAAGTCGGGTCCGCGGTCGGGCACCAGACTAACGCCGAGCTTGTCAGTAACGCCCTCTGCGAGCCCGACCCAACAGTGGTCTTCAACACCGCCGTCAACAAATCTCGCTGTCCATCCCACATGCTTAATGAGTCCCCCGAATAGGTCGGCAAACAAGCGGGCTTTTGTCAGCGAATCATCTGAAATCCCTCTGCGGTTTTCCGCGTTAAGAACATATGCCTGCAACAGCGCCCGGACACCGGATTGACTAACGAAACCAAACGCAGCTGGGTTGCGGGTCTTTGTCGCATGCCGAACCGTCTGAAATTCCGGACTATCCTTAAGCGTCGCGCGTCCCCCAGTGCCCGCTTCGATTGAATGCAACACTGCTGATTCGTCATTGGCCACGACCACTGTTGTGTTGACAAAGGCGGCCACGATTCTTCGCGAGGCATCTTCGGACTGCCATTCCTGCAGCTCAACGCCTTGGATCTGCTTTCGCGACGCAACGGGGTTGCCAAAGTTCTTTCTCGCAAGATCTTCGAGATGGCGCTCCACGGTTGCTCGCATTCGGCGCTGCGAAGTATGCGTATCGATAATGAAGGTGAGAAGAGGCTTTATCACCAACGTAGATCCATTCTCGGATCCTTCTGCGCCATTGAGAATTATAGCGACCTGAGCCCGCGCCAGCAGGAGCTCATCCGCTGACCCGATACCAGTCCACCTTGCCAGACCTATCAACCAACGATGAGGCGTAAGGTTTTCGCCCGGGCCCAACAATGGCCCAAATGCCTTCCAGGCTTTGGTCTGACCAAGCCCACCGGCGATGCCCATCAGGTCGTTAACTTCTACGAACGCCAGACTTTCCACGGGTGCCCACGCCGAAAGGTCCGCGTGCGGGGGTCGGTTCCAATAGAGCCACGCAGCAAGACCAACTAGGATCAGCAGCAAGACAACGATTTTGAGGCTCTGACGTTTGAACAATAGAGGCATCGTAGCGGTTCGCCTTTCCGAGGGCAATCACGCGCTACCGTCAACCTTGCTGCAATTTTCTTGTGTTTATCCGTGAATAATAGTGTTGACAGTTGTTGAGCGGCTATTGTAGCCTAAGCATGGCAGTGCTGGCCCAGCCTTCTACCACTGGGCTCTAGTCTCGTCACTGCTGGCGGCGTTCCGCCGAGTAACCGCCCCGTCCTTCGCTGAGGCGAAGCCAAAAAACAAATCGTTTGGATAATCTAATGATGAACAATGCAAGCTACCCCTGCCGAATTCGATTGGTGCGGGCTGGGCTATCGAGAGCGCGCCGCGCGCGTGCGAGAGTGCGGCGTCAACGTCTACTCATGTTCAGGTTAGCGAGGAGCAATTAAGTCATGTGGAAACGCACTAACAAGAGCATGGTGGGAGTCGACATTGGCTCGAGCAGCGTGAAGGCCGTAGAACTCGAGGGTAAGAACGGGGATTTCCAATTGGTGAGCCTGGGTTACCAATCACTGGAACCCGACTCAGTAGTTGACGGCCAGATCATGGAATTGAATTCCGTGTCGAACGCCATCTCGAACATCTTCAACGAACACAAGATCAAAACTAACCGGGTTGCCGCTGGAGTAAATGGCCATTCGGTGATTGTCAAAAATATTGTTCTCCCGCAAATGAGTTCGGCAGAGCTGCAAGAGTCGTTCGCTTGGCATGCCGAAGAGCACATCCCATTCGACATCACTGACGTCACTCTGGACTATCACGTCACGGGCAGCACGGATGATGCGATTCATGTGCTGATGGCCGCGTGCAAGCGCGACAAAGTTGCAAACCTTAAGCAGGCAATTCAACTCGCCGGCAAACAGCCCGGCGTCATCGATGTCGATGCCTTTGCCCTGCAGAATTGTTACGAGCTGAATTATGACCCGCAGCCAAATGAAGTTGTCGCGCTGCTGAATATTGGCGCGTCAACGACGAACATTAACATCTTGAATGGCAATCGTTCCGTATTCACACGCGACGCTACGTTCGGCGGCAACCAATACACATCGCTGCTGCAAAAAGAGCTGGGTGTAACGTTTGAACATGCTGAGCAGATCAAGCGTGGCATGCCTCTGCCCGAGCCCGTCGAGGATCGCGACATCAAGCCGATTCTGGAAACAGTGTCGGATATTCTGGCGCTCGAGATTCAAAAGACCATGGACTTTTATCGCGCAACCGTTGAAGACGGTGGTGTGGCGGTGGAAAAGATCCTGGTTTCCGGCGGCGGATCAAAGCTGACAGGCCTGGTAGATTTCCTTGCAAAGCAGTTCGAAATGCCCGTTGAGATCTTCGACCCATTCAAGAAGATCAAAGTCGATTCACGCGGTTTTGATCCGGAGTACATGCGCGAGGTCGTTCCCGAGATGGCAATCGCGGTCGGATTAGCATTGAGAGGAGTTGACGCGCGGTGATCAAAGTAAATCTTTTAGAATCGGTGACTGATCGTCCTACGGGAGGAACTTTCGTTGAGGACAAGGTCTCAAGCACCCGGACGCAGACATTCCTGCTGGCACTGACGGTCGTCGCACTGCTTGTGCTGGGCATCGGTTATGACTATGTGAGCGCAAACGCTCAACACCAGGCAGCAACCAAGGAGCTCGAAAAACAACGGCGCGTCAACGAGCAAATGAACTCGGTCAAACGCGAGCAAGCGGACCTGGAAAAGAAAATTGCCGACATCAACTTCCGCATTGATGCTATTGAGAAGCTGCGCGGCTCACAACAGGGGCCCGGTGGAATACTTGCCGAGATTAAAGCCCGCTTCGACAGCGTCCCAGGTCTGTATTTGAAGAGTGTCGAGCAAAAAGACGCCGAACTAACCATCAAGGGTGAGTCACCCAACGAAGCCGCGGTCACGCGGTTTGGACAAAGCATGGAATTCTCTTCCGGGCTGTTCACAAACCTGAATATCGAAACCCAGAAGGAAGTGCCCCAGGCGCTCAAGGCGTCAGGCGGTACGGCCCCGGCACCGGGAGCAAATCCAGTTCACTCGCTTTTGTCTCAATCAGAAGTTGTGGCGTTTACTATCAAGTGCAACTACTCTGCCGGGAAGCCCCCGGATCCATCGAACGCATCATCCTCAACTTCCAACACTACCAACCACGTCGCCGCTCGCAACTGAGCGGCAGGTTTCTCGGGAAAACATCATGAAGCTTGGAAACATTAATAACCTTCCCTGGTACGCCCGCCTGGGCATCTTCGGCGGCCTGGCCATTTTGGTTTATGTCGCGTTCTGGTATTTCGTGACGCGGAGCACGCGCAAAGATACTAAGGGTTTGCAGGATCAAATCGCCGTGCTGCAAAAGGCAAACGCCGAAGCGCAGATTGCTTCACAGCGTTTGAATGAATTTCGCACCACTTACAAGAACAAACAGGAAGAGTTGGAAGAACTAAAGGCGCTATTGCCTGAACAGCGCGAACTGACCAACGTCCTTCAGGGGATTCAAGATCGTGCCCGCACGACGGGTCTGTCGCTGCGACACTTTACGCCCAAGGACGACGTCCAACAGGATTTCTATAGCGGCAAGAAGATTGATGTTGCGGTGCAGAGTTCGTTTGGGTCCCTGCGAGCCTTCTTCGATCAGATGGCCCACTATCAACGAATCGTCTCGATTACCAACTTTGAAATAAAGCAGTTGGACAATCAGGCACCGAGCAAGACTGTGGAAGCGCGCTTTGACCTCACCGCGTACTATGTTTCCGCTGAGAAACTGCAACAGAAAGCTGCCGCGCAACCAGCCGCTGGTGCACCCGCGCAACCGGCCTCAAATCCGGCTGCCGCTACCCAGCAGGGGGTCCAACAGGTTGTCACTCCCTCGGCTCGAAACTAATCCCGCGCCTCGATTAGGAAAAGATGACGATGAATTATCAAAAACAATTTCGTTCCCTGTTGATCTCCGCGACCATCCTTTGCACGTTGACTGGGCTTCCGCTCATCGTTGCGGCGCAGGACCAGTCGCAGGAGAAAACCGACAAGAAGAGTTCCACTGAAAAAGTCGCCGACAAAGCGTCCCGCGGCCGCGATCCTTTCAAGAAGTACGCGCCAATTATCAAGCCTCCCAAGGCGGCCCCGTCGAAACTTGAGCCACCCTCCATTCAAGCGCGTATCGAGCGCTATCGAGCGCAGAAAGCCGCAGCTGCAAGCGCGCACGTGGCAGCTCCGAAGCCGACCACCGCTTTGCTTTTGAACGAAGTGCAGGTCACCGGAATCTTTCATACTCCGCGTGGCTGGTCCGCGATGGTGGAAGCCTCGCCGCTCACGCCAAAACTCTCATACGTGATTTATCCCGGCGAGAATTTCTTCGACGGCCAATTAGTGGCCATCGAAGAAGGTCGCCTCATATTTCGTCGTGATCTCGTCTGGACCGATGGACGCCGCGAGAAGTCGGTCGAGATCAAACTCCTGCGTTCACCCAGCCAGGTTGAAACAATGACTGCGGTGAAGACGTCTCCCGCCGAAGTGCCCGCAACGGAAGTCGCGAAGCCGACCCCGGAAAAGCAATAACAGATTCTTCCGGCTCGCCCGTCATGCCGCGTATCGCATGAAAAGAGCCATCGGCGCGAACGAGTTTGCTTCGTTCGCTTTTGACAACAAACTGAACTGCCGTGTAGTGCGGCGCGCGCTTTGAATGTTCGTTGCCAGGCATTTCGAGCGAGCGTGTGACGCAGTTCAGCAAGCAATCCCTGAGGAGAGAATAATGCCTAAGCATTTCAAGAATGTCGCCATCAAAGCATTCGCACTCGCGTGTGCCGGCGGTTTGTCTCTTAACGGTTTCGCCCTGGCGGTCGGCGCCTCAGCGAGCACAGCGGTCAAGTCTTCGCAAACGTCCGCCGTTGTACTGGCCCATCCAGATCCTTCGCCAACGCCGGTAAGGTCCGGAATCTCTCCGGGGAACGACAATATGTCGGCGCAGCCGGGTCAGGGACGGCAATATGGCCAGGCTGGCTTTGTCGGCGAAGCAATTAATCTGAATGTGGTCAACGCGGACATCCGTGACATTCTCAACTACATCACCGAGCAGTACGGCATCAATTTCGTGATCGACCATTCGGTCCAGGCGGTTCCCGTCACGGTGAATGTTCAGGATGTGCCATGGAATTACGCTTTGGACGCAATCCTGCGCGCCAACAATTTGGGTGTTGATGTAAACGGTAACATTCTCCGCGTCGCGACCAGTGAGACGCTCGCCAAAGAATCGGAAACTCAACGCATTATCAAGGATTCCCAGTTGAGCAATTCGCCACTCATCACTGAGCTGGTACGCCTCAACTATGTTCGCGCTTCCGGAACATTGGCCCAGGCCGCAGGTTCGACCGGGGGTTTTGCCGGTGGCTCGACCAACTTGAGTTTCAGCGGCGGCGCGGGCGGCGATGCAACCGGTGGCGGCGGCGATCAGGGCATTCTTCCGATCATCAAGCGTCGTCTATCTCGTCTGGGTTCTGTGGAAGTCGCAGGTCAGAGTAACTCGCTGATTATTACAGACGTTCGCGAAAACGTCGAAGCGATTCGCCAACTGATTGCGATCCTCGATCAGCCGGAACCGCAGGTCGAGATCGAAACCCGAATCGTCATCGCGCAACATAACTTTAGTCGCGACCTGGGCTCCCAGATTTCCCTCGGGGTGGCGAATATGACTCGCGGCGGTTTAGCAAATATTTCAACCCTGCCGGCGAGCGGCTCGAGCGGTGGCTCCGGCGGTTCCGGTGGCGGCGCGTCAGGTCCAACGTTGAATTCGGGTCCGAACCCATTCAGCGTCCCGGGTGGTCTGGCCAATACCGCAATGCCGGTTAACAACCTGCGTTCCGCGGCCGCCACAACCGTCATAGGGTTAACTACCGGATTGTTCGGAACGGCTCAGATCAGCGCCTTGATCAGCGCCGCGGAAAGCCGGGGCGAAGTTAAGACGGTGGCGACTCCGCGCGTAACGGCTTTGAATAACCGGCCGGCGCAGATTGAAAGCGGATCGCAGATTCCAGTTCAGACAACACAGGCCGCCGGAGGCACTGCGGTGGTAACGACTACTTTCGTATCCGTTCCCCTGCGTCTTTCAATCACGCCACAAATCACAGATGCCGGCACTGTCGTGCTGCGCGTAACGATCGAAAACAATACCGTCAACACCGGTATCGCGGTTGGTGGTGTTCCCGGCATCGACACTCAGCGCATGCAGTCCGAAGTGCTGGTCCCGGACGGCGGTACAACCGTTATGGGCGGAGTTCTCGCCGATACCGAAGCGACCCAAAGACAGCGCACGCCCGGTGTTGCCAGCATTCCCATTCTGGGCAACCTGTTTAAGCGAAAGCTGGTGACGAAGGATTCGACTGAGATTCTTTTCTTCATCACGCCGCGCATCTATCGGCCGGACTACTATGGTCACCCGATCCCAAACACACCGTCCTCTGGTCCACGCATGCAAAGCGTGCCGCAGCCGGTGCCGTTGGGCAACCCGCAATCGAACACGCCCACGCCGACTGAGTTGCAGCAACAGGATAAGCCGCAGGTGGCGCCGGTGCCGACGCAACCAAACGTTCTTGGCGCTCCCGCTAACCCCGCTGGCAATAGCAATGGAACGGCACGACCCGACGCCGTCAACGGTAAACGGCCTTAGCGTAGTCGCGAGTCTTAGTCGCGTTGTTGAAATAACTCCGGTGGTCTGAAGCGAAAGCCTCGACCACCGGATCTTTGTCTGACAATGATGTGTCACGCAGGCTAATCAGGACTGTCGAACGGAAAGAATTATCATGAAGCGACTCAACCACCGGTCAAACAATGCAACGGCCTTCGGCAGGCTGTGCTGTGCGGCGATTGTCCTTTGTTATCTCTTATCCTTTTCCACAGGATCTCCGGTTATTGCGCAGAAGTCGGGCGATGATAAGCCGTGGCAGGAACTCGTGTCCGTAGAAGGCCGCTTTCGTGTTCTATTGCCGGAGACTCCCGACGAGCGATTTGTTCCAGTCACCGGCCAAATGGTAGATACGGAAATGCATGCTTATTTTGTCCGGACGTCTGTAGCCAGCTACGTTGTGATCTATGCTGACTTCCCAAATTTATCGACAGATCCGGATATGCTAAAACAGGCTTTCGATAGTGGGCGCGAACGTGCTTTGTCCGGCGGAGCAGTACGTCTGTCAAGCGACAAAGACATCAGCGCGGCAAACATGCCTGGACGCGAACTCGTTTTTGACGACAGTGCAAACGTGGTAACGGATAGAATGTATTTTGTTGACGGGCGGTTGTACCAGGTTATGTTCCTGCGTCCCGACCTGAGGGGAATGCCCGATGGTATGGTCAAATTCTACGAGGGCCTTTCGACAAAGTTCTTTAGTTCGTTCAAGACCGAGACGGCCTCCCGAAAGCGCAGGTAAAATTTTCGGAGCGCCAGCGCGGCTGCGATTCAACCTCTAGTGCAGTTATCCCCAGCGAAAGGATTGTATATACTTCACCCAAGACGATGTTCAAAGAAGCCCTGAAAACAATCGTGGAAAAGACGGACGGCAGTCTCGGCGCACTAATCATGGGCGTTGATGGTTTGTCAGTCGAAAAGTTTTTCAATGAAGAAGGATACGCTGCTAACCTCGATGTCGCGGCCGCCGAATTCACGACCCTGGTGCGTACCGCGATGCGTTCCGGAAGCGAATTGGCGCTCGGAGATTTACGCGAGTTGTCGGTTGCGATGAAGAGCGTTACTTTCGTGATTCGACTTTTCAACCACGATTATTTCGTCGTCGTGGCCATGAAACCGGACGGTAATTTTGGGCGGGCACGTTATGAATTACGGAAAGCGGAATTAAACCTGGCGCACGAGTTCGCAACAAGATAGACTCGCAGGCAGCTCGAAAAAACGTGACTGTCTCTTCGGCGGCCTTTGAAATCAAGGGCCGCTTTTTCTTATTTGAAGTCCCGCAAAGTCGGGCCGCCGCTCAAGTGGTCACGCGCCTCACCTCAAGAGCGCGGCGCTTAACGGCCTGGGCTAGGGCCATCGGTCGATTCGATCTAAACTACGCCGCCATGCGAACCTTTGACTGCCCAAAATGCGGAGCGCCTGTCACGTACGACCCGAACGTTACCAAGCCCGCGCAATGCTCTTATTGTCAGAGCCAACTAGCCGTGCCGAACGAACTTCGCGGAGAACCGGCGCGGGTGATCTCGCAGATCGATATCAACCTTGGTCCGCAGGTGGCCGCGAGCGCTTCAAAGGCGATTTGGTTTGTCGTACTCGTCCCGGTCGTGATTGTGCTAATTGTTCTGGGCGGTGTCTTCGGCGCCATTACCCAAATGAGAAAAGCTTTGACGCCGGTGACTACTCCCTTTGCTACGCGGGATAAAACGGGGGGCTCGCGTTCGGCTGATGGCGCGAATGCCTTTGCCAGCATCGCTCTTACATTCGGCAGCGAAGGCATCGGGCCCGGCATGATGACGGACGCGCGTAGCGTCGCCACCGACGGTCGCGGCAACATATACGTCGGCGAATACAGCGGTGGCCGGGTTCAAGTTTTTGATCCCAATGGAAATTTCGTCACGCAATGGATTGCTGATACAAAGATGCCGCTGCGCGGTTTATCAGTCGACAGAAAAGGTTTTGTCTATATCGCACAGCGTGGAATCATTACGCGGTACGATGGGCAGACAGGAAAATCCCTCGGCACGCTCGCTTACAGCGAAGGAAATGGATTCGATGATGTAACGACATCTCCTGAAGGTGGGCTCGTGTGCGCCTGGTATAGCGGCCGGGACGATATTATTCGTTTCAACGCCGACGCAAAAGTAACGCAGGTGATTCGTGCCGCGGTCAGCTCGCCCGCTGATCGTTCCGAGTTGAACACACGCGTTGCCGTTGACGGAAGCGGAAACATTTACGCCCTGGGAAGTTTCACCAGCGCCGTTTTCAAATTTGATCGGGCGGGAAAATTCGTCAATCGTTTTGGCGGGCCCGGCCATCAACCCGGCCAGTTCAGCGGCATAAACGCCATCGCTGTGGACGGGAGAGGGCGCGTATTTGTTAGCGACATCAAAGGCGTGCAGGTATTCGATTCAGATGGCCGCTATCTCACTAGTTTCAATCCAGGCGGCGTCGCTTTTGGCATGGTTTTCAATGACAAGAACGAACTGCTAATCGTTTCGCGCACTAAGGTCATGAAGTTTGTAGTCAAGGAATAGGCAGAATGCTCCCGCGCAATCTCCTTCTGCCTTCCGCCCACGTGGGCTGCCCGCGAAGACTAACTTAAGTCTAATATCCGATAATTACTGCACTGCGAAACTAAATCATTGCAGGAAAGTTTTTGAATAGCGCGGATCTTTCGACGCCGCAACTGGCATCTGGATTGCCACGTCGAGCAGACAGCAGCTACGCGCTCCCTGACGAAGTCGAGGCACAAGATTCATGCAAATGGAACTGACCATTGAGACTGAAGGCAATACAGAACGAAAAGTTGGAGTTCAAACCCGTGGTTTTCATGACGCTCGGCGAGAGCAGACCAGTATCCTGGCTCCGCTGGAAAGAGCGGCCTTGCGCGGATTCGCGCGGCGCATGCCGGCCTGGGTGAATTCCGACCATCTGTCGGTCCTTGGGCTGCTGGGCATGTTTGGGGCAGGTGCGGCCTATGCCGCGAGCAAGCACAACCCGTTGATGCTCCACCTGGTGAATCTTTTCATCTTTCTAAACTGGTTTGGTGACAGTCTCGACGGGACCCTGGCGCGATTTCGAGACCGACAACGTCCGCGCTACGGGTTCTATGTGGATCACATTATCGATACGTTTGGGGCCCTGTTTCTGCTGTTCGGCATGTTTCTATCGGGCTATATGAGTGAGCGCGTGGCTGCTGCCCTACTCATTTCCTATTTCATGTTGGCCATTAACTCGTACCTGGCGGCGTACTCGATAGGTATATTCAAGATCTCGCAATGGAAGTTGGGCCCAACCGAACTGCGTTTGCTGCTGATGATCGGCAACGTGTTTTTGATCTATCGGCCGCGCGTATATCACCACCGTTACCTCCTGTTTGATGTCGGCGGAGCGACTGCTGCGTTCGGGATGTTGCTAATGCTGGTCGTCTTATCAATCCAGCATACTCACACGCTGTACAAACAAGAGCCTCTGCCCAAGCAGTGAATGGACCAATTCGCGGCTTTACCGGCTGAACAAATTACTGATGATTCACTTCATAAGGTTTAACGTCGTCGGCATGCTGGGATTCGCTCTGCAGACCGGGGCCCTGTTTGCTTTGACACATGGCCCGTATCCTGTGGGTTACCTGGCCGCCACCGGGTTGGCAGTTGAGTTAGCGGTACTAAACAACTTTGTATTGCATCAAAGATGGACCTGGAGGGACCGGCCGTCCTCGACCCCAGGTGAGACATTTCACCGCCTGCTGAAATTCAACATTACGAATGGTGCTGTTTCAATCACCGGCAATCTAATTTTCATGAGCATCCTGGTGGGACGGGTGGGTCTCCGGATAGGCAGCGCAAACGTAGCGAGCGTTGCGGCTTGTTCAATCTGTAATTTTTTTCTGGCCGACCGCATCGCCTTCTATGCTGAATCTGGTGAGCCGACGTCCCGCCCTTGATGCACGCCCATAGTCAAGAAGGTTTGCCACTCTCAGCTTCATCCGGTTCCGGCCGGCATCTTTACCGCCGGCATCAATTTAAGAATGATTCGCTGCCGGCGGGCGACGCGCTTGGGATCGACTTGTGGATTAAACACCGTGCGAGGATTGGGAATCATTGCTGAAAGAAAAGCGGCCTCGCGCACATTTAAAACGGCAGCTGGTTTGTGAAAATAATACTGAGACGCGGCTTCAGCACCGTAGATTCCGTCGCCCCATTCAATTACATTCAAATAAAGTTCAAGAATGCGGCGCTTGGTCAGACTCCGCTCCATGAAATAAGTGATAATCGCTTCCTGACCTTTGCGCATGAACGAGCGCTCACTCGAGAGATAAAGATTCTTTGCCAGTTGCTGCGAGATGGTTGACGCGCCACGTTTAAAATCCGGAAGGTTCGGCAACCACGAATCGTTTTCGCCTTCTTGCTTCGCTTCCTTGTCGGCGTCTTTCTGCGCCTGGTCCCAGGCGCGCTGAATCGCCTCATAATCAAAACCATGATGGGTCGCGAAGTTTGTATCTTCGCCGGCGAGAGTTGCCCGCTGTAGCTGTGGCGAAATCTTTTCGAGCGGCACCCAGATTTGCACTCGCTTAGGGGCCACGCCGTTGCGTTGAGCTTCCGCAATGCGGGCTTCAATCATGGAAGTCGTCGCCGGATTGCCGGTCTGCAGCCCCGCGACCCGCGGCAAGGTTGCCGCTTCAAAAATAAGGCCGCCCAGGAGAATGCCGCAGAAGGCGTAGAACGTGTATCGAATAACGCGGAACATGAAATTTATACTAAAGTCCCGAGTCTCAAGTCACAAGCTCAGATCTGCAGGTAACACGGCAGTCGGATGGGCGCGCCACGTGACCGGTGTTTTCACGGCTGGACACCTGTGGACGTTTTCAAAACTCCACCAACAACGACCTTCTAAATTGCTGATTTCCTAAAACACACCGACGTCCGTCTGAAACATTTGCGAGTTTCGTCGTTTTAAGTATCTGTTACGCAGATATATCAGTATTCCCCGGCACGCTAGTCTGGAGAGTTGAGATTTGAGGCCATGATGAGACGTAGCACGGCGTCGTTTGTAATTGTATTGTGCGCACTTCTGGGCGCGAAATCGCTGCATGCGCAATCGAGCGAGCCTGCGCGCAAGCCACCGGTGCTGCGTTCTGGCAGCACTTATTCGCAACCAGGCGATCCATCTGAGACATCAACCAAAGCCAACTCAGATCAGGCGACCACCAGCACGCGCCTCAGCCCAACACTAATCACAGTGCCGGCCATCGTGATGGATCACAACGGCCGGTATGTCGCGAACCTTCGCAAGCAAGACTTCCAACTCTATGAAGATGGAGTTGAACAGAATCTTTCTTACTTCGCTTCGGTCGAGAAGCCTTTCACTGTTGCTTTGATGTTAGACGTGAGTGGGTCAACCCAATACCAGCTGGCGCAAATTCGCGGAGCCGCCGACACGTTTCTCAGCCGCTTGCGCTTAAACGATCGAATGATGGCAATTACGTTTGACGGAAAGATCAACTTGCTGACTGACGTCGCCGATGTCGGAAGCCTTCGCCAATCCAGGCTTCATATTCCGGCCGCTACGGACGGTACAGTTCTCTACGATGCACTCGAGTTTGCTCTAAAGCGAATGGCCCAGGTCCGGGGACGAAAAGCCATCGTACTGATGACTGACGGCGTCGATCAAAGCAGCGTCACTGCCACCTTCCAAAGCACAATCAATGAAATCGCCGAACAGGACGTCATGGTTTACACCGTCCAATACAACACCCTGCCGCAACTGCCTCAGCGTCTCAGCGTCATCAAAAGCGAGAAAGCTCGCCGCAGGATTCAGGAGCGATTGATGAAAGGTTACGCTTTGAGCGAGCCTTATTTGCGTGCCTTATCGGACAAGACTGGCGGTCGGTTTTACAAGGCCGACGATCTGCGCGACGTCGGTCCAGCCTTTGAAGCCATCACGGCCGAGCTCGGGGTGCAATACAGCCTGGGTTACTATCCCAAAGAAAAAACAAACGGCACCGGGGAACGCTCTATCAAGGTCCGCGTGCGTTATCCAAATCTTGTAGTGCGCGCACGAGATAGTTATACGACGACGCCGGCCATCGCCCGACAGTAGTGTCCGGCTTAAAACAGCTGAGAAATCTCATTGCCACTTCCGGCGCTCCCCAAACCCCGGGCTAATCCGACCAATTAGAAACAGCACAACTCAGGCTGTTGTGTTATGCCAGTTCTGCGTTCATAATCTTGTCCATGCCGGACGCGCAAAGGACAGCAACTCACTCCCAGACCTTCGTTGTCGATGCCGACGACTTTTCATTCGAAACGGTTGAGCAGGAAAACGGCCAGGCCACGGTTATTCGCTTTAGTATAGATGGCACGCGCTACGTTGCCGGCGATGTGCTTTTGGTTTTGTCGGGAACTGATATTCATTTTCACGGAATGATCGGCAAGATCGCCGAGGGTTGGGGCATAGCTTCCGATCCGCGCGGGTCGCTCTTGCCGGCCACAGTGCAGTAACAGTCACCGCAGGCGTTACCGCAACTCCGAACGAACTGACAAATGAAGCGCTCTCTCTTATTAGCAGTTGGTCTTTTGGCCGCCTTCCCGCTGCCAGTAGCAGCCCAACGCACTCAATCCGCTAGAAAATACGTTAAGCAGGGCATTGAGCGTTTCAGTCGCAACGATATTGTGGGCGCGATCGCCGAATACGACCGCGCGATTAGCGTCGATCCGAAAAATGCCGACGCCTACTTTAACCGGGGCAAAGCAAGACGCGCCGCGGGCGATCTTGATGGCGCCATTGATGATTACGAAATCACCGCGAACCTGGCTCCGGATTTAGCGGTGAGCAATCACGACATCACTCAAGCTTATCTGAATCGCGGATACATCCGATCGAATCGCATGGACATCGAGGGAGCGCTGGCGGATTTCGATCGGGCCATTAAGTACGACCCGAACGACGCGGAAGCCTACTTTAAACGCGGCCGCGCCTTTCTAATCATCGGCAATTCAAAATTCGCAATCGCCGATTTCGATAAGAGCATTGCGCTGGATGATCGCAACCCACTCGTTTATGCCGAGCGCGGTTTTGCACGGCAAACGCAGGGACAGAATAGCGAGGCGCAGAAAGATTTCGAGCGCGGCTTAAAATTGAATAACGATTTGCGCTTGATGCTGGATCTGCACCTGTTGGATTTGCAAATGCAGATTAAGGAAATGGAACGCCGGCAGGCGGCAATCAAAAAGAATATCGCCTGACAAGCAGCACAGGCGTCCCACCCGTAAACATTACGCGTAAGATGCGCGTGCAATATTAGAAAATATCGCCGGACTTACCGCGTATAACCCGCCGGATGTCGAATCTCGACGTCACGCTCCAGCGGTTTTATCTCCAGCTTATGAAAACCCTTATTGGTGTGAGTGGAAAGATAAGTGAGCGCGAGCTGTTTGCTCAGGAGTAAATCGATCTCTTTGAGAAAAGGATCGAAACTCACGGGCGCCGAGGTGCCTTGAAAGAAAGCTCGTCCACCAGTTTCATCTGAGAGGCGCTGAAGACCACTCTGCCCGTTAAGACTCAGTGCCTGCTGCGCCGGCGCTGCCGAGGGCGCGAAGATTGAATAGATAGCAACGCTGCGGCGTTGCGCTTCCGTGATCGCGCGCTGTAAGTCCACACTCTGTCCCGGGGCCGAGCTATCGACTCCACGCGATACATCGATGCCGTCACTTATAACGATCATCGCACGACGTCCCAGCGGCTGCGAATCGAACCGGCGCAGGCCTTCGATAATTTCAACATAAGGATTGTAGGCGCCCGCGCCGGCCGTTCCGAGCGGCACGCGCACGCTTTGCGCTGCTTTATCCAGCTCGTTCGTGAATTTGCGCCGCACCTCAAGCGAACCGGGTCGAATGTAAGCTACCATTACGCGCGATCCACCTGGCTCGTTGCGAATAAAGTTCGCCATGTTCCGCGTCTCAACGGAAATTGACGATACTAAATCGTCCTGAAATAAGATCGCCAGAGTCATGGGACTGTCAATTCCGCTGCGCCGTGAGATCTCTCTCTGTATCTCGCCGTCTTCGCGCAGCAGAAAGTCAACAATCCGCATTTCAACCGGAGTCGATTGGCGCAGCCGGATCGAAACAGGCACCGTTACCGGTTTCGGCACACCGCGGGGCGCACGGCCATCCTGAGCGAATGCAGACACTGCCAAAGAGGCGATTGCGGCGATAAGCGCAAGCTTATTGATCCTGAGTATCATCATTTTGTTTTTGGCGAGATGCTGCAACCTCGCTGCATATTACAACGGTCGTCCATTAAACAATAGCCGTTCAGACACTAATCTGTTGGCGCTGGCCTGCCACTGCTTCAGGCGAGTATCATAATCGACCTGCGGCCGTGAAAGGTGAATTATCAAAAGATCTGGTGCCCGAGCGTCCCGGGAAAATCACCGCGCGAGAGAAAAGACTTGCGCGCATCTGGGATACCGCGCCCTGGCTGACCCTGGCCGGCGTCACGATTGCGCCGCCCGCGGCTTTCATGCTGGCTTACTTGCTTTCAGGGTTCTCGCCGCTTTTACTGGTGCTGGCGTTCACTTCCGCGCCGGTTTCGTTAATCGTGGCCCTGATTGTCATGCTGTTTCTGCTGATGTACCGGCGGCAATGGACGCGAAACCTGCGGGACCGCCTTGCTTCTGATGGTATTACTGCCGATGAAGTTGGTTTCTTTGTTAACGAATTAACAACCGGCGAGAAGCGTTCGTTGCGGGAGATGGAGAAAGGCCAGCCCTTGCTGGCTGATGCGTATCGCGAAACCCTGGCCTTGAGGCTGAACGCCACTCGTTTAACCTCTAGCGCGCGACGCGATTTGCTTCAAGTCGAACGACGGATTAGTCGGGCGCGTTACCTTAATGCCCCTGATACTTCAGTCTTGCTGGACGAGTTGGCCCGCGATCGAACACGCCTCGAAACTCTAAAGCAGGAAGGCTCGTCCCGCAGGGCCGAGGCCGAAGCGCGTCTGCAAATGATCGAAGCGGCGGCCAGCCGCGGCGCAAGTTGGGCCGAGACTAATTATATGTTGCAGCGACTCAATGAAGGGCGAAAGCACTTGCCGCTGGGATTAGAAAACGCGCGCGCCGAACAAGAACTGCGTGAAGATGCGGACCGCGAGCTGCGAAAAGAACTGACGCCATAAACAGAAGCAAGTCGGGGATAGGATCGGGAGTCGTTACTAGAGACCTCGATCCGAACCTTTGGGGCTAGTGCACGAGAAAGACGTCCCATGCCCAACGGCCAAGTTGCGCGTCATGCGTATCTTTGACTTTTGCCCGATAGCGGAATTGATTGCCGTATTGATCAGTTCGCTTCGATTTTTTGTAATCCAGATCGACCATCTTCAGACCAAGCTCAGATAACGTCTGCAACTCACCCGCCTCTGATATTCCGTTGTGATTGGTGTCCTGCCAGAGCCGCAGAGAATTGAAGACCGAATCTCCTCGGTCAATTGCCCCGTTTTCGTTGCCACCATAAATCGCTTTGTCATAGAGAGCGAGCGCATTAAATCCGTTGCGTCCTGAGCCGGCTGGCGGAGGCAATTGCTCCGTAATGTTACCAAACATTTCTGTGCCGTTATCGATGATGCCGTTACCGTTACGATCAAGAACCAGAAAAGCATCATCCGAGGACGACGTCCAAGCCAGGTGCTCTTTGGTGCCATCAGCGTTGAGATCGAAATATACCCCATGCGATCCATCCGTAAGGGCAAAGCCATCGCCGTTGAGGTCGATCAGAATCGGACTATCCTGACAACTGCCGCCGCCGTCTGCACAGCAACATTTCGTATTATCCGCATGAAGGGGCGGATCGCATACCTGCAAATAGGGACACATGCAACTGCAATGAACCGGATCCCAGGTGCCTCCATTGGCGGCGCGCGATTGGAATTCCACTCGCGTCGATGTGGCTGCGGCATCGGTCCGCCATTCGATCCGACGAAACCTGTGTGATCGCCAAAACTCAGGAATTGAAACGTGACGGTAACTTTTGTGGGGAAGGGCCAGCCCTCTTCGCGTCCCTTGATGTCCCAAGCTGTGGCTGTCCCCTTGTGGATTTTAAGAATCGTGGATGCCCCGGGTCTGATGGGAATGTCTTCTGCTGACGGTACCGCCTGAAGATTACCGACTTCAGGCCTTCCATAGACTAGAGTTGCATATACTGGTCGAACCGCCGAATCCTTTATGTCGAGCTCTAACTCAAGATTGAGGGAATAGATTGGTTTTGTGGCGGTGTTCGTGACTTCCAGTTCAAAGTCGTGTGCCCAATTTGCCTTGGTAAGATCCTTAAATTCATTTTCTTTCTCAGTTTTGATCTTGATTCTGATCGGAAGTACGCTTGCGGCAGACGGCAAGACCGCCGTTCAAACTCAAAAAGAACTCGGCTAAAAGAAAATTCCCTTCCCGTTTAGCAGGAAGGGAATTTTTGCAGCAATTGTGCGTTACGGCTACCTCGGCGTGTTGAAAGGAGCTCCTGCGCGAATTACCAGTTCGCTACCACGCTCTAAGTCGAGGTCGTTTCGACCTTCGACGTAGATCGATCCAGCCCCGGCTCCGGCACCAACGACCGCTCCGATCGCGGCACCTTTTCCACCTCCGGCTATCGCTCCGATGATCGCGCCAACCGCGGTCCCGATGGCGGCGCGCTCTCCGGTCCTCGTCGTTTGGTTCTGATCGCGGACGGTGCCTTCAGTATCGACACGAACGCTTTCGCCGTTTCGCGTATTAACATTTTCAAGCAAGCCGGCAAATTGATATTGACGGCCATCACTCAGGCGAATGGTGTCAAAGTCCAGCGTCATTCCCGAACGCCCGCTCAGGCGGCCACTACGTTGGACGCTGGAGACGTGACCTTCAATTGTAGCGTCGCGGAATTCAGCTGGTTCAGTTACCCGCAGCGTAAAGCGATCGCCAACGGCCGCCGTGCGCGTCGACAACGGATTGTCGACCACACCCACGATTCGGGCTCCATCGGGCACGATGAATCCGCCGGCAGACGCCGTCACCGGATATTGTGTCGCGTTCTGCTGGTTATAAATATCGAACCGCGCAACGTCCGAAGTCTTTTGATAGGTGCTGCGGACCTGAACAGATTGATTCAACTCCGGCAGGTAAATTCGTCGCGTGACATTGAGCGCGCGGCCATTATCAAGTGTCTGAAAGACCACGTTGAATTGGTTGCCACTGTCGCCCGTCGAATTCACGGTTAACTGATTTCCGCTGAGAAAGGCACGCGCATGAATCGTACGGCCGGAAGGTGAAGTCTCGATCCGGTCCTGGCCATCGGCGTCAAACACGACTTGCGGTGCACGCGTTGAGGCGAGCGTAACCTGACGTCCGCGGACCTCGATAGCGAGTTCATCGGGCGGATCCAGCCGCCGGCTCACCTGGTCGAGTACGCGTGTTCGTTCATTGGCTGATAAGCCACGCGCGGCGCGGTCTGCCGCCAGGCGTGCATCTTCGCTGCGCGAAGGGTCGAGGCGATAGGTTCCGGTTAGGGCCTGCACCCCGTATTGATTCCCGTAAGTTGGATAACCAGAATTCGGGTTCGTGTAGGGGGGATTGCTTGTGTAGGGCGGAGTGTACGCAGATGTTTGCCACGTAAGATTGAAAGCACTCGCCAATTGATTCAAATCAGCTCGAATGCTGGTCCAGTAATTCTGGGCCCTTACATCCGGCGAATTTAGCCGCATAAAATCGTCAACACGCGTAGCGCGATTCAGCAAGTCCTGAACGTCTGAACTCGTCGCCTGCCGGCGATCGAAGTTGTTGCGCAACCGCCGCACACTGTCGTTAAACTCGCGCGCGGTTCCGCTAAAATCACCGTTCGCGTTATAGGTTCCATCTGACCGGTTCCCATTGTCGACACTATTCCTAAATAAGTTCGCTCGGTTCTCCAAGCGCAAAATTGTTTGCCTGACCGATTGATAGCTTCCCCGGTAGGCCCTCTGCCGCTGCGCCTGGGCCGCGATGGCGCAAAGCACTAAGCAGGCGATTGATAACGGTCCTGTCCACAAACGTCTCGTCATAATTCTTTTCTCCTCTTTACCATGTACTGTTCGATTGGTTTCCGATTTCCATCTCAATTCATGTGCCATTCAAACTCTGTGAAAAATTAGAAGAGACGAATTAGAAATACATGGTTAAGCTAAGTAATTTGGCTGAGGGGGACACCGGTTGCTTGGACGAAATCTTACGATTTCATTGCGTAGTACGGGGCTAAGTCATGAGCGTCTCAATAACGGGCATGTTATTCTCCAGGTGAAGAGCAGGATTAATGGCTGATAACGAGCAGAAGGCCACAATCTATCTCGCTGGGAACGGTTTCTTCGTAGGTGTCACGCCCTCAGGCCACGCGCAAACGATCGAAACCGATTCACAGCGGGGGAGTGCCGCCACTCCAATGGAATTGTTATTGCTCGCTTTAGGTGGGTGCACCGGCGTTGATGTGGCCTCGATTTTGAAAAAGAAGCGGCAACACGTGACCGGCTATCGCATCGAAGTACACGCGGATCGCCGCGAAGATTTGCCGCGAGCTTATACCCGGTTTTACGTGAAGCATATAGTTACTGGTCATGGCATTTCAAACGAAGCAGTCGCCAGAGCAATCGAACTTTCCGATCAAAAGTATTGTAGTGTTGCCGCCACGCTGCGCGGCACCGCCGAGATTCTAACGACTTATGAAATTATTGAAGGCAATGCGGCCACCGCAGCTTGAGACGCTCGCGCTGATTATGGTAACCACCCTTGGGGGGACGCTGGTATCGTCAACGCGTGGTCAAAGTGCGACGGATGCTTCTTTGAATTCTGTTCGCACCAGCGACCGCGCCGATCACGCTTCAAAAATACCGGCGCAAATTTCGCCGGCCGAACATATGCGGCGCGCCAACGTTTATATGGCGAACCGCGCATTCGCTCCGGCGCGTGAACATTGGCAGGCGATTGTCGACAATTATCCCAACGATCCGAACATGCCCGCTGCGTTATTCGGAATCGCCCGGACATACTATCAGGAGCGTCGGTACGAAGAAGCGCGGCAAATTTTCGAGCGGGTCGCGCAAACTTATCCCGACACCAAAGAAGGCCGTGAAGGCTCAAATTTCGCGGCCTCATCGCTCCTCCGTATGGGCCGCGGGAATGAAGCTGCGGCGCGCTACATCGAATATGTCAACAAGTATCCCAATGGCGAGCGCATAGACACGGCACACCTAAACATCATCGACGGTTATCGCGAATCAGGGCATCCCCAGGACGCGATTGCGTGGATAGAGCGCATTCGACAAAGATTCGCGGGAACTGCGACGGCAATCAGCGCCTCATTTGCCCGATTGCGGTTGGACATTGCGTTGGGCGATTCGAATCATGCGGTGCAGACCGCGGACGAGTTACTGCAAAAACCCATACCATCCGCGGCGAATACGAGCGCGGATGAAGTGCTCTATTTGAAAGCGCATGCCCTGGAACGCGCCGGACGCACTTCAGACGCTATACGTTTGTTTTCGATGATTCCCGACAATGTCGATTCATACTATGGTGGACTGGCAACGAATCGTCTGGCGGCGATAAACGATCCAAGCGCGCGCCAAAGCGCGAGCGAGCGCTCGGCTACCGTGCGCGCCGCCATCGAACGAGGGGCGGCTGCGTATCCCGCGCCCTTCAGATTCCAGGTGCTGAACGAATCCCGGAAACGCGCTCTGGATCCGCGGCTGGTGTTGGCAATCATGAAACAGGAGAGCCAGTTCAAGCCCAACGCTAAATCACCGTCGGCGGCTCGCGGGCTTCTGCAACTAACCATCGATGCTGCACAGAGATACGCACCGCGCGCGGGCCTCAAGCAAGTGACGGACGACTCTCTTTATCAACCCGCAACTAACATCGCAGTCGGCACTGAATATATTGCGGAACTGTCGGGGATGTTTGCAGGCCTGTCCGAGGCTATCGCCGCTTCTTATAACGGCGGTGAAGACAACGTCGCGCGCTGGCTCGGCCGTACGAATCAAAGCGACGCCGGCGTTTTTACGGCAGAAGTGGGTTTTACTGAGTCGAAAAATTACGTTTTCAAGGTCATGTCCTACTATCGCGCCTATCGCCAACTCTATGATACGAATCTGAACCGGCGCTAGCTCTCAGAAGCCCGACCATTAGGGCCCAAGTTTCGGCCCCCCGCAGTGCCGCTCGGCTCTTCGTCAATACTAAATCGAAAGAAGCCCAGGCCTCGGCGCCCGCTCCCACACTATGGCACCGGACAGTATTTCGGCTCGAATCCCTGCGCCCGCTCACGCCGATCGAGAACGTTCGGCCGCGGGTAATCGCGGGGGATGATTCCAAGTCTTACCAGCGCCGCGCGATATTCATAGCGAATTATTACCTCGCCAGCCGGCCGCGGATCCAGATCCATCTTGATCCACTGCACGTCGTTGCGAACTGAACGGCCGATCCCGGTCGCTGCTGATTCGTCATCCGGCGGCGGGTATGGCTGCACGCTTTTTGGCTTGGCCGCATCGCGAGCTGTTTCATTGCCGGCGACAGATCGAGTGCCGTTTGCCTGCGGCATGGGCGCCGGCGAACGCTCTTGTTTGTCCGCGCGAGCTTTCGGCTCGGCAGCCGGACCCCTCAAGATTGTTATGGGCGCGCGCTCACGGAAAAACACCGCCGAGATGAGGCCCAGGTTGGCCGCCTGTCCCAGCTTCGCTGCGTATGAATCACGCTCTGTAGTGAAGTAAAACCGGCGGGCGTTTTCAGAACTCATCTGCCAGCCGCGAACCTGAATGGTGCCGTACGGATCGATGACCCATTTGTGGGCATCCAAAGCGCTCGTGTGCCGCGCATCAATAGTATTCAACCCATCAACTGACACGGCGACCGCTACGCGCGAGCCTGTGGGATTGTGAATTCGCAATTCGTACTCCGCGTTCTCCAACGCTTCGACATAGCGCCGGCCGCGGGCGGCGTATTCGGTTGCGGCCGCTCCCTCGATTAAGATTTCAACCGAAAACCCATTCTCAGCAACAACGTCCGCAGACAGCGGCGCATTCATCTCGGCTTCCGCGGCCGCCGCTTGGGGCGACCCATAGCCGGCAACGTAGACCGCCAAAACGGCAAAAGAGATTGCCGCAAAACCCGCCGCAAATTTTTTCAACATCTCAGTTTTCCTCTCCTGGATAGACTTCGACTCACAAAAAAGGAACGCTGGGGCTAATTACTTCTTGCATCCAAACGCACAAATCCGAAGCTATTTTGGAATTATCCTGCGCTACGATAAAATTGCGTTTGTTTTTGCGACTTATTACTTGACGAGGGCGCGCAGGTAGGTTTCAATACTGCGACTGCAATCATTCAAATATGGCCGAATATGTACTGACAGCGACCAAGACCCAGGCTCGGGCCGGTTCGTTCTACGATCGCATCGAGCGGTTTTATGACCTCACGTTTAAGCTGAACGGTTACGGCCGTTCGCTTGACCGGTATATGCAGGCCCACCCGCTGCCGGTTTTCGAGAATGCACGAATCCTGGACGCGGGCTGCGGCACAGGGACCTTGATGCTGGCGCTGTTAAGAACATTAAGAGTTCCAGTCAAGCTGACGGCGATCGATCTGTCGGCGTCATCAATGGCCACGGCCAAAAAATACGTCAACAAGAACAACCCTCATCAACAGGAAGTCCGCTTCGCGCAGGGCAATGTGTTAGCACTACCCTTCGCTGACGATGCCTTCGATTTGGTCGTCACGAGCGGCGTGTTGGAGTATGTGCCATTGGAAGATGGTTTCACCGAAATGGCGCGGGTAATCTCACCGGGCGGGTATTTTCTGCATTTGCCAATGCGGCCTACAGCGGTGACGACGCTGCTGGAGCTCGCCGGTGGCGGGTGAGGCCACGCATCCGTACGTTGTGCTCGATGTGTTCACCGACACGCCGCTGGAAGGCAATCCGGTGGCAGTGTTCACCGACGCCGACCGGATCGACGACGCGCTGATGCAGCC
>JBHELZ010000013.1:0-414 GCA_046262835.1 Pyrinomonadaceae bacterium
ACCCCGACGCCGTGATTGGCTTTAGCGCAAATGTTACGCGAGAGCTGCTGACTAAACTGAACGTCGGCAACGATACGATTGCCAAGGACGTCAGCGCTATCCGCCAGGTCTACGGATCGGTGGGGTCAACGCCCACGGATGTGACAATGACGACGGTCGCGCGCACTGACTCGATTGCTGCCGCAAAGAACCTCGGCGATACGGTGGAAGGGTTGCGCCAGCTCGGCGGCATTCTTACCATGCGAATGGCCCAACCGCGGAAGACTCTGGCGGAAAGCGCTTTGAATAATTTGAAAATCACGGCCCGCGGAAACGAGCTTGAGATTCGGACACAAGTTACCGCCGCAAGTCTGGCCGCGCTTATTAAGTAAACTTGGGAACTTCAAATCCTCGGGAAGGAAGCGAGGCGCCGGA
>JBHELZ010000013.1:424-14886 GCA_046262835.1 Pyrinomonadaceae bacterium
CGGACTTCGCGCTGCCTGACAGTGACGGAGCGACCTGGCGTCTTTCCGATCATCGCGGCAAAGTCGTGGTGCTGCTTTTCTATCCGGGCGACGAGACTCCAATCTGCACGCGGCAAATGTGTTCCGTGCGCGATCGCTGGGAGGATTACGCGGCGACGGGCGCGGAAGTGGTGGGCCTGTCTACCAACTCCGTCGAATCACACAAGAGTTTTGCCGCACATCACGAATTGCCTTTACGGCTGCTCGCCGACGTCGATCGAAAAGTGGCGGACATGTACGGCGCGCAATCTTTGATTCCCGGCAAAGTCGCGCGTTCAGTTTTCGTAATCAATGGCGACGGCGTAATCACCTACAGGGACGTGCGGCCACTCGGTTTATTCCGACCAAAGGACGACGCCACGATCAAAGCGATTAGGGCAGCGATGTAACAGACGGTGGGCAGTTTAGCTTCGAGCCCGCGATGTATAGCTGGCGTAAACGCCTCAACTCCAAACGAGAGCGCAGTCACGCTATAATCCCCACTCAGGAGAATTCACTCAAATGTCAGACGACATCAAATGTGTGCGCTGCGGACAAAAACGTCCCGCCCTTGGCTACGCGCCCCTGCCTACCGACTTAGGACAAAAGATTGGGGTCGAGGTTTGCCAGCCTTGTTGGGCGGAGTGGCTGCAGGCCCAGACGCGGATCATCAATCATTATGGACTGGACCTTACGAACCCTGACGCCCAGGGGTTTTTGATGGACAATATGAAGGGCTTCTTTTATGGTTCGAATGAGCAACTCGCGCAAATTGACACGACCAAGGAAGGGTCGATTAAGTGGTAGCTTTTGAATTCATATTCAGTTGCCACCTTTAGCGCATGATCGCGACGCGGCCGCCCCTTTTACGAAACAAATCTGGAAGAAATTCCGCCCGGTAGATATAATCAATCGCGCCCCATAATGTACGGAGCCGGAATGACCCCAGCCCCAACCCTCGGCTCTTAATTCAGTCAGCTCAGTTTCCCCCAATCGCCCTGCGACAGTTGTCAGCAGCTGTCGGATTGCCACTGTAGGGACTTTCGCCCCCCAGCGTTGACCCAGGAATCTACACCATTGGGATCTCAAAAAACCGAGAATTATGATTGATAGAAACCTGGCGACGGATTCTAGTGCAATAGATCGCAGTCAGAAACGATTTCGGCTGGCGACGGGTTCACTTGTCTGCACCATGGTGTTTCTTTTTGCGGTTTGCTCTTCGGTGGGGGCGGCGACCCTGCCAGCAGGGTTCTCGGAAACGCAAATTGCCTCGGGACTTTCGAGTCCAACTGCCATGGAGATTGCCCCGGACGGTCGCATTTTTGTTTGTCTTCAAGGTGGTCAGCTGCGCGTAGTAAAGAACGGTTCGCTGCTCCCGACTCCGTTCGTGAGTCTGACTGTTGATTCTGCCGGGGAGCGGGGCTTACTAGGCATCGCTTTCGATCCGAATTTTTCATCCAATGCGTTTGTTTATGTCTATTACACAGTGCCGGGCACGCTCGCGCACAACCGCGTCAGCCGCTTCACTGCCAACGGCGATGTCGCGATGGCCGGAAGCGAATTAGTGCTTCTCGATCTCGATAACTTGAGCAGCGCTGGAAATCATAATGGCGGGGCGATCCATTTTGGACCCGACGGCAAGTTGTATATTGCGGTGGGCGACAATGCTAACCGGGCGAATTCGCAAACTTTAAGTAATCGTCTGGGCAAGGTGCTGCGCATAAACTCGGATGGAACGATTCCGACGGATAATCCATTCTTCAATACTGCCCAGGGAGCAAACCGATCCATCTGGGCCATGGGCCTGCGCAATCCTTTCACTTTTGCGTTTCAACCCGGCACGACACGCATGTTCATAAATGACGTCGGCGAAGCCACCTGGGAAGAGATCAACGACGGCATTGCCGGGTCAAACTATGGCTGGGGTATTTGTGAGGGCGCGTGTTCGCCACCCAACGGCAACTTTCGCGATCCGCTGTTTCAATACGCCCACGGTTCTACGTCAACACAGGGATGCGCCATTGTCGGCGGCGGATTTTATAATCCAGCGACGGTCCAGTTTCCCTCTACGTATGTGGGTAAATACTTCTTCGCAGATCTTTGCAATGGTTGGATCCGCTCGTTAGACCCCTCGAACAATACGGCCGCAAACTTTGCTTCGGGGATTTCGTCGCCAGTTGACCTGAAAATCGGAAACGATGGCAGTCTCTATTATCTCGCCATTGGCTCTGGTCTGTTCCGGGTGCAAGTTTCAGGTGGAATCGCCGCGGCCATCGCGTCCCAGCCCTCAAATCAAACGGTGGCCCAGGGCCAGCCCGCGACCTTCAGTATCACAGCCACTGGCGGCGCGCCATTGAGTTTTCAATGGCAAAGAAACCAGGTAAATATCTCCGGCGCGACATTATCAAGCTACACGATCGCTGCGACCGCGGCTCAGGACAACGGGGCGAAATACCGTTGCGTGGTGACGAACGCGTTCGGTAACGGCACCAGCAACGAAGCAATTTTGACGGTAGTTCCGCCTCCGCCCGCACTGGTCACGGAAAATAACAGCGACAGCGCCATCGCACTCGACGCCGTGACATTTTTTCGCGATCCATTTCCCTTAACCGATCCCTATAATCTTAGCTCAGACAACCGCACGCGAGTGATGCTGTTCGCCACGAACCTCGGCTTAGCTGCTGGTGAAGATGCTTCGTTTGTCAGTGCGCGCGCCGAGGATGCCCAGATGAACGTTTATCCGCTCACCGTTGAATATGTGGGAGCGGTTCCCGGGTTCAACTGGTTGAGCGAGGTTGTCATGGTGCTTCCCGGGAATCTACCCAGCGGACAAAGCGTCTTGATTAGCATCACCTGGCACACGCAAACGACTAACAAAGCCCGCATTAGAATCAAGTGAGCCGCGTCACTTGATTGTAATAGTGATTATCTGCCCAGTGATCGAATCTCGGTTTCTCTGAAAAGTCTCGGTCTAATCAGCGAGTCGGCCATACCCACGCGGCACGCCTTCACAGCGATTCAAATATAGGTGTAAGCGTCAGAGATGATGCTCCCTTCTTTATGCCTAAGTGTCTGTCTTAAGTGTTGCGCGACATCTGGCACGAAACCGAAATCTCACATAGAATGCGCCGCCGTAGCGCAAGTTTGCGAACTTCCGAAGTCTCCAACCAGGGAGGAATGAAGATGAACGTCCGCCGAATACTGTCCGCCACTTTAATACTGGCCGCTTGTTTATGTGTATCCGTTGCGCCGCAGAACACGGCACCACTTGGAATCAGACCGCAGCCGCCTGTAGGCAAGGGCGTGGTGGCACTGAAAGCAGCTCAGATGATTGATGGTAACGGGGGCGCGCCAATTACTAACGCTGTGATCGTCCTGAGGGACGATACGATCGCCGCGGCCGGCAGCGCCAATTCAGTCACGATCCCAACCGAAGCAAAAGTGATCGATTTGGGAGATGTGACTTTGTTGCCCGGTTTCATCGACGCGCACACGCACCTGATTGGCCGCGTGCTGGGGGATCCCGAAGGCGACATGTCGCTCGTCAGGGATTACGAATCGTTCGGCGCCATCCTCGGCGTCCTGCACGCGCGGGATGCTTTGATGGCCGCCTTTACCAGCGTGCGCAATGTGGGCGCCTCCGGACGCTTTGATGATATGGCTTTGCGCAAAGCGATAAACGAAGGCTGGACGATCGGGCCACGCATCGAGACCGCGGGGCATGCGATAGGAATTACCGGTGGTCATTGTGATGAGAACGGTTTTCGTCCCGGACTGGTCTCATTGGGTCCCCTTGACGGCGTCGCCGACGGGCCGGAACAAATCCGGCAGGCTGTGCGACAGCAGATCAAGTACGGCGCGGATGTTATCAAGACGTGCGCGACGGGCGGCGTGCTTTCCGAGGGCGACGCAGTCGGCGCAACGCAATACAGCTTTGAAGAACTAAAAGCGCTGGTTGATGAAGCAAGGAAACTGGATCGAAAGGTGGCCGCGCACGCCCACGGTACGGAAGGCATCAAGCTTGCTGTCCGCGCGGGCGTATCTTCGATCGAACATGGATCGTTTCTCGACGAAGAAGGCGCCACGATGATGGGACAACGCGGAACATTCCTGGTTCCGACTTTGTCCGCGGCCGAGGCTGTCGAGCGCGCCGCAAAGACCGGCGTGCTGAAAGGGCTGCGCGCTGAGAAAGCTCTGGCCGCGGCCGCCGCGGCGCGTCAGGCCACTAAAATCGCGATCGCGAAAGGTGTTCAAATCGCGCTTGGCACCGACGCGGGCGTAATTCCGCACGGCAACAATGCGCGTGAATTTTTCTTAATGACCGATTGGGGCGGCATGACAAATATGCAGGCGATCCAGGCCGGTACGCTTAACGGCGCGAAACTGCTCGGCTGGGACAAGAATCTTGGCTCACTTACCGTTGGCAAGTGGGCCGACATCGTCGCCGTAAGTGGCGATCCGCTGAAAGACATTCACGCGATGGAGAGAGTGGTGTTTGTGATGAAGAATGGAGTGATTTATCGGAAGGACTAGTGGGCGTCGACACCGGAGGAGGGTCAGCGACGACTGCCGTGTGTCATCACTTCGCGTAGTATCCCGGTCGCGCGCGCGTCTTTAATTCCGGGTGACCCAATATTTCGATATTCACGGTGCGCCATGAACCATCGCGATTCTGATTTGTCGGGCGGTAACCCAGACTGTATACCTTACTGAGATCTTCGATGACCTGTTCGTAGACACCGTTCAAGTCTTCTAACTTGCGCGCGTTGTAATACAGTCCGCCGCTCTCGTACGCGAGCATCGCCAGCGTCTTGCGCGCATTGTCGTACATCCGCTTTCCCTGGTCACCCATGAACGAACCCCGGTCTTCGGTGTCGAGATAAATGGGAATGATCAAAGCATCATGCTTGCGGACCGACTCCAATAAATCTGCGTAACTAATCGACGATCCGGCCGTGCCACCGCCCAGCGCGTTATCGACCCCGTCAGTCATAAACACAACCGCCCGCCGCCGGGGAGAGGTCGCCGCTCCCAAGACCTGCTCGAGGCTAAACTCGAGCGCGTCCCACACATGCGAACCCGCGCCGCTCGCGATCTCATTGATGCTCGATAATAACTTGGCGCGGTCGACGGTTAGCGGAGATACAATCGACACATCGTCAGCAAAAGCCACGACCGCAATTCGATCGGCGGGCCGTGCCGCCTCGATAAACCGTTTTGTTGACTTGCGAATCAAATCACGCTTGCCTGACGTTGAACCTGACAGATCCAATAAGAGCACAAGGTCGAACGGCACATCAGTCGTCGCGAAAAAACTTATCTCCTGGGGCCGCCCATCTTCCGAGATGGCAAAATCTTTCTGATCGAGTTTAGCAACTTCGGTCCTCAGCTTGGTCGCGTAAACGCTGACGTTCAGGCTGACGAGATTCGTCTCGACGCGCACGACGTCTACATCATCATTCGACGAAGTCCCCAGCAGTTCCGAGTCAGTCGCGAGGGCAATCGCGGCCTGCGAACTATCTGAAAATGAATTGGTCAGCGTTCCGGTTGATTTGACCAGCGGCAGTCGATAGAGCCTTTCCAACGCGCGCAGATATTCTACCAGCGGCGGCAGGTCGTATTGTTTCCGGCGAGCATCTACATGCGCCTCGTCGGTGATGGGGAACAGAACCAGAAAGCCATTTAAAATAGTGGCCTGCGTCCCGAAGATCTGTTTCAGCCCCGCACTCAATCGCAGTTGATCGATATACGCGGCGAATCCCGACTTCTTAATCTCGCCTTTTTTGACGGCGGCAATGACTATAGGCAGGAGATCACGTTGCAGTTCGGACGTCGAACTATTACGTAAGAGAAAAAATGCGGACCGGGCGCCGTCATCGCCAACCAGATCACGCGTCGGCCAACCATACTGCTTTACAATCGCGCACAACTCGTTGGTGTTCTGTTCGCGCGAGGTCTTTAGACTTTTAATGATCGCGTCACCCGATTTGTTGTCCGCGATATTATCCTCGAGGCGCTGTTGTTGCTTCGCGCTAAGTTTGATTAGCTCGTCGCTCAGCTTCTTATCGAATGGGCGAGGAATGCCCGCATCGAGTTGGTCGGCGGTCCGCCTGATTTCGTCCGGGGTCAAGCATTTGTTTTGGGCAAACGCCGAAGTCGCCGCGATAAGAACGAGAAACCCGCTCAGTGCCTGATAGAGGCGGCTTTGAGGTCTGTGCGGCCTTTCTTCCATATTCATATCTTCAACCACAAAGACGCGAAGATACAAACACACGAAGAAATTGGTAGTGGTTCAATTTCAAAAACCGAGATGAGGAGGAGGAGCTATAGCCCGAAACCATTTCAACGGCAGTCGTACTCAACGCATCTGCGTTTGGATTTAGGCGGGTGCGCGTGCATCGCCGCTCACCGCAAGTATGTCATCGTCCTACCAACGCTTTTTAAGAAACCGTTGAAACGGGTGATCCCGGCGACAAACTTCGCAATCACTTCGCTGAAGCGAGCTGAGACGATACTTCCTACATCTTGCCGGACTTCATATCGGCCACGCGCTTCTCAAAGGCCGCCGTGTTCGCTTTGTCGGCCTTACCTTTTGCTATCGCCGCGTCGGCAACCTTCAGGGCTTCATCCTTCTTGCCCGCGCCCCAGAGAATGTTGGCCTTACTGGACAGGTTCGCAAACGTCTCTTTGACTTTGATCGATTGATCCACGAACTTCAGCGCTTCATCCCAATTCTTATCGCGGGCATAAGTGTTCGCCACCTGGAGTGGAAGCACTTCATTCGATGGATTGGCCGCGATCAGAGCATCAGCGTGCGCGCGCCAGGCGGCTTTCACGTCTTTCACTTCGACGGTAAAAGGAACACGCACTTTCTCCCAGCGAAGATTTACCGTGGCCGAATTGTCGCTCACCGGATCAAAGCTATACGTCAACCATTCCTGGCTATCACTCACCATCTGTGGTTTTGCTTTGACACGCAACGCGTCCTTCTTCTCATCATAGGTGAAGCTGCCCCACTGTCCGGCATCGTTATTGAAGACGATTGTCCACTCATCCTTGCCGGGGACCGTGTGCAAGCTGTAGGTGCCCGCCTTTAATGGCTGGCCGTTAATCAGGACATCATCGGTCACCTGGAACATCGTCGCTTCATTTGCGCCCGCGCGCCATATGTGATTGTAGGGAACAATCGGTTCGCCCGGTTTACGTTCGTTCTGATTATCCAACGTAGCCTCGCCTTTGGCGCGGGACTCCATCGTCGCGGGAGCGTCCGCGAAAATCGTGCGCCCTTTCACGGGCGGACGGCTGTAGGTGATAGTGATATCAGTAACGCCGATCGTCTGCATTACGCTGGCCTTCTGGCTCGGCCGGATCGGCTTGATTGCCAGGGGCGGTTGCTGGGCGAACGCATGGCCCACGCATCCGACGCCTAAGAAAATCGCGAGATTGAAAAGTAATAATCGTCTTGTGCAAATCATGGTGGCACTCCTTGATCTAGGGTTTGGCGCGCATTATGTAACGCGATGGTGCGGAGCAGCAAGCTGCGCGGTGAAGCAGTGCTGTCAGACTGGAGGCAATCGTCTGGCTTGCGGCTTCGCTCTAAAGCAACGATGTAAGCGAAAACGCTTGCGCTCGAGTCACAAATCCGCTCGTGCGTCAGACTGGAGCGCAACCGTCTCGGTTGCCGGCTTGGCTCTAAGGCAACGATGTAAGCGAGGACGCTCCAGTCGTGTCCGCCCCCTTGTGCGCACTTCACTCTCACCGCCAACTACATTTTGCCGGCTTTCAAATCGGCAAGAAATTTCTCGAAGCGCGTGGTATCAGTGCCCTCGGCCTTGCCGCGGGCGACAGCCTGCTCAGCAACGGCTATCGCTTCCGGCTTTTTGCCCATGTTGAAAAGCAGGTTGGCCTTTGTGCGCAGGTTCTGAAATGTCTCTTTTACTTTGATGGACTTGTCGACCCAGAGCATGGCGTCTTCGAACTTGTCATCATTGAAGTACGCGTTCCCCACAGCCAGCGGTATTTGCCAGTCGGACGGGTTTGCGGCCACGGCGGCATCGATCTTCGAACGCACCAGCGCATCCTGATTTGGCACTTCAACTGTGAAGGGCACCGCAACCTTCTCCCAGCGAAGGATTACCTGAGCTGAGTTTGCGGTTAGCGAAGGGATTTCATAGGACAATTGTTCCTGTGAATCGCGCTGCCAAACCGGCTTTGTCTTCACACGTAACGCATCCTGCTTGGCATCGTAACGAAAGCTGCCCCATTGATCCGCGGTCTTATTGAAGATGACGGTGAAATCGTCTTTACCCGGAATGATATGCAAGCTGTACGCACCAGCCGGGAGTTTCTGTCCTTGAACGAGGACGTCGTCGGACACCGTAAACTTCGTCGCCTCGTTCGCGCCCGCACGCCAGACGTGGCCGTTGGGCGCTATTGGGAAGTCTTTGCCCGAACCAGGCGCGCCGTCGACGGTGCCTTCACCTTCAGCGGTCGGAGCCACCGAATTCGCTTTGACAAGCGCAGATACTTTTTCTGCAGGGATATCTCCCCAGACTGCCCGCCCTTTTACCGCGGGACGGTGATAAGTGATTGAGACATCAGTAATCCCGATGGTCTGCGATACAGTGGCTGACGGACTGGCTTGCGGCAGACGTACTTTTACTGGTTGCTGCGATAAAGCGAGCGGGGCCGCGCACGCAACTACGAAAACGGAAAGTACAAAGATCGAAATGCGCTTGATTGAAATCATTTTGAGTCTCCTTACTGCGGAACGTGGCGGGCATTATGTAGCGCGGCGCGGCTGCGGAGCAATACCTTCAGCCTTGTTAGGGAGTTGAATTTACAACTTTTTACAATATGGAACCCGGCCATGGACTAATGCCGAAGTCACAAGATCCAGGAGCTATAAACAGCGAACCGGCGCGTGCAAAAACGGTTTGCCCAAGCCAGCTGACTCCAAAATAATCGTTCGGAGTTCCGCTTTTAGGCGGTGCGCTGAAGGCGGAACTCCAAACTTCACTACCAAATCACGCAACGATCTTTCTCTGGCCGCACCATCGGATCGCTTTCTTTGCATTGAAACGCCGCGGCAAACTGCGGCATGTTGGAAAGTGGGCCATTGACACGAAACTTAGCCAGCGGATGCGGATCCTGCAGCACCAGCACCCTGGCGAGTTCCGGACGCATATTGGTGGCCCAGCCGCGCGCGTAACCGAGGAAGAACCTTTGCTCAGGTGTGAATCCATCGATGTTTGTGCGCGGCTTCCCTTCCATTGCTTTTTGGAACGCGGCATACGCCACGACCAGACCGCCGAGATCGGCAATGGATTCGCCCTGGACCAGCGAACCATTTTCGTTCAGGCCTTTTTCAACTTCGAAACTATTAAATTGATTGACGATGCATCCGGCACGTTCCTTGAACGCCTTGAGATCGGCGTCGCTCCACCAGTTGGCCAGATTACCGGACGGATCGTACTTCGAGCCCTGGTCGTCAAAGCCGTGCGTCATCTCGTGGCCAATCACTGAGCCCATGCCGCCATAGTTCAAAGCATCATCGGCTGTCGGATCAAAGTAGGGTGGTTGCAGGATCCCCGCGGGAAACACAATCTCGTTGTTTTGCGGGTTGTAGTAGGCGTTGACCGTCGGTGGTGTCATGCCCCATTCCATGCGATCGACCGGTTTGCCCACTTTGGCCCAGTCCCGATCTTCGTTGAACTTGCTGATGCGGAAACGGTTGGTCTGATACGAACTGCGATCCACGTTCAGCGCTGAGTAATCCCGCCATTTATCCGGATAACCAATCTTGTTGAGGAACGCGTCAAGTTTAACGATTGCCCGTTTGCGAGTCGCATCGCTCATCCAACTCAGCACCGTAATGTCGCTCTTGAGCGCAGCTTCCAGGTTGCGCACCATCGTGAGCGCCCGGTCCTTCGCTGCGGGCGGAAAAGCTTTTTGAACATACACGGAGCCCAAAGCCTCGCCGAGCGCGGCGTCCGTCGCGGCCACGCAGCGCTTCCAACGCGGCAGATTCTCCTTCGCGCCCTGCAGCACGGTGCCTTTGAAATGAAAATCCTCGTCCACGAATTTCGAAGACAAACCGGACGCGGCGCGATTGATCAGGTTCCACCGCAGATAAGTCTTCCAATCGGCAATCGGCGTGGCCGTCAACTGCGCGTCCAAGGCGGGGAAAAAATCCGGCGTGGCCACGTTAACATCCGCCTTTGAGTGAACCACCGTCTGAAAGTAACTTGCCCAATCAAAAGTTGGAGCCAGGTCTTTAACCGCCGTCATTGGCATCCGGTGGTAAAGCTTTTCCGGATCGCGCAATTCAACCGGAGTCTTCGACGCCTGGGCCAATTTGGTCTCCAGCGTCATTATTGCCTGGGCTTCGCTCGCCGCCCGGGCTGAATCGTCGCCCATCAACTCGAACATTTTCGCGATATGCTTAACATATTCGTCGCGAATCATCTTTGAGCGCGCATCGTCTTTCAGGTAGTAGTCGCGCGTAGGCAAACCCAACCCACCCTGAAAGAGGCCGATGATGGTCTCGGCTGAATTCTTGAAATCGCGGTTTGATCCCGAGGCAAAAAGAGCGTTGTAGCCGTAGGTATGCATGTGCGTGATTTGGGCCTGCAACGACTTTTGATCAGTGACCTTGTTGATTAAATCCAATTCGGCCTGGACAGGCTTGAGACCTTCGGCCTCGACCCGCGCCTCGTCCATGCAGCTCGCGTAATAGTCGCCAACTTTCTGTTCGTTGCTCCCTTTGCGAGCTGAAGTATTTTTCGCGGCTGCTTCGAGAATATCGTGCAGTGCGTCGCGGTTTTTCTCATTCAGCACGTTGGCCACACCCCAGGCCGGATACGCAGGCGGAATCGGGTTTGCCGCAAGCCAGCCGCCATTCGCATATTGATAGAAGTCAGCGCAGGCAGACGTTTTTGTGTCCATGCCGGCAACGTCAAAGTGGGCCGATTGTCCGATGATGGCCGTGACGCTGAAAGCGACGACCAGTGACAAGGAAACGATTGCTTTAAGAGCCTTCATTTTGTCTCCCAAATTTTTGATTAACTTACTTAATGACCGGTGCGGTGCGAACTTGAACTCTACCGTTTTCTGCCGCCGGATACCAAATGCCGTCGCGCGCCGGTCGAAAGTTGCGTTGCGATCAAACCATACTCTCATGATTCCAAGCGAACACAACTGTTGTTAAAGCCTTGACGATGCATCGAATCGCTCGTACTTTTTGACCACTTTGGAACTCGACAAACACCGAATCGAGACTCGCTGCTGCATCGCCGGCGGCGGCCCAGCCGGGATGATGCTTGGGTTTTTGTTGGCGCGCGCCGGCGTGCCGGTGGTCGTGCTTGAAAAACACGCTGATTTCTTTCGCGATTTTCGTGGTGATACGATTCATCCATCGACGCTCGAAGTCATGTATGAACTTGGCCTGATAGACGAGTTCCTCATGCGCCCGCACCAGGAAATCAGAGAGTTCAGCGGACAGATCGGTGACGAAACGATACCGCTGGCCGACCTTACGCACCTGCCGACGCACTGTAAGTTTCTCGGTTTTATGCCGCAGTGGGATTTTCTCGATTTCATCAAGGCCCAGGCTGCGCGTTATCCGGCATTTCATCTGCAGATGGAGGCCGAAGTAACAGACTTGATCGAGGAAGGCAACACCGTCGTCGGAGTGCGAGCGAGAACTGCTCGCGACGGGCATATCGAGGTGCGCGCGACGCTCGTCGTGGGCGCCGATGGCCGTAGCTCAATCGTTCGCGAACGCGCGGGGTTGCGCGTCGAGAATCTGGGCGCTCCCATCGACGTGCTCTGGTTTCGTGTTTCGCGCCGGCCGGAGGACCCGGCGCAGGTCCTGGGCCGGTTCATGCCCGGCAAGATTCTGGTGATGCTCAATCGGGACGAATACTGGCAATGCGCATTCGTGATCCGCAAAGGTGCTTTTGAGGAGATAAAACAAAACGGCATAGAGGCATTTCGCGCCGATGTTATTTCAGTGGCGCCATTTCTAGAAGATCGTGTTAGCGAGCTGGTAGATTGGGAGCCAATCAAGCTGCTTACAGTCCTGGTTGATCGTCTGCGAAAGTGGTATCGGCCCGGACTGTTATGTATCGGCGACGCGGCGCATGCGATGTCACCGGTGGGGGGAGTGGGAATAAATCTCGCGATTCAGGATGCAGTCGCCACGGCGAATATTCTCGCGCGGCCTTTATCTGAAAATTACGTTTCGTTGAGTCACCTGCAAAAGTTACAGTGGCGGCGCGAGTTTCCGACGAAAGTAACTCAATGGGCGCAGGTGCAGATACAGGAGCGAATATTAAGTGCAGTGCTGGGAAGCCGGGAGACGGTTCAAGCTCCCTGGATTCTTCAGTTGTTCAAGAGGTTTCCGATCTTGCGAAGAATTCCGGCGCGTTTGATTGGGATTGGAGTAAGGCCCGAACATGTTCGTTCGGAGTTCCGCCTTTAGGCGGCCCGTTTAGACATCCCACCCTTTTCCGTAATCGAGAATCGGGTATTCTTTCCAAAGTTCCAAAGCGCGTTCACGCCCAAGCCTCGCAACCAATTCGCCCGCGCTCGACCAGATCCAGTCGTGCCATTTTTCGACGTAGCCGTGATGAACAGGATTATGATGGATGTAATTTAAAGTTGCCCAAAAATGCCGTTGGGATCTGATCTCTCGATCAAAACAGCGAAACCAAACTTTTCGGCCTCGCAATTCATCTTCAGCGTTCCACGCAAACGAAGATCTGCCGTGAAATCGGCCCAAAGCTTGGCATAACGATTTGATTTGTTGCGTTCCCACGAGCACGTGATAATGGTTCGGCAGAATACACCAACCATATATCTTTGCGGCATGCTCGTCACAGGCGATCAGCAATTGCTGCTCGCATTCCGTCATGCGCTCGGGATTCTTACCAACAATCTGCGCATGTTCGAAACAGGCTGCAGTCACCAGGTATTGGGAGGAGAAACCCATAGCCCAGTGAGGAGGCGAGTGCTTTGGAAGGTTACGACGGCGACGATACTCATTAATTCGCGCCCGTTCATCATTCGTCATCAAACGATAGTCGTACATGAGTTGAAATCGGAGGCCGCCTGAAGGCGGAACTCCAAACTAACTCAGCATCTTTTCGATCACGCCATAACTCGCTTCAAGAGCTTCGCGGAGTTTCTCAGGCTGGCTGCCGCCGCCTTCGGCCATATCCGGTTTGCCGCCCCCCCTGCCACCGATGATCGGAGCCAGTTCTTTGATGACCTGGCCAGCCGGAACTCTCTTAGTGAGATCGTCAGACGTGCGCACTATCAAGGAAGCCTTGCCATCGTTCGCGCGACCAATCACCACCACGCCCGATTTGATTCGATCGAGCAGCGTATCGGAAAGCTGGCGCATCCCGGCCGCGTCCAGTCCGCTCGCCTCCCTTGCCAGCACGTGCACACCGGCGACGTCGCGAGCTTCAGCGCCATTTGAAGCAGCCGTACTAATCGCTCCGCTGGCAATTTTCAGTTTCAATTCTTCCGTTTCACACCGGGCTTTCTTTAATTCGTCTTGTAATTTTCCGATGACCGCGGGGAGCTCGGCGCGCGACGTCCTTAAATTAGCAGCAGCTTCTTCGATCAACTCTTCGTCTTCACGAAAGCGTTCATAGGCATCAAAGCCGGTGACGGCACGAATGCGACGCACGCCGGAAGCTATTGATTCATCGCTGGTAATCTTGAAGACACCGATATCTCCCGTTGCGCGGACGTGCGTGCCGCCGCACAGCTCTTTCGAAAAGCCCGGGACGGTCAGTACGCGCATCATGCCTGAATATTTTTCGCCAAACAGGGCCATTGCGCCCGACCGCATCGCGTCTTCAACCGGCATCACGTCCGTACTGACTTTTACATTGCGCAGAATCTGTTCATTGACCAGCCGTTCGACTTCTTTAATCTCTGCTTCAGTCAGCGGCTGAAAATGATTGAAATCAAAGCGGAGATAGTTCGGCGCGACGACTGAGCCGGCTTGCTTAACATGACCGCCCAGGACTTCACGCAAAGCGGCATGGGCCAGATGCGTCGCGGTGTGATTGCGTCGCGTCGCGTCGCGCTTTTCGACGTCGACCTCAGCCGTGACTGTGTCACCAACTTTCAAGGTGCCTTTTTCGATTTTGACCTGGTGGACGATCACACCCTGGGCCGGTGAATAGGTGTCGAGTACCTGCGCCACGAGGTCAGAACCGCCTGCGGTAGCGGGCGCGCCCCAGATACGCCCGACGTCGCCAACCTGCCCGCCTGACTCAGCGTAGAACGGAGTCTGATCTAAAACTATTTCGCCGCTCTGAGCTTCACCCAAAGCAGAAACTTCTTCATCGCCGCGAACTATGGCCAGTACTTTTGCATCATCAATGCGCGTGGTTTCGTAGCCGCGGAATAAAGCCTGGACACGA
>JBHELZ010000013.1:14896-106097 GCA_046262835.1 Pyrinomonadaceae bacterium
ACAGGCTTTGACTTTGCCTTTCCCTCGGCCTTGTCGCTCGCGCCACTTTGTTGAAGCTGCTGAAGAGCTGAATCAAAGTTTTGAATAAACTCGTCCTCGCTAACTTCTACTCCACGTTCTTCGAGGCTTACGCGAATCAGATCGCGAGGGGTCCCAAATGTGTCATATAGCCGAGCGAGATCCTGATACGCGGGCCGCTCGCCTTTTGCTTTCGCAAAAAGTTCATCCAGCTTCTGCAGCCCAATCGTCAGCGTCGATCCAAATCGCTCTTCTTCCAAACGCACCATCTTAGCGATGAAATCGCGATGAGCTTCGAGCTCCGGGTAGGCTTCGCCCATCTGATCGACAACAAAGTTCGTCACCTGGTGAAAGAACAGATCTTCGAAGCCGAGTGCGTGCCGCCCCTGATAAATTGCCCGGCGCATAATCTTGCGCAGCACATAATTGCGCCCCTCGTTTGCCGGCATAATCCCGTCGGTGATTGAAAAAGCAGTCGCCCGCGCATGATCGGCAATCACGCGCATCGCGAAACCTTCCGGACTTTCCGCAACATACTTTCGATCTGATAGCTTAGCGACGAACTCAACAATGTTCCGCAGGAGATCCGTTTCGTAATTCGACTTTACGCCTTGCAGCACCACGGTCAGACGTTCGAGTCCCATGCCGGTATCCACTGAAGGAGCAGGCAGGGGAGTCAACTTGTACTGCTTCGCTCCCTCCGTGACGGCCGGGCTACCGGTCGCGATTTCGCTGCGATCGAATTGCATGAAGACAAGGTTCCAAAGCTCGGTGATTGTGTCGCCTGGACCATTGACGTTCGCGGCGCAGTTCTCCGCGTCATTCGGATCAGGCCCCATGTAGTAGTGAACTTCGCTGCACGGGCCGCATGGCCCGGTCTCGCCCATCTGCCAAAAATTGTCTTTCTTGCCAAAACGCAGGATGCGCTCACGCGGCGCGCCTACCTGCTCCCAAAATCTCTCGGCATCTTCGTCGGGGCCAACCTGATCGTCACCTTCAAACACGCTGAACCACATGCGCGCCGGATCGAGCTTGTATTCATTTACCAGCAGATCCCATGCAAATTTGATCGCCTTGTCTTTGAAGTAATCGCCGAAAGAAAAATTGCCGAGCATCTCGAAAAAAGTCTGATGACGCGCCGTCTTGCCGACTTCGTCCAGGTCGTTATGCTTGCCGCCTGCACGCAGACATTTCTGCGAAGAGCAAGCGCGCACGTAGTCGCGCTTCTCGATTCCCAAAAACACGTCCTTGAATTGATTCATGCCGGCGTTGGTAAACAGCAGCGTCGGATCGTTCGCAGGCAAAAGCGGGCTCGAGCGCACACGCGTATGGCCGTGCCGCTTGAAATAGTCGAGAAATTTTTCGCGAATTTCGTTGCCCGTCATTATCAGTTGTCAGTCGTTCCCGTGTTTTGAGCTGAGTACTGACTGAATTTTTGAGTTTAGCATGCGAAAAGGGGCGAATGAAGTTTGGCTTTAACCAGTCTGGAAGATGGCGGCAGCATATACCCGCAGCCGCAGGCCGGCGGTTGCAGAACCGTTGGATTGTCGTGAGCCCGTTTTTAATGGTGAAAACCGGCAACGGCCGGCAGAGACCAAACCGGCTGAGATTTCTCGGCCGCCGCGCCCCCGGTTGCTTGAGCAATCCGCGAAAATCTCAACCGCGACACTTCTTGTCTGGGAAGATAAAGATTTGCCGGGCTAGATCTGAGCGCAGGGTGTCGGCTTCGTAAAAAGATTTCAGAATATTATTTTTCCAATCAAACAAGTCGGGGTTGGCGGCGACAAATTCCGGCCAGGTTTGCTGCTCAGGATGACGCCGGATGCGTTCATGAATCAGCAACGCATAGGCCCAGGTGATCGTTTCGTGATACAGATTCGGCTTTCCATTTGCGGCCGCAAACCGCTTCAGGCTTTGGGGGAATCTCTCCAGGGTTTCCAAAAGCGAATAATCACGCAGGTACAGCCATACCGCGCGAATGTGTTGCGCATGATGAAAACTCGCGGCCGGCAGGGTGCCCGCCTCGAAACCGCGGATGAATTCCTGGTCCGTCATCTCGGCCTTCGCGCGGTCTTACGAGCTGAGCGCGTTTCAAAGAGCTCAACCTTTTCCATCAACCTGTGACTGGCGGTCGAGTCGAGATCCAGGCCGTAAATCCGCTTCAGATCGTTAATGCGGCCGCGCGTCTCCTTGCTGAACGGATGGCGGCCGTCAAAGGCGTGCAGAACAATCCCCTCCAAAAGATCTCCCAGCGTCATGTCGTGATACCCAGCCAGGCCTTTCAGCACCTTTAGCAGACGCTTCTCGATACGGACGCCGGTCTGAGTCCGCTCAACAATCAATGATGGCTGCTGGCCAGCCCCCTTTTTGGCAGTCTTTTGTTTGCTTGTCATCTTAGCCATGGCTCCACCGTGTCGCGTTTTTTTTTGGCGAGTGTATTTCGGTACAATGGTACATATTTACCGTGATGTAAGTCAAACGCATTCAGCTGCGCGCCGGCAAAACGTCGACCGATGGGTTATGGCTGCGCCGCGGCTGGTTGAGTCTCAGGCGATGTTGGGTTATTGATAACTCGTGAACCAGGCCGCACTTTGGCGTATTGCCACCTTCGTAATCTTTACCGCGCTTATCAGCGCGTGCGCTCAGGAAACCAAAACCCCGGCGGCCAAATTCACCGGCCGCGTGTTGCTGCTCATGGGCGAGGCGGCCAACGGGGCGAACCTGACCGAATTAACCCCGACGGACTCAGGACCTAATCTTTCAACCATTACCGGTGGCGTTCTCGAAGCCGTCCCAAGTCCGGATCAGACACGTTTGCTGTACGCGACTAAGGACGAAGTCATGCTGCGCGATCTGCACAGCGGCGTCGTCAAGTCACTAATTAAAGGGGAGAACTTCTGCTTGGCCTGGTCAACGGACGGAAACCATTTTAGTTATAAACAGAGATCAGCCGCCGGTGCCACGAAGTTGTATGAAGCGGACCTGAATGGACAGTCGAAACTAGTCCTGGAAGATCCGAACGGCTCAACGGATTGCGCCCGCTGGATCGCGAGTGATCGTCTGGTGTTCGATCGGTTTGTGGGAACGCAACAGAAAACAAAGCCGGGCGAACTTAAGCCCAACACCACGACAATCGCCACGGTCGGGGACGCGGTAAAACTGCATGACACGCAAAGGAAGTGGTCCATCGAGAGTGTCTGCCCGAAAGATAATAATGCTTTCTTGCGCGCGGCCGATCAGGGAACACTGCTGATCGCAAAGAACATCGATCACTTTGAAACACTCGACCCTTCACCGGCGCCATGTTCGGAATGTCGCTTTGTCGGTTATGCCGCCCAGAGTTGTGTTCCTTTCTTTATCGAACAACCGACCAGCACAACTACAGAATTGTTCTATTTGAATCCGACGAACTGGCAGAAGCAACGACCGGGATCAATCAACCGCACCTTCTCACTCAATGCCAGGATGCTGGTTAAATCGTCGGCGAGATTAATGATCGTGGGTGACGCAGGGTCGCTCTTTCTCATTGATACTGAAAGCGGCGAGATCACTTCGCTCTTAGCTGCAAGTTCATCGTCGCCTGACAACGGCAGAGCGGGCAATGGCCCTGTACCGATCGTCTGGATCGAAAAGTAGCGGGGCTTCGGGACACTAGTCCAGCCTGTTGGGACGGCGCGGTTGAGGCGGGAATTGTGCGCCCCTCCAGGCGTCGGCTACTGGCCCACCTCGTCTGGCTCGCTCTTTAACAAACTGCGCACCTTGTCGCTGACCAGCTCGAAAGTGAACCCCTGCCTAATCAAATGATCGAGGAGTTTCTTTGCGTCCTCTCTCGATTTCGGTTTGCCCCGCAGACGAACGCGTTTGGCAACCGCTTTATCGATTAATTCATCTTCGGGTGTGCTTTCAAACACTTCGTCCAGAGCCGCTTCAACAGTTTGCTTGTCAACTTTCTTCAACCAGAGATCGCGTTCCAGCCGGCGCCGGCCGATTGGTCTCTCGCGCACGCGTAAAGACGCGTAACTCTGAGCAAACTTCGCATCGTCAAGATAGCCATACTCACTCAGGCGCGCGATAACCTGGTCAACGTGCGCTTTAGTCGCGCCTCGCCCCTGCAACAGGCGCTCGCGCAGCTCGGCCACAGATCGGGGTTTTGCCGCGAGCAGCCTGGCCGCGCGTTGAAAGACGCGTGCGCGCGCTGTCGCGGGATCGGTCGGACCCGTTTCTTCCTCGCTGCGTTTTCCTCTGTGACGTTTGTGGTAGATGATTCGCTATTTAACCACACCGGACACAGGGGGACACAGAGACAATCTTAAATCAAAAATCTAAAATGGTTTCCGTGGATGGGGCGCTGATAATCGACAAGGCCGCAGGCATGAGCTCGCATGACGTGGTCGCTCAGGTGCGGAAGATAATTGGTACGCGACGCGTGGGCCATACGGGAACTCTCGATCCTTTCGCCACCGGCGTATTAGTCGTTCTGATTGGCAAAGCGACCAGGCTCATGCAATTCCTCAGCGGAGCTGAAAAAGAGTATGAAGCACTCATCCGTCTCGGCTACGCGACGGAAACCGGTGATTTGACGGGCGTGCCTGTGGCGGGGACGTTCATTAAAGAGACACACCGGCTCGCCGGGATGCACCGGGAAGAGATCGAGAGCGCATTGTCATCGTTGCGCGGCGAAATGGATCAAATACCGCCCATGTATTCGGCGAAAAAAGTTAAAGGACGAAAACTTTACGAACTCGCGCGGCGCGGCGAAGAGATTGAGCGCGCGCCGGTGCGGATCACGATCAGCGCATTTGCAGCCATTGAGCGTGACGACAACTTGCTGAAAGAAAATGAGGACGGTACAGGTGATCTCGTAGTGCGCGTAGTGTGTTCCGCGGGCACCTATATTCGGACGCTGGCTGAAGATTTTGGTAAACGGCTCGGGCTTGGGGCGCACCTCGCCACACTTCGTCGCACGCGCGCGGGCTGTTTCAAGATCACAGACGCGCACACGCTTGAACAAATAGTTGAACTCGCGGAATCAGGACTGCTCGAACGGGCATTCATTTCACCTGATGCAACGCTCGGGCATTTGCCGGCATTAGATCTCAGCGCAAACGATGTGCGGCGCGTGTTGAATGGAATGGATCTGCAACCTGAGCATACGGCCTGGGCCGGGGGGCAGGCGGTACGTTTGCGCGGTGAGTGTGGCGAATTGACTGCGGTCGGAGTTTACGACGAGGCGCTGAAGCTGGTTCATCCGCGGGTGGTGCTGGCTAATGGTTCTGACACTTTATCCGGCTGAGGCAATGTGACCGCAGCCCTTAACTTACAGCTGGGAACGCGGACGTCCCGTCCGCAACACGCCGACAGGCACGAGGCTTTTTGCGATGAAAATTGGAGCTATTTCGCGCCTGCCGCTCAATCAGACGGGGAGTCCGCGTTTCCAGCAAATGAGGCTTGTTAATTCTGAAGCTGCAGCACTACTGGCTCGATCCTCCACCTTTAATCTCTTCAGATCAATGTTAAGATTCGTCTCCCCATGAAGAAACGTTACCTGCTGGCAGGACTTTCGGGCATCGTCGCCGGCGCCGTGGCGACGAAGCTGCTCACACGGCCCCGCGACGTTAGTTGGTCTGAAAGTCTGGACTTTATTTTCAATCCCGAATACTCGTGGTTCACCCGAGTCAATGGTGTGCGGATTCACTATCAGGAAGCGGGTGACGAAAACGCGCCGCCGATCATTTTAATTCACGGTTTCATCTCATCGAATTTGATTTGGAGTAACACGCTGTTACCACTGGCCCGCAAAGGCTTTCGGGTGATCGCGCCGGACTTGCCGGGCTATGGTTATTCGGACAAACCGCCAGCGGCCCGCTATACGATTGACGAACAAGCGAGCGCCGTAGCCGGCTTAATGGATCAGCTTGCGATTCAAAGAGCAACGATCGTGGGCGCGTCCTACGGTGGGGCGATCGCCGCGACTATGGCGTTGAATTATCCTGAGCGCGTGGACAAACTGATTTTGATCGGGGCGGTTACCAACGACGAAGCAAAAAAGAAACTGTTGTTGCGCATCTCCTGTTTGCCAATCATTGGCGATATCGCAACTCCACTGTTTCTAGGTTCGCACTGGATCTTGCGCAAGCGAATGCAAGATATGTATCGCCGCATGGGTAAGCCGGTTAACGAGCGGATGGTGGCGGCGCGTCATCACCTGCTGGCGACATCAAATGCGCATCGCGCGATGATTCGCACGGCGCGGCGCTGGAGCGCGAATCACATCCAGCGAGAGGCCTCACTGATTCGCCAGCCGACGATGCTTATCTGGGGCGACCAGGACGATCACATCCCCCTCGAAGATGCTTTTCAGCTTCGAGACGCGATCCCGAATGCGAACCTCATCATCTTTCGGAACTGTGGGCATCTGCCTCCGGCAGAGTATCCGGAACAGTTCGTGAAAGTGGTCTCGGGTTTCTGCGCCAGCCTAAACTCAGGTCAGTACCACCCGTCGGAGCGGCGGGCTGAACTCTGAAAATTTCTCTTTCCGGGCGAAGATGTCCAGTCTCGGGCCACGATAAAGCCATACAGCGTTACTCGCGGTGGGCCGACTCAGCTCATCTGCAGCGCTTTACCGACTGAGGGATCCCTGCGCACGCGCCAGATTTTTGAATCGAGGTAGTAGTGAATGAAGGCAACCCCCCAAAGAAAGGCAACTCCCAATTGAATTTGCGCGGGTAGTTCCGCGGTCGGCACGCCTTGCGAAGCTTTCAATCCAAAATAGCCCAGCAGTTGACGCGGTGCTTGATAAAGAAGACCGAAAATGATTCCGAAGCCAATGTAGTAGAGCAGACGACGGCTAATGAATGCGGCCGGGCCGAAATTGATTCCGCCTGCGCCCTGCTTGCGGCCAGGACGGTCGCGCTCCACATATTTCTGATTGTGAAACCAGATCAACCGGTGATACTGCAGGTTGTGATAGATCGTCAGAATCGCGACCAGCGCAATAGGCTTTGCGGGCATCGGCGTCAGCAGCGCAATCCAGTGCATCGGAATAGCTGCCGCCAACAATAAATACTTCGGCAGGTTGGGAGGCTCGCGGCAAATCAGCCGCTGGCCTTGCCTAATCACCCAACCAATCCCCAGAACTATGGTTCCGATCAGAAGTATTGTCGTTACCGCATTAACTCCGCCGCGCAGCAACGGCGGCACGCGCGCCATGGCGCTTTCGTCGTTTGCAATAAAGGCGGCGAACGGATAGTTAAAGGCAAACAGCAGCAGCAAACGGTCGAGCGCGTTATCAATTGGAGCCAGATCGTTGTTCTTCTTCTTATACAGCACCATAAAGCCGTAATGCTGCTTAACGAGATGGTAGTAAGCCCACAGCGCCGCAATAAAAAAGAAGGTAACGCCGGCACCGACCAGAACCATGGCTGGTCCGACTGCAAAGAACAGCAGCGAACCCAACATCAAACGCTTGCGGGTCTTCCACTCAGAAGCATCAAAATAAGTTCGTGAGAAAGTGCCGAAGACGTGCGGCGCATCAATCAGGATGGCCCACCCGGCGACCATTGGCATCAATGGCAGCAGTCCGGTTGTATACAGAACCAGCAGACCGTAACTCGCGCCTACGGATCCAATGAACCAGATCAGATCTTCACGCACGCTGATAATCCAGCGCAGCGAAATTGCGCGGGCTTGCGCTTGCTGTTCGGTAGTTATGTCAATCGACGTGGACATGAATTTTGGTAACGCACCCGTGAATTAGAGATGAACCTCGATGCCCGCAATCTGGGGTAGAATAGTAGTCCTTCCACTCCTAATCGGCTATGGCGAAGATGAGTACCACGATCTGCTGTTCTGGAATTCGCAGAAGGACGCTGCAGGTCTCGCTTTTACTTTTGCTATTTGTCTCGCTATCACCCAAAAGCATTGCCACCGAACGCATGACCCGCAAACTGGATCAGAGTAACGGTCCACTGGTCGCTCCCATCTTCAGTCTTGCCCAGGATAGCGAAGGGTTCATTTGGATCGGCACGGCAGGCGGCCTGGTCCGTTACGACGGGTCGCAGGTGCGCCCCTGGGCCAAAAACGTAATCACGCGCGACATATCTTTTATTCTCGTTGGTCCAACGGGCCAGTTAATCGCGGGAGAATTCGATGGCACGCTCTATAACGTGCTCGCCGATGGCGTTGAAATACTGCCGGGGCCGGAGGGTAAGCCCTTCAAGGGCGTACTGGATGCAATTTTCGACGGCCAGGGAAGGCTCTGGGTGAGGATCCGCGGGGAGGGGCTGTTCTTCCGCGACGGCGAAAACCTGTGGCATTCATTTGACGCAAGCAGCTTTGCCGGAGAGCGGGTTACTCGAGTAAGGCCGGGACCCTACCACAGCCTGTTCATTTTTACTGAGAGGGCGGTCTGGCATCGTTACGCCGATGGGACCCAGCAGAGAATTCTGGAAATTGCCCACCCTCAGAACGCGATTGTGCATCCTGACGGGTCGATCTTCGTGCTGGCGTGGCCGGACCGCGGAGAAGTAATTCAGTTGCGTGACGGCAAGGCAACCACGCGTGTAAGTCTTATGGCCCGGCCAATCGATCTTGTTTTGCGCGGGCGAGCGATTTGGGCTTCCTTCGACCGTTTCCTGGTGGCCATACGGAGTGAAGAGCCAGCGGAAGTCATCGGGGCGGATGACGGCCTGCCGAGTGGCGGTCCTCTGCTGGTTGATCAGGAAGGCAGTTTGTGGCTGGGCACCTTCAGCAGCCTGATTCAATATCCTGAGCCGGACACGATTATCTGGACCCAAAAAGACGGGTTGCCAAGCAATCACACGCGCTGGCTTGCGCGCAGCCAGGAAGGAATCTGGGTAACCTACTTTGGCGGACTCGCGCGAATCGCGCCGGATCGAGGTGTTTGGCGAGCGCGTGGAGAAACGACTGCGCAGTCACGCGCCCCGTGCCTCGATCGCCAGGACGGTGTCTGGGCGAATTCACCGGATGGTTTGATGCGCCGTCCTATCGGCGGCGCCTTTCAAAAACGGACGGCGCTGAAGGTCAGCGAACTTCATGCATGCTCAAAGTCAACCGGGGGTGCGATTTGGATGGCCACCACGGGTGGACCCGTGCGTCTGTACGAAGATGACCGCCGCGCGCCACAATTCTTCACCTTGCCACACGGGGACGATGGTCAACCGGAAGGCGCCGTATACGTGTTCGAAGATCGTGAACAGCGAGTGTGGAGCTCAACAACGGGAGGTCGAATTTGCGAGGCGGCTGTTTCTGTTCTCGAAGCGAACCCGAACGGCTGGTCGTGCCAGTTAATTCAAAATTACACCGACATTTTCGACATCGTTGAAGTGCCGAGTGGTGAGCTTTGGGCGGCAACGAACCGCGCCGGGCTGTGGCGATTTCACGCAGGCAGATGGGAACAACATCCGGCCTCGCCGGTTCTTCCGTCGCAAAGCTTTTTTAGTCTCGTGCCTTCACCCGCGGGCGGGCTGTGGCTGCTGGGCCACGGTGTCAGCATGCGTGTTCTCGAGCAGCTGGATAGTAAGGATGGCTGGCAAGTCGTCGAGCGGATCTCGGCCTGGCAAGGATTACCGACCAGTGGAGGAGGGAGCCTGGTCGAAGAGCCTGATGGGCAGTTGTGGATCGCGACGAGTGATGGGGTCGTTCAATTGCCGGCCGCGGCCAGGCGCGCCGAAGCGCAACCGCCGCGCGTGAAATTCGTAGAATTCGTGGTTAACGGCCGGCGCGCCAACGGCAAAGAGACAGGCGAGCTGTCCAACGGAAGTCAGGTAGAGTTGCGCTTCGCGGCGCTGTCGTACCGAGATCCGGGGCGGCTTCAGTATCAATACCGTTTGCGACCCGAAGCACCCTGGGTCAATGTAAAGGAAAGTGCTCCGGTGCTTCGTTTTGTGGACTTGCGCGCCGGAGATTACCGGGCCGAAGTTCGCGCCTCGCTCGACGGCCAGCATTGGTCGATGGCGCCGGCACACCTCTCATTTCAAGTCCTGAATCCGTGGTATTTGCGATCCTGGGCGGTGATCTTATTTGGATTGGCAGGGGCGTTCGGTTTGTATCTGGCACACCGCACGCGTGTCGCAGTGCTGATGCGATTGGAAAACCAACGCGCCGAGATTGCCATGGACCTACATGATGAAATGGGTTCGGGACTCGGCAGCATTGGAATCCTTTCGGAATTGGTTGCCGGAGACCAACTCGAACGCCCACATCAACTACAGGTGGCCCGTAAAATCGCCGACACGGCGGGCGAATTGGGAACGGCCCTGACAGAAATTGTTTGGACGCTGGGTACCGCCGCAACAACCCTCGAATCTCTTGCCTACCACCTGGCTGAACGCGGCGGCCGCCTCTTCCCCGGAGATCTGCCAACCTTCGTCACCGAGTTCCCGGCAACCTGGTCGCCCGTTGAACTCTCACTCGCGGTCAGGCGCAATCTACTGCTTATCGCGACTGAGGCGCTGCACAATGCTTCGCGTCACGCACAAGCCCGTCGCGTCGTTTTGGGAATTGCACCGGCCGCCGCGCGAAATCGTTGGGTGCTGTGGATTAGTGATGATGGCCGCGGATTGGCCGCGCAGGAATCAACCAACGGTCGAGCAGGAATGGGTTTGGAAAACATGTGCCGCAGAGCCAAAGATATTCGCGCGGAGCTGTTGCTGGAAACAAACGGCGGGGGCACCAGAGTCTCCATTGTTTTCGAACCAGCTGCGGATAAAGTTCGACCGGATTGAGATAAGCTCATTTTCGTCCCGCACGATCATGCGAGGGAATTGCAAACTAAATCGTTCTATATTCGACGCGCCCGAAACACCCAGGACCATGGATCTGAGAGTAGCGGTCATTGAAGACAATCCTCGATACCGGCAAAGCCTGGAAACGCTTTTTGATCATGCTCCGGGATTCCAACTTGCGGGAAGCTTTGGCTCCGCCGAGGCAGCTCTCGACAACCTGGATAAAGATCTTCGCTGGGGCCGGCAGCCGGATTGGAACATGGTCATTATGGATCTCAACCTGCCCGGCATGAGCGGTATAGATGCGACGCGCCGGCTGAAGCAGAGCGTTCCTGACTTGCCGATCGTCGTGCTCACAGTTTTTGAAGAACCCAATACAATTTTGGAAGCGATCGCCGTCGGCGCCGATGGTTATCTGCTTAAGAAAACAAACGCCTCAGATTTGCTCGCGCAATTGCGAATGATTGCTTCGGGCGGCGCTCCCCTGACCTCGGGCGTGGCACGGACGGTGCTGTCCTTGCTGCGCGCCACAGCAATGCGATCCCCAGATAAAGTTTCTTCCACTTCACCGACACGACTTGATCTTACCGAACGCGAGCAGCAGGTCTTGCAGGCTTTGGTGCGCGGCTTGTCCTATAAGCAGGCTGCCGATTATTTGAGCATCAGTCTCGACACGGTGCGAACGCACATCCGTACCGTCTATAAAAAACTCCAGGTTCATTCCGTCGCCGAAGCGGTAGCCCGGGCCATTCGTGAAAAGCTCGTCTAATGGCTCGCCCAGTGTCAGGCGCCGGGCTTCAGCAGCGTCTGCCATGGTTTTCGCTCAAGGTATTTGATCGCTCATGCGCTCTGCCCACGGTGGTCTCCTGACGCCTCGAGGGGTCTCACATCCCCTTAACATCATCATGCGATTTCAACACACGCCACGCCTTGGTAGGTTTTGCTTACTCCGCGAGCACTTTCCCAAAAGTGGAAATTGGAGGCAATCATGTTTCGACGAAAATCGTCGCCCACAAAGATTCGCGCGAAATTGTTGTTTGGCGGATTACCGCTTCTCTTCCTGACAGCGTTAACAACGTCGGCGCAGGCCGTTCGGTGGGCGGGCGACGTCAGTCCTGGCCGCGTAAATATCCTGCACGCTCCCGATAACAGATTCACTTCCGTGGATCCACCCCTGACGGCGACAGACTTTGGCCCTGTCATGCGTTACGAAGGACTGGCGCGCCTCTTGGGAATGCCCGAGCGTGAACTGGCGAAGGCCGATGTCATTGCCTTTGAGGGTAACGGAGGCAGCGGCGCGGGAATCGAAAGCGGATGGGAGAGCAGCACCTGGACGTTCACGGATGGCACGCACACCTACGTGGCCAAATTCAACGAGACGGTGGGCCACACGAGCGACGTCTCAATAATCGCAACGGGAAGCGTAAAAGGCGCGGACGGAACGATCTTTAGCGGTGGCGACGCCTACCGGGCGTTCTTTGGAATCTGCTCTCCGGATCCTTCGACAAAAGTGGTTTCTTACATTCTGTTCAATCTGCATTCATTGCGTCCCGCAATCGACGCGGCAAGCGCTCGGTTTACGATCAAACTCGAGAACGGCCATCGCGCGGACGGAAGTTTTGGAGAAGGCACCCCGGATCCCGATGCTATCGGGATACTTTCGAGCTGTCCCAAGAAGTGAGTTTCTTTAACGCAGCGCTGAGGCGAATCAGAATGAATTGGGTGATCCGGATTACTAAATTCGCAGTGCTCGGATGCTCCGTGTTCGTGATAACCGGACATCAGCTTTACGCGCAGAACATGCGGACCCGATCGTCAGCTGGTGCTGTCAGCGGAAGCTTGAAATACCCAGGTGATCATCTGCCGGCCATGCGAGTCTATGCCATCAGCGTAGACGGCAAGCGGCATTTCAGGACAAACACCTTTTTAAACCAGCCCAGCTTTACTATCAGAGGTGTCCCGGCTGGAAACTATTTTTTGCTCGCATATACGGATGAAGCGCCGCGCGCGGTTGGCGCCTGGTCCCGAGCTGTGAGGTGCGGCTTAAGCATCGATTGCAGAGACCACTCGCTGATTGGGGTGAACGTTTTCAGCGGGAGAACGGCCACCGGAGTTGTGGTCGCTGATTGGTATGCAGACGCCGGTACTTTTCCACCCGAACCCTCAGCGGTTAACGCAACGACGAGGAATCCGGCGATCCGAGCAGTTGATTTCCGCAACTTCAGTTATGTCCGAAAGGGCGTCGATATCCTGGTCCTTCGTGATGGCCGCGAAAGTGGAGAGAAAAGTGGTAGCAGACTGCTCGCGGTCAAGTACGTGGACTTCGATCGCGATGGAACGCAAGAAGCGTTCGTCACCATCGGTACCGGCCAACGCGAAGAGGGCGGTTATGCCGAAGAATACTTCGTCTATTCAAACCGGAGCGGAAGCTTGCGTCAGCTCTTTTACGAGTCGCGTCAGAAACCGCAAAGCATACGCGTCACCGGACAAGCAATAGTAATTACTGCGCCGTTCTGGACGCCGGCAGATTCGGGCTGTTGTCCCAGTTTGATTGAAACCTCAGCTTATAGTTGGCGTCGCGCCGGTTTTATTCGCACGTCACGTCAGTTACGGCCGCGCCGGCCGTAGCTTGTTCAGGATTGGAGTACCGGTATGAATTCTCAGCACTCGTTTGAAATCCCTAAAAGACCTCTGATCTTATTGGCGATAGTAATTTCGTTTTTTTTCCTCGGGGCGCGAATACCGTTAGCCGAGCCTGCCAGGATGTTACCCGAGGTTGATAGTGACAACGACGGCCTTCCTGATGATTTTGAAACAGCAAACGGCCTTAGCCCGCGCCATGCCAATCTGATCCTGGTGCCAGTGCTTCGGCCGGGTATGACCAGGGGAGAAGTACAACCTACCCTCGACAAGGTCATCGGGTTTTTTGCGCGTGTTACAAATCATAACCCCGATGGTTCGAACGGAATTGCGGTCGTGATCAAATGGGGCAATACACTTCCCGCCACAGACCGCGAAAGTGAAAGCCCATGCTGCACTGACTCTTGCACGGCAACGCATTACAGCGACGTGCGCACCCGAGGGATGCCCGCGGACTTGATCGGAAAAGGGCACGGAGTGCTCATCGGCTCGTGCCAAAATGGCGGTGGCGAGACGCAGGTTACTGACTGGTCCGGGGCCAGTAACGAATGGCATGCGATCGCACACGAGGTCGGCCACCAACTCGGTCTGAAACATGAGCCGCAGGGGGGCATCCCCAGCCCGCTGTATGCGAGCATCATGAACTATGACTACTGTTACCAGTTCAATGGTGACCCGAATGCGGTCCATTTCAGCACGGGAAAATTCAGCTCCATTAGTCTGGACGAAAACAACCTGAATGAAACACTGCCGTTCTCCATGGCCGATCTCCAATTTCTGGGCAGCGACCCGTATCGTTATCAACTCGAGCGGGCGGGACTGAGAGCCACGAATATCGACTTTAACCGCAATGGCGTATTTGGTGAGCGCGGCATCCGTGTGGAAATCAATGGCGGCAGCGGTCTCACTGCCCGGGACCGGGTAGATATGAACCCGACGGCGGGCGGATTCACCCTGGTCGCGCTTGGCGACCGACTCTTCGGCGTTTATTGCGATCTGCCAACAACCCCGACCTGGGGAACCTACGGTGACGCGGGCCTCTCTGTACGCAACCCCGGTTTACTCCGTTACCAGTTCACTACCGGAGGCCAGCCAAGCGTTGCCCGAATACTGGTTGATCGCGGCGTGACCGGCGAACCGCATGGGATCGAAACTTTTGGAAAACTGTTCCTTGCTTTTCCGACAGAGCGCGGGTATGCCGTGCACGCCTATCGGGTTACGCCCGAGGGCCGATTGCAACTTACCGGCTTTGCGCTTGAAACGAATGCGCCTTCGTCGCATCCAGTTCTGGTACGCACGACCAGACCTGATGAACTTTATCTTTTCAATTGGAACGAAACGACAACTCGTGTTAGCTATCGAAAAGTCACCGCGCTGCCGCCGTCGAATGTAATTACCCTTGGCCCGGTTGCTGAACTAAATATGGGGATAAGCCCGGCGACGCGCCTGGAAAGTACGAGTCCAATAGGCGTCGCCTGGAATCCCAGGCTTGAGAGGATTGCTTTGGTTTCCGCCGCGCGCGATGGCGGCTCTCAAGGGCGGATGAAGTTGATCCACCTCGGGCGCATCGAGGGAGGTTGGTACGGCCAAAATGAGCGGTGGGTCGGAGGCACCGCGGGCAGTCCCGTCCACACACTGTCGAGACCGACCATTCTTTTCGACGACCGTGCTGGTTCGGGCACCACCGGTCAATACCTGATTTACAATTTATGGGAACGCTCCGGTTCCAACTCGGCGGTGACCAAGTCCGTCAAGCTAACTCTCGGAGGCATGACTGAGCGTTGGAGCGAACAACTGATGATGAATATCTGGACGACATCGCGCAGCGCGCCGGCCGCCGCACTCTATCGCGATGACATTGCCTGGGGTTGGCGAGTGGACGAAATTCGCTTTCCAGGTTCGCCCAATATACTTCAACTTTTTCTGCGAGCTTCGGGCCTGACCGATTCAGGGATTACCGATTTCGATGACGTCACATGGATATCTACTCACGGTTTGAAAGAATCGCTGCGGGATGCAGCTCGATGAGTTGTGGTCAGGCTGCACGGCGAGAAAGGATAAGAATGAAAGGTTACGATTTACAGACTGCGCGTCATGTTTTGCCGCTGGTGTTACTCACTGTATCCGTCGCCGCGAGTGTCTCGGCTCAGAGAATCTACTCTGATCCGGGCGAGTCGCATGGAAGCAAGCCATACGAGCTGCCTTTTCAAATTCGGCCTTGGAAAGCGCAGGGAAGAGCCGAGGATCGATCGGACCAGTTCTATGCGGTCATCTTAAAGACAGCCGAACGCTGCTCGATTCCGGATCAGGAACGGGTGTCCGTTCAGGCATTATTCCCGCGCAACAAAGTCTTTCTCGACAGATTCGATTGCGGGCCCGAAGACAATATTACCTATAGTACCGTTGACCATAAGTACACAATTCTTGCGGTCTACGGCGGATCGACTAAGCGCCAGGCTCAGAGCATTCTCGCCCATGCTCGTACGAACGGCCGATTTCCCGGTGCCTATCTAAAGAGAATGCAAGTTGTCCTTGTTCATCCCTGAATCGGGGGCGCGGGTATATGGTGAGGAAAGTCGAGCAGAAACTTCGCAGCAAGCGCTAGAGCAGCCGCAAATCTCTTGCCGTCATCTCTGCGGGCTTTTCGATTTCCAACAACCCAAGCATTGTGGGCGCGACATCTGCCAGCGCTCCGTCTTCGCGGAGTTTCACTCCCATGGAATCTTCATCGATTAAGTGAAACGGAACCGGGTTGGTTGTATGCGCAGTGTGCGGCTGGCCGGTCTTCGGATCGATCATCAATTCAGCGTTGCCGTGATCGGCAGTTATAAGAATTCGGCCTCTGGCCGAGCGCATGCCTTTGGTAATCCAACCGAGGCAAGTATCAACGTACTGACACGCTTCAATTGTCTTATCAAGTTTGCCGGTATGGCCCACCATGTCCGGATTTGCAAAGTTCACGATAAAGACATCCGCTTCCCGGCCTTCGATGGCGCGCAGGAGCTTGTCGGTGATTTTGAAAGCCGACATCTCAGGGGCCAGATCGTAGGTCGCCACTTTCGGCGAGGGCACGAGCAGACGTTTCTCGTGTGGGAACTCGCGTTCGGTTCCGCCATTAAAAAAGTAAGTCACGTGCGCGTACTTCTCGGTCTCGGCCATGCGGTAGTTTTTCAATTCTGTAGTCGCGAACACGTCAGCCAGAATATTCCGCGGCTGGTCGGGCGGAAAGGCTGCCGGCAAAGAATAGTTTTTGTCATAAACTGAAAAGCAGACAAAATGTGTGTGCGGTCGATCCGGGGTTGGAAAATCATTAAATCCGGGGACGGCCAGCGCGCTGGTGATTTCCCGCGCCCGGTCGGCGCGAAAGTTGAAAAAGATTACTGAGTCGCCGTCGGCGATCGTTGCTACCGGCGCGCCATTATCTTGCATGCAGACAATCGGTTCGACGAATTCGTCAGTCACATTGCGTTCGTAAGACTTCCTGATCGCCGCTAACGGATCATTGGTGCGCTCGCCTTCCCCTTTGACAAGAAGTTTGTAAGCACGCTCGGTTCGTTCCCACCGCCGGTCCCGATCCATCGCATAGTAGCGCCCGACCAGTGTGGCAATCTCGCCCATTCCGATCTCTTTGCATTTCTCCTGCATGGCCGCGATATATTTTCCGGCTGACTCAGGCGGCGTATCCCGGCCGTCAAGGAAGCAATGAACAAAGACGCGCGCGGCCCCGCGTTGCTTTGCCAAACGCAGCAACGCATAAGCGTGTTCCTGCGAAGAGTGAACCAATCCATCGGAAACCAATCCCATAATGTGGATGGCTCGATTTTGTTTGATGGCGTTATCCACCGCTGCAATCAGCGTGAGGTTATGAAAGAATTCACCGCTTTTGATCTCATGATTGATCCGTTCCAGGTCAGTACGCAGGATGCGGCCGGCGCCGATAACTAAATGGCCCACATTTGAATTGCCCATCACGCCTCGCGGCAAACCCACGCACTCGCCCGAGGCCTCGATCAAAGTATGCGGATATTTTTCACGCAGTTCGTCATAGAAAGGCATGTCGGCCTGCGCAATCGCGTTGCCGTCACGCTCAGCGCGATAGCCAAAGCCATCGAGAATAATCAGTGCGAGTGGGGTTTTGGATTTGCTCAAGGTAATGATTGTCGTTTAGACGGCGCCCGTCGGCTATCACCAGTCGGGCGGTAGCGCGCGACTAAACTCTATCTTTCGCCCAATAATCGGGACTCTCTTTCATATTCGGATCAGGCCGTTCCATCCAGCGCTCCGACCGATGCAACTTAATAAAACCAAATTTTTCGTAAAGTCCATGAGCATCACGGGTCGATAGCACCCAGCGGCGAAATCCCTGCAATCGTGGATGCGCGAGGATTACCTCTATGAGCCACTTGGATAAACCATGTCCGCGATGCTCGGGCACGACAAAAACATCGGCGACCCAGGCGAAGGTTGCATAGTCGGTCACAATCCGCGCGAACCCGACCTGCTCGTCTCCCTGGTAGATGCCGAAGGGAAATGAGTTTTCGATCGAGCGCTGAACAATCTCGCGCGACCGGCCCCTGGCCCAGTAGGATTCGTTGCTGAGATAGTTATGAATCAGGTCGATGTCGAGACGGGCACCGTCGGTGCTGATCGAATATTCGTCTCGTTGCCAGGTATCGGTCATGATCGGTAATGAGTGTGGCGATAGCGCGAGAAGCCAGGTAGGGCGTCTGACGTCCGATGGTCTACCGCTCCCGCGACGGTGTCGCTATTTCGGCGAGATATCGCTGCGCAGATAGAACAACAAATCGGTCGACGGTGGTTCGATGCCCAACTGGCGAATCATGCCGACGACCTGACCGCGATGCAGGGTCGCATGATTAGCGACATGCTGCATCTGGTCGACCAGGCGCATCGAGCTGGCATCACCGCTCAGAAGTTTGAACTGTAATTCGGCATCCAGACGTGCTTCGTCCAAAGCCGATATGAATTCCGCGCGCTTCCAGACGACCTCAATCCAACGATCATTCAGACCAGCCAGATTGCTGCAGAACTCGGGCGTCCACCCGGCCCACGCTTCGGCCTTCGCCGGCGAGCGGCCATGCCAACGCTCCAGCCAAATCCACTCCGCGCCAGCCATATGCGTAAGCGTCCCGAAAATAGATTTGTGGCTGATGCCGAAATCGCGACGAAGGTCCTCGTCCGGTAATTCATCGGCCGCGGCCATCGCCAGATCGTTGGCCCATTCGGTGTAGTCGAAGAGCTGTCTGATGTCGGATAAATTCATGCTCATCGTTGACAGGGCCGCCTTTTTGGGCACCTGCTCCTATGATTCATTCCGCCTGGAGGCGGTACTTGGATCCACGAAACGCGGCTGCTCCTGGATACCTGGCCGCCTTGCCTAACTCTTCTTCAATCCGCAGCAGTTGATTGTACTTGGCGATGCGATCGCTTCGCGATAGTGAACCGGTCTTTATTTGCCCGGCATTCGTGGCCACGGCGAGGTCGGCAATAAATGCATCCTCGGTTTCACCGGAACGATGCGAGATAACCGCAGTCCGGGCGTTTGATTTCGCCAGCTGAATACAGTCGAGCGTTTCCGTCAAGGTCCCGATTTGATTGACCTTGATCAGAATTGAATTTGTAACGCCAAGATCGATTCCCTTCTGCAGAAACTTTGTGTTGGTTACGAACAGATCATCCCCGACCAGCTGTACTCGAGCGCCGAGTTCATCGGTCAGCGCTTTCCAGCCGTCCCAATCATTTTCGGCCATGCCGTCTTCAATGGAAATGATCGGATACCTGGCGGCCCATTGCGTCCAAAACGAAATCATCTCATCGCTTGAAAGTTTTCGCCCATCGGACTTTTTGAAAACGTAAGACGACCCGTCATAAAACTCACTGGCAGCCGGATCCAGGGCGAGCAAAACGTCGTTGCCGGCTTTATATCCAGCTTGAGCAATCGCTTCAATTATTGTTTCGATGGCTTCTTCGTTTGATTTCAAGTTAGGAGCAAAGCCGCCTTCATCACCAACGCTGGTCGCATAGCCTTTCTGCTTCAAAACCGATTTGAGTGTGTGAAAGATTTCCGCGCCCATGCGCAGCGCCTCGCTAAATCTTTCCGCGCCGACCGGAACGATCATGAATTCCTGAAAATCCACGTTGTTGTCAGCGTGGGCGCCGCCGTTGATGATGTTCATCATCGGGACGGGCAGAGTATTGGCCGCTTCACTGCCCAGATATCGATAGAGTGGCAGCTTCCGAAAACCGGCGGCGGCGCGCGCCGTGGCCATCGAAACCGCCAAAAGCGCGTTTGCGCCCAGATTCGACTTGTTCTCGGTAGCGTCGAGATCGATCAGCTTCTGATCGATAGCGCGCTGATCAAGCGCATCTTTGCCCTTCAGCTCACGAGCGATGAAGTCGTTCACGTTTGCGACGGCTTTCAGGACTCCTTTACCGCCGTAACGTTTTAGATCGCCATCGCGCAACTCAACTGCTTCATGCTCGCCCGTGGACGCGCCGGAAGGAACGGCCGCGCGGCCGCGCTCACCGCTGACCAGGGTCACGTCCGCTTCGACGGTAGGGTTGCCGCGCGAATCCAGAATCTCGCGGGCGTGGATGCGATCAATTTGGCTCATTTGAACTCAATCTGAAGACTCGGCCAGCAACTTTACCATCGCCGAAATGCAGATGCGAATGGCGGTTTCCACTTCACGCGGCGGATAGAGACCAACCCCGGAGTGGTGCGGACGGTCTTGCCGAGGAAATGGAGCAGGATCCAGCGCCGTGTGTGGAATCGTTTGTGTTCTCCGCCGTTAAGTTTGATAGACTCGCCCAGTTTTGCTCTCAAACACAAACAACAGTCTGCTCGTGGAATTTCGCGATGTCAGTTATGCGGTCAGGGGTCTGCCGATCATCGACCGGTTAAATCTGCAAGTAGCGCACGGCGAGACGCTGGTGCTGCTCGGCGAATCCGGATGCGGGAAGACCACAACGCTGCGGTTGGTCAATCGACTGTTGATGCCGACCGGTGGCGAAGTGCGCGTCGGCGGCAAGGCGACCGCAGCATGGGATGTGATTCAGTTGCGGAGGAGTACGGGTTACGTAATCCAGGAGGCGGGACTGTTTCCTCACTTTACGGTCGCAGAAAACGTGGCACTCGTTCCGAACCTGGAAAAATGGACCGGCGATCGTATTGCTAATCGCACCAGCGAATTGTTATCGCTTGTCGGGCTCGATCCGGGAAAGTTTTCTGATCGTTATCCACGGGAACTTTCGGGCGGACAAAAGCAGCGCGTCGGCGTGGCCCGGGCCCTCGCCGCGGACCCGCCGCTGCTATTGATGGATGAACCTTTCGGGGCACTCGATCCCCTAACGCGCGCGTCACTGCAAAAAGAATTTGCCGAGTTGAAATCACGGCTGGGCAAGACTGTCATTTTCGTAACCCACGATGTGCGCGAAGCGCTGCTGCTCGGCTCGCGGATCGGCCTGATGGATAAAGGGCGAATCGTTTTGCTCGAGCCCCCGAACCGATTTGTGAAGTCAGATAATGAATTGGCCAGGGCCTATTTGGAAACATTAGGAAATAGTTTCCCGTGATCGAATTCCTTAAAGCAAACTGGTCCGACATCCTGTCGCATATCGGGCAGCATGTGTGGCTCGTATTTATTTCGATTGCGATTGCCGTCGCGATTGGTTTGCCCGTCGGCGTATTGATCACGCGTCGCAAGCGTCTGCGCGGGCCGGTGCTGGCAATCGCCAATGTGATGCAGACTATTCCGAGCCTGGCTCTGTTTGGTTTTCTCATCCCACTGCCTTTTATTGGTGGCATCGGCCCACGGACCGCAATCGTCGCCCTGGTTTTCTATGCCCTGTTGCCGATCATTCGCAACACCGTTACGGGTATTCTCAGCATTGACAAGTCGGTGCGGGAAGCAGCCGTCGCGATGGGAATGACAGATACGCAGGTGTTGCTGCAAGTGGAGCTGCCGCTGGCGATGAGCGTTATCCTTACCGGCGTACGCGTGGCAGTGGTAATTACCATTGGCGTCGCAATAATCGCCGCCGAAGTCGGCGCCGGTGGATTGGGGGAATATATTTTTCGCGGCTTGCGTTTGAATGACAATCGCTTGCTGCTGGCCGGCGCAGTGCCGTCAGCGCTAATGGCTTTGGTGGCCGATTTTGGTTTCGGGCTGATCGAAAAAAGGTTCGATTCGACGGGCCGGCGCACCGGGAAGAAATCCCTGCGCATCCTGGTTTCGGTAATCGTGCTCGTTGCTCTGATCACGATCGGATTTTTGGGGTGGAGAATTTTTCAGCAAAAGTCGTCTGGGTCGTCGAATCGTGCGCATGTCTCAGTTGGCTCAAAAGACTTCACCGAATCGATTTTGCTGGCTGAAATCGTTGCACAAATGCTGGAAGCGCAAAATGTCCAGGTCGACCGCCGTTTCGATTTGGGAGGAAACCTGGCCCACGGCGCGCTTCTTGGAGGTCAGATCGATCTCTATCCTGAATATACGGGCACGGCATTCACCGCGATTCTTCATCATCAACCAGTCACCGACCCCAGGGCCGTTTACGATCAAGTGACGAGCGAATACAACAGTCAATTCAACCTTTCGATTAGTCCTCCGCTCGGCTTTGACAACACGTTCGCGATTCTCGTGCGGGGCGAAGATGCACGCCGTTTCAATCTGAAAACAATTTCCGACGCCGCGAAGCATGCGTCCCAATGGCACGCCGGATTTGGACACGATTTCATGGTGCGGGCAGACGGCTATGACGGGTTCTCACGCGCGTATGGTTTGCGATTTGCTGGGGTAAGCGACATGTCGCTCGATTTAACGTACACCGCGCTGGCCTCGCACCAGGTTGATATCATCGCGGGGAATTCGACGGACGGTAGAATCGCCGCGCTTGATCTCGTGCAACTCGAAGATGACCGCCATTATTTTCCCCCTTATGAGGCGGTGTATGTGATGCGGAAAGCGCTATCGAATAACGATCTCGTTCAGATAACGAGCAAGCTCGCCGGCGCAATCTCTACCGACGAAATGCGGAAATTGAATTATGAGGTTGATGGCGCGAAGCGCGATAAGAAAAATGTGGTGCGCGAATGGCTGGTTAAGAAAGGATTGATTTAGAATTAACCGGTAGATTCCGAACGTGCCTGTAAGCAAGGGCTTGCTGACCAATCAAGCCCTCCCTTACGGTCGGGCTTCTGACGCTCAGGGTTACGAACACGCTTGATCGCTAAACAAAACTTATGAGAATTCTGATTACCGGCGGCGCGGGTTATATCGGCAGTGTTGTGACCGAAGAGCTTTTGAACGATGGCCACGAGGCGACCGTGTTCGATAACCTCGTCAAGGGCCACCGGGCGGCAGTCGATCCGCGCGCTAAATTTGTGCAGGCTGATTTAATAGACAGTGACGCGTTGCGCCGCGCATTGAAAGAAAATCAGATCGAGGCCGTGATTCACATGGCCGCACATTCGCTGGTAGGCGAATCAGTTGAGCAGCCCGCAAAGTATTTCGCGAATAACCTCGTAGCCGGTTTAAGGTTGATCGATGTCATGCGCGAATGCGGCGTGCTCAAGCTCGTGTTTTCTTCCACGGCAGCCGCTTATGGTGAACCGGAAAAGCAACCGATTGAAGAAACAGATCCGACAAGCCCTACGAATCCTTATGGCGAATCAAAGCTGGCGTTCGAGCGCGCGCTGCACTGGTACGAGAATGCCTACAACTTGCGCTATGCCAGCCTGCGTTATTTCAACGCCGCCGGAGCGAGCCAAAAATTTGGCGAACAGCACGATCCTGAAACGCATTTGATTCCGCTCGTGCTTCAGGCAGCAAACGGCGGACGACCGGACGTGCAAATTTTCGGAGACGATTACCCGACCCGCGACGGCACCTGTGTGCGCGATTACATTCACGTAATCGATTTGGCGCGTGCCCATATTCTGGCACTCGACATCCTGGACGAGCGCAGTGCTATCTACAACCTGGGGTGTGGCGGCGATGGCTACACCGTGAAAGAGGTGATCGATACTGCCGGCGAGATAACGAAGCGGGACATTGCCACGCGTACCGTGCAACGGCGCGCGGGGGATCCCGCGGTGCTGATTGCAAGCTCAGAGAAGATCACACGCGAACTTGGATGGTCACCCAAATTCCAGGATCTGAGGGTAATCATTCAGTCAGCGTGGGATTGGTTGCAGGCGCAACCAACCGGATACTCTGCTGCTTAGCGTGTGAAAAACCCGCGCGTTAGGTATCGACGTACTTCGCGTACCGCGGTCGACTAAGATCTTCGCTAGCATAACTGGCGAGGTCGAAGGATTGTCAGTTAGGAGCCACGGGCCGTAAGGCCGTGTATTGGTAAACAAGAATATCCGAGCGCCGAACGTGCGGCATCAAACCGCGGATTACACCATTGAGAAAGGATCTCGGCCGTTCAGGTTTCAATTTGTTTTAGGTTGCGACACCCACGGCCTTACGTCCGTGCCTATTAAATGACGCGCCTGCGGCGCTGACAGACCTCGATTAAGTGTCCCGGATGCGTAACCATATCGTTAACCTATCAAAGCTCTGCGTTGCCCTCCCTCACGGTCGGGCTTCTGACACTGCGTTAATAAATCATTCTCCTAAAACGTCTTATCACTGGAACTTTGTCCGGTCGATCTTGTCCAAACTTTTGCTTACGAGCGGTCGTACTGGATTTCGGGTTGACCCATCATGCGTTATCTCTTCTCATTTTATGCCGACGCTGCGCGGATCGCGCTGCAATCCATCCTGGCGCATAAGCTCCGCGCCTTCCTCACTTTAATCGGAATCATCATCGGGGTGGCCGCCGTCGTTGTGGTAGGCGCGTCGGTCAGCGGCTTGAACACTTATGTGACGGACAAAGTTGCGAAGCTGCTGGGCGCGAATCATTTCATGATTGCGCGCATGGCCTTTCAGGGACACATGTCCGACGAAGATTACGAACGCCGAAATCGCCGCAACAAGCGCCTGAACTGGGACGATTACGAGTGGGTGCGCGACCACTGCACCTCATGCTCGGAAGTCGGCGTCGAGATCGGGTCACAGGTGGATTTAAAGCAGGACGGCATCGAGTTCCCCGGCGCGATCGTCTTCGGCGTCACCTCGAACATGGCTGAAATCGAAGACAAGACGATCGTCGACGGTCGATTTATCTCGCCTGACGAAGTGCAGCGGTCGGCCTTGGTGTGCGTGCTTGGCAGCGACATCAAAGACAAATATTTTCCCAACGTCGACGCGATTGGGCAGTCGCTGAAGGTGCGAGGCATGCCGATGCGCGTCGTCGGGGTCGAAGACAAGCGCGGCTCTTTCTTTGGCGATTCGCTCGACCGGCACATTTACATTCCCGCGACCACGCACCTGCAAATTTTTGGACGCAGTGGTTTGCAAATTCACGGCAAAGCTGGAACTCGCGAAAACTTTCAACCGGTAATCGAAGACGCGCGCCTGACGATGCGCAACAAACACCGGCTAAAAGGAAATGAAGAAGATGACTTCGGCCTGGTCGACGTCGAAGCACTCAACAATCAAATCGATCAATTTACCGGCAGCATTGCAGCAGTCGTAGTTCCTATTACGCTGATCACCCTGATTGTTGGCGGGATCGTCGTCATGAACATTATGCTCGTCAGCGTCACCGAACGGACGTTTGAAATCGGTCTGCGCAAGGCGGTGGGCGCTACCCGCAAGCAGGTCCTCATGCAGTTTCTTATCGAATCGGGAATGCTTTGCGCCTTTGGCGGAGTGATGGGACTGTTAACGGCCTGGGGTGTCACTACGCTAATCACCTCTTTGGCGGGAATCACTATGACTATAACTATTGGTTACATCCTGTTGGCTTTGATTGTTTCAAGCGTGATTGGAATGATTGCGGGAATTTATCCAGCATTTAAGGCCGCGCGGTTGGATCCGATTATTGCTTTGACGAAGACGACCTGATGGATGTTTAGAAGTCGCCGACTAACAGCTGATGACGGCGGGCGATAGCCGGTTTCTAAACGTTGGCAGAGATTTCGATTTCAATGAAAATCAAGTTTCCCAAAATCTTTCCCCGCGAAACGCTGGCGATGGCGCTCGACAACGTGCGGTCGAATAAGTTTCGCAGCTTCCTCACGGTCCTCGGGATCGTTATCGGCGTGATGGCCGCGATCGTGGTGGCTTCGATTCTCACCGGCATGCGGCAAAGCATCATTTCGATCATTGAAGAGTACGGAACGAACAACATTTACGCGTTTCATCTCACGACTGGTCCCCGGACAGCCACGGATCGCGCGGAACGGCTGCGCAAACCTCTGACCGTCGCGGATGCCGAGGCGATCAAACTACAGGCTACTTCGGTCGAGGATCTTGCCCTGGTCGCGCCTAACGTCGGCTACAACGGGGGTCCATTCGACGACAACATCACTTACCAGGGACGAAATTATCGCTGGGGAAACACTTCCGGCGTGACGCCCAATTATGCAGACATTTCCAACATTACGATTCGGGAAGGGCGCTTCATCACCGAAGCAGACAACGATCAGCGACGCAACGTCGTGGTGATCGGAGTCAACGGCGCCGACGCGCTGTTCCCGGGTCAACAGGACAGAATCGCCGGCACGCAAGTGCGCATGGGTGGGTACGATTTCGAAATCATCGGCGTCCTGGAAAAGCGCAAGAACGCATTTTTTGGCGAGAACGAAGAAGACAATGCGGTCTATATTCCCTTTCGCACGGCGCAGAAAGTCGCCCCGGCGCGCGGGTGGAATTTGTTCGTGATCCGAGCGCGCTCGGGACAATTGAACGAAGCGCTGACTCAGGCTGAAGACGTCCTGCGCCGCCGCCGCAATGTGAAGTTTGGCGACCCTGATAACTTTGACATCAAGACGGCCGACAACTTCGTCAAACAATTCGACAGCATCTTCGCGATGATTGGTCTGGTAGCGATTGCTATTTCCAGCCTCGGATTATTGGTAGGCGGCATCGGCGTCATGAACATAATGCTGGTGAGCGTCACTGAGCGGACGCAGGAGATTGGCATTCGCAAGGCGCTCGGCGCGCGCCGCCGCGATATTACGAATCAGTTTTTGTTCGAAGCGATGACCCTGACGTTTTTAGGCGGAATGCTCGGCGTAGTGCTCGCTGTCGGAATCAGCAAGGTGATAATGCTGCTGGTCCCGAGTCTGCCGGCCTCAATTCCGATGTGGGCCGTCACCGCCGGTATTACGGTAAGCGTTGGCGTGGGCTTAATCTTCGGTGTCTGGCCGGCGCGCAAAGCGGCGCGGTTGGATCCGATTGAGTGTCTGCGATACGAATAGTTTGGAGTTCCGCCTTCAGGCGGCGCCGCCTGAAGGCGGAACTCCAAACTATTCCTCATCTGCGGTCACGGGCGTGCTGATCGCGCCGATGATTCTTTGATACTCAGGATCGTCACGCAACGACTCCCAATTCTTATCAGTCTCGAACCACGGCCGGTTTTCGTTTCCTAATGCAATCGCGCGATGCAGCCACTTCAAAGCTTCATCCCGCTCGCCTTCCATTGCGTACGCCGATGCCAGCCAGTACGCCACATCATGATCCGTGTCCGCAGTTTTCTTCACTTCATCCGTAAGCTGGGCGCGCGCTTCCTCATTGAAACCAAGCGCGCTCAGGAATGTCGCATAGATCGGGCGAATGCCGTCCAGCTGCGGTTGTTGCTCCAGGACCTCTTCGAGAATCTCGGCAGCCTTGACGACGTCGCCGCGATAATAAAGCGCCCGGGCACGAAACGTCTTGATCAGCGGATGATCGGCCTCGACTGCCGCGCCTTGATCGAGTTCCGCCAACGCTTCGTCATAACGGCCCTGGTATGTCAGTAGTCGCGCGCGATTGTATGCGACCACCACGCGCTCAGCGGGATTCAGACGCAGCATGCGATCGAGGCTGCGCATGGCCTTATGATAATCACCGTCCAGCCGCGCAACGATTCCGCGGATGAAATGGATGCTGGCATCGTTGGGAGCTTCGCGCTTCAACTCATCTGCCGCGGCTCGGGCTTTAGCTTTCTCGCCACTGGATAAATAGATAAAGATCATGTTCATCCGCGGCTCAATCAAGTGCGGATCGAGGGCCAGCGCCTTATCAAAAGCTTCGCGCGCGAGCGCGTGATCTTCCGGTTCGCCAAAGCCTTTCATGACGCGACTCGCATAGGCGGCGCCCAGCGCGCTGTGAGCCAGGGCGAACGAAGGATCGAGATAAGCAGCGCGCTCGAAATATTCGATGGCCTGATCGATATCGACACGCGCGACGGTGTGATAGACATAACGGCCCAGCGCATCGCGCCCGCGCAGGTACTCTTCATAGGCTTCGGCGTTCTCGGTCGCCTGTTGCACCAGCCGGTCTTTTTCGTCCGAAGACAACTCCAGCCGCAAGCCTTCGCAAATCTCCTGCGTGATTGTGTCCTGGACACTGATGATGTCGGTTGCATCCGCGTCGATGCGATCGGTCCAGAGCAGATCGCCGGAGGCCACGTCAACCAGCTGAGCCGTCACGCGAATACGATTGCCCCCGCGCAAAAAGCCTGCGGACAGCACCGCGGATACGCTCATGTCGCGTCCCGCCTGACGTGGATCGACTTGCACGCCCTGGTACTTAACGATTTCGGAAGATGGACGCACGATGAGTGAGCGTACGCGGGCCAGTTCCGTAATCACGGCATCGGCGAGAGAGAATTCATAAAAACTGGATTCAGGGTCATTGCTCACGTTTTTGAAGGGAAGAATCGCTACGCTCTTGCGCTCGTTATCGCTGACGCTGGTGGCCGGCGTCTCGTGGGCCACTGATTGTTCCGAAGTCGAAATCCTTTGTTGAGCAGTACGCTCGCCGGTGACTCCACGCAACCAACGCATGGCGCGGCCCATGCGGCCCGTGCCGGCCATGTGTTTCGGCGCGACCGACGTAATTGGCTCGAAAGCCTTTGGGCCCCCCGCGTTTACTGCGCCCAACGCGGCGCGCAGATCCTCGCGCATCTCGGCGACTTTTTGATAGCGCTGCTTTGGTTCCTTGGCCAGCGCGCGATCTAAAATCGCTTGCAATTGCGGTGGGGCGCCGCCGGGCCGCGCTTCGCTGAGCGGCCGCGCGTCCTGGTGCAACACGGCATGACGCACGTCGACACTGGTCTTGCCCTGGAACGGCCACGTACCCGTCAGCATTTCGTAAAGCAGAACCCCGGTCGAAAAAATATCCGCGCGCGCATCGACGCGTTCACCGCGCGCTTGTTCAGGCGCCGCGTACGTCGCTGTGCCGTAGGGAATGCCGACTTCAGTCAGATCCGTTTGGTGAATGCCGCCGGGGCTGGCGCTTTCATCAACCAGCTTTGCCAAACCGAAATCGAGAATTTTCACCTGCCCCGCAGGCGTGACCATCACGTTGCCGGCTTTGATGTCGCGATGAATGATGCCGCGTTCGTGCGCGGCCGCGAGTGCATCAGCGACTTGAATAGTAATCGATAGTGCGCTGCGGAGATCCAGCGGTCTGCCGTTGACAAGTTCGCGAACGTTCTTGCCTTCAACGTACTGCATCGCGATGAAGTGAACGCCTTCGATGTCGTTGAGGTCGAAAATGGTGCAGATGTTCGGATGGTCCAACGCCGAAGCGAGGCGCGCTTCGCGCTCAAAACGCTTGAGGTTGGCTTCTTTGACAGTTAATTCCGGCGGTAGGACCTTAATGACAACAGCTCGACCCAGCTTGGTGTCGGTCGCTTTGTAAACTGTTCCCTGACCACCGGCGCCAATCTTCTCGAGGATACGATAATTCCCAAGTTTCGCGCCGATCATTCTTTAGTATATTAAACGCTCAGATCGAGAGGACTGCAAATGGCTATCGTGTCATAAGCTCGCGCTAAGCAAGGCGGCGCTCAAAACATTACGACTCGGTTGCAAAGTTCGCTTCATAACGGTCGCCCTTCTCGCATTACCTTCGCCCGTGTGCAATCTTTTCCGCTTCCGGCAATCCTCGCAATCTCAGCATCGCCAGCACGCCAAACAATGGTCCGGGCGCCAGAATTACAAAAGCGTATCGCCAACCGAAAAGTTTCTGGACCCTCGGGATCAATTCAATAGAAATCGTCGTCAACAGGAAACCCAGGCAGGTTTGAATTGTTAAGGCCGTACCGATGTATTGCGGATCGCCGAGTTCAGTTACGCAAGCCGAGAATTGGGCTGAATCGGCAACGACCGTAGCCCCCCAAATCGCTGCCACAATCAAGAGTGCAATGGGGTTGGCTCCGAAGAATAACCCGATAACCAGGCAGCAGCTGCCGCTAATCACCATCGCTGCGGAAGTAACGATCGTTCTGCCGACGCGGTCAGCAATCAAACCTGCAACCACACATCCGACCGCGCCGCAACCAATCACCACGAATGATCCGACTTCAGCAAATGCCGGATCGCTCCGGCGCGCAGCCAGGCTGCCGCGAATCATAAAAGGGATCCACGTCCACATCGCGTAGAGCTCCCACATGTGACCGAAGTAGCCGAGATTAGCGAGTCGCAGGCCGCGATTGCGAAATACCTTTCCCACCTGGCTGAGATCAAATCGGGCGGCGGGAAGGGCCAATGGGCCATCGCGCACAAATAGAAGCACGATCACACCACCTGTAACCGCAAGCAATGAAACGAAGGTAACGTTGGTCCGCCAGTTGTAGCTGCCCACCCCGTTGATCAAATACGGCGTCGCCTTGCCCAGCGTCAGGGCCCCCACCAAAACTCCTAACGCCATTCCCCGCCCATGACGAAACCAGGTCGCCAGGATCTTCATTGCCGGTGGATAGACTCCGGCGAGAAACATGCCGGTGAGAAATCGCAGAGTAATCCCGACAGAAGCGGTGTGCGCGAACCAGCCAAACCCCGCGTTTACAATGGCGCCGCAAATTGCGGTCAGGGTGAAGAGGTGCCGCGGACTGATGATATCGGGAAGATTGAAGAGCGCGCTCAAGAGCGTGCCGGCGACGAAGCCGATTTGCACGGAGAGTGTCAACCACCCCGCGGCACTTTCGCTAAGGCGCCATTCTCTGGTTAGCGCCGGCACGACCGCAGAGCCGCTGAACCACAGAGACATGCCCAGCAGCTCTGCGATGGCCAGTAACGCCAGCGTTCGCCAACGGGCGGCTGATGATCTTTCAGTTGAATCAGCGATGACGTTTTGCAAGCGAGAGATTGTAGCGCAAAGAAGGGCGGCGCAAGTTATTAACCTGCGCAAAAAGCACCTCAATTTGCGCTACTAGGCAACCGCGACGATTTGCGGTCGGGTGAACTGGTCGGGACTGTTCTGGCGTGAAGGTTTGCGGCGCTTATCTTCGTACATTGCGCGATCGGCCTGGGCCATTAAGTCCTCGATCGAGAAACGATCGTCGTCTTCGAAATGCGCTATGCCGACACTGACCGATAGATCATACGGCCGCCCGTTAAGCCTGTTGCTGGCAGCAAATTGTTCCTGCAAACGACAGGTCAGCAGTTGCGCACTTTCGTCCTGAGCGATGGCTGCCAGCGCGACGAATTCATCGCCGCCCAGCCGCGCCAAAATGTCCGAACTGCGAAACGTCTCTTTCAGAATCGCAGCGGCACTGGCCAGCGCCCGATCACCTTCGTGGTGACCATGCGAATCGTTGATCTCTTTTAACCCGTCAAGATCCGCATACACGACAATTGGGACCTTATTGTCGCGCCGGATCGCGGCTACGTGTTGCTCGGTCACCGCCAGGAAACCGCGCCGGTTATACAGTCCGGTTAACTCATCGATTAATGACAGGCTGTGCAACGCTGCTTCCGCGCGTTTGCGTTCAGTGATGTCCTGGATCTGGAAGATGTAATGCGCCGCTTGATCGTCGCCGTCGCGCACGAGCGATACGCTATTCAATGCCCAGACAACTTCACCATCGCGATGGACATAACGCTTTTCAACCTGACAGGTCGGCGCCTCGCTTTGCAGCAGCCGGTAAAGGTTGGCCAGATCGTTGCCGAGATCGTCCGGATGCGTCATGGTTTGGAAGTTCGTCTTGAGCAGTTCGTGCTCTGTGTACCCCAGCAGATTGCACAGTGAGCGGTTCACGCGCAACCACGCTCCCTGTGGCGACACCAGGGCCATGCCGATCGCCGCATAATCAAACGCGTTACGAAAGTGCTCTTCCGTTTCGCGCAAGGCCTTGCTGATGCGCTCCTGCTCAACGATGTGACGATTTAATTCCTCAACGTGACGGCGCGCTTGCTCAGCCTGCGCCGCGGCGCCCTCGACATTTTTCATGTAAGTCCAGTAAGTGAAGTAAACGATCGCAATGATCGGAATCGTCGCGCTGAACGCAAAAAACCCGATATTGCCGATGAACCGCGCGATGATGCCAGCCGCCGAAGCTCCGGCGAAATATGTAATCGACGTCCACAGAAAATTCCTGCTCCACGATCTCCAGATCGCCTCATCAGTCTTCAGCGCCTCGTTCGCGGCCACCAGTAACGAGTGCACCGCATATTGGACCACCGCCATGGTGCAAAGCAGCACCAGGTAGTTTGAAGAGTAGAAATCGTGGACTATGAGTGTATCGGCGAACAAGAACCGTAAAGTCCACACGGTGGTGAACGTCGCGCAGGCTACGACGCCGGCGTTAAAGAAATGTGTGCGCGTCTGTCGCCCAATCCGGCCTGAGGCGCAGACGGCTTCAGCGGTGGCCAGCACGATCGCCGCTTCGCCGCCAAACAACAACAAGGACAGGAAAATGAAACTGTCTGAGACCGAGATGTGCGCATTGACTCTCGGGATCGGGACGCTGAGACGTGGCCCAATCAGGATCGTGGCCAGCGCCAGCAGCAGAAAGCGAATATCGAACTGCTGTCGCGAGAGGTGCGCGCATGAAAACAACAACGCGCCGGCGCCGGCGGCTGTAATAGTCCAAAGATAAACCTGACTGATTCGGGTGCGGGTCATGTTAAGGTCATAGAGAGACCCACGCGCGCGTTCGCAAGGCTGGGGCCGCACTCAAAAGGCCGAAATTGCACTGGAAACTGAGGATGTCGCCTTCGCAGTCAGAGCGAGCTTTCAGTCTGAACGGGTGGAATCTTCATTCTGAACGATGGGAGGAGGGTGGCGGGGGGGTCATTTTTGACATAATCACCCGGAATCTCGCAGGCATCGCGAAAAGCTGGGCCAGATATTGTTGTAACGTCAAATCTCGTTCCTCGTGTAAATTCTGCCCAGCCGGCGGGTTGTTGCATCAGTTTTGAACCCACTCGATTACTACGTTAGAATGCCACGCCTGAATTTTCCGCGAAGGTCTCATTTCACAAATCCGTGCTAGCTCTAATCGCCGCCACCGTTAATCCGACATTGTGTCTCGAAAAGGGCTGGTTCTGCCCCACGCCGATCAACGGCTACATCTGTTATGACGTGCCGAGTTACTGTGATTTTTATAACAAGACAACAGCGAACATTAGTCCCCTGTATCAGTTCGATGCCTTTGATTGGACCGTGCTGATTCTTTACTTCGGCATTCTCGCAGTGCTGGCAATCTACGGCGTCTATCGCGTCAAGCAAGTGATCGAGTTCTGGCGCTACTCGCGTTTTCCGCCTAAAGCTAAAGAAACATTTGCGGAAGATATTCTGCCGCACATCACCATACAACTGCCGCTCTTTAACGAGATGTACGTAGTCGAGCGTTTGGTCAAAGCAGTCACCCAGATAGATTACCCGCGCGATCGCTTTGAGATTCAGGTACTCGATGATTCGACCGACGAGACGGTGAATATCGCGCGCGCCACCGTCGAGAATTACGCGTCACAGGGTTTCGACATTCACTATATTCATCGCGCCGATCGCACCGGATTCAAAGCCGGCGCTTTAGAGAACGGAATGAAGAGCGCCAAAGGCGAACTGATCGCGATCTTCGACGCTGACTTTGTGCCGAAACCCGATTTCCTGCGCAAGCTGGTTCATCACTTCACCGATCCAATTGTGGGTTGCGCACAAATGCGTTGGGCGCACATCAACGGCTCGTACAATTTGCTGACGCGATTGCAGACGATCATGCTCGACGGCCATTTTGTGATTGAGCAAACCACGCGCAACCGGTCGGGAAATTTTTTCAACTTTAACGGCACTGCCGGCATCTGGCGGCGCGAGGCAATCGAGCTGAGCGGCGGCTGGCAGCATGACACGCTCACCGAAGATACCGATCTAAGCTTCCGCGCGCAGTTGATGGGTTGGCGGTTCGTTTACCTGCTGGACGAAGAAGCACCTGCGGAAATTCCCGTCGAGGTCAACGCCTTCAAAGCCCAGCAGCGCCGCTGGGCGAAGGGCGTCCTGCAGGTTTGGTTCAAGCTGTACCGGCGCATCTGGTACGCTGACTTGCCGCTGCGGGTAAAGTTGGAAATGTTTTTCCGGCTCACCGGCAACATCAGCTATCCATTAATGATCGTGGCCAGCTTTTTGCAGTTTCCGCTGCTGCTGGTCCGCTATAACCAGGGCCTGCATCAACTGATGATGCTCGACGTGCCGCTGCTTTTCTTTTCGACAGTTTCCGTCGTGCTGTTCTATGGCTCGGCAGTTTGGTACCTCGACAAGAAACGCGGTTCGCGCCTCTTGCACCTGCCACTGGTCATGGGCCTGGGGATTGGCCTGGCGTTCTCAAATGCGCGTGCCGTTCTGGAAGCGTTGATGGGGGTGAAGTCTGATTTCGTGCGCACGCCCAAGTATCGGGTCGAAAAGACTGATGATGAGTCCTGGAAGCGGAAGAAGTACAAACGAAAGCATGGTTGGCTGCCGCTGCTCGAATTGAGCTTCGCGGTCTATTTTATTTTTGCGATCGCCTATGCGCTGCGCATGCATATGTGGGGCCCGATCGCCTTCCTGTTGCTGTTCTGTTTTGGCTACGGTTACATGGGAGTTTTGAGTCTATTACAGACTGCCGGCGGCAGACGACTGGATTCGATGTGGCGGGGAAGCAGCGCCGCGGCCCGGCCCTAAGTATTCCTCGCAGCTTTGCGTATTTACGTTAAATTGCTTTTGCCGGGTTGCTTCTCACCTAAAGACGCAGAGCTGCCGAAGCCGCCCCAAGCGACAACCTCTTTCAGTTTGACGTCGAGGCTTAACCGTTTTAGTCTCTCAGTCCCGACAGGCGCTATTTCCCGAGAATTTAGCGTAACCAAGCGCACCACGCGCACGTCTTAGATTACCGAACTCGCAACTAATCGCGCTCTCGCGAACCAAAACGAACAAATTAACGGAGGATTTTTCGAATGAAGAGAATATTTTTAATTGCCGGACTGGCGACCGCATTTCTGCTCGTCGTCATCGCCGCCAGTGCCCAGAAGGCAGGCTATGCCGGCACCTGGAGCCTGGACAAAGCCAAGAGCCAGGGCTTGTCCCCTCGCATGCAGGGCGCGGACAAAGTTACTTTAACAATCACTCAGGACGACAAAACCATTTCCCTCGAGCAGAAGGTTGAAGGCGGTCAGCCACCGGCGGGTGGTGGTGGCGGCGGCGCTGGTGGTGGTGCGGGACGCGGCGGTGGTGCAGCTGGTCCGCAGACTTACAACCTCGACGGCAACGAAGTTACCAGTGATGTAACCTTTGGACAGAACACCGGCAAGCGCACGATGAAGGCAACCATGACTAACGGCGGTGTGGAGTTGATGAGCAAGACCGCCTTTACCGCCCCGGACGGAAGCGAGCGCGTTAACACGACGACCCAGAAGCTGTCTCTGTCCGGCGATGGCAAGACCCTGACGATCGTGACGCACCGCGAAGGTGGCCAGCAGCAGGCACCGGATACGACTGCCGTCTATAACAAGCAGTAATTCGTTTTCCCCGAACGAACGATCTTCGTTTTGGGTAAAAAACGATCTACGACAGAGTCGCAAGGCCGCGCGCCTTGCGGCTCTGTTGCGCTTTTGGTGTGGAAAGTAGTCAACACCGTGCAAATCGGCGCCCTCCATTCTCTGCTTCATAATCACATCCAACCGTCTTGTATTTGCCAAGGTCAAATGCCAATATGCTCATCGTCCCGGTCTCCTTCTTTGAGTCTATTGATTGAGCCTCCTGAGTCCTCAAGATGACCGTACTAAAGCAGTTGGATTCTATCCAACTCCTTCTGACGGAGAGTTCATAGTTTCTCAGACGTTATGCCTTTGAATCGACTTATCTCTTTGCGAATGGCCAAACGCGCCGACGCCGTGCGAGCAGTCGTGATATGCCTTGCAGTTGCGACTGCTTTTTTGGGCATCGATTCGCGGTTTGCCACTGCCGCGACTGAAGCTTGGAGCAAATACACTGGCAAGGACGAACAGTTCTCCGTGCGAATGCCTCGTGAGCCGTGGTTGTACTTCAACCTAATCACAAGTGAGTCTGGTAAACGGATACCGGAACGCATCTACAGCACTTATTCAAACGGATCGGTCTATTTGGTTGTTTCCTATGATCGCAATTCCTTGAAAGATACGTTTGAAAACTTCAAACTCCATCACTGTACGCAAGCCGAAATCACGCCAATCAAAGACAAAACGCTGTCGGGATTTGCTGGCAAAGAATACTCGCTGAAATTCGGTGACGTGGTTGGTATCGTTGATGTGTATGCCACGAAGAAACGTGGCTACGCCGTTGCTACTGTGCAGGCGATTGACAACGGACCGCTGCGAGACTACTTCCTGTCAACGTTCTCGCTATCGGGTGCGGACGAGTCAATGAGTAACTCTCCGCCGCAGATTACGACATTGCCGCAATCTGATTCCACTGAAATTGCGACGGGTGGGAAACAAGTCACACGCAAACCAATCGTCGTATCCAAGCCGGAGCCGTGGTATACAGACGACGCGCGAAACGCTGGCATCACCGGAACTGTCGTACTCAGAGTCGTATTTGCTTCGTCGGGCGAAATCACAAACATGCACGTCGTTCGTGGGTTATCGAAGGGCCTGACGGAACAGGCTATTGAAGCCGCGCGCCATCTTACTTTCATTCCAGCAACAAAAGATGGACGCTTCGTTTCGTATTGGATGGAACTTCAGTATAACTTCGGCTTGTATTGATCGGCCTGTCAACGGCATAACAAATCGTTGAAGCGAGTGGCGGGCGCGTGAAAGACTTGCCCGCCCGCTACCGCAGGCGGTTCTGACAACTGGTCCGGCGATGCTTGAATGAACTCGCGCCGCCGCGTCAAGTCAACCCTTGTGCGGCTGTAGCGGAGGTTAACATGGTTAAGAAGTTCAAAATGCCTCTCGTGTTTGTTGCAGGTTTAATTCTCGGGGCGTTCGTTAGCTTTGTTATCGCGGGCAATGCTAACCAGCGGTTGTGGGCTCGATGCGTGAGCACTGGCGTAATCGAGCAGGCGTTCATTGCCACAAAGTTGCGCACTCAGCGCGCGGACGATCTGCAAAAACGCGCCGAGGCCAATCTCGCGCCGGCTGTGTTGGCTATTCACCAGCGCAAAGAACTTCAAACCGCGCCGGAGTCACAAATGGCTTTGCGAGCCGTTAAAGACTTTTATGAAATGAACGGTGTGGCCATCCCACAGGAAATCGCCGGCATCTTGAGTGCAGTTCCGTCTCATGCCCATTGAACAAGCCGCCCAACGAATTGTTGGACGCTAACGCAGCCAGCCGGGTCATCGACAACTTGTCAGGAATGTAGTTGTCAGCCGCCGCGTCGACTCCATCGTTGGCGCGCTTACATTCTCTTTGAAAATACAAAACAGCGCGGCCTTTGTTACACCGCGCGGCCCATCGGCTTTGTGGTAGAAAATGTCGCTGCCGCCGCATGACGCGCGCTTCTCGCGTTGAAAAAGATAAAGACTGGGGCTGTCGTAACCGTGAATCAAGGCACCCTCTGCCGTTAGCCCGCCTGTTTTAAAATAGAAGCAAAGAGCTTTTGTAGATATTGGATTAAAATCGGGCGCTGGTTACTCCAATAACGGATATTGCAAAGAGGAAAATTCGTGCTTACTGATCAGGAGTTGATGAATATCCACGTCCATGCGTTGTTCACGCATAACACCGGGTCGCGGCTTTTATTCGTCAACGAGCCGGGAGGCACAGCAGCGCCTGCTCCTCGTATGTTCTTAGGTCGAACGCGGGCCGGCAATGTCTGGCGGGTTCGCGCCGATGTACCGGAGATGCTCCGAGGGGAATTGGATGGACTGTGTGCCGACGAGCCGCCAATAGGCATAGAGCTCAGAGAGTCACCTCGGCACGTTGAGACGTACAAGCGGCTACTGGAAAAGCACGCGCACGTGCAGGCACTGGAGAGCGGGCCCGCATATCACTTCCCGCAAGACGTTATGCCGCCAGCAAGACATCTGCTTGCTGTTACGGAGAAGAATGCGGAGACGTTACAGGGCGGCTTTAAGGAGTTGGTTGCAGAGGTTTCCACATGGCAACCCTTCGTCGCCCTCATCGAGGGAAATCGAGCGGTGTCCGTGTGTCGCAGTGTTCGCATTACTCCTGAAGCGCATGAGGCTGGCGTTGAGACATTGCCTGATTTTCGTGGCAAGGGATATGCAAAAGATGTCGTAGCTGGATGGGCGCAATTAGTTTTAGCTGCGGGCGCTATGCCGTTATACAGCACCTCATGGGAGAATGTTGCCTCGAAAGCGCTGGCGCAGAAACTGCGGCTGAAACTTTACGGCGTTGATTTTCATATCACCTGATACTGGTCGGGACTATTAATCTCACACATGAAAATCACTTTCAACAATTCAGCGGCAGAAGATTTAGAAGAAGATCGGTTCATAAAGATCAAAAGCAAAACGCCGAAGCTGAAAGGCAAACAGTCTGTCAATCAACTTGTTTCCCGCGAAGAAAATTCTTCAGACCCCGATGCAAAATTCGCAAACTCTGATTTGAACGAAATGTCACGCCTCGGTTTTCTCGACGAATTGATTTCGGTGATTAAGACCGGCAAAGAGGCTTCGGTTTATCTTGCGCGAAATTCAGACGGATTTATTGCAGTCAAGGTTTACACCGATCTGCGCGTGCGCTCATTCAGGCGCGACGATTCTTACCGCGAGGGCAGATTTATTGGCGATGCGAGGATAAAAAAAGCAATAATTCAGGGGAGCGAGAAAGGACTAAATGCTCACCAGATACTCTGGGTGCAGGAAGAGTTCAGGCAGATGAAATACCTTCATGGGCACGGTGTCAGAGTACCGAAGGCAATTGCCGTCAACGGTATTTCACTCGTGATGGAATTCATCGGGGATGAAGATGGGAATCCAGCTCCGCGTATCGCCGACCTTAAAATGGGAAACGATGAGGCTGAAGCAGCTTTCAGGCAATCGGTGCGAAATCTGAAGCTGATAGTCCGCGCAGGCAGGGTACACGGGGATTATTCCGCTTTCAATATTCTCTGGCACAATGAAGAGGCAGTTGTCATCGACTTTCCGCAAGTAATTGAATTTGATAATAACCCGAACGCGCACGCTTTTCTTGAAAGAGATGTTCGTTCCTTTTGCAAATCGTTCAGGAAGCAGGGCGTTAAAGCCGACGAAGTAAAAGTATTAAGAGAGGTCCGCGAACTTGATTTCTGAGCTCGGACAAACGCGCCGCGCGTAATCAGAGGCTCTGTCTTAATAAAATGAAAAACGGTTCAGCGCGCGCCGCGGCTAACAACTCACTCAACCGGAGCGCGGATCGAATGGCGCTCATCATTCATAGCTACGATGAAGAATGTATAGCCCGCGCCCGGTCAACTGGAACGTTCGGCGTTTTGTCGTTCTGACTGGAAACAAGATGCTATAGCGTTTTGGGGGGAGGAAGCGAAATGAGTGAACAAAAGAACGCCTTTTCACGTCGCCAAATCTTAGAAATGGCCGTCGGCGTAAGCGGTCTAACCTTTTGTGGTGACACCGCTTCAATTTTAGCGCAAGCAACGGCCAGCCCGGTATTCACGCCATCAATAATTCTCGGTCCTTTTTATCCACAGATAAGACCGTCTGATCAGGATGCGGATTTAACTCTGCTCACGGGGAAACACAGGCCCGCAGAAGGGAGAGTTGTTTATCTGACGGGCCGGGTTATGAACCTGAAAGGCGAACCTGTGCGCGGCGCTAAAGTTTCAATCTGGCAGGCGAACACGCACGGGCGCTATTCCCACAAAAGCGACGCGAATCCCGCCCCGTTAGACCCGAACTTCCAGGGCTTCGGTGTTCAGATTACAGACGCTGAGGGTCGGTATCGCTTTAAGACCATAAAGCCGGGCGCTTATCCCGCGCCGGTTGTCGGGATGCGCGCGCCGCACGTTCATTTCGAGGTGGAAGCGAAATACGATCGCCTGATCACGCAAATGTTTTTCCCGAATGAACCGCTTAACGAACAGGATCATTTTTTGCAATTCGTAAAGGGCCTGTACAGAGAAGCCGTAATCGCCAAATCAACCACACCGACTTCCGGGATGGAAGCAGATAAGCTGTCATTCGTTTGGGATATTGTGTTGCTGTCTGGTTGACCCTTGATTTCACGGGGCCAAGCTTATTTACAGCAAGGCCCCCGCGAGGCTTACTTGCCGTCCTCCTGGTGACGCGGGTTGCTTATGAGAAAAGCCGTCATCGCGGTACTTGTCACAGTTCATCTGGCCGCAAGTATCTGGCATGGCAGTATGCACAGCCGGCTGAATATCAACCTCTCGGCGGCGCAGACTCTTTTCATCCTTCTCATAATTTTGATCGCGCCGCCGGTGGGCGCTACGCTGCTTTGGACCCGCTACTTTTCAATCGGTCTGTGGGTATTTTTTCTTTCGATGCTCGGGGCCTTTCTGTTCGGCGCCTATTACCATTACGTGATCGTATCACCCGATAACATTAACTATCTCCCTGCCGGCAGCGCGGACTCTCAGCGCCAATTCATGCTGAGCGCGGGGGCAATCGCTTTGCTTGAACTGGGATCCGCGCTCTATGGAGCATTCTGCCTCGGTTCACGCGCTGCCGCGCAACGGGCCGCGCAACAGCTCGCGGGACGAGGCCGCGAGCTTGATTCATGAATTGATCGACCGAATAGAAGTTGAATGTAATCGCGCCATTCAAATAGTCTGCCAGGTTGGTGCGGGTGATCTGTTGGAGAGGCGGCGTTTCAAAGCGTGACTTAATGGACGAGGCACCAACCACCGCTCATTTGATTTCGGCGGTGCCGCAGTTCACCGTAACAGATGTGGTGCGCACAGCCGAGTATTACCGTGACGTTCTGGGTTTCCGGATAGCCGGCTATTGGGATGGAAACGGCGTTAGTTTTGCCACAGATCCCCCTCCGGTTTTTGGCATCGCGTGGCGTGATGAGGTCCAGGTGTTCTTCAACCGGGCCGATGGGCCCGCCGCCCCCAACCGTCGCGCGCAAGGCGCCGCGGACATCTACCTCAGGGTCACAGGGGTTGATGTCTTGGCAGAGGAGTTGCGCATGCGCGGCGCCGAGATTATGGACGGGCCTGCAGATCGAATTTATGGCCAACGCGAACTCGTGATTAGGGACTGCAATGGTTTGCTCCTGTGCTTCGGTCAGGACACCAGCGGCGGCTAATATAATCGAGACACCGGCCCACAATCCAGACGGCCCGATCACAAAACTCTGGCGCGCAACTCTTAACCTAGTTACAATTCGATTCGGTGCCGACGCGATTCAAGTGGAGTCTCATCTCCGACGAGCGACTACTTGACACTCGTATCTGCGATCTGCCGGTTCGAATCAAGGGATCGCTTCTCGAAACCAACATTAAACGTCTTTATAGCGAGCTTAATAATCGCGGCATTCGCTTTAAGCCGCATGTGTGGTTGTCCGCAGAGTGGTTCACCCCGGACGGCGTACCGGGGTTTGCCATTCCCTTTTATCTGGCCCATCCGCGGCTGATGAAACTCGAGCGCAAATTTATGCGCGAAGTCGAAGGCGGCACCGATGTTGAGTGCATGCGAATTCTACGTCATGAAGCGGGACACGCTCTGGATAACGCATTCCGGTTGCATTTCAAGCGGCGCTGGATTCGCACTTTCGGATCGTTCGCGCAAAAGTATCCGCCGTCCTACAAACCTAAACCGAACAGCCGCCGCTACGTGCTGAATCTCGACGCCTGGTACGCGCAGGCCCATCCCGCGGAAGACTTTGCCGAAACCTTTGCCGTCTGGCTCCAGTCCCGTTTCAGCTGGCGCCGCCGTTATCGCGGCTGGCCGGCGCTGCGAAAGCTCGAGTACGTGGATGAACTGTTGAAAGAGATTGCCGGCACCCGACCGCGGAACCGCGTGCGCCGCAAGATCGAAACGTTGCCGGAAATCCGGATCACGTTGCGCGAACATTACGACCGCAAGCGCGAGAAATACGCTTTCGAATGGCCGGCGTATCTGGACAACGATTTGCGGCGCATTTTTTCGGCTGAGTCTGGTGGAGTCGGGCGCACGACCGCCGCTTCTTTTCTGCGTCGGGCCGCGCCGGAAATTCAACAATTCGTTTCGGAAGGCACGGGAGTGCATGGTTACGCCATCGATCATGTTTTGGAATTGATGATTGCGCGCGCCGCCCAACTGAAACTCCGAGCGGTGGGACGCGAAGAACAGCTGAAGCTCCATTTGATGGTCATGTTGACCGTGCAAACGATGAATATCGTCCATTCCGGTTACTACCGGATTGCTCTATGAAGTTAACTGAAAGTTCCATTTACGGCGCATTCGTCGTCTTTCCGCCTGAATGAGGAATTCAAACATTAGGTTAATGACATCTGACGATCAAAAAGCGGCCTCAAAGCCGCAGCGCTCGAAACCGGTGGTAAAAAACGGCGACGCTTTCAAGAAGCTGCGGCTGATCGTTTTGTGTCACGAAGATCTCGTGCCGCCAGACAGCATCGATGGTTTGCCCGTCAAGGAAGTTGCGCCTTACAAAACTGAGTGGGATGTAATTTCCACCCTGAAGAACGTCGGACACGAAGTTTATCCGGTGGGCGTTTACAACAACCTCGGAGTGATCGGAAACGCGCTGCTGGAACACAAGCCGCACATTGCTTTCAATTTATTGGAAGAGTTTCACGGTTATCCGCTTTATGATCAGCACGTGGTTAGCTTTCTGGAATTGATGAAGCAACCATACACGGGATGCAATCCTCGCGGGCTGACAATCTCGCACGACAAGGCGCTGGCAAAAATGGTCCTCGCCTATCATCGAATTCACGTGCCTGCGTTTGCGGTCTTTCACATGAACCGGGTGGTCAAGCGCTCGAAACGATTGAAGTTCCCTTTGCTGGTGAAATCGATTAGTGAAGAAGGTTCAGTGGGAATTGCGCGCGCTTCAATCGTGTCTGATGACGCCAAATTGGCTGAGCGCGTCGAGTTTATCCATCGTCAGACCAAGACCCACGCGATCGCCGAACAATACATTGCCGGCCGCGAGATTTACGTCAGCGTTATCGGCAACCAGCGCCTGCAAACCTATACGCCTTGGGAACTGGTGATCGAGAAACTTCCTGAAGGCGCGCCTAACATTGCGACTTCGAAATTAAAGTGGGACCCGGCGTATCAGGAGAAGGTAGGCGTAGTCACGAAGGCCGCAGAGTTGGATAAAAAGATGATCACCAAGATCGAGCGGCTTTCGAAAAGAATTTATCGCACGCTGTTTTTAAGCGGGTATGCCCGTCTCGATTATCGCGTCACGGACGCGGGCGAGATATACCTGCTCGAGGCAAACCCCAACCCGCAGATCGCGAACCAGGAAGATTTTGCCGATTCGGCCAAACACTGTGGGGTGGATTACGAAGGGCTGCTGCAAAAGATCATCGCGCTGGGATTGCGCTATCGCACTGGCGCGTAACTGACGGCACCGTCTTAAAAGCAGGTAGAATCGATCGCGTGCGTTTCTCATCGCGTCCTCGCCCCACCCGCGGGCCGGGGACGGTCCCGGGTGGCAAAAGAAAAACGGCGCGAAGTTTCCTCCACGCCGTGTTTTCGTCCCGAACAGACTATCAGACGTTACTGAGTGCCGCTGGTTGATCCATTGACTCCCACGATCACGTCGTGATCAGATCCGCCAAAGGTCACGCCGACTAGTTCAGCATTGCCACCCTTGTCGATGGTGCGAAGCGCGGTATTTTTCGCTTTATTGCTCCGTGGTTCAAAGTGCGCAGGCGTCTTGGCTTTGACCTCGTCATTCTTAACGATGATCAACTCGCTTGTGCCCTCGTCGAACTTCACTTCATAATCACCGGCTTTTACCAATGTTCCGTTGACCATCACATCCTCCGGAAATGTTATGGTCTTCTTTTCAACTTTCCCCTTGTCGCCCGCCAACACACTGAATGAAGCCAGTACGCTGATGACGGCAGCGATAAAAAAACCCTTCATGAAACGTTTCATTTTCTTTTCTTCCTCCTACATTAGCAGAGAGACAGCAACTCGCATTCCCGCGCTGGACTTCTCTAAAATATCTCACCGAGTTAGTGCACTAAGCAGGCGAAAGGTTGCGTCGCAAACGTTCATAATATTAGGTTTAGGCTGGGAGTTTGGAGAGTGATCCAAGGCTTTGGACAATTGGCTTACCATTTCGCGACATTTTGAGGATCAAGCCACGCTCGGGTCATGTCGCATAAGATTGCGAGGCCACGCCAAGACTCAAAGCGAGAATAAAATCGCAGAATCTTTTTGTCGCTGGCAACGCGTCCGCCATTGCGCGCTTTAGCAAATTGGGCGCGGGCCCACGAATCCAGGGCGAGACCATCGTATCTGCCGATTAACTTGAGCAGGTTTTCCGCAGCGTAGTTACCCACACCTTTTACGCTCTTGATCTCCTTCAGCAAATCCGTGAGTGCAGCATCAGTGGTCAACCACCCCTCAACCTCGAGTTCGCCCGACGCTACGCGTTGGGCCAACTCTTTAAGGTAAGGCGAGCGATAACCCGCGCGAATCTTGTCGCGAAAAAACTCGCCTGATTGTGCGGCCATGACTGCGGCCGAGGGAAACGACTTGCGTCCATCATCGGACGCCGTTCCTAATTCGTGGACCAAACCGTTCACCATCTTCTCGGTGAGCGCCCATGAGCAATTCGTCGTGCAAATCATTTTCACGAGGTCCTCGAACACTGTAGGGGAACGCAGCAGGCGGCCGGCCCCTTGTTCAGCAATCCACGCAAATTCGGGATCAGCCATCATTAATCCGTAGAACTCGCGGAGATCATCATCAAGCCGAAACATGTGTCGCACGTCGCGAATGATTTTCTGCGCGCTGCGCTGGCCCACACGGCGCGACACTTCAATCTTCATCCAGCCTTTCCGGGGCGACATTCCAACGGTTACCGGCCGGGCGCCATCAAGCTCGAGCACGCGCGTCAATTTCCATTTCGCGCGGTCCAGCTCGAACGGCAACAGTTCGCACCAGCCGTGACTTAAAACGGTGCGGTAAAAATTAAAATCGGGCGGTGTCCTGACCCTCAGCTGCATCATCCGAACTGTAACAAATGCTGGCCGATTACGTCGATTGCACCTCACAATAGGCGCGGCATATCTGTTGCTCGAATCCGACTTTTATTCGGCAGAAACGACTTCAAATCATCAGCTTTTCTTACCCCCCGAATTCTTTCAAGGAGCCATTTGTGATTGGGAACATCAATCCGCAGCAGATTGCCTTTGTCGCGATTCTTCTGATCGCGCTGCTCTTGTTTGTAACGGAGTGGATTCGCACGGATGTGGTCGCGGTGCTGATTGTAATCGCGTTGTATGTCACTCGCGTGCTCAAAGCTGACGAGGCCCTGTCCGGATTCAGCAGTGAGCCCGCCATCGTCATCGCCGGCATTTTTGTATTAAGCGCAGCATTGCACGCGACCGGTTTGTCTGACCGTCTGGGCGAGCAGATCGGTCGACTGGCGGGAAAAAGTCTCAGCCGCGCAATCGCCGTAATCATGCCGTCAGTCGCTTTGCTGTCGGCATTCACACATCACGTGACGACGACGGCGGTGATGCTTCCCATCACCCTGGACCTTTCGCGGGAAAGAAAACTGCCGGCTTCGAAACTTTTAATGCCGATGTCTTTTGCCGCCTCACTGGGGACGACAATCACCATCATCGGCGCGCCGGCGTTTTTGATCGCCAGCACCCTGCTTCAGCAGTCGGGCCGATCCGGCCTGGGAATCTTTTCGATTGCACCGATCGGTTTGAGCTTGACGGTCGCGGGCACGTTGTTCGTTTTATGGATTGGGCGATTTCTCTTACCAACGCATCAGGGCAGCGACGATGCAACTCGTCACTTTCGACTGGAGGATTATCTGACCGAAATTGCCGTGTCCCCGGATTCGCCCTTTGTGGGCATGGCAGTCAGTGAAATTCAAAGCGACGATAATTACCATTTCAGAGTCGCCGGAATTATTCGCAAGGGTAAGCGGCTTCGCGCCCCGCTGAGGAACGAGATTGTTAAGGGCAAAGATGTTCTGGTAGTCAGGACGACGCCGGAAGAACTGGTGACTATTCGCAAGCATGCGAAACTTGATTTGCATCCGGTCAATTTGTACGGCATCAGGAAAAAGGTCAGGCAAAAAGAGAAAGACAATGAAGACGACGATGGCTCGGACTTGTTTGTGCAGGCCGTCGTCGCGCCGCGATCCGATCTGGTCGGCGGAACACTTTCAGATATCGACTTTCACCGGCGTTATGGCGCAGTCGTCGTCGGCCTGTGGCGAAAAGATGGCTGGCTGGACCAGGAGATGTCCAAGGTCAAGTTGCGCGCGAACGACGTGCTCGTGCTAGAGGGTGACGAAGAGGCCTTGGCGCGAGTTTCAAATGACGCGGCATTTCTAATGATGGTTCCATTTCATGCTGAACCCAAATTGCGCAGCAAAGCGTGGCTCGCCGGAGCGATCATGCTGGCAACAATTTTGTTGGCTGCTTTTAATCTGCTGACGATCGAGATGGCGGCGTTAACCGGAGCCGTTGCGGTCGTCCTTACCGGATGCATTGCCCCAAACCAGGCTTATCGAGCAATCGATGCGCGAATCTTTGTTTTCATCGCCGGCGCAATTCCCCTGGGGACGGCCATGCAGAAAACGGGCACCGCCAATTTGGTTGCGGGCTGGCTGCAACACGCGGTCGGAGGATGGCCTGAGCGGGCTGTTTTGTTGCTCCTGTTTGCGGTCGTCGCCCTGATAACTCAATTCATGTCGGACTCAGCAACTACGGCGCTTTTTGCGCCGGTCGCCCTGGCGCTGGCCCAGGCGCTTGGCCGTGCTCCCGAGCCTTACGTCGTGACCGTAGCCATGGCTTCAGTGGTTGCTTTTCTCACACCCATTGGTCACCACGGAAATCTTCTGGTTTATGGGCCGGGGCGGTATAAGTTCAGCGATTTTGCCAAAGTTGGAACGCCGCTCACAATAATTTGCGGGCTAATCGTAGTATTGCTGGCGCCTTTGATTTGGAGAAGCTAGACGAGGTGGATGCATTTCATGTACGCATCAAGTGCGGTCAACATGATGCTTGACCGTTTCGCGACGACGGCGTTAGACTTTCCTCACTTACCAAGTTAAATGGAAGGCTGTACTCCCTGGTTCCTAATCACTTGGATCTCAGCGAGCGAAGAACCAACACCGAGGTTCTCTACAGTTAGGTTGCTTAAGCACCGTTTCCGAAAAATGCTGCCGGAGCTTTCCGGTGCGCGCTCCGTCGCCCCGCAGGGACAAACCCTTCGGGGCGATGTCGTGTTTACTTCCCGCTTTTAATCTTGGGCCGCTTTGGCCATATCAGCGAGGCCGCGACCGAAGCCAGCAGCACGAGGGCCACGACTCCCAAAGCTATTCCAGTCGGTATATGACTGGCCGAGCGAATATGAGTAGCGAGCGATTCGCTTCCCAACGCCGTAACCAACGCTGCCAGGCCTTTGCAAAGCAACGGAAGCAACATCTTGACCCCGATAAATCCGAGCACCAGACCCAGGCCCAATTTCAGGTAGTGAAATTTCTCGACAACCCCGGCAAGCAAAAAATAGAACGTGCGCAAACCCAGGATTGCGAAAACGTTTGAAGTGTAAACGATGAAGCGATCAGTCGTGACGCCGAAGATCGCCGGAATGGAATCGAGCGCGAACACCAGATCGGTAACCTCAACCACGATCAGCACCAACAACAACAACGTCCCTACTCGCTTACCATCGACAGTGGTAAAAAACTTTCGCCGTTCGTAGTGACGAACGATCGGTACATATCGCGTCGCAAAGCGCACGATCGGGTTCTCTTCAGGATTCGATTCATCGTAATCTCGGGTCAGCATCTTGATTCCCGTGTAAACCAGGAATGCTCCGAAGACGTAGATGATTGCATGCACGCGGTTGATTAAAGCTGTACCCACCAAAATCATCGTCACGCGCATTACCAGTGCGCCCAGCACCCCCCAGTAAAGGACCCGATGCTGATATTTCGACGGAACCTTGAAATACGAAAAAATAAGCAGGAAGACGAAGAGGTTATCGACGGAAAGCGAGAGCTCGATCAGATAGCCGGTGACAAACTCGAGCCCCTTTTGGTGACGCGCCGCCCCGAACAGTTCCCAGCCCAGTGGGCCGAACAGCAGACCGGCAAAAATGAAAGCGAGGGTAATCCAGACACCACTCCAGATGGCGGCGTTTCGCGTGGTGATTTCATGAGGTTTGCGATTGAAGACACCGAGGTCAATCGCCAGCATTACCAGAATGAAACTACAAAAACCAACCCATGCAAGTGTCGAGGTCGCCAACGAGTGCATCTGAGAAATAACATATCATCGGCACTGTGTGAGGCAAAATGCGAGGCGCGGTTTAGAATCAGGCGTGAGGCAACAGACCCGCACAAACTCAACCTGAAGTTCGAGCCTTCGACGTTGGCCCGGTGTCCCCGTATGTTGCAGCCCGCGGCTCGCTCCTTTAGAATTTAGCGTTTCCGCAATCACGTAACAAAGGTTTTCTAGATGCTCAAACAACTAAGCAAGTTCGAACGCACCAGCAAGGTGCTGATTCTGGGATTCGTAGCCCTGATGGCTGTCAGTCTCGTCCTATTCTTCCGGCCCGGTGGCGGCACGTCCGCACTCGAGCCTACGAAAAGTAGCGAGGTGGTCGCTTCGGTCGCCGGCGATGACATTACGCTGGGCGAATTCGCGACCCAAAAACAGAATCTTCAGGCCCAGTTCAGTCGTTTCGGCGGCCAGATCAGCCTGACGCAGATGGGCTATAGCGACGACAAGATTCTTGATGGGTTGATCCAAAAAAAGATCGCCGTGCAGGAAGCGCGACGTCTGGGCCTCGAAGCTTCCCCCGCTGAAATCAACGAACAGATCCGCAAAACTTTCAAGGATGCTTCCGGCAAGCTCACGTTACTTGATGCATCCGGAAAGCTGGACATGGCTAAGTACGAGCAACGCGTCGGCGATGTCGCAGCTTTTGAGCATAGCGTTGGCGAAGACATCGCGCGCGCCAAACTGGAAGCTTTTGTGGCTGCGAGTGTCCGCGTCTCTGAAGAAGATGTGCAGGCAGAATTCAAAAAGAAAAATACTTCATTCGATCTCACATACGTTCTGGTCTCGGCCAGCAAAGTCGCGGAGAAGATCCAACCCACTGATGACGAGTTGGCGGCCTACTTCGAACAACACAAAGCTGAATACAACATCCTGGTACCGCAGAAAAAAATACGCTACCTCTTTGTTGATCAGGACAAGTCCGGAGCGAAGCTGCAAATTAGCGATAAGGAGCTGCACGACGAATACGACAGTCTAGACCCTAAATATAAACAAGCCGGCGTCAAAATTCAGCAGATTGTTTTAAAAGTCGCGCGCGAGGACCTGGATGCATCAGTCAAATCAAAAGCGGATTTGTTGGTGGCAAAAGCGCGTGCGAACGGCGACACGATTACCGAAGATGCATTTGCTGATTTGGCAAAGGGAAATTCCGAAGATCCCGCGACGGCGAAGAACGGTGGCCGTGTCGATAAACTCGTAAAGAAAGATCCGTCCAAAGCCGGCGATCCTTATCAGCAGACGCTCGAGATGCAGCCGGGTGAAATCACCGACGCAATCAAGTACAAGAACGCATATTACATTCTGCGACGGGGCGAGCCGGTACCAAAGACGTTCGAAGATGCAAAGCCGGAACTGCTGGTTTCGTTGCGCAATCGCCGCGGGTACACCGTGGCCCAGAAGATCGCGCAGAAGGCCCAGGATCGTTTGAAAGAAACGAAAGATCCGCAGAAGGTCGCCCAGGAATTAGCGGCTGAAGCGAACATGAGTCCAGCGGACATGGTGCGCGAGACTCCGTTCATCAAACCGGGCGATGATGTGCCGAACATCGGCAACTCTCAGCAGTTCGAAGAGGTGATCGCTCCATTGAATACTCCTAACGACGTCGGCGAACGCACCGGAATCAAGAATGGCTTCGCGGTTCCAATGCTCGTCGAGCAACGTGCGCCTCGTATTCCGGATCTTAGCGAAGTCAAAGAAAGAGTTCGCGCAGCATTCAGGGAAGAGAAGGCCAAAACGCAATTGGAGCAAAAGGCGAAAGACATCGTGGCGGCCGCGAAGTCTCCTGGCGATCTTAAGGCTGCGGCCGCAAAGGCCGGACTGGAAGCGAAGGCCGAAGGCAATTACAAGCTGGCCACCCCGCTGGGCGAGGCGGGCTCCAGCGCGCTCATTGATGATCCGCTCTATGCGGCAAAAGCCGGCGAAGTGCTGCAACCGATTTTTCTTAACCAGAATTATTTAGTGATTGGGATTAATAAGAAAACCGATGCGGACCTCACTGAATATGCGAAGCAGCGCGATTCCCTGATGCAGCAGGCACTGACGGAGAGAAAGAACCAGGTATTTGGGGATTATTTGACTTCCATGATGACGGGGATGAAGCAATCGGGCTCGATCAAGATTTATCAGGACGTACTCGACACCATGGCCGAAGAAGAGCCGCAGGCCGTGCCGCCGAGGCGCCCGCAATTACCGGTCACGAAGTGATTAAGAGAGTGGCGCAGCTCAAATCGCTAACCAGGGATTTCTTTCAAACAAGTCCCGTTGATTCGTCGAGGTCTGGCTTAGACGAAGTCTCTTACGTCCCGAAATGGCGTTTCGGAATCATTGAAGTCCGGACGATAATAAAAAGCCGAACCGTCATACTCCTGCATCCAGCCTTCCTCCATTCCAAGTGCATCGAGCGCTGAGACCGCGCGCAGCCATTCCGTCTCTCTAATCCGGCGCGAAAGCAACGTGTAACGCTGCTTCGTGCCCGCGACGTTGGTTGGATAGTACTGGGCCATGAGAGAAACGGCGACCCGCGGACTCAATTGGTCGTGAATCCATTGCAGCGATTCGCCGACGCCCCCAAGATCGTTCGGCAGTACCAGTAGACGAATTACCAGGCCGCGTTTAAGCAAGCCATCCTGATCAAAAACCAATCCGTCCCCGGTCTGCCGATACATCTCGGCGATCGCCGCCCGCGAGACCGACGCGTAACTGCGGACCTTTGAATACAGAAGTCCCTCGTCATCGCGGGCATATTTTAAGTCGGGCAGATAAATATCGACGATGCCTTCGAGCAGTCTCAACACCTCGACTGAATCGTAGGCGTTCGTGTTGTAAACGATTGGCAGGCGCAGCCCTTTTTCTGCGGCAATTAAAATCGCGCGCGTCATTTGAGGAGCAAAGTGGGTCGGCGAAACGAAATTGATGTTGTGACAACCACGCGCTTGCAGTTGGAGCATCATTTCAGCCAAACGCTCGTGCGTCACCTGATTTTTGATTTGTTGTTTGTGCGTTTGCGAAATCTGATAGTTCTGACAGTACACGCAACGCAGATTGCAATTGCCGAAAAAGATGTTACCCGCCCCGCGCGTCCCCACCAGCGGCGGCTCTTCTCCAAAGTGCGCCGTGTAAGAAGAAACGATTGGGAGGCGCCCGGAGTAACAAGCGGCGATCTCGTCATTCAGCCTGTTGTTGAGGCAATCGCGCGGACAGACCGTGCAGCGCTCAAGCAAGGCCTCCAACGCTTGGACACGCATCTGCAGTTCCCCGGTTTGCAACAACCGAAGATAGGAGGGTTCAAACTGATCCTGGCGCGCCATTATTCTCTCAAGCACATTACAGCCCGTGTCAATATCCTGAGCGGCAGCGACTGGAGCGCAACCGTCTCGGTTGCCCCTCTGAATTAGGTGGCAAGCGAGGAAGCTTGCCCTCCAGTCCGGGTCGCTAACGCTCACGGTACTCGTCATTCCAACTCATCACTTTTCCTTCTGAAGTGCACGTAGTGCGTCTTGTGTTGCTCGACCAATTCTTTGGGCCCCACTCTGCGGGTGATGCGCCAGATGAAATCCATCTCAGCGTGCGTTGTGCTCAGCGCCAGCCGCGCTTCAAAAACCAGCAGCATACTGCCGTAAAATAGGCACATGGCGCCCACAAGCCCCATGACGACCGGAATCCAGGCGCTCGTCGCACCGCCGACTATGCCGCGGGCCGCAAAAAAGGCCACCCCACCGATTGCCACACTCGTTGCCACGAACACGCCGACGGCTAAATAAAAAGTTGTCAGTGCCCGCTGTAAAAGACGCGAGCGACTTGTGAGCTTATCGAGTTGATCGTAGAGCATCCCAACGCTCTTCTTCGAAAAACTCCGGTTGTTCCTCGCTGACTGAAAGTAGTCGGAAACGCTCGGAAAGTGAACGTACGCGATCTACGACCCGACCAAGCCTCGTGGACGTCGAAAGAATCATCGTGCCGCTCGCCGAGATCAAGACCGCCGGCGTGATCATGGCGGTTAACACGCCGAGCGATGCAGTTAATGCGTCCATGCAATTTACAGAACACCCATTCTAACGGCTGAGAAAGACTGAGGCCAACGTCGATACGGTCATAGTGCGCCTTGCGGGAGCTTCCGCCCATAAATCAGAAGCAGCCGAGGCATAAATCGGAACAGATTCAACTCTAAACTTTGTGATATTCTCGGCTGGCTCCCAAAACGTGGAAAATGGCTGATAACGCGTATCACTTTGTCGATCGCTGGCGCGTCGAAGGTCAGATAAAAGAAGTCGCCGACATTCTCGAGGATGCGTTGGGGCTGCCGCGTTGGTGGGGGTCAGTCTATTTCCAGGTGAAGGAAATCGAGCCCGGTGAAAAGCACGGTATCGGGAAATTGATCAGCCTGCGGGCCGGTGGTTGGCTGCCCTACACGCTGAAAATCAATTTCCGAACGACTGAATCGCGTTACCCCCATGGTTTCTCAATGGATGCGACCGGTGATTTGGAAGGAAAGGGCATCTGGACCTTTGAACAGAACGGGCCGTTTGTCGATATCACTTACGACTGGACCATCAAGGCGAACAAACGGATTATTGAGAAGCTTTCATTCCTGCTCAAGCCGATCTTTCGATCGAATCACGCCTGGACTATGAAGCGCGGGGAAGAAAGTCTGAAACTGGAGCTCCGTCGCCGTCGCGCGAAATCAACTGAGGAGGCGTTCGAGATTCCTTCGCCGCCGTGCCCTTCGTTCGTCGTTCGCCTGCTGAACCTCAACCGCTAGTGGACACCACAATAGAAACAGACCAGATGATCGCGTGGCTCCCTGAGCTCATCTATTTTCGCGACAACTTCCAGACAAACCGGGCCTTAGTGTGCGACGCTGCGGGAATGATCGTAAAGATCGTCCATGCTGCGGAGTTAACCGACGAAAAGAAAATAAATTTGCCGCGACGCGCATTGCTTCCGGGCCTGGTCAACGCTCACTCGCACGCGTTCCAGCGGGTTCTAAGAGGACGGACCGAATATCGCACGTTTCCAGGCGCGCCACCGCCGAAGGGGCAGGCCCCTGGCGCGACTCAAAACGAAGTTGACAGTTTCTGGACCTGGCGCGAAATGATGTATTCGGCAGCCATGCGTTTGACGCCGGACGACATCTATGACGTTTCACGCATGGCATTGCTCGAGATGGCGCTGAGCGGGATTACCGCTGTCGGAGAGTTTCATTATCTTCATCATGCGCCGGACGGCAGTCCCTATGACGATCCGAATTTGCTGGCGAAAGAAGTTGTCAGCGCGGCCGCAGCGGTCGGCGTGCGCATCGCGTTGCTTCGGGTCGCCTATGGGCGTTCGGGTTTTCAGGCCGATGCGAATCCGAAGCAGAAGAGATTCATTGAAAGGGACGTGCAAATCTATTTGAAGAATTTGGAATCGCTCGCTAAAAGTGTCAGAAGCCCGAGCGTGAGCGAGGGCACCTCCAACAAGGTTGCCCTCCCTAACGGTCGGGCTTCTGACGCCGCCTGGATTGGAATCGCCCCGCACAGCATCCGCGCCGTGCCGCTTCCCTACTTGAAAGACGTCATCGACTATGCAACCGAACACGATTTGAAAATTCATATGCACGTCGCCGAGCAACCGGCTGAAGTCTCTGCCTGCATAGAAGAACACGGCCGCACCCCGGTGGCCCTGCTGCAGACGGAAGGGCTGCTGAGTGAACGATTCACGGCAGTTCATGCGATTCATGTAACTGCGAAGGCGGTTAGATCAATTGCCCAGTCGGGCGCTCTGGTGTGCGCGTGTCCGACAACTGAGCGAAACCTCGGCGATGGGGTCGTTCCCGCGGACCAATACGTGAACCAGGACGTGCCGATTTGTCTCGGGACGGATAGTCACGCGCAAATTGATCTATTGGAGGATGCGCGCGAGCTGGAATATCACTTGCGACTGCAGAGGCTCGAGCGAGCAGTGCTGAGTGTCGGAAGCCCCAGCGTGAGCGACGGCAACTTAGGCCAACAGATCCGCCCTAAGAACCGGGCTTCTGATAGCGCTCAGTTGTTGTTTAATTGCGCCACCATTAACGGCGCGCGCAGCATTGGAGCAGCGGGTGGAGTACTCGAAGCCGGACGACCCGCCGACTTTTTTACGGTTCACCTTGATGATCCCTCGATCGCCGGCGCCTCGAGCGATGATCTTTTGCCGGCGATTGTTTTTTCGTTATCGCGAACAGCATTGCGCGAGGTCGTTGTAGGGGGCAAACCGATCGTGTCCGAAGGACAACATCTGATTCAGGAAGAAGTGGTCGACCGGTTTAATGAATTGCAGAAGAGATTGTGGGGGTAATTGGCGTGTCAGAAGCCCGACCGTTAGGGAGGGCAAGTTCAAAGAATGCCGCCCTCGCTAACGCGGTCGGGCTTGTGACACCGGCGCTTCCGTATCCATGACTGTAGAAAAAGCATTAGCGGAACTTGTCGCAATCGATTCCGTGTCATCGCGGTCAAACGCCGAGCTGATTTCCTATCTCGAAGCGAGATGCAAAACTGCTGGTCTGCTGACTGAGCGACTCCCTCATGTTGATCAGAACGGCGTCACTAAGATTAATCTCATCGCGCGCAGCAGCGCCGCAGCAGAAATCGAACTTGCACTCGTCGGCCACACGGACACGGTGCCTTATGATCCAACCTGGATCGACGCGCTTCAACTGACTCAGCAGGATGGTAAGCTTTTTGGTCGCGGCGCATGCGATACAAAGGCATTCATCGCGGCAACACTCACTGCAATCGACAGTATCGACCTCACAAGACTGAAAAAGCCGCTCGGCCTCGTGTTCACGAGCGATGAAGAGATTGGGTGTCTTGGCGCGAAGCGATTGGCCGCAGCGCGGCCGTTCAAATGCCGCTATGCGATCGTCGGCGAACCGACGTCGTTGCAGCCCATGAGCGCCGGAAAGGGATACTGCCTCGCAGAGATCGTCGTGCGGGGCCGCGAAGCTCACAGCGCTTATCCGCAACTCGGCGCATCGGCCATCTTTCGCGCCGCGCGGTTGCTGGATTGCATTGAACAAATTGCCGACGCGTTGCAAAGCGAACAGAGAGAGGGTTTTGATCCCCCTTACACCACACTGAACGTGGGCCTGATCACCGGTGGCTCAGCAAAGAACATCGTCGCCGGCGAGTGTCGGTTCACCCTCGAGTGGCGCACGATACCCGGACAATCATCCAATCTTGTTGTAACTAGAATAAGGACCGCGGTCGCAGATTTGCGCGCGGCTGACCCCGATTTTGTTTGTGAGATCGAGGCCGGGCGCGCCGACGACAGTTTCGAGACGCAGCGCGAATCGGAATTGGTTAAGTTCCTGGAAAAACGTTCAGCACAAACGGCCGGCACGGTGGCCTTCGGCACTGAAGCGCCGAGCATGATGACCCTCGGCGCAGAGGCGGTCGTGTTTGGCCCAGGCGACATCCGCGTTGCGCATCGAACCGGTGAATTCGTTCCCACGGATCAACTTCAGCGCTGCTCGGCGATTCTCAAGGATGCAATCGAAAGATTCTGCTTCTGAAGCAGCCCCGGTAAAACTGAGCGCAACTTTCAGGGTTGCAAAGTCGAAGTCCGCCAACGCTCATGCAAGCGACGACGCTTGCGCTCCACTTTATGACAATCCGCAAGCTGGTACATCGAGCGAAGACATCGCTGCAGTTGATTATGTCTCCACGCCTCACTCGCATATCATATGCGGTCAGCTTACTTTTGAGGTCCTGAAATTATGAATCGGAAAGTCAAAATATTTCTGCTCAGCATGGCCGCTGGTATTTGCTTCCAGGCTACGCCTATTGTCGTCCGGGCCAACGTCGCAACCGGCCCAATCACGCTCTCTGTCGATGCCACTGAAGCGCCCCGCAAACTCTTTCATGCGCGCATGACGATGCCGGTTTCCCCCGGGGCTATGACGCTGGTTTATCCCAAATGGATACCGGGCGAACATGGGCCAACCGGTCCCATCATCAATTTGGCCGGACTGAAAATCACCGCCGCGGGAAAAACAATTCCGTGGCGCCGCGACGACGTCGAGATGTACGCGTTTCATTTGGAAGTGCCGGCGGGAGTTCCCGAGATCGAAGTCGCTCTGGATTTTCTGTCGCCGACTTTTGCCGGAGGTTTCACGGCCGGCGCCTCTACAACTTCGCATCTGGCGATCGTCACGTGGAACCAATTGCTGCTCTATCCGGAAGGCGCGAATGTCAGCGATGTGACTTTCAAAGTAAATCTGAGTCTGCCGGCAGGTTGGAAATTCGGCACCTCCCTTCCGGTAGCAAATCAATTGGCCGGTAAAATCGATTTCGCGGCGGTATCGCTGGAGCGCCTGGTCGATTCGCCAGTGCTTGCGGGTGAATATTTTCTCGTGATCCCCCTGGCCGCGAACCCGCCGAACGAGATCGATATTGCCGCGGACAACAACGCAGATTTAGCCATCAGTCCTGAACTGACAAGTACGCTGAAACGAATCGTCTCGGAGGCTGTTTCGCTTTTCGGCGCCACGCATTACACGCATTATCATTTTCTTCTCACCCTAAGCGATCACACCGCGCACTTTGGGCTCGAGCATCACGAATCAAACGACAGTCGCGTGGGTGAGCGCTCGTTGCTTGATGATGCACTGCGCGACGTTTCGCTCGGCGTGTTGCCACACGAGTTTGTCCATTCATGGAACGGCAAGTACCGAAGACCCGCGGGATTGACGACGCCGAATTATCAGGAGCCGATGAAAGGGGAGATGTTGTGGGTCTATGAAGGATTGACTGAGTACCTCGGCAGTCTGCTCGCCGCGCGCAGCGGCTTATGGACCGAACAGCAGTATCGCGACCATCTCGCCGAGCTCGCCGCTGATCTCGATCACAAACCCGGGCGCACATCGCGGCCGCTGATTGACACGACGATCGCAGCCCAGATTCTTTACTCGGCCCCGGAAGAATGGGCGTCATTGCGGCGCGGCGTCGATTTCTATGACGAAGGCTGGCTGATCTGGCTTGATGTTGACACAAAGATTCGCGAGTTGAGCCGCGGCGCGAAAACTTTGGATGATTTTTGCAGACGCTTTCATGGCGCGCCCAGCACAGAGCCCATGGTCCGCACCTACACCTTCGACGAGGTCGTTAGCAGCTTGAATGAAGTCGCGCCGTTCGATTGGCAAACTTTTTTAACCACACGTTTAAATTCGACAGACTTCCATGCGCCGCTCGGCGGCATCGAACGAAGCGGTTGGACTTTGGCGTACCAATTTGCGCCCAACGGTTACTTGAAAGATTTCGAGCGGGTAGGACGGGGTGCGGAACTTGGATATTCGATCGGATTGCGCCTCAACGAGGACGGCCGCATTGCTGACGTTATCGAAGGGATGGCAGCGGCGAAAGCCGGCATCGGCCCGGGCATGAAAGTGATCGCCGTAAATGGCAAGGCTTACTCAATACAGATTCTGCGTGAAGCGATCAGAAAGACGACTGACCCCCGTCATGGCCGGATCGACCTGACCGTCGACAACGAAGGGCACGTTGAAAATCATCAATTGACTTATGCGGAAGGCGAAAAATATCCGGTGCTCCAGCGAGACGCTTCGAAGCCGGACATGCTCGGAAAGATCATTGCGCCGCTGACGTGGTCGCGATAGGCAGGAGCGGCGTAGCGCGAACGCCGGAAGGTTCGGCCGGTCCACGGTAATAACGGATCGCCGTCTGTAACTGGTTGCAAAGGGTCTGCGTCTGAAACAAATACATCCTGATCTGTGGTTTCATAGTTTCATCAATATGCGTTTCTTATTCATCTCGATGGCTTTGCTCCTGTTAGTTGTGTGCCCGGCTCTCGCTCAATCCAACAGCACGCCTTTTCCGCAGCCGACGGAACTAAAACAAGGCCCACCGCTGACCAACGAGGAATTCGTGCGGGTGCTCTATCAATTACCGGCGCACCCCAGCGAAGTTGAAAAATTAATTGACGACGTTCGCAAACGCGGCATCGGTTTTCCGATTACCCCCGGGCTGCGATCGCTGGTCGCGACCAAGAGCGGCAACGATGCGTCGTTAATACATACCCTGGAAGAGGCGGATCGGCGGCGCGCTAATCCGGCGGTGGCCACCCCGTTGCCGCCGATGGCCGAGTCGGCGGAACTGCTTGAGCGAGCCCACAAAGCCACTCAGGGCGCGGCCGAGAAGATGCCTGACTATCTGGTCAAGCAACAAATAACCCGATCGCATGCATTTGGTCAGAGCCGGAATTGGTCGCCCTACGATCGTTTGAGCATCGCTGTCAGTTATCGCCAGGGCGCGGGGGAAGATTACAAACTGCTTTCAATCAACGGCCTGCCGGTGACTCAGGATCAGGACTACAACATGAAGCTCGGCGGCACGATCTCGACTGGCGAGTATGTGACTGCACTCACTGAGCTTTTCAAGCCTGAGAGCCGCGCGCAGTTTACCCCCGTTGACACTGACACTTTGCGCGGACGCCGGACGATTATTTACGAGTACGAGGTGAAGCGACAGGACTCACATCAATCGCTTGGCTGGGGCGAAGGCGGATCGATGAAACAAGAGACTATCTCGGGCTATCGTGGGCGCATCTGGATCGATCGCGAGAATTATCGCGTGCTGCGGCTGGAAGATATCAGTACGGAGATCGAACCGGGCTTTCCAATCACCGCGGCCAGTAAGATCATCGATTATGACTGGGTGACAATCAACGAACAGCCGCACCTCTTGCCTTCGCGCGCCGTGGTAGAACTGACTGATCGCTATCAAGGCCGGACGGAGCAAACACGCAACGAAATTCTTTTCCGCGGTTATCGCAAATTCGGAACGGAAGTGAAAATCGTGGACATCGATGAAAAAGATTTTCCGCCCGACAAGCCGGAAGACGAAGCCAGGAAACCCGAAAATGCGCCGGTGCTAAAACCGCCGGTTAAGAAGCCTTAGTAATAAGCAAACTGAGGGGAGCAGTCGCCCAACCGGGCAGCGGGGCTGCCGGTCCGCTTCTTTCCTGCATAGGAGGAAACATGTTTCGTCGCGCGCTCGTGACCATCGCCTTTGCTGTCCATGTTTGCGTTTTGGCGGCGGCTGGAAATTCCCACACCTCAGTCGGGATCAATTTAACGGACGGGCAAATTTTGATCGATCGCCAACAGGAAATCGCATTGGCGCTGCAGGCTGCGCCCGTCCACTTGCGGAAGGACGCGACGGTCTACGTTTTCACGAAACACGGTTACGAAAAGGTTCGGACCGGAAGCAACGGTTTTAATTGCATGGTCAATCGTGATGGCTTGCAGAACGGGGATGATTCCGTTCACCCAACCTGCTGGGATCCTGAGGGCAGCCGTACAATTCTGCCCCTCATGTTAAGGGTCGGCGAGTTGTTGGCCCAGGACAAATCCGCGGCAGAAATCAAACAAGAGATTGACGAAGGTTTCGCCCGCGGACGATTCCACAGTCCGGCTAAGGCGGGTATCGCCTATATGCTCGCCGGCGATGTAAAGTTCGACCGGAAGTCAGGTCGACTTTCGACCACGGAGTTTCCGGCTCATTACATGTTCTACGCGCCGGGAGTCACGAATTCCGAGATCGGGGTTTCAGATGATGCCTTGAAGCTGACGCCGGGATTGCCCTTTGTTTATTCCGGATACTCGGGAGACATACGTACCGCTTATATAATCGTAACTGCTAATCAGAACGCCGCGCACCTGTCACACTGAAGGACCGTGTCAGATTTATCGGATCAATCGCAAACTCGACCGGCTGCGGCGGAGCGGAGACAGGCAGTGTCCCCGCGCGGAGCGAGCGCGCGAAGGCAGCCTGACAATCTCGGCGTCTTCATGCCAGGGCCGGCTGTAGCCGGCGACAGAAAACACGATCATCGCACGCGCCTGCATCTATTCCGCTCAAGAGATTGGCACCACTTGCGCCCACCCTCACTTGAACTTGAACGCCGGCTAACTCATGATTAATTGTATCCATGGCTAACGTTGCTTTACGGCTTCCGGACAATGTTCCCGGCGATTTCTTCGTAGACTCAACTTGTATAGATTGCGATGCCTGCCGGCAAATCGCTCCTGAGACATTTGCTGAAGATGGCGATGCGTCGATCGTTCGCGATCAGCCGGAAAGCAGTGATCACATCAGGCGAGCATTAATGGCGCTGGTTGCTTGTCCGACAGGCTCGATCGGAACAATCGAGCATCACGACGCGCGTATCGGAATTGATGCGTTTCCCGAGCTAATCGCGGACCACGTTTACTATTGCGGGTTCAATGCGGAATCAAGCTTTGGCGCGTGGAGTTATCTGATCCTGCGGCCCGCTGATGAAGGCGGTAACGTACTGATCGACTCGCCCCGCTTCGCTACCCAACTGGTCAGGAGAATTGAAGCGTTGGGCGGTGTGGGCACGATGTTCCTGACTCATAAAGACGACGTCGCCGATCACGACCGGTTCGCGGCAAAGTTTAATTGCCGGCGAATCATGCACGCCGACGACGGCGCCGGGCCTCGCTGCATCGAAACAGTGGTCCAGGGTGAAGCTGCGATGCAAATCGATAAAGACCTGGTTGCTATTCCGGTTCCAGGCCACACGCGCGGGCACATGGTCCTGAATTATCGAAACAAGTTTCTTTTTTCCGGTGATCATCTTGCGTGGTCACCCAACCGAAACTCGCTGATCGCATTTCGCAGCGCCTGCTGGTATTCATGGAAGGAACAGACGCGGTCGATGACTAAGCTTTTGGATTATGACTTTGAATGGGTGCTGCCCGGGCACGGGCGAATTCATCATGACAGTGTGGCGAATATGCGCAGCTCGCTTCGCGACTGTATTGATTGGATGAAAAGCGTTTAGAGTTCGGCCTTGAGGTTGCCGCTTTTCTCGAAACAAACTAAAGTCTGCACGCTGAAACCAGGAGAGGAATATGAACCCAAATCGATTGACAATCGCAGGTATCGCTTTCTGTCTGCTAACGATCACCGCGGTGGCCCAGAATCCTAACGTCAAACATTTCGATAAAGACGGTTTATCTTTCGACTATCCGGCGAATTGGCAATTTAGCGATCAAAGCACGGGGCAGATGCAATTTCTCGAATTGACGCAGGGCGACGTGGTCATCCGCGTGCGATCGCCGCGAGAATGGTTGAAGACCCCTGACAAGGAAGCGCATGCCAGGAAGATTTTTCAGGAGCAATACGTCGACAACTTTGCGACTCAATTCGAGCAGCAAGGGATGCAGCCGAAGCGTTCTCCGGTGGCGACCCAATTGGGCGGCGGCGACGCAGAAGGGATTCGATTGCGAGTGGTTATGGATCGTCAACCGGGAGGGCTGGATTCGTATTATCGAATAATATCGGATCGGCTGGTCCACTTGTCGGTCCTCGGATCCGAGAGCGACATCGCAAAGGACGCTCCCGCCTGGGACATGATTCGGAACAGCTTGAAAGTTCAGCCACCCCCGCAGCCAAAGCCATCGCCGTCCGCTTCGCCGTCACCAAAGGGAAAACCTTAGTTATCGCTTATCACCCTTTCCGCAGGGACAGGGACTCTGGATAATTTGGAGCAGAAACAGTGATCATCGGACTTCCGAAGGAAATTAAGGACAACGAGTATAGAGTCGGGCTTACGCCCGCGGGCGTGCGCGCGTTGACCGATGCCGGTCATCGCGTGCTGGTTGAAAAGAAGGCTGGCGAGGGCTCGGGATTCGATGATGAGTTATATACGCTCGCCGGCGGAACGATTGTGAAAACAGCCGACGACGTGTGGGCCGAGGGCGAAATGATCGTCAAAGTGAAAGAGCCCATCGTGCCCGAATATCCCCGCATGCGTGAAGGCCAGTTGCTGTTCACTTATCTTCACCTCGCTCCGGACAATGCCTTAACAGGACAACTGCTGCAGCGAAAAGTCATTGGCGTGGCGTATGAAACGATTACGGATCGCCGTGGCACTCTGCCGCTGTTGACTCCGATGTCTGAAGTTGCCGGCCGCATGGCGATTCAGGTCGGCGCTCATTATCTGGAGAAGATGAGCGGTGGCCGCGGCATCCTGCTCGGTGGAGTGCCGGGAGTCCCCGCCGCGCGCGTCGTAATCATCGGTGGCGGAGTCGTGGGCACAAACTCCGCGAAGATTGCCGTCGGCATGGGCGCGCACGTAACCATTATCGACAACAACCTCGATCGCTTGCGCGAGCTCGACGACATTTTTCTTTCAAAGATTTCCACCCTCGCCTCCAGTGCTTACATGATTCATGACGCGGTGTCTCAAGCTGATCTGATTATCGGCGCAGTGCTGGTGCCCGGTGCCTCTGCGCCACGCCTGGTGACGCGCAACATGTTGAAAGACGTGACCGACGGCGCAGTCATCGTGGACGTCGCAGTCGATCAAGGCGGGTGCGTGGAGACGACACATCCAACCACACACTCTGATCCAACCTACTACGTTGAAGGCGTGTTGCATTACTGCGTCGCCAACATGCCGGGCGCAGTGCCGCGCACTTCAACTTTCGCGTTGACTAATGCGACCTTGCCGTACGCGCTGAAGTTGGCAAACCTGGGATTCAAAGCGGCGGTCATGAGCGATGCGGGCCTGGCCGAAGGCGTGAACACCTACGCCGGCAAGCTGACCTACAACGCCGTCGCGTTGTCGCAGGGGCGAGCGTATATGCCGCTGAGTCAGTTGCTGGAAGGTTAATGGAGGAGGCTCGCCAAACAGCTCCTCAAATCGTCCGCCTTGACCGGCTTATCGAGAAAGACGTCGATCAGTTTTTCAGTTGAGGCTGAAGGCGTTCGATTCTCCTGGCCCGTCAGCAGGACAATCGGCAGCTTGGATAATTTTGGATTGCTGCGCAGAAATCTTGCCAGCTCGTGACCGTTCATCTGCGGCATCACCGCGTCTGTGATTACGGCATTGACTTCCGTGGTGAGCGCGCACTTCATTCCTGCCAGTCCATCTTCTGCAGTTATAACTTTGTATCCGGCCCTTTGCAACGTCACCTCCAAAAACCTGCGCACGGAGCGATCGTCTTCGACCAGAAGAATGCACTTTTGCGTTGAGGCGGCCCCGTTCGATTCTCCGGGCGCTCCGGTTGTCTGTTCAGATGTCATGGATTTCGGGGTTATTAATAAGATGACGCCTTTGCCGGGCAAAACATCAAAAGGTGGGCAATCACGAGAGTAAGCTGGGCCTTCGGCATTGTCAACGACCTCCAACTATCCGGCGCAGGCGTTTGAAAAAGGGGCGCGGCGTTCCGCCCGTGCGGACACGCGCAGGATGCACCAGCCACATCAAATTGCATCAGTACCAAATCTGAAGGCCATGGGGCAATTCGCCGGCGAATCAACAAAAGCGCCTTCGTCTTGATATACTTTTCGTTTGCGCTTACTTTGAATTTTCCAGTCGTCTCTATCTAACTCATTAGTCGTGTACGAATTCGCGGTCACCCCAGCAGTAAACCAGATCCGCCGGCGCGGTGTGACGATTACCGACGTCACCGCAGGATCTATCGGGGCCGAGCTCGAGCTGGAACCCGGTGATCGCATCATGCGCGTGAACGGGCGCATTGTGCGCGACTATCTCGATTTTCGTTTTCAATCCTCCGGCGAAACCGATGTGGTCGTAGAAGTTCGCAAACATACAGGCGAGGACTGGGAACTGAACATCGAACGCGATGAAGCCGAAGATTTCGGTTTAAGTTTCGAGCAGATCGTCCCGCGGCAGTGTGCGAACGAATGCCTCTTTTGTTTCTGCAAAGGAAATCCGGAAACGGCGCGTCCTTCCTTGTTCGTGCGCGATGAAGATGTGCGGCTGTCGTTCCTTTACGGAAACTATACGACTCTGACATCCATTACTGAAGATGAAATGCGCCGCGTGATCGAGCAGCGCCTTTCGCCCCAATATGTTTCCGTTCACGCGACTGATTTAGAGGTGCGCGCCTATTTGCTCGGCATCGATCCAGAGCGCGCCGATATTAGCGCGAAGATGCAGTGCATGATCGATGCGGGCATTAAGATTCATGCTCAGGTCGTGCTTTGTCCAAACATCAACGATAGAGAGATTTTGCGGCGTACCATTTACGATCTGGCCAAGCTGCACCCTAACGTGCGCAGCGTCGCGATCGTGCCGCTCGGGCTGACGCGCTATCTCAATGATCCGCGCCTGACACCGGTAACGCCGGAGTTTTGCCGCCAGGCGATTACTGAGGTTTCCGCGGTGCAGCGAGACCTGAAAAATAAGTTGGGGACGAGATTTGCTTTTCTGGGTGATGAGATTTATCTGAAAGCCGGACTGAATGTTCCTTCGCGAAGGCATTACGGCGACTCTCCGCAGATTGAAGACGGTGTCGGCATGGTGCGCGGGCTGGCCAATCAATTCGACGCATTGCTGCGCGCGCTTGCGCGCAAATATGTGTCAGAAGCCCGACCGTCAGGGAGGGCAACATCGAAGATGTACGGCAGCATTATGACGGGCACTCTATTTGCGCCCACGCTTCACAGAATGATCGAGAGATTGAACCAACAAGCCGGAACGCGATTGGAAGTTCTCGCCGTCGAGAACGAATATTTCGGCGGCGATGTGAGCGTTGCAGGCTTGCTGACGGGCGGCGATTTCCTGGCTGCCCGCGCCCGCGTGTTGGGTGATTTTGTAATCATTCCGAAGGTCGCGCTTAAAAGCGATGAGCCAATCATGCTGGACGGCATGAGCTTCGACGACTTGCAGGCGCAGTTTAAGGTGCCGATTTATGCGGTTGATTTTCCCGCTTTCGCGAGCGGAATAAAGAACGGCTTCGCCGCTAAGGGTGGCCGGACGAATTAGCAAAGCTGCGGATCCCCACGTTTGTCGCTGTCGATGACTGAATCTCGCCCAAACAAAGGCGCAGTGGCCCCAGGGAAGATCCTCGATGTCGGTTGCGGCTGGAACAAGACGCCGGGCGCGATCGGAATTGACGCAAATCCCAAGACCCACGCAGACGTCATTCACGATCTTGCATCAGTTCCTTATCCTTTTCCTGATGACGAGTTCGCGGAAGTCATTTGCCGTCACGTCGCTGAGCACGTGCCAGATGTAATGGCCTTTGTGGCAGAGCTTCACCGCATCACCCGCCAGGGCGGCAGAATTCTGATCGTCACACCTCACTATTCGAACCCGGACTGGGCCACCGATCCGACGCACCGCAATCACTTCAACAGTTATTCGTTCAATTGCTTCGTCGCAGATCGGCAACTCTTTCCCTTCTACACCGAAGTGCGACTCAAGCCGCTGCGCACTTACGTTTCGCTCGCGAATGTATGGCGGCTGATGGGTTTGGAGCTGATTGTCAATCTCGATCAGCGCTGGCCGCAGCTTAGGTTCACGAGAAAATTTTGGGAGTTCTATCTGAGCACATTATGTCGCGGGAAAGAACTACAGTTCGAGTTCGAAGTTATCAAGGCCCCGGTTGTTTAGCGCCGGCTAAAGCTCAACGGCCGCGAATCAAGTGAACCCAGATATAAGTAGCGATGAGAGTTGCGCTTGAATCTCGTCTTTTAGCCCGAGCCTTGCGCGATTTCACCCGGGGAGAGTCCGCCAACCTGCTCCAATTTCTTTGTATCGTGCGTTGTTGTTACTTTAGTCTGCATCGGTTTGCCCGAGCCAACCCGCGCTCCACGGATCTATGAGATGAAGAAAACTTGGATAAACATCCAACTCTTTGCCTTCCGAAAAATCGGACTAATATCCAAATTTTCCGTGGCTAGACTTGTTTTCGAAGTGACCAAATGCGGGAAATGCTGCCAGCGGTGTACCGGGCGATCGGCCTGAAATCGAGGCATAACCCTTGCTTGGAAGACCTCCTCACATGTATGGGCTCAAAACCAAGTATGAGCAGACTGTTTGGGTTCTTGCGCTGCTATTCTTAGGTTGCGTGGTTCCCGTGAGGGTCTCAGGTCAGTCTTCAACAAGCTCCGCTGACAACTCCAGCGGAGGAATCATTCGAGGTAGAGTAGTGCTGCCAAACGGTGGCTTCTTGAGTGAAGGAGTTCGCATCACTCTACAGACAATTCGTGGTGTCGAGGCGAGTATCTATACCGATAATACCGGCAGGTTCGAATTTACGCGGCTGGCCCTGGGCAAGTACCAGATCGTGGCCGAGGCCGACAGGGACAAATTTGAAATCTCAACCGAAACCGTAGAGATCGTCGGCGCACGGAACCCGACCTCGGTTGTGACCATTGTTCTAAGAGAGAAACAACAACCTGGGCGGCCCAGGGCCGCAGCGATATCGGCCACCGAACTTGATGCCAAGGTTCCCGCCAGAGCGCGAAAGGAATTCGAGCAGGCCAGCAAGCTGAATCGGGAAGGCAAAACCGAAGAGGCAATTGACCACCTCAGAAAAGCCATAGCCTTATATCCTCGATATCTCATGGCTCACAACGATCTGGGCGCCGAGCTGCTGGATCTGGGAAGGCTGGATCAATCTGAGGCGGAGTTTCGGACCGCTGTAAATATCGATCCCTCGGCGTTTAATCCGATTCTGAATTTAGGAATTGTCCTGGTGAAGAAGAAGCAGTTTCCACAAGCACGAATCGCCTTGGACAAGGCAATCTCAATACAAGCCCAATCCCCCGCTGCCAGGCTCTACAGCGGGTTAGCGTTTATCGGAACGTCAGAGTTTGAGCAAGCGGCGAAAGAGTTTCTGGCGGCGCATTATCTGGGCAGCAGTGATTATGCCATCGCGCTCTTTCACCTTGGGGAGCTTTACATGAATCGGGGCGAGCATGAACTGGCGCGCCAGTATTTTCTGCGTTATCTACAGGAAGCTCCGCAAGCAGGCAATAGTAATCAGGTACGAAAGCTAATCGCCATACTCGAATAAAATCATTCTTGGTTTGCGTTCGAGGTAAGCGCTTTTCGAATTTTTACATGGTCGAAACAACACGATCAGGAGGACCCATATGATCAGTCGTAGCAAGTTTCCGACGCGGGCGTTAGGCTTTATCGTTACGCTTGCGTTGTTTGTTCTTTCCTTCGGCGGCGCTGCCGTGGCCCAGGAACAATCTGGAACCATCAAAGGCACCGTCGTTGACCAGCAAGGTGCGATAGTAGCCGGCGCAACTGTTACTGCAAATGGCTTAGAGAAAGGCATTTTGCGCACCGCAACTACCGATTCCGAGGGCGGCTTCTCTCTTCCGAAGCTCCCCCTGGGTAATTACACCCTGACTATCGAAAAATCGGGCTTTAAGAAAAAGGCAGTGACAGATGTCAATCTTAAGCTCGGCGACAACACGCTGGGCAATCTTTCACTGGAAGCCGGCGCCCCTAACGAAACCGTCACCGTGACGGCAGGGACCGAGGAGATTGTTAATCGTGATCAGTCGCAAATCTCCACCAGCTTTGAATCCCGGAAGATTGCGGATCTGCCCTCGAATTCCGCTGGCGGCGGTCTTGACACCCTGGCTTTACTTATCCCGGGCGTGGCCCAGAACAGTGGCGGCGGCACTAACACGAACGGAACCGGGTTATCGGTGAACGGAAACCGGGGCCGGTCTAATAACTTTCAAATCGACGGTTCGGACAACAACGACTTGAGTGTTGGGGGTCCTAATCTGTTCATTGATAACCAGGATCAGGTGCAGGAATATCAGGTTGTCACGAATAACTTTTCGGCTCAGTATGGCCGCAACCTCGGCGCCGTGGTCAACATCGTGACCAAGGGCGGCACCAATCAATTTCATGGATCTGCATTCGAGTTTCACCGTGACCAGTACAAGCTGGATACGCTGAACAACGTCGAACGGGCCAGCGGCAAACTGAATCCTGACAGGTTTCTAACTAATGTCTTTGGCGGCACAGTCGGCGGACCGATCATTCTTCCGCGTTTTGGCGAAGGCGACAAAAGTACCTGGAATGGGAAGAACAGGGCGTTCTTTTTTGCCAGTTACGAAGGTATCCGCCAACCGCAAACTATTACGGCGCGTTCTGGCGGGTTCGGAATCATCCAGTCGGACTTGCCAAAATTGGCGGCGGCATTCCCGGGGAACAGGCTGATCGATGCGATTGTCCGGCTTAATCCGACGGTGCTTCCGCTGGGCACATTAACGCCGCGCACAGATCTGCGCAGTTGTAACGCTACCACCGAAAAGCTGGCTGGCCGGCCTTTTACGGATTGCAACCGCGACTTTATCGATGTGGGCGCCGGGGTCGCTGGGGTTACTCCGCTCCGCGTTGAGGGATTTCTGCTGGAGAGGCTCTTCCCGTTCGACTATACCCAGAACGAATTGAGCGTCCGCGGTGATATGAAAGTCACTGACAAGGACAACTTCTATGTTCGTTTCTTGTCTCAGACCGGTACGCAGATTAACGATCTTGGATCGACCAACGGCTTTACCGGTGATCTGATATTCACCACCCGGAACTTCGGCGGTACTTACACTCGGCAGATCAACAACAAGATGGTCAATGAATTCAGGGCCGTGCGAACCAACTTATTCGTGGACTTCGGCGGCGGCTGTGATCCGGCAACCCTGGGTTGTATCCCGAGCCCCTCGAAGATTGACGCGGCTCAGATCGAATCCATAAATGCGAGCGGCGTTCGTGGCGTTTCGCTAACCGGTAACGCACTACGCGCTGAGGGCATGGGCGGAGGTCTGCCGCAAGGTCGCAGCACCATACTTTACGACTTTGCAGATAACCTGACCTGGACTCGTGGCCGCCACTCGTTACTCTTGGGTGGCGAGTTCAAATACACGAATGCCACAGTTCCGTTCCTACCCAACTATGGCGGCGCGTATACCTTCAATACGCAACAGCGAGTACTCAATAACGCGCCGTCCGCGGTCAGCATCGCTTTGGGTAACCCGAACGTGGCTTATACTGAAGACGATCAGTACTACTTCGTTCAGGACGATTTCAAGATTCGTCCGAACCTGACGTTGAACCTCGGCGTGCGGTACGAGTATACCGGCCAGCCGATTGATGATCTGAGCGTTTTTACGACTAAGCGTGAAGCCAGTTCGTCTCCATTCTGGAATCCGGCGCTTCCGCTTTCGGCGCGTATTGTTCCACGGGTTCCTCCCGATAAAAACAACTTCGCACCGCGCTTTGGCTTTGCGTGGTCACCGCATGCTGAGCACGGCTTCTTGCATCGGCTGATGGGCAGTGATGCGACGGTAATAAGAGGCGGGTATGCCATCGCTTACGACCCCGCGTTCTACAACATCCTGCTAAACGTTGCAAACTCGTCGCCGTTTTCAATTTCGCTGGCGGCTTCGGCCGCAGCCGGGCAGCTACCGGCGACCAGCCCGCTGTTGCCACTGCCGGGCATATTCGGCGCGGACGTTCGCGCGTTTGCGCAAGCATCGGGAGTGCTGCCAATTGGCAAACTCGATCCGAAATGGCTGGGCCAGACTAAGGTGGCGCCAAACTTCCGCTCGCCTTATTCGCAGCAGTGGTCGTTTGGATTCCAACGACAAGTCGGGCGCAGTAACGTGTTCGAAGCTCGTTACGTTGGGAACCACGGAGTTGGTTTATTCCAGTCGGTGCTGCGTAACCCATTCGTAGGGGTACCCGGCAGCACAACCAACGGTGGCCTCTATGGTTTCACCAGAACCATAACGGTGAAAGGCACCGCCACGGCGGTCGCCTTCCCTTCGTTCGCTGCGCAGATCATTCCGTCCGGAATCACCGGGCTGGTCTGCACGGACAATCCTGCCACGCCGGATAATGAGGCTTCGTGTAACGGTCGCATTCTTCCGCAGGGCGCGATCACCGATCGTGAAAACACCGCGCAGTCGAATTACCATTCGTTGCAGACGCGATATAACGGTCGCTTCTTAAAGAATTCTCTTAACCTGGGAGCGACTTACACGTTCAGCAAAACGATCGACGATTCCAGCGAGGTTTTCGCTTTCAACAGTGAAGGCTCAATCCTGCCGCAGAATCCTTTCAACTATCACGGCGAGCGCAGCGTTTCGGCGTTGCACCGCCCGCACATCTTCTCGATGAATTTTATCTACGATGTGCCGTTCAAGAAGGAGCAACGCAGCTTTGTTGGCCACTTGCTGGGCGGTTGGCAGCTTAATGGCACCCACGTTTACAACACTGGGCGTCGTTACACTGCAAGCCAATCTTTCAATGCCGGCTTCCTGGGATTGGGTCCAAGCTACTTGAGTGGCGGCGAAAGCCTCCGGCCGTTCAACGGAAACCCCAGTGTCAGTCCGCAGAAAGTAGCCATCAGCCAGGTCGATGCGTTTCTGTTTGGCTTTGTTGGGAACGTGACGAATTTGAACGGGTTCTATTCGTTCAATGATCTGAACAACGGAATCCTGACGCCCGTGACGGCCAACGATGTGCGTTTCATTTTCAATGGCCCGGGCTCAGCCAGAATCTTTGGCACGCCATACGGGGATGTGCCGCGATACAGCCTAGCTGGTCCGGCGTTGAATCAGACGAACATCGGCATCTTCAAGAACACGAAGGTGTGGGAGCGAGTAACGATTCAGGTCCGCGCTGAACTCTTTAACGTGTGGAACCATCCAAACATCGGTTACGGCGTTACCAGAAATAGTTCGCTGCCGTCAACCGGCATCGAAAACGCCGGCATCGTGGGCGGCGAATTCGCTAACAATCAGAGAATCCCCTTAGCCCGACGCGTGGTCCAGTTCGGCTTGCGGTTAATTTTCTAAACCACTGAAGCTGTGAAAGCAGCTTCCCTTTTGAGGTGAGAGCTTCTTCAGAAGCCCTCACCTTTTTTTTGAGTCTTCGCGCGGGGCATGGTTACCGGGCGGTTCAGTTCGTTACCGTGAAGTCGATGCTGCGCATCACGGTCTGCCACTTCTTGTCGGCGCCGGGATCGGTGATTATCCACGTGAGGACATAACGACCAGGTGGAACTTTCGAGAGTCCCAGTTCCCCGACCTTCGTTATAGGCGAACCGCTTCCCACCTCAATTGACTGTTCCGGTTCCCGATATAGGACTCTACCGGCCTGGCTGATAATCATTTCAGAGCGTAACGGCGTTTTCGATTTCGGATTGTAAATGAGCGTTGCATATCTGAGGGCCCGCTTTCGCGAGATGGCGCGCAGGGCGAGTAAAGGTGCCGGCGTGGCTTTGTTGTCTTCCACATTCACGGCAAAAAGAAAAATGCTACTCATGGCCAGATGTCCTTTTGACAGATTTGGAATCTCGACATATTTGGAAACCGTACCGAGGTTCCCGCTCGCAGCTTCGCGCACGGCAGCACGAACCTGAAAGTATCCGGAAGGCAGCTCAGTGCTGGCTGAGTAGGTGAGACCCATCGCCAACGCTTGCCGGTAATCCTCCACACTTAAATTAGTATTGATCGTCTCACTGAAGCCGCCGCGCAGTTTCCCAAATTGATCATGAACAAACCCGACTACATCGAATGATGTCTGATATTTTCCGTCGGCGGTCTGCGTGAAGGTGAGCTTATTAGCATCGATCAAGAGGTGGATTGCCAGCGGCGTCTTATCATTTGCCAACGCCGGCTTGATGACCACATTCGCCGAAACATCGATATCGTTTTTCGCCAGGGGTGATTTGGCGGTCAATATAATCTCTTCCTCTTTGGAGCGGGGAGCCTTCCCGGTACTCTCTTCACGAGCCACGTATCCACGGTGCGCATACACCTTTGCTCCGTCTCGTTTGACCTTGATTTGAATCGTATGGAACTTTCGATCGAATTTTTCTGACGGGCGGTAGGCCAAAAGGTAATAGCCATCGCTGAGCGACAGCGCCTTTTCGATTCCGCCCTTGAAGTTATTCGTGTTGACCACTGAGACACCGCCCGTGGCTTTTGAAACCGTATCGAGTCCCAGGTGTTCGGACGCGCCGGATAGCAAAGCCCCAAACGGATCGTCATCAGTGCCACCGGGCAGATCGGCGCGTCCCGCACTGCTCCCGCCGCGGCCAAAGTTTGGATCCTCAGCCCCCAGAGCGCTGCGGGCCGGCGTCATGTTAAAGCCCACCACTCCGGGCGAAGCCTTTAGTCCACGCGGATCGAGCGTATTGATCACGACGCCTGAACGAACAGCGTTATCTTCCAGTTGATGGAACAGGTAAGACACATTGGAATAAGACGATCCGGCAACGGGTGCGGACCTGGTGTTAATGCCTTCAAAAATGGGAATTCCTCCCGAGATCAGGAAAAGGTTCTTGCGGCCCGGCACTTCTCTGAGACTGTCAATCACATAGTCTGCAGTTGAGAGGGCCGTGAGTCCCCGAATGAGCCGCAGAGTCTCGTCATTGGGATCGTTTGGGTTCGTCAGCGAGAGATCGTCGAATCTTTCGTCGCTGCTGGTGCCGTTTTCGGCATCCGCGGCCCTCGCGGGTATCGGAATGTTTTGCCGATCCGGCGCCGGATTGTTAAAGGCCGAATACGGACTACTCTGCACATTTAGCGCCGCAATCGCTCGTCGAAGTAATTGGCGATCGGAAGTAAACTGCTGGAGTAATCCCTTGCCGCCGATTACGCGCACTATCGCCACCAGATCACCGTCACGCATCTGGTTATTGACGAAGTCCGTCAACAGTTGCCGAACGGTCGCCATGTCTTCGTAAGGAATTGTTAGATCGTCGACGACGAACGCGACGACGCGCTTCAGATCTTTAGCAGTAAGATTGCGTGAGATGTCGGCATCCAGGGGCAGGCCGGCGGGACGGTCAGCCTCTCTTCTTCGACCAGTATCAATTCCGACGTACTCCATAAGACTGAGCGTCTGCCGCTTTCCGTTGTCATAGAGTTCAAAATCATCGAGCTTAAGATCTGGAATGACCTTGTCGTTCTTGTCGGTTACGACTACGTCGGTCTGAACCAGATTGGTTGTGATTCGAACGATGTCCTCAGGGGCGATTTGCTGTTCCGGCTTTTGTGGTGTCTGCAGCGAAACAGGGGTAACGAAAAGTACGACGATAAACACGGCGGCAGTAAATTTCTTCATGATAATTCGACTTCTGAGAGCTACTTTTTTGCGTGTTGTTTCGGACCGGGGAGGCCGCTCGCTATCCTGTCACAACTGCAGACTGAGATCAATTCTAGTTTTATGACAGCATTGTCCGCGTTTGGCCGGCACTCGCACCGTCATCCGGCCGGCGAACCCGGCGCTTTTTTAGCGTGTCAGCGAAGGTCGATGGCGCCACCTGATCGGAAGCGGCGCGCTGCACGATTCACTTCGTCAATCAATTGAGAATGACTCTCGTCACCACCCGGCGATTGGTTAGATCGCTCTCCGCCGGGCTCTGCTCTAATTTCCTGCGCCCTGCGAATTCCAATTCTTATCCTTGCATAAGGAAAACTCAAACTTGAAAAAGAAGTGACGAAGATTTTCGTCAATCCTGCGACGCGCGTTCAGGAGTTTGGAAATTTATCCAAATTTCGGGAGTTTCGTATGAGGAGGGGTTATGATATTCCTAAGAAATTCCCACATCTACGCGGGCACGCTTTTTGCTCGAAGTGTTTTTTCCAATTCGCGCGAAAGTCTTTCGCAACTTCCTGTCTGAATAAAATGAACCTCGAAATACCAACCCTAGCCTTGAGGAGCCTACGATGAGGACACCCATGTTTACTAAACTGTTTGCCGCAAATTCTCGCGTCACGATCGCGATCAAATCGATGAGTTTTGCAGTGCTTTTGCTGTGCTTGCTCGGCGTGACTGCGTTCGGTCAACAAACGACCGGCAGTCTCACCGGGACAATTAGCGATCAGAGTGGTGCAACGGTGCCTGGTGCGACCGTGAAGGCCGTTAACGTTGCCACGGGCGCCGAGCGCACCGCAGAGTCCAGCAGTTCCGGGACATTTGATTTACAGGCCCTGCAACCAGGCACATACACAATTACTGTAGACGCAAAAGGTTTCAAGCGAGCAGTGTCCCGCGATATTATTGTCTCGGTTGCCAGCGTTGCTCAGGTGAACATACCGTTAGAGGTTGGCCAGGCGAGTGAAACAGTTACGGTCACGGCCACCCAGGAGGTGCTCAACACTTCCAGCCCAACGCTTACCAACGTTATCAACACCAAACAGGTCGTCGATCTTCCCCTTGCGGGTCGCAATCCTGTCGACCTTGCTGGATTACAGGCGGGTATCGCGGTGGTTGGAACTGACGTACGCGGTTCATCGGTAAGCGGTCTGCGGCAGACGGCGGTGAACCTCACCCAGGACGGCATCAACGCGATGGACAACTTTGTTAAGACGAGCTCGATGTTCGCGCTCACAACTCCATCGCTCAATTCCACCTCTGAATTCAGTGTTACCACCGGCACCGTGGGTTCCGATTCGGGACGCGGCGCCGCTCAGGTGAATTTGGTCACCAAGGGGGGCACAAACGAATTCCATGGCCACGCGTTCCTTCAGATTATTAATAATTGGACCGACGCTAACGTCTGGTTCAACCAAGCCATAAAAGCGCCCAAGCCGATCCTCCGGCAGCATTATGATGGTTTTGATATTGGCGGGCCTATGTACGGCCCTAGATTTGGCGAAGGGGGGAAATCACTTTGGCGTGGTAAGGACAAGGCCTTTTGGTTTTTCTCGTACGAAAGGTTTGTCCAAAGTGACTCACGTTCACGTAACCGCGTAGTCCTAACCCAGTCAGCCTTGAGCGGGCTATTCACGTACACGCCCAATTGCACCACGTCAAACCCCTGCCCCGCGGGCATCGTTTCCGGTACCCCTCGAACAGTCAATCTTTTGACGCTACCGGGCGTACCCTTTAATACGCTGAATCCGTTCATGACGGCCCACCTGGCACAGATACCTCTTCCCAACAATTCCACCTGTAGCAGCAGTGATGGCGCGGGCAATATAAGTTGTTTTCAGTTCAACGCTAACCAGCTTACCTCGAACGACAAGTACGTATTCAGGTATGACCACCAGCTGGTAAAAGACACAAAGCTGGGTTCGCATAAAATTGAATTTGTTTTGAGCCGGGTCCTTACCAGGACCTTCCCCGATGTCACCACAAATGGGATCGAAGCGCCATTTCCAGGCGGGATAAATGGGTTTCAGGCCTCAACCCGAAACCTAATAACGCCGGCATTGGTTTCAACATTCGGAAGCCGCGTGACAAATGTTTTCCGTTATGGGCGCCAATGGGCTCCGGTAGATTTCAACCGCGACAAGCCGCAGCTCGTTCCATTCATATCGCTGCCCGGCGTACTCACAAACTACGACAACACGTTCCTGCCGCAGCCGCGAAACACGATTGTAAACCAGGCAACTGACACGCTGTCGTGGGTCAAAGGCAATCACCTGTGGAAAGGCGGTATGGACTGGCAGAACGTCCTCGGCATAAGCCGGAACGACGCCGGCATCGTTCAGTTTAACCAGCTAGGGACCAACAACGGGAATCAAAGCGGGTTAACTACCGGCGGTGTAACGACTAATTTACCCGGTGCTTCCTCGGCGCAGTTAACTGCAGCCACCTCGGTGTATACATCGATCGTTGGCCTACTGAGTAGCTCGACCCAGACCTTAAATGTCCAGACCCCGACCTCGGGTTTTGTTCCTGGCTACACGCGATTAAGGCTGGTGCAGGAAAAAGATCTGGCGATTTTCGCCCAGGACCAATGGCGGATGAAGAGCAACCTTACCCTGAGTTATGGCGTGCGTTGGGATTATATGGGAGTTCCCACCGTCCCGAACGGACTCGCGATTCAACCAACGAATTTTGATGCGATCTGGGGTATCTCCGGTAAAGGGAATCTCTTTAAGCCGACCGCAGCTCCGGGCAGTAACACGCAGGCCTCCGCGACTTTGGATTTCGTCAGCGGCAAGACGGGCAAAGGCCTTTACAAGAACGACTGGAATAACTTCGCTCCGTTTGTCGGTTTTGCTTATTCACCGAATTTCAAAAGCGGAATTTTCCGCTCCTTGTTTGGCGAAACGGGCAAAAGCTCTATCCGGGCCGGTTACTCGATTAGCTATCTGCATGACGGGGTTACCACTTTCACCAACCTTTTGGGAACCGGGAATACCAATCCCGGGCTAATCCAGACAGCTAATACATCGGCGCAAGCCAACCCGGTAAATTCCTCGAATATTACCGGTCAACTTACCGCAGCGGGCGTGGCTTTGAACTTCCCGACCTTTAAAATTCCGATCAGTGATCGAGAAAATTTTCTGGTCAACACTTCCAGCGGACTCTGGACCGCGGATCCAAATCTACGCGCTGCATACGTGCACCAGTGGAATTTCGGTGTTGAGCGCGAAATCTTCAAGAACACTGCGCTTGAGGTACGCTATGTTGGCAACTATGCGCCTAATACCTGGCGTGCGTTGAACATTAACGAAGTTAACATTTTCGAGAACGGGTTCCTCCAGGAATTCAAGAATGCGCAGATCAATCGGGCGGCTCGCGGCGGAAGCAGCTTCGCGCCGGGTTGCGCTGGCTGTGTGGCGCTGCCTCTCCTCGATAAGTTTTTCGCAGGCGTGTCATCCGCGAGCGCGTACACCAACACCACCTTCCTGAACAATTTGAGAGACAACAACGTCGGGGCGATGGCCAACACGATATCCTTCAATTCGACCTACAAGACTAATCGCGAGACGCAGGGATTGGCCGGTAACTTCTTTGTTGCAAATCCAAACGCAGCTTTTGTGAATATCCTGACCAATGACTCAACGTCCAACTACAACGCGTTGGAGATCGAGCTGCGTCGCCGTTTCTCAAGCGGATTGCAATTCCAGGCGGATTACACCTGGAGTAAGGCAATGGGTGACGCGACGGATGCTCAGGGTAACAACCAGAGCGATCTCGTCAGCCGTCTCTCGCTTCGCTTTCCAAAGAGGGCGGACTATCGCCGTTCCACGCAGGACCAGACGCAACGATTTGTTGCCAACGGCATTTATGACCTGCCTTTTGGAAAAGGTAAGACTTTTCTAAGCGGTTCTAACGATTTCGTGGATAGAATCGTCGGCGGCTTCACAGTTGGCGCTATCGTTACCTGGTCGACCGGTGTGCCGTTCTACGTGTCCGCTGGCCGCTCCACCTTTAATAGTTCCACGGCTAATAACGGCGCGCAGCTTACCGGTATGACCTTCCAGGAGTTTAAGAAGAACATTGGGCTATTTAAGACACCGACCGGCGTGTTCTTTGTGAACCCCAATATTCTCGACATAACCATTGGTACTACTGGTTCGACAACCGGCCAAGCTACCTCCGCAACACTTAAGCCAGGTTTGATGGCGGCTCCGGCTCCCGGCACATTGGGCAATTTCCCGATTAACAGCCTGAGCGGTCCCAGCTACTTCAACTTCGACCTGAGTGTTACCAAGAGGTTCCGGATCACGGAACGAGTCAGGTTCGAGCTCAAAGGCACGGCAATCAACGTGCTGAACCATCCTAACTTCATTTACGGTACTGTGAACTTTGATTCGACCTCATTCGGTCGGGTTACCTCACAGCGTGGCACGTCACGCCAGATGAACATTATCGCGCAGCTGAGCTTCTAGTCTGCCGAGCTTGATAATTACTGGATCTGACTCCGAGGTTCGATCCATTTTAGGGGCGTTGTCGGAGATATCGGCAACGCCCTTTACTTTACTCAAACGTGTTAATGGCCGGCTAAAGCCAGACATGCTAAAGTGTCGGGAATTCCCAAGCATACTACTTGTCAGCAAGCTTCGATTGAGGGGGCATTATGTTAGAGAGAAATGCACGCGGATTAGGGTTATCCGTAGTTTTGTTATCCCTTTTTTTCGTGGTTCGAGTAGCGGGCCAGGGCATACCCCCGGGGTCGGCCTCGACCGACACTGGTTATGGCGGCATCAACACTATCAGCGGCATGATCATTTCCTCAAACGGACAGCGCATCCAGAGGCGCGTTTCGATTCGTCTACGGAGTATGACTCAGGGAGACCGCATCTCGACCACCGACGACAACGGAAACTTTGCGTTTCGCGGCCTTCCTTCCGGCGACTTTGCGGTGGTAATCGACAAGGAGCAGGATTTTGAACCTTTCTCGCAAAACGTGTCCATCATCCAGCCACGGGGGATGCCGCCCCAAACCTATTATTTGAGTATCCGGCTGTCTTTGAAGGAACGATCTGAGAGCAGGACTGGGGTGCTGAATGCGGAGTTTGCAGATGTGCCGCGGCCCGCTCTGGCTTTCTATCAAAAGGCCCTCGCACTGGCTCAGGGAGGAAAAACCAAGCCTGCCATCGAGCAGTTAAATCTGGCAATCGCTGAATATCCCGGCTTTATGCTCGCCTTCAACGAATTGGGCGTCCAATATCTGAAACTCGGTGATTTGGAAAAAGCTAACAACTCCCTGCAGTCAGCTCTTAAGATTGCGCCCCAGGCTTTTGAGCCGCTAATGAACCATGGCATCACCCTGGTTCGTCTAAATCGCTTTGCTGAGGCTGAACCCGAGCTTCGAGCCGCGATCAAGCAGAAAGACCAATCACCCATCGGCCATTTTTATCTTGGGCGAGCACTCGCGTATACGCAGCGATACGATGAAGGCGAAAAAGAACTTAACACAGCCTTGAAACTCGGCGGTGACGAGATGAAAGAGGCCCATCGGTATCTGGCTGGGATTTATAACGCGCAAGGAGACAAGCCACGCGCGATTATAGAGCTTGAAACCTACCTCAAATTGGCGCCCAACTCTAAAGATGCCGAACATCTTCAGCAAGTTATCCGGGACCTTCGCGCAAAATAGACTGCGCAAATGCGCAGAAGTTCCACGCCCGTCCGCAGGCCCTTTTCCCAAATCGTTACAAATTAGAAGACTTGCTGAGATCGCCTGCCGCGACTGGGCAGGCTCGGCATGTCCCGCGGCATCAGAATCGGTCGGTGCGTTAAGGATTGCCGGCATGATGTATCAGGGCGAACTGGATTAAGACTCACTAATGAACTGTCCTGGGGCGGCGCGACTTGAAGCGTCGCTCTTCTTTTGTTTGTGCTTTTAAACCTTGCTTCGAATTCACAAAACAACGATTATTTCGCCATAGTGGATCCTGTCGCAAACGAATTGGCACTTGCGCCTTTGGGCGCCGGCGATTTGATCGACCGGGCCGTGCGTTTGTATCGCCGGCATTTTGTGACGCTGATTCGCATCGCTGCGCCGCCAGTCATCGTTTCAGCGTTGGGGTGGGCGCTGATCACGATAGCCGGCCGCGAACTCGCCTCCACTTCCAGCGAGATTAGCCTCGCTATGTACATCTTCGTCTTCGTAGGCGGCTTGCTCGTCACCTTCTGCGGTTCGCTGTTCAGTCTAATCGTCATGGGAGGAGCCACCCGCAATCTCGTCTCGCACCTGCTTTGGAACGAGCCGGTTACCGCCCGCACAACGTATCGCGCCGTCAAAGAGAGATTCTGGGGGTTGATCGGCGCGAGTGTCCTGGTTGTCTTGTGGCTGGGGTTCGCCGCAATGGTTGCTTCAATGGGCTATGCGTTTCTTTCTGTCATTATGGTGATGGCGGTCGCCGTCGGAGCTTCGATTTCACCATGGATAACTACGCTTGTCATAGGGATGGGCACGGTGGCCTCGATCATTCTCGCGTTGATTCTCTTCTTCCTCATTGCTGGCCGCATGGCCTACGTGCCGCAGGCTATGTTGGTCGAAGGCCGAACTATCTTCTCGGCAATCGGTCGCAGCTTTTCCCTGGCCAGCGGCAACGTCAGGCGATTGATGGCCATGACGCTGTTTACTTTCTTTGCCACCTACTCGGCCTTAATGCTGTTGATGATTCCGCTGGGTTGGTACGGCTATCTTAATGGAGTAAATCTCTCACCGTTTGGCTCGAACTGGCCGACCTGGTACGCAATCGGCTATCAGGTAATCCTGCAATGTAGTCATATCATGCTGGCGCCGATTTGGATGCTGGGACTCTCGTTGCTTTATGTCGATGAACGCGTGCGTCACGAAGGATACGACATTGAGCTGATGGCCGCGCGCCAACTTCCCGAGATGCCTACGCTGCCCGGCGTGGTTTCTCCGTTTGCGCCCGCTCTGGTTACGGGCCGAGCGGCGAAGTTTCTGGCGCCGGTTCCCGGTGAAATGAATACCGGAAAAGTCCTGAGATTGAATTGAGACAAATGAGCGACAGTCCTCAACCAACCCAGAGAAACGTCAACATTGCTTTTGCAATCGCGTTGCTGATCATCAGCGCAAATGGTTTGCACGCGGCGACGCTTGCCGATTACGCGAACAGAGTCTCGCGCGCAATCACCTTAATCGACGAAGTACCGGGCGCGTTTCAGGGGGAAAGCGGCCATCCCACACCTGCACAAGTTGCGGCCGGCAATCTCATCGTCGTGCGAGATCTATTGCCTGCGAAGGAAACGATAAAGCTCGACAAGCAAACCATCTCAGTCGACAACTCGTGGCTGCAGCAAGCCTTGGCTGACTTTGAAAAATCGCACAACCCGAGCGAACGCCGGCAAGCTGTCGCGCGCATCGCGGAACGCTTGCGCGCAATCCACGAACACTTGCAGGAACTGCAAAAGGCGACCAGCACCAATCCAGGCGACAAGGACAGCGACAAGGGACGGTTGGCTGAAATCCTGCGGCGCCCGGAATATCTGCGAACAGCGCCAGAGGGCAGCGCGCTCGAACGGCTGCTTGATCGCTTTCTGCGCTGGCTCGACAAATTAGTGCCCCATCCAAAGCCGATCAGGCCGGGCGGCTCGCCTTTGATTTCGCGCGTGGCCCAAATCGTTATTGTGGCTATTTGTTTGGGCGCGATTGGCATGCTCATCTGGCGCCTGGCGCCGGGCGTGCTCAACCGCCGCAAAAAGAAAACCAAACGCGAAGCGCGCATCGTGCTGGGTGAAAGGCTGGAAGCTGATCAGACTGCGGCGGATCTCCTTTCGCAGGCTGAAGCGTTGGCCCGAGACGGCAACCTCCGCGCCGCCATTCGCAAAGCTTACATTGCCTTGCTGTGCGAACTAGGCGATCGAAAGATTATCAGTCTGGCCCAGCACAAAACGAATCGTGATTACCTGAACGCGGTGCGAGATAAAACGTCGCTTTATGCGTCGATGCGCAAACTTACGCGCAGCTTCGAATCGCACTGGTATGGATTCGTCCCCGCGGACGAGAACGATTGGAATGAATTTCGCGCCAACTATAAATCGACTCTTCGGACGTGAAACATATGATAAAGAAGCATTTTCGATATTCGTCGTTCTTACCTCATCCCTGATTTCATGCGTCAACGTCTAATCATTATCGGAACGCTAGTGGTCGTCGTCGTGGTGCTGGTGCTGTTGAATGCGGCGTCCTACGTGAAGCTTGAACCGACGGCGGATTCCGAAAGCTCGCCCGACCGTTCGTCATACAACGCGGGTGCTACCGGCACACGGGCTCTTTATGATTTTCTGCACGAGTCGGGCCGGGAGGTGATGCGCTGGCGCGAACCGACGTCTTCATTGTTGAGTTCGACCGGTCCTAAGCCGTCGACGTTGGTAATAGTTGGCCACGCCAGAATTGCTTTTTCGAAAGCCGAAAGCGAGGAGATCTTGCTCTGGGTTGAATCCGGCGGCCGCCTGGTAATTATCGATCGGACTCCCGACCCGAATCTCTTGCCGAAGAGCGGGAAGTGGACCATTGAAACGCTGCTAACGAACTTCCCCGCGCCCGATTTTGATCCGACGGACTTTGAACAGATGACCCGAGAGGTGAAACCCGTGCCGCCGTCGCAGCCGACGCTCCTGGCGCGTAACGTTGAGAATGTAATGCCGTCGAGATTCGCAAGCGCTATCATTTTTACCCGGGTGCCGTCGCTGAAGGAGGCCGGCCAGTTTACGACGCGCAACGAAGCGCCGGGCGACGACAGTCATGATAAAGAGAATTCCTATCCCGCCCGGGAACCCGCGCCTGGCCCTCCGACTACGTCTGACAAGCAAAGTGTTTCGTCGGCGCCGATCGCAAATTTTGCTGTCGATCGCGGATCGCTTTTGATCGAATACCCACACGGCAAAGGTCACATAGTATTGCTTTCGGATCCTTATATTGTCGCCAACAGCGGAATTAATCGCGCCGATAATTTGCAGTTGGCGACGAACGTCGTGCTGGGTAATGGCGGTTTGGTTGCGTTCGACGAATTTCACCAGGGTCGTGGTTCGACCCAAAACGCGCTGATTCAATACTTCGAAGGCACGCCCGTGCTGGGGATTTGCGCCCAACTGTTGCTGATAGCCCTGGCTATCGTTTGGTCGCGCGGCACTCGTTTCGCGCGCCCTTTGCCGCTGGCGCAGGTAGACCGCAGATCCAGTCTTGAATTTGTGGCCTCGATGGCTGAGTTGCAGCAGCGCGCCAAAGCTCATGATCTGGCACTCGAAAATATCTATTCGCGAGTACGGCGAGTGCTCGTGCGTCACGCGGGGCTCAATCAGAGCAGTTCGCGGGCGCAGATCGCCGCGCGCGTGGCATCACGGTCAAAGCTGAACGAGAAACAACTTGAATCATTGATGCAAAGCTGTGAAGATACGATCAACGGCGCATCCACAAACGCGCGGGAAACGTTGCGGCTGGTCAAACTCCTGAGGGACATTGAAGCCCGCCTGGGACTGCAAGGCCGGGCCCGCGACGCAAAACAGAATGTCGAACGAGCTTGACTCGGAACCGCGCTAGCCGGCGGTTGATCATTAGCGGTTTAAGAAGTTTTATTTCAACAGCTAACCGCCCGCTACCGCAGGCGATCCTGATAAATCTATGCCTCAATATGTCTCCGCGACCATCGCACACATTCGGAACGAGTTGCACAAGGTTATCGTCGGCCAGGATGAACCGATCGAACAGATTCTGGTGGCTCTGCTCGCGGAAGGTCACGCGCTGATCGAAGGCGTGCCCGGAACGGCGAAGACCTTGACCGTCAAAACGCTGTCGCGAATTCTCAATGCCGGCTTTGGCCGGATTCAGTTCACGCCCGATCTGATGCCCTCGGACATTACCGGGACTAATGTTTTCAACATGGCCTCATCGAATTTCAGCTTGCGCCGCGGTCCGATCTTTACCGACATTCTGCTGGCCGATGAAATCAATCGCACCCCTCCAAAGACGCAAGCGGCTTTGTTGGAAGCGATGGAAGAACGACAGGTGACAATTGACGGCGAAGCCTATGCGCTCTCGCCGCTGTTTACGGTCCTGGCGACCGAAAACCCGATCGAGTACGAAGGCACGTATCCATTGCCGGAAGCCCAGCTCGATCGATTCCTTTTGAAGATTCTGCTCTCGTATCCGTCCGCTGACGATGAGCGTCAAGTCGTAGCGCGGTGGGACGCGGGTTTCAACGCGCGGCGTCTGGAGCAGGTCCAGATTCAACCGCTCGGGGACGCCGGTGCGATTTCGCGCAGTCGCGCGGAAGTACGAGATATGCGGGTTGAGCCGGGTGTGCAACGCTATATAGTCGATATCGTCCGTCGCACCCGGGATCACGCCGCAGCGCATTATGGAGCCAGTCCGAGGGCCGCAGTCGCGTTGCTTTTATGCTCGAAAGCTCTCTCAGCGATTCGCGATCGCGACTTCACCACCCCCGATGATGTACGCGACATCGCGCGGCCCGTGCTCCGTCATCGTTTGACCTTGCGCGCCGAAGCGGAACTGGACGGCGCCACACCTGATTCAGTGATCACAGATATCCTGCAGAGTACGGAAGTCCCACGTTGATGCGATTTGCCTTCAGCAAATTGTTTTATGCATTCCTCGCCGTCGGTCTGGTTCCGCTTTCGCTCTCATGGAATTGGCCCATGTTGCGCTGGCTCGCCCTTGCTTACGATCTCGTGCTCTTTTCCGTTGCGATTTTTGATGCCGGGAACAGCAAGCTGCCAACCCGGGTTCGTATCGAACGACACTTCGCCAGTCGCTTCGCGGTCGGCGCTGAAACAGACGTTTACATCGACGTGGCCAATCACACCGCGCGAGACTTATCGCTCATCGTCAAAGATGAATACCCGCCGCAGATGAAGCTTAGCCGATCGCGCGAGGGGCGGTTACAGGTGGATGCACAGACAAGAGTGTCGCTGGCCTATTCGCTGACGCCACCCAAACGCGGCCGCTTCCAATTTGGTTTAATTGCCGTTCGCTTCGTTTCCAACTGGCGGTTGGTGTGGAAGCAAACACTTGCGGGCGAATCGATGACGGTCAAAGTCTATCCGAACATGAGGCGGGCCCGCGAAGCTGAATTGAAAGCGCTGGGCGCGCGGTCTTTTGTCGCGGCCCGGCGCAAATCTCAGTGGCGCGGTGAAGGACGCGACTTTGAATCTTTGCGTGAGTATGTCCGGGGCGATGAGATGCGACACATCTCGTGGACGGCGACAGCCCGGCGCGGCAAGCTGGTAACGCGTCAATATCAGATGGAGCGCGATCAGACAATCCTGATCGCACTCGATGCCGGCCGGTTAATGACTGCGCGAATTGAGAACGAAACGAAACTGGACTCGGCGGTGCATGCGGCGCTGGCCCTAATGTCGGCGGCGGCGCGCGCCGGCGACAACGCGGGATTGCTCGTTTTTGGCCGTAAAATAAAGGCTTTTCTGCCTCCTAAACGAGGCGCTGAACATCTCGACGCAGCGCTCGAGGCGTTGCACGCCATCGAACCTGAGATGATCGAGCCGAGCTATTCGCGGGCCTTTGAATTCATTTCGGCAAACAGCCGGCGGCGGGCACTCGTCGTCGTGATCACCGATCTGGTTGATGAAGAAGGTTCGCGCGAATTACTTTCGTCATTGAAGATTTTGCGGCCCCGCCATCTGCCTTTGGTAGTCACGATCGCTGATCGAGACTTGAAAGCAGTCGTTCGCGAGCCTCCGCAAAACGTGCGCGAGATGTTTACGCAATCCGTCGCCGAAGAAATCATTCACCTGCGGGAGGCGGCCCTGCGTTTAGTCGAATCCCAAGGTGGCTTGGCATTGGACGTAACTGCTGCGGTGTTAGCTCCGAAGCTGCTTGAAACTTATTTGAGAGTGAAAGAACGCGGGTTGCTTTAAGCACGAGCAGCTCGTTTAGAGGCGGGCGGCCTGGCTTCCTATTCGCAGTCAACTCGCCGCGCGGCAGACCGCCGCTTAAACCACTTCGTTCTGTGCCGTTGGAAGTTCTCGACCCGCCAGCAACAAATACGAATACAACGTTATTCCGGTCAGTACTCCGATGCCGATCTTGATAACTGCAGGAATCGGTTGTGGCGAGATGAATCCTTCAATTATTCCCGCGACTATCAGCAGAGGAATGCAGCCAACAATCAATCTTACTGCTTCCATGCCGCGCGACTTCAAGGCATCGGCGCGAGAGAGATTGCCAGGCATCAACAGGGCCGTCCCAATCAAAAAGCCGGCGCCGCCCGCAATGAAGATACAGGTCAATTCGATCACTCCGTGAGAAATCACAAAACCAAGGAGCAAATCGTTTCCGAATCCGGCCCGATAAGTCAGCGCAATGATGGCGCCAAACCACCCCCCGTTAAAAGCGAGCACATAGAGCGTGCCCAGGCCGAAAACCGCTCCCAACGCGAAAGCATAAAACGTTACCCGAATGTTGTTCGTAAAGATGGCGGTTGATCCAATCTGGTTTGCCTCGTTCAACTCCTCCCACCAGTGCGTGCGGTGGTTGATGACCCGTTCCCGAAAAAAAGGACTGATGCCGGCAAACTCAGAAAAATCCGGATCGTGACGCGTGCCGAAAAAAGCCACGGCGGTAAATACCATGAAGACGGCAAAGGCAGTCGTCGTGTAGCGCCATGTGCGGCGAAAGGTCTGGGGAAAGTCGTGAGTAAAAAACCTCGAAATGCGCGGAAACCAGTCGCCATTGGCCCGGTAAATCCTTCCATGGGCCCGAATTACCAGGCTATTCAGGTAATTCACAAGTCTGGGATCACGCGACTCTGCGCGCGCAATTGCGAGATCGGAGGCCGTCCGACGATAGATGCGCCCCAACTCGCGAACTTCTTCGCGATGCAACTTGCGCAAGGTCATGCGATCGAGAAATTGTAGCAACTCCTCGAGCCTTTGCCAGACGTTCTTGCGTTCTTTGATGAAACGATCAATAGGCATCGAAGGTTGCCATTACCGATTTCGGATTTTTGGTTTTCAATTTAGAATCGCACGCGATAATGAACAAGAATCAATCGGCAATGCTCGTTGAGTGTGTACCAAACTTCAGTGAAGGCCGCAAGGCCGAGACGGTGGAGCGAATTGCGCGCGCCGTCGAATCGGTAAGGGGCGCCGTCGTTTTGGACCGCCACATGGATTTCGATCACAACCGGTCGGTCATTACCTTCGCCGGAGAGCCGGGCTTGATAGTCGATGCCGCCGTAAGGGCCGTAGCCACTGCCAGATCATTAATCGACTTGCGACATCACGCCGGAGTACATCCGCGTATTGGCGCGACCGACGTCCTGCCCTTCGTTCCGGTAAGCGGGGTCACAATGGATGAATGCGTGACGCTGGCACACGAGACCGGCAAACGAATCTGGCAGGAACTTTCGATTCCGGTTTACTTTTATGAACGCGCGGCGCTACGTCCCGAGCGTGTTCGACTCGAGAATGTGCGCCGCCAGGGATTCGAATGGTTACGCGAAGAGCTCAAAACTAACCCCGATTGCGCGCCGGATGTGGGCGGACCAGAATTGCATGAAACGGCCGGCGCCATCGCCGTCGGGGCCCGTCCGTTTTTAATTGCATTCAATATCAATCTAAAAACAAACGATTTATCGATTGCCCGGGCCATCGCTCGCGAAGTGCGGGAACGCGACGGTGGCCTGCCCTTTGTGAAAGCGCTTGGATTCGATTTGCAAAGTCGCGGCGTGGTCCAGGTCTCAATGAACCTGGTCGATTTCGAACAGACCGGCATTACCCGCGCATTCGCCGCGGTGCGCACAGCCGCAGCCCACCGTCAGATCGACCTTCTGAGCACTGAGATCGTGGGCCTTCTGCCCCGCGCGGCCCTGGATCGAGAAGCTCCGTACTTTCCCTTGCTTGAGAACTTCCACGAGACGCTGGTAATCGAAAATCTGCTTGCTTCGCTTCAGACAAGCTCGGAATAATTTGACCAGTGTCGTTCAGGAATCGCTGCCTGTCATTGATGAATAATGAGTTAACACTACTGAGAATGTTTAACTGGACAGGCTTGCCTTCGTTTGTTTATTATGGACGCCCCGCTCCCGAGCGGTTTTCCAATTGTTGGTCAGCGCGGCCAACTTTCCAGTTTGCAAAACGGATCGCGTGACAGTGTCGGCACCCTTCCCCGCCAGTGGCGACTTATTCGGGCGATTCCTTAACCGGAGGTTAGTTATGCTCAGAATGGGAAAGAATCCAGAAGACAAGAGCCAGACCCAGACGCCGACTCAGACCCCACCCGACACTGATTTTTCACCCCGAAGTTATTCCCCGTATCAAAACAACGAAGCTTATCGACCGATGCCTGAGGCCGCCACCACGGCGAAAGCATTGACTGAAAGCGAGACCATCGCTCGCGAAATCAAGGATGGAAGCCTTAGCGGCTTCGTAGGCAGCGGCACTGTCATCACGGGCGAAGCTTCATTTAAGTCCATGCTTCGCGTTGATGGCCGTTTCTCTGGCCGCATCACTTCGAGCGGCGGCGCCTTGATCGTAGGTGCGGGCGGCCAGGTTGATGCCAACATCGAAGTGTCCGTGGCGACAATCCATGGCATCGTCAACGGCGACATCATCGCGAGTGACCGCATTGAATTGGGGCGCGCGGCGAAGCTAAACGGAAACATTCAGACGCCATCGTTGATGATCGAGCAGGGCGCAGTCTTCGAGGGAAGCTGCAAAATGACTCAGCAGAAGGCTGCTGCCGAAAAGCCAAAAGTTGAACGAAAAGAAAATCTGCTTGACAGCTCTAGAATTGAGGCAGTACGCGCGGACGCTGGGAAGCGACCGGAAGAAAACAAGCCGCTCGTATCAGCGGTAGCCAGCTAGGGCTGGTTTCACATGCGATTGTGCAAGGGCGGACCATCCTGGTCTGCCCTTTTTTGTGTCCAACTCTCTGCCGGGTCGGGACCGTCGCGACAAACCTCGCGGCCACACTGTACAATTCATCACTGAAACCATCTGCCATGAATGCCAAATATTATCGACCGGTTGTGGGCGGGTTATTCGTTCTGACGTTGTTCGCAAACGCTAGCGGGCAGCCTAAGCAGCGCCGGCTGGGCGTGGGCCGGACAAACATCCTGCTGAACATCCTTCGCCATGAAGATGAGCGCCGTTGGGACGATCAATTGCAAACTTTGCTTGCCGATACTGATCCGGGGGTACGGACCAGGGCTGCCCTGGCGGCGGGAAGAATCGGCGATGAGCGAGCAGTGCCCGTGCTCGCCGAGATGCTGTTGTCCGACCGTGCGCCTGATGTGCGTCAGATGGCCGCGTTCGCCCTCGGCGAAATTGAAGCACCCGGCGGCGCATTCGCGCTGGTAAGTGTGCTGAAGGAACCAGAAAAACCGGCCCGCGCGCGCGCCATTGAAGCGCTGGGCAAGGTTACGGCGGCAATGGAGAGCAAAGCAGCGGAGGCAGGCATCGGCACTGAGAAGAGCGCGAATGACGACAGGCTCGACCTCTGCAAGGCGGCGATTGTAAACGCATTGAGTTTCGAAAATGGGCAAGGACCGCAACGCGATCGATCGACAGTCTTGCTCGGACTGACCGCGGTGCTGCGTACCAAACCGGAGGCCGTTGGAACTCTGGTAAGCAGGTTCCTGGACGATCCTGATCCGTCGATCATCGCAACCGCCCTGAACACAATGGCCCGCCTTAGTTTAAAAGACGCGAACGAGCGCGTGCGCCAGTTGCTGAGCAATGGTGACCCAATCGTGCGCGCAAACGCCGCGCGAGTGATTGGAGCAGCCGAGCATAAAGAATCCCTGGAAAAGGTTTTGGACCTCGTGCTGCACGATAGCGATCTCCGCGTGCGCGCGAGTGCTATCCGCGCGCTGGCAAGCTTAAAAGATCCGCGCGCAGTAGAACCGCTAACAAAGCGCGGTAATTCTCTGCTGATTTCGGCCAACCAAATGCCGGCTGCGCGAAACGAGTTGCTTGAAATCGCAACGGCGCTGGGACGATTGTGTCCAAATCCTTCACCGGATGCTCACGCGGTGGCCTTCATTCGGAAGATGCACGATCTAACGAACGGCGAAGCAGTCGAAGTTGAGGTCGCACTGGCGCGCATGGTCCCTGAAGTCTTTCAAAACGAAGTTTCCAAAATGCAAGCCGCACGACCAGACGCCACCTGGCGCCAAGTCTCGCGCCGGGCACAGGGGCTCGCCGCGATTAAGGGTGTAATAACAGGCGCCGCCACCGATAGTGCCGGAGATCACGCCCTGAAAGACGCGCAAAAAGAATTAGCCGAGATGCTGCAGCGATCCAACACGCCAACGCTTGCGATTCCGGATGTGCTGCAAGCCTACAGCGGCTATAAGAATCCGGACGCCAGCAAATTTGCGCGAAAATTTCTGTTGGCCAATGACGTAATCGTCCGCGCAACCGCAGCAGAAGTCATGGGCAGTCAGGCGCCAAGCGAGGCCAATACCCGCACGCTAATCGAAGCGTTGCCTCGGGCGATGCGCGACAAAGACCTCAACGATGCGGCGCTGGCCATTCTGGAAGCGCTGGCTAAACAGAAAACGGCAACAGCCAATGAAGCGATCAAGAGCGCGCTCGATTCCTCGGATCATTTGACTCGCAGAAAAGCAGTCGCCCTGTTGAAAGCAAACGGCGCTGGTGATTTCTCAGGTCGAATTGGAACCGCTCAGACGCGAAATACCAGGCTCGATTATAGTCGCGCGCTCGCGCGGCGCAGCCAGCAGGTGTCTGCGACAGTCATCACGAACAGAGGATCATTCACGATCGCATTCCTGACGGACGCCGCGCCGCTGACCGTCGATAATTTCATTAAGCTGGCGCGACACGGATACTTTAACGGCCAAACGATTCCGCGCGTTGTTCCTAATTTCGTGGTCCAGGCGGGGGATCCGCGGGGCGATCAAAACGGCGGGCCGGGCTATCAGATTCGATGCGAGATTAACGAAGTGCCCTATGAACGCGGCGCGGTCGGCATGGCTTTGTCCGGCAAGGACACCGGGGGCTCACAATGGTTTGTGACCCATTCACCGCAACCACATCTTGATGGGGGTTACACGGTCTTTGGCCATGTAATTCGCGGCATGGAGGTAATCGATAGTATTGCGCGCGGAGACGTAATTCGGCGGGTGATTGTGAATGAGTACTGAATTCAATCAGAGCAAGTACGGTCGAGAATGTGAAAATGTTTTGTGCTCTCTTTATCGCTCTGTCCTCTGTAGATATTTCTGCGTAGTGCTTTTCGCTTCACTTTTGATCTCGCCATCGCTCGGCCGCAATCAGAATCGTCAACCAGCGCCGACGGAAAAACGAATCCATTACAACATCAAGCTGGCACTCAACTTCGATGAGCGCACTTATACGGGCTCTGAACAGGTACATTGGGTGAACCGCGGCGATCATGCGACCTCGACTATCTTCTTTCACTTGTACCCCAATATGCGCCCGCCTGATTACGTCGCGCCTAGTCAAAAAAACGAGTTGGGGCAACTCATCGCGGACGAACCAAAATTGGAAATATCAGAGGTGCGCGCAGTAACTAACAACGCGCTGATTCCTTTTTCCTTCGACGATTTGCAGACTACGCTCCGCATAAACCTGCGGGAAGCGGTCCAGCCGGGGGCAGCTGTTGATGTTCAGATCAAATTTAAGGGCAGCGTCCCCGAGATCGATCCTGAAGAAACCGGCATTGTTACCCACGTACTGCAGCAAGTCAGCGCCGCGATTCGCAGCGAGCGCGAAGTCAGGCGGGCGCGGGACACCAACTTCACTTGTCGTGGGGTGATGATGCTGGCGACCTCATTTCCAATTCTGGCCGCCCGCAGCGGCGAAGATTGGTTGCGCAAGATTGAACCTAGCATAGGCGACTGGTTGACGACTGACGCTGCCGACTTTGACGTGACCATTGAAGCGGCACCGGGGCTCATGATTTTCACCCCCGTCGTCGCGACCGAACTGACGCATAAAGAGAAAATTGATTCACAACACTTCGCCGCTGAGACGATGCGCGATTTTGCGATCCTCGCGGGGCGCAATCTCAAGTCGGAAGAG
>JBHELZ010000014.1:0-89450 GCA_046262835.1 Pyrinomonadaceae bacterium
CTGACATACATCGCACGGGCCCACTGCGTCATATTCTTATAGGTGTAATCGCAGACGGAGGGATCGTTCCAGGCACCCCAGCAGGCAAGCAGAGTTCGCCGTTCGCCTACTCGCTCATAACCCGGCAGGGCTTCATAAAAAAAGTCGAAGAGATCGTTGTGAAGCGGCACCACCCTTTTCATGAACTCGACATACTTCATTAAGCGCACCAGATAGTCGGTGAACAGTTGTACGGTGGCCACTGTTCCCACTCCGCCGGGATAAAGAGTTGAAGGGTGAGCATGCCGTCCTTCCATCAGACAAAACATTTCGCGAGTCAGGCGACTCATCTGCAAGGCTTCCCGGTAAAATTCCCCCGTGAAGGGATTGAGAGCGGTCATGATTTCGCCGATGGTGCGATAACTGTGATCACTCGCGTGCTCCGCTTGAGTGTTCTGCGCTTTTACCCAAACTCCCGGATTCGTCTCCTTGACCATCTGTTCGCAATAGTCCACTCCGACCAGATTGTCCTGGAAGAGATTGTGGCCGAACATGTATTCGGCGGCTTCACCGAGATTCACAATCCAATCGGCCAGGGCTGGTGGTACGACGCCAAACGCCATGTTCTGCGCATACATGGCGCAGGTCGCATGATTGTCGCCGCAGATTCCGCAAATGCGGCTAGTAATGAAATGGGCGTCCCTTGGATCTTTACCTCTCATGAAGACACTGTAGCCGCGAAATATCGACGAGGTGCTGTGGCATTCGACAACCTCACGATTATCAAAGTCGATTTTGGTGAAGATTCCCAAACTCCCAATGATTCTCGTAATCGGGTCCCAATGCATTTCAACCAGGTTTCGCGGTTTTGCCGCACCTGACAATCGGTCGTGTTGCGAACTAGTCAAAGACTGGTCACTCCTTCCGAAGGTATGCCGAATTTTAATAAAGCTGCGCCGTCACAGAGTCGTGCCGACAGCGATTACAAAGGAAAGCCTTTCGATTCGCTCCAACTAATAATGTAGTCGTCCATCTCCTGGAGCACCTGCGGACGGTGTTCTCAGATAGGTAGAGTAAACAACTTCAACAAAGGGGGAACCGAAATCTTGACGGGTATCAGGTTGGGGAATCCTGATGGGGCCCATCCCTACGCCTTACTGTGTTGAATTAACGTCGGCAGTTTAGCAGGAAGCGTTCAGTATTGGAAAAAAAATCGGGCCATTTAACCACTAAATCCAATGGCTAATACGTGTACAAAAATAACTGCACGCTACCGGTATACGTGTCAGAACTGAAAGAACCGGCAAATTCTTACAACCTTGATGGCTGCAACTTTAGAAAAGGCAATTACTTACGTTTTTGCCGGTAGTCCAGTTCGCAATGCGGAGGTCAGGGGTTCAATCCCCCTCTGCTCCACCAATCAAATGTTTTCAAGCACTTACAACTATCGTGGGCGGTGGCTGATTTGGTCCGGTGAGGCCATTGAGTGTGCAACTTCATAATCGCGTCGCACGGCGTCGATGTCGTCGTCTATTTTGGTGGGATTTGGCTTTCGCCCGCCCGAATCTCGAAACGGCTGCAGCCCCATCTGAAGCGCCTGGATAACCAAAAGAAGGAAGCCGTCCCTTAAGTTCGAGCTACCGCTATTTATGCTCAGCGCTCAGGGTCTCCCGGACCTTCCCCAGAAAGGGCACGATGTCGAGTGGCTTGAGAAATACTTCGTTGCAGCCGGCGTCGAGTGCGTCGCGCTTAACATCTGAGGTGGCGAAAGCACTAATCGCAAAAATCGGCGTTTGTGAAAGCGTGTGACGCTGCCGCAGCTGGCGCGTCGCTTCGACGCCGTCAAGTTCCGGCAACGCCAGGTCCATCAGGATTAGATCCGGGTTTACGCGGTTTGCCTGCAGAACGCCCTCTCTGCCATCGCCGGCCTCAATCACCATGTACCCACGTGAACGAAGCAAAGCCGCAAGAAGGTGGCGAGTGTCTGGATAGTCCTCGACCACCAAAATTATTGGAGTGTCACGTTTGGTCATTACTCTTTCCCCCTCCTGCCAAAGCGAGTTTCGGTCTAGAGTGAGATCTGCAGTAGGGGAAAATCTGTCAGACAGGGCGTACTTCTAAGATAGCGCCCAGGAGCGCTGAAAAGCAACAGAAGTCCGGTTTGGGTAATGGGGATTCACCCACTAACCAGGGTTTCGGTTAGAATTCAGTTGAAGTTGATTGCGCTCGAAGGGGCGAACATAAACGACGTTCGACGCGTTGCCAGCAGGTTACTATACCACCGCTTCAGCGCTGAACTACCTGTAGAGTATGAAGTTAGCGGACTTTAAAACACACCCGTGGCGAACGAACTTTAAAGAACCTGAACGGCGTTGCTACCGCGCGGAAGAACGCCATGTAATAACCCTTCGGAAAGACGCGTGAACGGGGCTCACGGTCAGCCTCGCATCTCGCGCGTACTTAATTTCAATTGTCGCCACTCCGTCGCGCCCTAATTTTGAAATTTTCTTCGCCGTCTTGCGACTCGGAGACTTTGTAGATGAACCTGAGATCAGGACACTAACCTATCGCGGCCTTTCGACTGCGAATTAGCAGCCAAGCCATAAGCGAGCTGGCAAACGCGAGTGCAGCGCCACACAGCATGACCCGGCGAAATCCGCTAACAAAACACTCGTCAATCGCCTGTTTGATGTTTGCTCGTGTTCCTTCATCAATGCTCCCCGGCACGTCGGCCGCGGCCAACTTCATGCGCTGATCATTCAGAACTTGCCGAACTTGCGACGTGACACCAATTTGATTGAGCCGCCGATCCAAACAACTATTAAAGGCATGAAACATAATCAGGCCCAACACGGCGATCGACAACAAGCCGGCCGCGCGTGAAACTGCGTTGTTAATGCCGGAAGCAATGCCGGCGCGACTCTCGCGCACCGAGTTCATCACCGTCGTCGTCAACGGCGCGACGCTAATCGCCATTCCCAAACCGAGCACAACTATCGCCGGCAAAAATCCCGTCAAATAACTGCCGCCCACACCAGGGCGAATGAAGAGCGCAAACCCAACGGCCGCGATGATCGGCCCAACGACCAGGGGCAGCCGCGAGCCGTAACGCTTCACTAAGCCACCCGACCAGCGCGAAAGGCCGAACATAAGCAGGATAAAAGGCAGCGTAGCCGCCCCGGCGGCAGTCGCCGAATACTTCTGCACCTGGATTAAATTTAGCGGGAGAAAAAAGAGCGTCCCCGCCAGCGCCGCATACAAAAACAGGGTGAGCAGATTTGCGCCCGCAAAATCGCGCGAGCGGAAAAGCGTGAGCGGCATCATCGGACTTCGCAGTCGCGCTTCAACAAAAACGAACACTAGTGCCAGCAGCGCACCACCAATCAACGTCCCCAACACCACCGGGTTTTGAAATCCCAGGCGCGACGATTCGATCACGCCAAAGACCACCCCACCCAGCGATAGCGTTGCGAGCGCCGCACCAATCAAGTCGAGTCGGCCGGCGTCTTCTTCGTCGCGACTCTCTGGCACGAACAGGATGACGAGGGCAAACACCGCCAGCGCCAGCGGGACATTCAGGAAGAAAACCGCGCGCCAGGAAACATGCTCGATTAGCCAACCGCCCAGCAGTGGCCCCAGCGCAGTAGTGATCGCGGTGGCCCCCGACCACGTGCCGATCGCCTGACCTCGATCTGCTTCGGAGAATGTCGCGCTGATAATCGCGAGACTTCCGGGGACCAGCAAGGCGCCACCCACACCCTGTGCGGCGCGCGCGATAATCAGTTGATAAATGTCAGGAGCGATGCCGCACCACACGGAGGCGAGCGTGAAAAGCGCTATCCCGATCGCGTAAATCTTCTTGCGACCAAATCGATCGCCGAGTGATCCGCCGAACAACAAAAGCGCCGCTAGAAACAACGTGTACGCTTCGACGACCCACTGCACATCGGTCGCGGTCGCATTCAGTTTGGTTTGCAATGCCGGCAAGGCGACATTCACAACTGTGCCGTCGATGAAGACCATGCTTGAGCCGAGAATGGTGGCGGCGAGTGTCCAGCGACGTTGAGCTTGGCCGCACCTGCTAGTCGCAGCCTTGCGCGTGTTGATTACGCTCTCGTCGCAGGGTGATCTAAGCAAGTTCATGTGGCAATGCTGGGCAGGAGCTTAACACTCATGAGTCGAAAGATGAGGATCAGTACTGGAGTGACGGGGGCTGCATGGTATCCCGAGAATCGACAATGCAACATTTGTTAACCGATCGTTACAGCTCTTGGTACTGGCCTATAGTCCCAACTGAATTACACACAAAAACGCCGCCCGCTTCGCGAACGGCGCTTTGCCTTGCATTGTGAAGTGGGTAAAGACCTAATACTTGATTCTGACGCTAAAGCTTCCGCTGTTATCGCTGTAGTCATCATCGTTGATGGCCAATATCAAGCGCCCGTCAACCGGCACAGTGGTAGTCAGATTGCTGCCGATTAGATACGCCTGACTTAATTGACCATTCGACATGCGAATGTAAGCGATCAGCGCGCCCACGCCGCCCGTCGGTACAGGCCGCGCGTTTATGCCCAGGCCGTTGCTGCGGGCGCCGTCCGGGCCGACATCACCAAGGCGACGGCCGGCAGTGATCGTGCCCGTGGCCGAGATCGTGATCGGATCTCCGCGGCGCACGTCGATGCCGGTATCCGTCCCTCTCGATGTGGCCGGCACATCGATCGGAATGTCACGCTGTCCGCGATTTCGATCCCAGTATCGATCGGTCGGCTCCTGGCCGCGCGAACGAATTCCAGTGTCGCCGACTTCTTCAGCGTCGCGCACATTCAGATTTCTCTCCCGGCGAACCTGCACGTTGAACGAACCGCGCGCGTCGGCAAACGAACCGCGATTAGCCGTCAGAAAAAGGCGGCCATTACGATCCGCAACGAACTCGCGATTACTGCCGAGTTCGATGATTGGCGCGCGTGGGTCCTGGCCGATTGCCCCAATCAATTCTCCCTCAGACGCATTCGGCAGTGGGGCAGTCGGATCCGTCGAGCGCAGGCCGTCCGGAGCAATGCGCGAGCGCCCGGCGGTAATAACTCCCGTGGCGCTTACATTAACTCGCTCACCCCGGTGCAAATAGATTCCGCTGTCGATCCAGTTGGAATCCAGCGTCACCTGCACGGTGCGTGTTTCATTACGCGCTTCGTCGATTGAGCGGCCTTCGATCTCCACCCGATCGATCTCTTCCGGTCGAAAATATTGAATGTCGCCCTGGTCCCTCGCGCTGCGCGCCACGTTTGGATCCGTCGTCGAACTTGGATAGCTGGAGCGTCCCTCAACCCGCACGACAAAGCGGCCGTTCACAAATCCCAGCAGCGTCCCGCGGATCGTACGGCCGTCGCGCAAATAGATCGTGTCAGCGGCCGCCAGGCTGACCGCGGCAATAATAATTATCAGCGACAGTAGAATTTTTTTCATAGTCGTTTCCTTTCATTCGACAGACACAATATTAGGCGAATCATCCATTGATTCACTGCAAAGGAGAGCTTGAAGGGAAGATTGGGTAAGGCTTAGCTTAACCGACAGGACCAACGGCGCGCAAGTAGGAAGGCTGAATCGAGCGCGACTCCGGCAGCCGTGGCGGGTTAAAGGCAAAATGCGAGCGAGGACGCTTGCGCTCCAGTCCCTTGCGCTCGCCGCGGAACCGGTTCTGACTAGCGCGCAACCGTCCCGGGTGCTGCTTCAGGTTAAAACCAATGCAAGCAAGAGGCTTGCGCTCCAGTCCTTGCGCGGCAGTCGGTTTGCGGTCCAGTCGCTCAAACGCTCAGCCCTTCGTCAGCTCATCGGCAATCTGATTCGCGTCAAAGATCTTACGCAGCACTTCGGTCATGGCGCGCACATCGACTGAGATTGCACGGTTGACCGATTCGTCATATATGTAGTCACCCACCAGCGATTGAATATTTCCATCGAAGATCAAGCCAATCAGCTCCCCCTCTTTATTGATGGTGGGCGAACCTGAGTTGCCGCCGATGATGTCGTCGGTCGTGACGAAATTGAATGGGGTTTTGAGATTGACGGCTGATTTTTTCTGCATCCATCGCGGCGGCAGGTTGTAAGGAAATTCCTGTTTGAATTGCGCCGACCTATCATAGAGCCCGCCGAGGGTCGTGAATGGAGTAATACGCTTGCCGTTTTCCGTATAGCCTTTTACGGCGCCGTACGAGAGCCGCAAAGTGAACGTCGCATCAGGATAAAGCTTCGTGCCCTCTGTCTCGAAACGGGCGCGGGCAATCTTCGAGTAGTTCGCGCGCTCTACTCCAGTAACTTCGTTTTCGTAACGCTTGCGCAACTCGCGCGCTTTCGGATCAATCATGCGGGCAAGGACGATCATTGGATCGGTCGAAGCCTGGATCGCGTTTAATCCGCCCGCCGCAAGTTCTTTCCGATACGAAACATCCTTCAATTTGGTGCCCTCAATTAATTCATTCGCGCGCGCTTCGGGAGTTTTGCCGTCGAGCACCTGTTTGACCAGGGCGTTATCTGAGCCCAGCAACTCAACCATGAATCCGAGCGAGTCGGCGAGTTTCAGCTTTTCAAAATCGTCGAAAATGGCCGGCGAGGAATAAAGTCCCTGTTCGAGCGAGGCGCGTCGCGCGTCGGTATATTCGGGTAATCGTTCAGCATTGGGCTTCTGATTTTCCGTTGCCAGGCGCACCAGTGTGCGGGCGAAATCAAACAGAGTCGTATTGAAGCCGCCCGCCTGATCGAAAATTCTTCGTTCCTTTATGTAAGACGGATAATCGCGATGGGCTTTGGCGATGTTGTCCCACGCGTCGCCGTACATTTTCTGCCGGTTCGGATCGGCGGCGATTGATTTGCGCAACGCGTCCTCTTCGCGCTGCTTACGATCCATGAGCGCTTTATCTTTCAAGCCCGCAACGCGTCCGCGATAGACCTTCAGACTGTTCTGTATGCTGTTCAATTCGTTCTGGGCGCGTCGCGTTTGTTCTTCTCCCATCGCCATGTATTTCTTAAGCATTGTTTCGCGACGCTCGAGCAGGCGCAGCACGATTGGGATGCTGGTGTCACGCAACTCTTGTAAATGCGCGACCGTGTTCAGTCGTGAAGTCGAACCGGGATTTCCAATCACGAATGCCAGATCGCCTTCTTTTGCGCCGGTCCTGGACCACTTGAAATAGCTCTCTGGATGGACTGGCTGATTGTTTTCATAAACACGCACCAGCGCCATATCAATATTGAAACGCGGAAAATTGAAGTTGTCGGGATCGCCGCCAAAGAAAGCCGCCTGAAATTCCGGCGCAAATACGAGGCGGACGTCGGTGTACTTCTTGTATCGATAGAGATTGTAGCGGCCTCCCTGGTAAAGCGTGATGACGTCAGAGCGAAGATTCGTGGCCTTCGTCGATTCGGACTCGATGGCCGTCATTTCTTTGCGGCGTGCGGCAAAGGCTTCAGCGTCGGACATACCTGGCTTGACCGCGCCAACGACGCGGTTGGTAACGTCCTCGATGCTGATAAGTTCGTTCAGCTCAAGCCCGCCTATCTGCTTCTCGTCAGCCATTGTCTGGGCAATAAAACCATCTTTCGCATAGTCTTTCTGCGGCGTGCTTAACTCACCCACGATGTCTTCGACGATGTGATAGTTCGTCAGCACCAGGCCGTTCGGCGATACGAATGAGCCCGATCCGCCGTTGTTGAATCGGACGGAAGCGAGCTGCACTTTGCGCAGCCACTCATCGGTGACGTCAAAGCCATACTTCCTTTTAATCTCGGCGCGCGGCACATTATTAAAAGGCCACATGCCTTCGTCGGCGCGGGCGCTGAACTGAAGAGTCTGTAAACCGAAGAGCGCGAGGATTAGCGCGCACACAAATTTCCTTAATTTCATATTGAACCTCGATATCGTTGGCAATGAGGAGAACTCTTTAGAGCGTTTACGGTACATTTTGGATGCCCTGACAGTAGTAATGGCTCAACCTGAACAATGTCAAGCTGAACCATAGGAGAGTAGTGTACTTTGCGGTTTACTTTGCGGTTTGCGCCTGGCGTCATCCCTCCTGCATCAACAGGCAATCTCAGCCAGAGACGCCACCCATAAGAAAGGGCTCGTTAATTTGAAGAATCGGATACTGCTTGCGATCGGGAACGCGCGCGCCTTGGCCGGAGTTCTCCCGCTTTCGCCGCCCAGCCGATGCTTCTCAAATGGTTGAATTTAATGAGACGAAACCTTCGAGCTGCGTGACTCAGTGCGGGCGAGGGGGCCCCGCTTTCAGCAAGGAGAGAGCTGCGCAGAGAGAACCGAAATGCTTAATCACGGCTGCCGCGATCTCTGAGGTTTATGTATTCGTCCAAACTGAGATTGGCATAGCCGCGATCTTTCATCTTCTGAATGTAAGGCGCGCTGACGCCGTGATCGCGCAGCCTGATCAGCTGATCAACGGCCACTTTGTCATAACCTGCCTGCTTTAGCTCCTGGATAAATTGCGCACTGACTCCGTGGTCCCTCATCAGTCTCAATTGATCCAGGGACAGCCGCGAGTAACCGAGCCCTTCCAGCTCCGTGATATACCGCGTGTTCACACCATGATCCACAAGCGTTACCCAATCGTCGACCGACAGTTGCGCATAACCCGCGGCTGTCATTTGGTTGATGAAATCAGGTGTGACGCCGTGATCGCGAATGCGAATCAGCGCGTCCGGCTCAAGATTCTTATAACCCAGCGCGGCCATTTCGGAAATAAACTTCAGGCTGACGCCGTGATCTCTCATCCTGATGAGATATTCGACCGTCTTTAGTTGATAGCCGTAGGATTTCAAGCCGTGCACATACTCGAGGTTGACGCCATGGTTTCCCGTATTAACCAGTTGAGTGAGCGTCGGTCGGTCATAACCCTGCGACTTAAGCTCGTTGATCAGAGCAAAGCCCGTATCGCTCATCGCGAGCGAGAGTAACTGGTCGTCTGTCGGCGACCCATAACCCTGAGAGGTTAGCTGGCCGGCAAAACTGGCGTTGGGAGAGAAGGTAAAATGACCTGAGCCATTTCCCTCTTTGAACCATCCTTCGAAATTAAAGGTTCCCGCGTCGCGGACCAGTTGAAACTGGACATGCGTGCCTGCGGACATCGCCTGTTCGCGCGTTAATCCGGACAACTGCGAAGGATCGATCTGAAAGCCATGATTGCTGAACCCCGTGCCCTTTTCGCTCTTGCGCTCATAACGCATGTCGATACGGGCTTTGGTCTCTCCGGTGCGAAATTCGATTAGCCACTGGCCAGTGCCGGTTTCTTGCGGGTTCGAATAGCTCGTATCAGCAACCGGATAGCAAGCACAGAGCAAGGCGAGCAATCCCAGCACTAAAGCTAATCTGATCTCTATGTTCTTTGTGATGGTCCGGCACCGCTGCAGCATTTTCAGATCGCTCTTCATGATATCCTCCCCTTGTTTTTAGACAGGTTGCGCCGGTGACCGGGTCTGGTCACGCGCTATTTTCCACGACGAGTTAGTTTACCAACAAGTAAGTGACCTCGGCGTTGAATTAGTTGCAGAAATTCCCCTGCTGCCTATTCGCCCGCGGGGGCCTATCTACTAACCAGGATGCTGGATTTAGGATTCACGAGACATCGGCAGGCCGATGAACGGCGCCGCCCTGACTTTCGGTTCTGAGACAACAATGACCAACGAGCAAATCGCCCGTCGCTTTAATCAGATGGCTGCGTTGATGGAAGTTCGCGGCGACGATTCGTTCCGCGTCCGCTCGTACCGCATGGCGGCGGAAGCAATCGAGACCTGGCCCACGCAGATGAAAGAAATCGCGGGCGCGGAAGGCCTGGCGGGTTTGCTGGAAATTCCGGGGGTCGGGAGGGCGCTGGCCGGGAAAATCGTTGAGCTAATTGAAACGGACACCTTTAACGCGTGGGTGCAATTGACGGCTGAAACCCCGGAAACGGTCCTCGATCTGCTGGGGCTCCCTGGAATTGGACCAAAAACAGCCGCCACCCTGCACCAAAAATTCAAGATCACTTCGCTGGATGAGTTACGAAAATTCGTCGCCGGTGGCGGTTTGGAAATGGTGGACGGCATTGGGCCAAAGACGGCCGAAAGAATTAAGCAGAACCTCAAACGATCAGGCTCGGATTAGAAAGTAGTGCGCGCTTGGGTGTTCCGCGCCGACAAACCGGCGTCAACAAAATTTCAGACTCCCGGCACCTTTCCAGCCGATATTTCTTGCGCCGCCGGGACGCCTGGCCTACAATGCATCCATCTAGGCGCCCACAGCGTCTCCCCGCAACGATCGGTTTCGAATTCATCTGGGGCCTGCTGTTCAAAAGAACTCGGGCAACTGGGAAGAGTTGATCAGTGAAGTCGGAATTTACTCCGTCTGCGATTCAACTACGGCTCGCATTCACACCGAGTAAGTGCGCCACGTGTGCTTCCCGATTCGTCAAACCATACACACTCGTTTCAGAGCCTGGGGGAAAACAATGACGTCGCCACGTCGTGCTGCTTTGACGGTAATTATTGTCGGCGTACTCGTCGCCGCTTCAACTGCCGTTGCGATTAAATCAACCGCTCAACAAAAACCTGCTGACAAACAATCGCCGGCCCCGGAAAAGCCCGCACCGGAAAAGAAAGAGCTCCTGACTGTTCAGCCGGCGCCGGCCCAGATGCCGGCTACGTCTGACAAGGGCCAGCAAAAGCCTTCGACGAAAATTCAATTGCCTGAAGGCGACGTAGATGACAAAGCACCGGTCATCACCAACACCGATCTCGTGAGTTTCAATGTAACGGTGACGGACATCTACGGGCGATTCGTTTCCGGTCTGGGCAAAAATGCTTTCAGCGTCTTTGATGAAAAGTCGCAACAGGACATTACCTTTTTCAGCGACGAAGATGCTCCCGTTTCGGTGGGCATACTATTTGACGTGTCCGGTTCGATGAGTGGCGACAAGGTCCGGCGTGCGCGCGATGCCCTGGCCCACTTTATTCAAACCAGTCACGACCGGGACGAGTATTTTCTGATTGGCTTTAACTCGCGCGCGCAGCTGCTGATGGACCGAACCCGGGACGGCAACGCCGTGCTGGACAAACTCACCTTCGTCCAAACAAAGAATAATACCGCTCTGTATGACGCATGTTATCTCGGCGTTGAGCGCGTACAGCGCGGCACGCATCCAAAGCGAGCGCTGCTTTTGATCAGTGATGGCCAGGACAATAATTCGCGCTATACGTTTAACGAGCTGCGCCGTGTTTTGAAAGAATCAGACGTGGTCCTCTATGCGATCGGAATTCTCGGCGGCAGCGATGTGGGCAGTTCACTCGGGATGGAAGGACAAAGCACTCTTGACGAACTCGCGGGAGTCTCAGGCGGCAAAGCGTTTTATCCGCGCAGTGGGGCTGAGATGGATGACATCTTCGAGCAAATCGCTTTAGAGCTGCGTCACCAATATTCCATCGGCTATCGTGCTAACAGCTTTGACGGGAAGTGGCACAAGATAAAAGTCAAAGTCGCTGCGCCCCGCGGCCTGCCACGTCTGTTCGTTCGCAGTAAAGACGGCTACTTCGCGATCGCCAATCCGAAGTAGACTTTTTTGAGCGCGCCCGCTTGAGGCGTTGTCTGTCTTTCGTTGTAGTATGGTTCAATCTGAGGAACCAGGCTGCCTACCGGGAACACGGACGCCCCCTCGCGCGGCTTTCCCCGATACCGTGTTCTCAAATGCCAAGTAATTTTTAGTGAAATGAAATTCGGCGCCTCAATGCGTCCGACGGCGCCCGCGCTCGAAGTAAAGCTGCAGCCTCTTTTCAAATGAGAGGCTACCTGCGTACTCTACCGAGGTGATTCGAAAGCGCGTAAAGCCCGTCCTCCATTAACCCACAGCAAACTTTGCGCCTCTCTGCCGCATCTTTTATTCCGGCTAAAGCTCTCTCCTGTCATCGAAAAGGATCGTGGTGTAATTGTGTATTGCTACCAGCATTGCTAATTTAAGGGGTGCGCTTCCAAGCGTCAGGGATAGCTCTCCGGGTTATTCATTGAGTTCTTTCTCATGGCCGCACTGATGCCCGAGCGCACGACCCGACGCTTTTACCCCACTATCGAAAAACGGTTGACATTGCTCATTTATTTAGAGAAGGTTTGTTAGTAATGAGATCTAAGAACTCTCTGTCTTTTTTCCCTCGACCAACGCTGAGCCTCTTGTTTGCATTGGCGCTGACGGTAATTTCAGTGTTGATTGTGGGTGCTTCCAGCGCCCAGCAACCTGATTCGCGGCCGCGCCAGACCGGGACGGCTCAAACCACGCCTGCGCCCCAGCCAACCGCGACGCCGGTTGAGCAGACTGGTCCTGGCCGCCGCATTGCACCGCAACTGGGAGCGCCGCCGCCGGCCCCGATCCTGAGGCCGAAGCCAACGCCGCCCCCGGATCCGAACGCCGCCGAAATAACCGAAGGCGAACGCCTGACCATCAATACTGAACTGGTGACGCTGCATGTCCGCGTCATCGATCGAAACAATCGGCCCATCAATAACATTGGTAAGAATGATTTCAAGGTGTTTGAAGATAACGTGCCGCAACCTATTTTCTCGTTCACCGAAGAAGAGGTACCGGTGATTTATGGCCTCGCGGTGGATACTTCAGGCTCGCTGCGGCCACAGTTCGAACAGGTAATCAACGCCTCCAAGACCATCATCAACAGCAACAAGAAGGGCGACGAAACTTTTCTCGAAAGATTTATCAGCAGCGACAAGATCGAAACGATTCAGGACTTCACTGCGAACAAGGACGCGTTGATGGACGGTCTGGACACACTCTACATCGAAGGCGGCCAGACGGCGGTGATCGACGGCGTCTATCTCGCGGCTGAACACGTGGCCGATTACAAAAAAGGCGGCGACGACGATCGACGGCGGCGCGCCTTAATTGTCGTCACCGATGGCGAAGACCGCGCCAGCTATTATCCGGAAGCGCAACTGTTCCAACGCCTGCGCGAAGAAGACGTGCAGATTTACGTGATTGGATTTGTAAACGAGCTGGATGCAGACAAGGGACTAATCAGAAAGAGTCCGCGCGACAAAGCTGTTAACCTGCTTAATAGACTGGCGAGCGAAACGGGCGGCCGCGCCTTTTTCCCACAGTCAATCGCGGAACTGCCGCAGATCGCCAACGAGATTGTCCGCGACCTGCGCACGCAATATGTGATCAGTTACGATCCCACCAACAAGGCCCATGACGGCAGTTATCGCGCCATCAAAGTCATTGTCGCTCAACCTGCGGGAAACGATCGGCGAATTGCGCTGACGCGGCCTGGCCGCACTGCGAATCCGGGAACGACTGCCGCTAAGCCGGCGATAAGACCGGCCCCCGCCAACAGTCCACGACGGCCATAAACGTCCGCCTTCGCGCACCCCCAGAACCCAATCTACTCCGGGCTGTATGCTGTTGATTAAGAATCGACCTCGTTAGCCCTGTGCTTCGTGCGATTGAATCACCCCTCGCAACGTCTGTAAAGCATTATTGAGGTGATCCATTTGGGCATCCCGCTCGCGTTGTTTGCGAATCAACTCTTCAAGCATTAACTCGCTTTTGAGATTGACTTTGAAATCCTGCTCAGCGGCCAGACGATCTTTTTCTGCGGCTCTATTCTGGGACATCATGATAATCGGCGCCTGCAAAGCCGCGGTCATAGAAAGCATCAGGTTCAGGAGGATGTAGGTATAAACATCGAACTGCGCCCCTTCTTCCCCCCGGCCATAATGCACCAGCACGAATGTGTTAAATGCCATCCACGCAATCAGGAAGGTTAGATAAATGATGATGAACGTCCATGAGCCGCCAAAAGACGCCACCTTGTCGGCAATGCGCTGACCGATCGTCGATTTCTGTTCCATTTCGACGTTGATATTCCGCGACGCGCGCTGAGATACCAGCAGGTTGGTCTGGCGCATGCGTTGGGCGATTTCGCAAATCACATCGATCGCGGCGTCAGGATGATCGATAAGAAATCGTTGAAAGTCATCGCTGCTCAACCGGTGCAGATGAATGTCCGTAAGGGCGGTGGCACTGCTTGATCGTTCGCCGCGGTCCAGTACGGCGAGTTCACCGAAGAAATCTCCGGGTTTCAACTCGGCCAGAGTCACTTCCTTCACATCCTCGTCGTAAACCCAAATGCGGACAGTGCCCTTTTCCAGGATGTAAAGAGCGTCGCCGCGATCGTGTTCGTTGAAGATCGTCTCGCCTGCTTTGTAGTTGACTTGATCGACTTCTTCGGCCAGGTGTTCGAGCTCGTGAGCCTCAAGCGTTTTGAAGAGGGGAACACGAGCCAGGCTTTGCGCTTCATCGGTCATGCTGTTCATTTCTGCTGACATAAAAGTTAGTCCTTAGACTCTGGAATAAAATTGCGCCCTGTTATTACATGCTCTCGAGGCGTCCGAGCAATTGATCGGTCACCGCAAAAGGATCAGTTGTGGGTTCGTTGCGGCTGCGATCTTCGACGGTCTTGACCAGGTTTATGACGTCCGTGCCCAACTCCTTGTCGTCCGAATTAATTTCGATGCAATCAGGAGAATCAAACGGCGTAATGAAAAGGTAGCGTGGAACCGAGTCGCTCAAAGGCGCCGCCGGGCCCAGAATTAAGAGATTGTTGTTCAGCCGGGCATATCGATGTGCCGAACCGGCTTGACGTTCCCAATGAAGCTCGCCGCTATTTGTCGTTGCTTCTATCTTCGAGATCAAATTTCGCAGCCGCTCAGTGGTGGCCGAATTACGAACCATGTCGCCTCCGATTGATCGAACCAAATTAGCGCCGAAGATTAACATCTTCTCATTCGGATGGGAATGACGAATTGGCCGATCATCAGGTTAGTTTTAAGGTAACACGCGCATGCTGCGCGCGGTTTCACGGGGCGAGACGCCCCTGCCGCTTTCGTAGACTGAAACCCAGTACGCATTGAAGTGATCAATCATCGCGATCAAGAAAAGTTTGATATCATCGCCTACGTCAGAGTAGTGATCCAATCCGGTTTTTTGCTGCGTAGCGCCCGCGTCGCTGCGTCCATGTTAGTCTTGTGGCTCGTTAACAACACCGTAGAGCGGCAGACATGGGAGAGCTGGCGTAGAACATTTCAGCTTAGGCACTGCTTTCGTTATCGCGTGAAAGACTGATGGCTCATTCCGGTCAAACTGATCAATCGCGCCAGCGCGAAGTTCGGGTGACTCCGGCTGCCGGCCCCGTCTTAGGGTCTCTGGAAGCAGCTATCGGGCGCGAGAGGAATCCGGTTAAGCGTTTCTTCAAATTGCTTGGGCCGGGATTGATCACGGGCGCATCGGACGATGACCCTTCGGGAATTGGAACTTACGCCGTCGCCGGCGCCGCCTTTGGCTTTGCAACCCTGTGGACCGCGTTATTTACCTGGCCGTTAATGGTCGCCGTGCAGCTTACGTGCGCGCGAATTGGAATGGTCAGTGGCATGGGTCTGGCAGCGGTCTTGCGGCGCCATTATGCGCGAAACTTACTCTATCTCACCGTATCGGGGTTGGTGATTGCGAACACAATCAACGCCGGTGCGGATATCGGGGCCATCGCGGCGGCAATCAATCTTCTAATTCCGGTTCCCATTGCCGTGCTGGTGGTGCCTATCGCGCTGATTATTCTGGCGCTCCAAATTTGGGGTTCTTACCGTTTAATTGCTCGCACATTCAAATGGCTGGTACTGGCGCTGTTTGCTTACGTGGGCTCCGCCTTCTTTGCTCGACCTGACTGGCTGGCAGTAACCAAAGCCACGTTCGTACCACGACTCAATTTTGACGCCCCCTTCCTGGCGACGGTGGTAGCAATCTTCGGCACGACCATTTCGCCCTATCTGTTTTTCTGGCAGGCGGACCAGGAGGTCGAAGAAGAAATCAGTTTCGGGCGCGTGACTCGGGCCCAGCGCCGCGGGGCTTCGGATGCCGAGATGAAATACGCCCGGTGGGACGTTTACCTGGGGATGTTGCTCTCTAATCTGGTCATGTATTTCATTATCCTGGCGACCGCGGCGACACTCTTCAAAACGGGGCGGACCAACATTCAATCCGCAACCGATGCCGCTGAAGCCCTGAAGCCCCTGGCCCACGGCGCAGCTTCGCTCATGCTCGCAGTTGGCTTGATTGGCAGCGGCTTTCTAGCCGTTCCGGTCCTGACCGGTTGCAGCGCCTACGCCGTTTCCGAGGCCGCCGGCGCGCGTTACGGCTTCAACGAAAAATTTCGCCGGGCCAAGCTTTTTTATGGCGTAATCATCGGCTCGACCTTGATTGGCGTAGTGATCAATTTCGCCGGCGTCAATCCAATTCGGGCGCTGGTGTTTGCGGCCATTATCAATGGCTTTTTGGCGCCCCCGCTGCTGGTGGCCATCATGCTGGTCGCCAACAATCGTCAAATCATGGGCGAGCGTGTTAACGGTCGGTGGTCCAACATACTGGGCTGGACTACGACGCTGGTGATGTTTGTCGCCGCGGTAGCTTTAGTATTGACGTGGGGTCAATAAAGATTAGACTGGCGCTGACCATGGCTGGCGGGGCAAATCCAGAAAACTGGTCCATGTTCGGCGTCGTTCGCGCGATGGTCTTTTGTCTAATATTCGTTCCCCTGGCTGCTGCGGCTCAAACGGCGTCGTCCACGCCACCGCCTTTACCCCCCGACCAGAGCGATCAGGAAAGGGATCGCGATCCGATCGAGAACGCTGACGAGTTCAAATCTAAACTAACTTTTGGAATTTACTTCGTTCGCGGGGCCCAGGCTTACGATCTGAATTTGCGTCATCAATTTGGTCCGGTTACCACATGGATTGCCGGTTATCACGACAGTAACGGCAATCAACTGATCCGGGTGGGCGGTCAATACGATTATCACAAACGTTGGTTTCATTTCGTACCCACGGGGGAGATCGAGACGACCAAAGGCGCATCGCTCTCGCTTTATTCTGAATTGGGACGCGATACAGTAGCGATCGTCGGTTACTCGCGCACCAATCTGAAGACTTTTTTCGACTTGTTCTGGGATCCGGGCGATGCAATGCAACTCGGCGTGGCGCATAAGATAAGCAGTTACGACCGCATTCAGGCATATACCATCTTCGATGTGCGCCTGCACACTAGCCAGGAAAATACGCACGTTCTCTATCGTCACAAATTGAACCGAAACAATGGCATCACCTTTGACTGTGTCTTCAAATCAGGACGCGTTGATTCCGGGAAGTTCATACATACGGCCGGGATCGGGGCTTATTACGATCGGCCGAAATGGTTTTGGAAGCTGTACTTCGATCCGCACGTAAACTTTACGGACCACACGATGGTGCGAACCGGCCTTGGATTTAAATTTTGAGGGGGGCCCCTGCGGCGCATTAGCACGACGCGTAAGGCAGATCTCGTCCGTCTGTTTTCTAAATTCGCTTGAGCGCTGACAAAAAAAGATTCATCGAAAGCAAGCTCTCTTCGGCGCTTCACGCCCTTAAATACCGCAACTTTAAACTTTTTCTCAGCGGGCAACTCGTCTCATTAATCGGCAACTACATTCAAACCGTGGCGCAGGCGTGGCTGGTGTATCGACTCACCGGTTCGGCGACGCTGTTGGGCCTGGTGGCATTCTCAGGACAGATCTCGATCTTTGTGCTGGCTCCAATCAGCGGCGTGGTAGCGGATACAAAATCGAAACGAGGCATTCTCTTCGTAACTCAGATTGCGCCGATGGTGCTGACATTTGTTCTGGCCGTGCTTACGCTCACCGCCCGGGTCCAGGTATGGCATGTCTTCACAATCGCCGCTCTCCTCGGCGTCATCAATGCTTTTGATTTTCCCGTGCGGCAGGCATTTGTTGCTGAGCTGGTCACGAAGGAAGATCTGATGAGCGCTGTGACGCTGAATTCTTCCATGATCAATAGCGCCCGCACGATCGGCCCAGGCATCGGCGGTTTGCTGGTCGCCAGCGTCGGCGAGGGCTGGTGCTTTCTGGCCAATGCCCTGAGTTACATCGCGGTGATTATTGGACTGTTGATGATTGAGCCCGGGACATCGCCTAAAAAGCCGGCCCGTCATCTGAGCGCAGGCGTGGCTGAGGCATTCAATTTTGCGCGGCACACCGGACCAGTCGGCGCCCTGCTGGTCTTGCTGGGCCTGATTAGTTTCATGGGGCTGCGTTATGAAATTCTAATGCCGGTGTATGTGCGAGAGATGTTGCACGGCGGCCCGACCGTATTCGGATTGCTAATGGGCGCCTCGGGTATCGGCGCAATTTTCGGCTCGATAGTACTCGCCGCCTTTGGCAACGTGCGGACGCTCGGAGATTGGGTTGCATTCGCAGCGGCGGGATTTGGAATCAGCCTGGTGTTGCTCTCAACTTCGCATTCGTTTGGCTGGTCGCTGGTGGTGATGTTACTGATTGGCTTTACGATGGTGACCTTGCTCGATGCTTCAAATACTCTGGTGCAACGGATTGTGCCCGACGAATTGCGCGGACGGGTGATGGCAATCTGGACCATGATGTTAAGCGGCCTCGCGCCGTTCGGTTCCCTGGTTGTCGGCGTATTGGCTCAGCATTTTGGTTCCCGCAGGACGTTTGCCGCAGGCGGCATGGCTTGCGTGATGGGAGCAATGGCCTTTGGATTTTCATTGCCGATTCTGCAGCGCGCAGCGCGGAAACTGATAGCTAGACGAGGAAGCGAGGATGGCCCGCTGGAGATGCCACAAGCCGTCGACAGCAAGTCGAGCGCGTAGTCGAGGGCGGCTATCAATTCTTTCAGACCAATTCGTAATCATTCACACCTGGATTAAGCCAGGTGAACCGCACAATCTCAGACATCTCCGATCACCGGGCTGAAGCGGTGTGAATGGGAATCTCGACCTGCAAAGCTGATCAAAGTTCATAAGAAGAAGAGGCGGGACAAGTCCCTCAAATATTTGGAGTGCGCCGACCTGTCGGCGCTTTAGATTTTCGATTGTTAGCCCAGCGAAAGCGGCGGCAAGCAGCCGCACTCCAAACTTAGTTACTGGTTTTCTTTGCTGGCGATGTTGCGCTTTGGTACGCCAAGTTGCTTAAGCAGCTCTTCGACGGCAGTTTCCAATTGCCGATCGCGCCCATTGAGGTTGTCGTCTGGCGCATTATCCACGCGAATGTCCGGTTGCACGCCATAGTTTTCCATGTTCGTGTGTTTGGCATCCGCGAGGTAAACGCCCACGCCTGGTGTCCGAACCGTGGAGCCATCGATCAAGGAATAACTACCTGTGCCAATGACGGCGCCCATGGTTGGAGTGCCGATCACCTTACCCAGGCCCAACGCGCGAAAGCCGGCCGGGAACATTTCAGCGTTCGATGCGGACCGCCAATTCTGCAGCACGACCTTTGGCCCAAAATATCCGGCAAAAGGCCGGCCGGAAGCTTCCACCCCACGCGGGCGCCAAACTTCGTATTCGCGCTGCACCAAAATCGCCAGCAGCTCCTGTTCAATGTTGCCGCCACCGTTCCAGCGCTGATCGATGATCATCGCTTCCTTATTACGGAACTCGCGAATCTCCTTCTCGAACTTTCGCAAGCTCGGCTGGTCCATCGCGCGAATGTGAATATAGCCGATGCGCCCATTAGAAAGCTCATCAACTTTCTGCCGCCGTTCTTTCACCCAACGATCATAGCGCAGCGTGCTGTAGGCCATTGCGTTGATCGTTTCAATGCGGGCTTTCCAGGCGCCATCCTCGCTCGGTTTGTTGTTGAAAGTGACTTCGACTTTGCGATTCAGGCGATCATTAAGCAGCGCCCAATACTCCTCGCCGGCTTTGACCTGCTTGCCGCCAATCGCGATCAGGTAATCACCGACGTTGACCTTCACCCAATCCTTGTCAGCGGGACCATTTTCGTAAATATAAGTCACGCGATAACGCCCGGCAGCCGTGTCAGGCTCTAAATCGATTCCGAGATTGCCGGTCGAAGCTGCGCCCGCGGCGCGTCCACCCGGAGCCGGAGCGGCCCCGGTGTGCGAAGCATTCAGTTCTCCGATCATCTCGTTAATGATGTTCAGCAGTTCCTGACGATCGCCGACGTCTTTAACCAGCGGCTCGTACTTCGCCTTGGCAGCGTCCCAATCCATGCCGTGCATGGCGGGATCGTAAAAGCGATACTTCATCGTGCGCCAGGCGTCGCCAAACATCTCAGCCCATTCGGCTGGATGATTGATTTTCACGCGCACATTGAAAGAGATGCGACGCCGTGCCGCCTCACCACCGGTGGCTGGGCCGCGAGCGCCAGTCGCTCCGGTTGCCGCGCCCGTAGCGAGCGGAACTGAATAGATGCCTTCGCGCTCACGGAAGAAAAGCGTTCGCCCGTCGCGCGAAATAGTTAGATCGCCGAGTCCGCCGCCGAACCCGCCACCCCCACCGCCGCCTTCGCCGTCCTGCGGTGGCCCACCAGCGGTAACGCGCGTCAGACGCCGGCCGTCGTCCTGGATTGAATAGACCACGGGTAACGAGGCCATCGCGGATGGTTCAGAAGTAACGAATACGATCGTGTGGCCGTCGGGGGCCACAATGTAATTGCCGATGGGGAAAGGCATGCGCGTGATTTGGCGAGTGCGATGTTTCATCCCCGGCCAATCCATCTTGGTTTCGTGCGGCGGCCGTGGGCCGGCCGGGCGCCGGCCTGCACCCGCGCCATCCGCGGCGTCGCCCGCGCCTGGCTGCGGTCCTTCCGCCTCAGGTCTTTCTTCCGGATCGTCGGGATCGCGTTCCAACTTCTCTAAGCCCACGGAGTAGATTTGCACTGAAGCGTTGCCAAAACCTCCGCCACCACCGCCGCCGATCGAATCGCTGCGCACAAAGAAGAGTTTGCGGCCATCCGGCGAGAATCGCGGCCCACGCTCGTCGTAAGAATCGAAGGTGACCTTGTGCGGCTGTTTCTCTTCTCCGGACGACGCGAGCACATAAATGTCGGTCGTACGGCTCTCGTCGGCTTTGGAATATGTGAGCCACTTGCCATCCGGCGACCATTCCGGCAAAGAAATATTCCCATAGCGCGATGCATCCAGTTCAGCAATTTGTTTGCTCGTGACGTTGACCTTGCGCAGCTTGCTGTCGGAAGAAGTAAAAGCGATTTCTTTTGAGTCAGGCGACCAGTGGTAGCCGAGTTTCAGCGCATCAATGTCGGTAAGCTTCTGCGCCTCTCCCATGCCATCCGCCGCAGTTACGTAAAGCTCTTCTCTGCCGGTCCGATCAGAAACGAATGAGACCCACTTACCATCCGGAGAGTAAGCCACGTTAACTTCGCGGGCGGCACTGTCGGTGAGTTGTTTGACATCACCTTCTTCGACGGGCACCGTGAAAATCTCGCCGTGCGTTGAGACTACGAGGCGGCGGCTATTCGGCGCCAGATCGTAATCGTCAGCCTGTGAGGCGAAAGCCATCGTCTCTGAGTCGTTCTCTTCAGTCTCTGCCTCGATGTCGAGCTTAATCGGCGTCGCCCGCTTGCTGGAGGTGTCCAGTTTCCAAATCCCAAAGTCATGCTCAAAGACGATCACCCGGCCGTCGGAGCTAATCGACGGAAATCGCACGTCGCCGCTCTTAAACGCGGTAATCTTTTCCGCTTTGCCTCCGCTTTCCGAAACGCGCCAAATGTTTGTGAGGCCGCCGCCGTCACGATCGCTGACAAAGTAAATTTCGCCGTCCCTGGCCCACATGGGCCATGAATCGAGCCCGTCGAAATCTGTCAACTGCGAAAACTTTTTAGTCGAGACATCCTCTACCCACACATCGGTTGCATAAGCGCCGCGATAGTACTTGCGCCAGTAAACCTGCCCTTTGGGGTTGTAGGCGATGCGTTTGCCGTCAGGAGAAAAACTCGCCGCGTTGCCCATGTCGGGGCCCGCGCGCCAGGGCATGCCGCCGTTAACGTTCACGACGTAAAGCAGGCCCATAAAATCTTCGCCGCGCTGACTGCTGAACAACACGCCGCTGCCGTCAGGCGTCCAGCCCAGCACCACATCGTCAGCCGAATGATGCGTTAATTGCTTTGCCGCACCGCCCGTGGCGGGGATCACAAAGACATCGAGGTTGCCGTTGCGGTCGCTTGAGAAAGCAATCCACTTTCCGTCCGGGGAAAAACGCGGATAAGCATCGCGCGCTTTGTTAACCGTCAGACGCTGGGGGTTCTGGCCGTTCTCATCAGCGGCCCAAATGTCGCCCAGATAAGTGAATGCGATGCGGCCGTTGGAATAAGTGGGATAGCGCACCAACTTCGCCTCGCGCGCGAAAACGATTGAAGTGAAAGTAAACAGAGCCAGACCTATGGCAAGCGGGTAGACTTTTCTCATGAATTTCTCCTGTGCAGACGCAATTTTGGATGCGGGTCCAGAGTTCAAGCCTGGGCTGTGAGTGCAATCAGCCTAAGCCTGAACTAGCAACAACTTCGACTTTGAAAGAAACCGGCTGATAAGATCGTTATGACGCCGCCGTGTCCGGCGCGGTTACGCAAAATTAACCGTCGGGGTGCCGGATTGTATCACGCCGCAGCCGACAACGTTACCGGCGATTGACAGCCCACGCCCAGGTTCGAATATTCGGTTTTCCCGTCGTGGTTCGACTTCCTCCCTACCGGAAATTCCGCCGCGTTTAATCAAGTTTGGAGAGGTCCAAAGATGAAGTATGGTCGCCAGGACGATATGTGAATCCGGCTCTGGCTGAAGCGCTACGAAAACCATGGGCCGGCGAGCCGCGGGTGCAGGGAATGCTCACAACGATCGAGTGCAGTTCCAGGGGAATTATTTTTCAAGTGCGCGCCGGCGATCGATTACTAAAGTTTCATAGCGACAATTTTGAACGGGTCAATATTACGAAATTTACCACCGACGTGTCGGGAGAAATTAACTGCGGAGTACGCAAGCCTGAGAATTGGGTCATCTTCACCTATGCGCCGCCCAAAGCCGGAAGCAAGTCTGACGGTGAGGCCAGCGCGATTGAATTCGTGCCAAAGAGCTTTGTACTGAAGTCGTAGGTTATTGCTGAGGCTGTAGGCCGGCTTTTCGCTCCGTCAGGAGCGAAATGTTTAAAGTATAGTCGCGTCCAGTCAAGGCTAAAGCTCCCTTAGGAGCCACATGTGATGTCGCGACTCACATTTTCGTTCCTAAAGGAGCTTTATGTATCCTGAGATCGTTGAGAGCTATAAACATTCCTGCCCCCTAACGAGGCGCACCATATCTTTTGCAGAGTTTCGAGGTTAACTCTCAACCGGCGCGACTAACCGACATATCTAAAGAGCGAATACCGGAGGGCGTTGCTTCCAGAGACTCAGAAATCGATCGACTCAGCCTCAGGCATTGCTTCGGGATTAAGCTCGGACAGTTCCTCGCTTTCGATCCGCTCGAGATTCCTTCGAGCTATCTCCGTGTAGCGTGGACTTAGTTCTTCAAAAACATTCATTGCCTTGCTATACAATCGAGCGGCTTCCGCCCGGTCGCCTCTTTCTTCTTCAATCATGCCCAAATTATGCCAGATGCCTGCAAGGCCACTCTTGTCACCGAGGCTTAGCATAAGCTCCTGACTCTCGAGATATAGTTTCTTAGCCTTGGCCAAGTCACCTTCCTCCGAGGCTATGGCGGCTAACTGAGAAAGAGTCTTAGCGATGTCGCTTTGATTGCCGACTTGGGTACTGCTTTTCAAGCTCCGCTCGTAAAATTGCCGCGCCTCTGTTAGTTTCCTTCGACTTTGGTAGATCAATGCGACGTTGTGAGCAAAACGTGCGATCTGCGTCTCACTGGTAATCCGGGTGGACAATTTTCCGCTGGGAATTGGCTTATCCCAATAGCCCTGAACTCGCAATAAAGCATTCATATCGTCAAAATCGACAGCTTCCGTTATTTTCTCAATGGATCCCGGCTGATCACTCAGTTGAAATAAAAGATTCATGGCGCCTAGAACGTTGTCCTTCTCCAGTTCCAATGCAGCCAAGTTGGGTTGTTTTAGTTTTGAATTCATCGATGCATAGCGTAAGAAGTATAGAATAAATCGTTGGTAAAACTCGTCAACGTGTTTAGACGTGCTGAGACGAACCTTTGCGAATTCCCGCGTTACTCCTTCGACCATCAGCCTCTCGTGTCCTTTAGTTGTTTCAAACAAACTCAGCGCAGCTAAACCATCCAAGGCCTTGTCCAATCGAGCCAAATCGTTTTCATATCCGGCAACCGCTGCTAGCGCCTCGCGGGACGCGCTTGGAATGAAAAGTGACAGCGCGAGCAGGGCAGCGCGACCATCGTCATCCAATTGCGGCAAATTGAAGGATCGATCGAACACGCGCTCGGGAACATTGCCAGTTCCCATGGATAACTGCTTCAACACGGTGGCGGGCTCTTTAGCCAAATCGATTTGACTGACCACCCATTGCAGAACGAGAGGGTTGTTATCCGCAGCTTTTATGATCGAGTTTCTCTCCAACGTTTCAAAGATGAGCGGCCGACGCATTTGCCCGATTAGCCTCGTCATGAGCTCGTCGGCCTCGGGTGATGACATCGTATCGAGATAGACCTGTCTTGCTTGGTGTATAGGCACGCGCGTAACAAACAACACTGAATCAAGAGTGCAAAGAAAAGAAAGGCAACGCTCCTGTTCCTCAGACGAAATCATTTCAAAATCGTCCAAGACAACGAGGTTTGGGCGCGACTGGGCCAACTGCCTTACCAGGTCTTCATCGACTTGCGCTGCGCGCTGCTTTAACCCTGGATCGCCGAGTTGGGTAACAATCTCGTTAAGCAAGCTCAAAAATGAGAAATCGGCCGTCGCGAGAGGGCTGATCCAAGCAATCCGGCGGTCAAAGGCGTTTTGCATTTCTTTAGCCGCCTCGGCGGCCACGGTCGTTTTACCTACCCCTCCAGATCCGCACAGAGCAACCAGAGCTTCTTCCCGCAATAGTTGCGTGAGGAACTCTAGTATTTGGCGACCGTGTGTATCCTGACGCATGACGAAGCCGATTGGCGATCGGCGAGGAATACGAGTCACGGAAATGGGGCGTATGTCAGCGTCAAGAAGTTCAGGCACTGCCCCAAGAATTCCCACAGCGACGCTTAGAAAGCCCTCGTCAAGATCTGGCCAGTTCACGATTGGACGACCTCTCGCTGGTAAGGCTTGGAGCTTTTTAAGAGGGGACTCGGACCAAAGGCACGGGCGCAAGATAACCGGAAACACGTACGCGTCGGCATTGTTGTGCCTTTCCAAGGCTCGCTCCATTTCGATTTTGTAGCAATAGTCGGAAGCCAAGAAGTCGGCGCTGACCAAGAGAAGTATTATTTTGGCAGAGTTGAGATGTTCATTAATCTGAGACTGCCAGTCTCCGGCAACAATCTTACTATCGTCCCAGACTTTAATTCGACCTGATCGCTCTAACGGAGCAAGTTGTGTGATAAGACCATTCTTCACATCTCTGTCTGTCTGTGAGTAGGAGCAAAAAACCTCGATAGGCTGGGAAGTTTTAGTGTCCACAGATCAGCAAAATCCTCTTCCAAAGTGTTAAGTTGAAGTTAAAGTCTGGAGAATGTTGATCGGCCTGTAACGCCGAATATGATCAAAGCGTCTGCGAGGTTTCAATTACTCTCCACCGGCGCGCCTGATTCCTTCCAGGCTTTCCATCCGCCGGCCATGGACCATACGTTCGTATAGCCCATATTCTGCAAAACGTCCGCGGCCAATGCGGATCGATAACCGCCGCCACAATAAAGAATCACTTCGGATGATTTGTCCGGCACTGTGGTTTCAATATCGCGCTCGATGATTCCCTTGCCGAGGTGGATGGCGCCGGCGGCGTGCCCTGCCTCCCATTCGTTGTCCTCACGCACGTCAACAAGTTTGACGGCCGAATTGTTAGATAAACGCTCCCGAGTGCCGGCCACCGTCACTTCATTGATGCGACTCTTTGCGTCATCAACGATTCTTAAAAATCCTTCGGAATGTTTCATGTTTACCTCGGGTCAGCAGCCGCAGGGTGAGCGATAGCCAAATGGCCCTCCCTGACGGTCGGGCTTCTGACTCGGTCAATTGGCTGATTCTCCAGCGAGCGATTATAATGCGAGTTTTCCAAATGATCTAAAAACGTAGCGCTTGATTTAATGCAAGCTGTCACCTTGCGAAAAACGCATACGGAATCCAAGCGCCCAGGACGGCTCTACAACGGAGAGGAATCTTCCAAAATTGGCTAACGAACAATTTGACGTAACGGTAATCGGCAGTGGGCCAGGCGGCTATGTGGCCGCAATTCGCGCTGGGCAACTGGGTTTGAAAGTGGCGATTGTCGAAAAAGACAAACGGCTCGGGGGCACGTGTACCCTGCGTGGTTGCATTCCGACGAAACAATTGCTTCAGTCGGCCCATGTGTATGAACAAATGCAGCATGCCGCCGATTTCGGCGTACAGGCGAGCGGGATTCAACTCGCATTCGCCGATGTGCAAAAACGCAAAGACAAAGTTGTGATGAAGAACTCTAAGGGCATCGAGTTCCTGATGAAGAAAAACAAGTGCACGGTGTTTAAGGGCACCGGTCGCCTCACGTTGCCGGGCAAAGTTGAAGTCACAGCCGAAGATGGCAGTAAGCAAACGATCCAGACTAAGAACATCATCATTGCGACCGGCTCGGTCGTACGGCCCATTCCCGGGTTTGAAACGGATGGCCAGCAGGTCGTCAACAGCGATCACATTCTGGAGTTAACTGAAATACCAAAGTCCCTAATCGTCATGGGCGCCGGCGCGGTGGGGGTTGAGTTCGCTTCGGTTTATTCACGCTTCGGCGCAGAGACAACCATCGTCGAGCTAATGCCAAGATTAATCCCGCTCGAAGATGAAGAGGTTTCCGCCGAACTCGCCAAATCTTTTCGTAAACGCGGCATTAAATCCCAGGTCGATACTAAACTGGAAAAGTTGGAAAAGACTGACAAAGGTGTTGTGGTAAGCGGTAAGACCTCAAAAGGCGAAGCCGTAAGGCTCGAAGCCGAGATGCTGCTCGTCTCCGTTGGCCGCATGCCTTTCACTGAAGGGCTCGGCCTTGAAGGCACCAGGGTCAAAGTAGAAAAAGGATTTATCAAAGTCGACGAATTCCAACAAACAGCCGAGAAAAGCGTGTACGCGATCGGCGATGTTGTGCCCACGCCTTTGCTCGCTCATTTGGCCTCGAAAGAAGGCATTGTCGCCGTCGAGCATCTCGCCGGCAAAAATCCGCGACCGATTAACTTGCGATTGGTTCCGAATTGCACTTACTGCGATCCCGAAGTTGCTTCAGTCGGTCTGACTGAGGCGAAAGCAAAAGAAGCCGGCTATGACGTCAAGGTCGGCAGGTTTCCCTTCAGCGCTTCCGGCAGAGCGCGCATCCTGGGCGAAGAAGAAGGCTTTGTTAAGATCGTCAGCGAGAAAAAGTATGACGAGATCCTTGGGGTGCACATCATCGGCCCGCATGCCACTGAGTTAATCGCGGAAGCCTGTGTGGCCATGCAGCTGGAATCCACGGCGGAAGAATTAGGAAACACGATGCATGCGCATCCGACGGTTTCCGAAGCCGTGATGGAAGCGGCCGAGGGCGTGCACGACAAGACGATTCATATTTGATGTTCTTTACGTTTAGAGGAACTACGGCTGCCCTGCTCGGGAGTAGCCGACTCTAAACAATTCCAATGGCAGAAAATCAGAAAGCAAAACCCGAAAATCGAAAAGGTGGGCCGCGCCATCGTCGTCACGCCTTTCAGATGCGCATCAGTACAAAATATGCGCCGCGTAAGACCGCGGACGATAAGCCACGAAGTTGCATCACCGGGTCTTCTCTCACTGAAGAGCAGATGCTGGAACTTTATCGCTATCTGAAACTGACGCGTCTGGTGGAAGAGCGCATCGTCAATCTCTATCGTCAAACCAAGGTGGTCGGGGGTGTTTATCGATCATTGGGCCAGGAAGCGACGGCCGTGGGATCGGCTTACGCGCTGCGGGCAGATGATTTCATCACGCCGATCATTCGCGATCTGGGCGCCGTGTTCGTCAAGGGCATTCGCCCGCGGGAGATTTTTGCCCAGTACATGGCGAAAGCCTGGGGACCGTCAGGCGGAAAAGATCTCAACGTGCACTTCGGCTATATGGACAAAGGGTTCATTGGGCCAATCTCGCATCTCGGCGACATGATTCCGGTGATGACGGGAATCCTGCTGGGGGCGCGCATGCAGAAGAAGGACATCGTTGGATTGGCTTACATTGGTGATGGCGGGGCAAGCACCGGAGCGTTTTATGAAGGCCTGAACTTTGCCGCCGTGCAGCGCTTGCCGCTGATCGTGATCGTGGAATCGAATCATTACGCATATTCCACGCCCACGAATATGCAGACGGCCGTGCGCAACCTGGCAGAGAAGGCGGCGGCGTTCGGCATTACTGGTTACATCGTCGATGGCAACGATGTCATCGCCTGCTATGAAGTCACCAGACAGGCAATCAAATACGCGCGTGCAGGCCAGGGCGCCGTTTTGATAGAAGCGAAAACTTATCGCCGCAAGGGTCACGCCGAGCACGATGATCAGCGTTATGTGCCGGAAGGCGAGATTGAATACTGGGAAAAGCAGAACGATCCGATCGACCGCTTTGAAAACTTCCTTGTCAATCAGAAGATCGCGACCAAAGTAAAGCTTGATGACATAACGGCTGACGTAATACGCGAGATCAATGAAGACTCGCACTGGGCCGAAAGTTCGCCGATGCCTGAACCAGAGGGCGCAGTTTACGGAGTGTTCGATAACTCGATGGTGCCGCCGGCGTTTCGTCCGAAGGTCCTGGAGAAGTGAAACGATGAGGGTCCGGTCTTCCATCTTAGCGTTAGTTTTCTTAAGTCCCGAGCTCCACGAGTCACTGAAACCCTTTTTTTGGTGGCAAATATGAATGACTCAATGAGCCAGCAAAGCTCGCGGCAGAATTTAGCCCAGGGTGGAGCGAGCGCAGCGAGCGGAATCCCGGGTCACGGCCCGATTCATTCCCGAGCAGGCTTTAGCGGGCGAAAGAATCTGTCGCCGGCTGAGGCGGGCTCGGCAAACCTTTTTTTTCGCCGTACCGGGCGCGGCGCTGCGCTTCGCTTCGCTTGCCCTGGGCTAAACTCTGCGGCCAGGTTCGCCGGCTCGTTGAGTCTCGTTTTGTTATTGCTCAGCAGCGCTTGTACGAAGAAAGTTCCTCAAACCAAGGCGACATCAGTTGCTGCGCAGCCATCGCCGGCGACAACAGACAAGTATCCTAGTCTCGCAATCCAGAGCAGTGAGCTTACTGATGCGTTTGGTAAAAAAGACTACGCCCGATTCGTGAATCTGATTCACCCGAAAGTGATCGAGATGGCTGGTGGCCGCGAGCAAATGATTGCCGAGATGACCAAGGAATTAAAGGAAATGGAAGACGAAGGCGTAGTTGTTCTCTCTTCGTCATGTGGCGAGCCGACGCAATTCGTGCACGATGGTTCCGACTCGATCTATGCAGTATTGCCGATCACTTTGAAAACCAAAGCACAAGCTGGAATTTTTCAATCAGAATCGACCATGATTGCGGTTTCTTCGGACGGCGGCGCCAATTGGAAGTTTATCGACGCCAGCGGCAAAGATCAGGGAGAACTAAAAAAACTAATACCGGGGGTCGCGGATAAGCTAAAACTTCTATCTGACAAACCGGCAGTAAAACTTTCTGATAATTAAGCATGTCAACCGCTATTAAAAAAGAACGCAAGCCTGAGCGGCCGCCACGCGGGGGGCTGGCGACCATGGTCGAAGCCATCCGCCAGGGTATTTGGGAAGAAATGGAGCGTGACCCGACTGTGTTTCTGATCGGCGAAGACGTGGGCGTCTACGGCGGCGCGTTCAAAGTAACGGAAGGGATCATCGATCACTTTGGCAAAGAACGTGTGGTCGACACTCCGATCTCTGAGGCCGCGATCGTAGGAGCGGCGTGTGGCGCTGCTTTGATGGGAATGAAGCCGGTGGCCGAGTTTCAGTTCATCGATTTCATCTCATGCGGTTTCGATCTGCTGACAAATTATGCGGCCAAATGTCGTTATCGCTGGGGCGCCAACATCCCGGCGGTCTTTCGCGGGCCCTGTGGGTCCGGCGTTCGCTCAGGACCATTTCACTCGTTGAACGCCGAATCGTTTTTCCTTAACACGGCGGGTTTGAAGATTGTCGAGCCTTCGACTGCTTACGACGCCAAAGGTTTGATCAAGGCCGCAATTCGCGATCCCGATCCGGTCCTTTATTTCGAGCACAAGAAACTTTATCGCTTGCCGCGCCTGCGCGAAGAACTTCCGGAAGATGATTACATCGTCGAAATTGGCAAAGCGCGCACGGCGCGCCAGGGCCGCGACGTTTCAATTTTAACCTTCGGCGCGCAGGTATTGACCGCGCTTGACGCGGCGGAAGAATTAGAGAAAGAAGGACTGGATGTCGAGGTAATCGATCTGCGCACGCTCGCGCCGCTTGATAAAGAATCTATTCTGGCCAGCGTCAGGAAAACCAGCCGGGCGCTGATCCTGCACGAAGCATCACTAACCGGCGGCATTGGAGGAGAAATTGCGGCGATTATTTCGGGCGAAGCTTTCGAGTGGCTCGACGCGCCGGTGGTGCGCGTCGCTTCGATCGACACGCCCGTGCCCTATTCGCCGCCACTTGAAGATTATTACCTGCCGCAGATTAAGGATGTTGTTGAGGCGGCGCGGAAACTGGCGGCTTATTAATTACTTTTGATTTGTCAGACGGCGACTTGTCCGTCCCGATTGTTATCGCCGCGCAAGGGCGGCCCCCTAAGGATTGGAGAGAGTACAAATGCCGAAATATCTAATCGAGCGTGAAATTCCAGGTGCGGGAAGCTTGTCGCCGCAAGACCTGCAGGCCGTGTCACAAAAATCGTGCACGGTGTTACAGAATCTCGGGCCTCAGATTCAGTGGGTGGAAAGCTTCGTCACCGGCGACAAGATTTATTGCGTCTATATCGCGCCGAGTGAAGACATGATTCGCACTCACGCCCAACAGGGCGGGTTTCCGGCAAATCGCATTTCCGAGATCAAGACTACGATTGATCCGACGACCGCGGAAAACTAATTATTGAGCCGTTTAGAAGCACGGCACCGCCTTGCTTCGTCGAAGAGTCGTCGATTCTAAACAATTCTTATGGAGTAATCATGCCTACTGAAGTTGTAATGCCGCAGATGGGCGAATCCATCGCCGAAGGAACGATCACCAAATGGTTAAAGACTGTCGGCGACCACGTCGATCGTGACGAACCCTTGTTTGAGATTTCGACGGACAAGGTCGATGCCGAAATTCCTTCGCCCGCGGCCGGGACGCTGACCGATATCAAATTCAAAGAAGGCGATACGGTTGAAATTAACACTGTAGTGGCAGTGCTTGACGGTGAAGGCGCGCAAACTTCTCCGGACACAGCGGCGGCAACAGATCAAGAGGTCCCGGCTCAAGCTGAACCGCAGCGGGCTAAACCACCCCAGGCCGCCGCCGAGCCTGCAGAACCTAAACCTGTATCGGCGCCACCAAAACCAGCTCCGCCGGCGGTGCCTCAGCCGCCGGCGGTGCCTCAGCCGCCACCGTCTGCACCCCCATCTGCGCCGCCTTCTGCTGCCCCGTCGTCGCACACGACCGCGGTGAAACCGCTGGTGCGAAGGAGCGATGTCGGAAGCGCAACACCAGCGACCTCCAGCGGCAACGGCGGTGCTTCGGCCGAGGAATTGCGCCGCACTAAATCCAGTCCGCTGGTGCGCAAGATTGCCGAAGAACACGGGATTGACATTAAGCAACTCGAAGGCACCGGCATGAGTGGGCGGGTCACCAAGAACGATATTCTCAGCTTTATCGAATCTGGCGCCACCCCACAACAGACGATCGCGGCCCCATCGAGCGCACCTGCGCTACGACAGCCCGCGCCCGTCGCTGCAACGACTGAAGCGCAACCATTGCCTGCCGCCAAACCCGGCTCCGGTGATCGGGTCGAACAAATGAGCGTAATGCGCAAAAAGATTGCGGACCATATGGTCCTGTCGCGGCGCACTTCCGCGCACGTCACGACGGTCTATGAAATCGACATGAGTAAGATCGCCCGGATGCGCGACGAGAATCGCGCTGCGTTTGAGGAACGCACCGGCACGAAGCTTACTTACATGCCGTTCATCTTCAAGGCCGTGACCGATGGGATTCGCAAGTTTCCCGTATTCAATTCACAAGTGAGCGGGGATCAGATTATCTATAAACGCGACATCAATCTGGGCATGGCGGTGGCGCTTGATTGGGGCCTGATTGTTCCGGTAATTAAGCGCGCCGACGATCTTTCGATCTCCGGCCTGGCCCGCGCCGCAAACGACCTGGCCGATCGCGCGCGTTCGAAGCAACTAAAGCCCGATGACGTTGCCGGTGGTACTTTCACCATTACCAATCCGGGCGTCTTCGGAGGATTGTTCGGCACGCCCATCATCAACCAACCCCAGGTCGCGATTCTCGGCGTCGGTAAGATTGAAAAGCGCACCAAAGTTCTCACCTCGGCTGATGGTGAAGACTACGTCGCTATTCGGAGCATGGCTTATTTCGCGCTCAGTTTCGATCATCGTATCGTAGACGGCGCGGACGCTGAAAAATTTCTGGCCTACATCAAAGAGCGTCTGGAGTCCGGCCACTTCGCGATCTAGATCGTGGCAGAAGCCGGACCGTTAGGGAGGGGCAACTGTAGCGATCACACATTCTTGCGCGTTTCTGTTTTTAGAGCGAGCGCTCATACTCGCCCTCCTTAACGGTCGGGCTTCTGACACTCTTTCTTGCATTCGCGTAGCGGAGGAATAATGAATCCCTATTAACCGCTCCTGAACTTCTGTTTCGCGAATTATGTTCTTGACAGCATCTCGTCGTTCTATACTATTCATCATCTTAGTTGATGAGTGCGGCCCTGAAGCCCCATTAATCCGATCTCGCGGACAACGTTAATCAAGAGTTCATCGTCTGAACTCAAAAGTACGCCGATGCAGTCAGGGCTGCGCGTCGGCCAAATTAAGGAGCTGACATTTATGGACGTCAAAATATTTCGATCAATGGCGCTCGCTTTTGGGTTGGCGCTGGCTCTTTCCCCATTAGCTTTCGGACAAACATCGACGCAAATCGGGCCGACTGATGCGTCAAGAGCCCGCTCTGTAGCCAGCGGCGAACGGATGAAGCTTAAAGGCGTAGTGGTACGCCGGGACGCCGAGACCTTTACCCTCCGGGATATTAACGGGGTTGATACCATTGTCCGGCTTACCGACCGAACGTCGGTGAGATCGAGCGGTGGCTTTCTTCGCAATGGCAACAACTATGGATCAACCAACATTCTTCGTGGCCTGAACCTGGAAGTCGAAGGCCGCGGCGGATCAAACGGCGAGTTGACTGCCGACAGAATTCGGTTCAATGAATCTGATTTGCGCACCGCTCGCGCAGTTGAATCGCGCGCCACCCCGCTTGAAGAACGTGCTAATGCAACCGAAGGACGGCTGGGAGAAGTCGAGCAAAACGCGCAAAAACTTTCCGGTCAGCTCGATGAGCTCGCCGCGGTCTCGAACGCAGCGCGCGGCGGAGCTAAAGCGGCCCAGGACACCGCGGACGCAGCAGTAGCGGGCGTCAATGCTACCAACGATCGGATCTCGGCGCTCGACGATTATGTGCCGCAGGATTCGATCGCGGTCAACTTCCGCCTCGGCAGCTCGATCCTGAATGCTGATGCCAAGTCCAAGCTCGACGCGATCGCCACGAAGGCTCTTAATGCCAAAGGCTATGTGCTCGAGGTTACCGGCTTTGCTGATTCAACCGGCGCCACCGAGCGTAATCGAGTGTTAAGTCAACGTCGTGCTGATGCGGTCATTCGCTATTTGGTCGAGAATCATCAGATCCCGCTGCGCCGGATTGTGACGCCTTACGGCTTTGGTGAATCGAACCCGGTGGCGGACAACAAAACTCGCGCGGGTCGCGCAGAAAATCGGCGTGTCGAAGTAAAGGTGCTGGTAAACAAAGGCCTGACTTCGCCCGCCCCCAGCATTAACCGTGGCAGCAGCGGTAGCGAGTAGCACGCGACGCAATTGTTGGACTTGCGGCTCTGAAAAACTCGTTCGCAAGTTGTTCTACGCCAACGATCATGCCGTTAGTGAGCGTCTAATGATTGATTAGCCAGCAGCACGCAAACTGGCGGCATGAGGAGTTGGTAAATGCAGCGGAACCGAAAGAAAAGTTTTTGGCCGGCGCTCACGACAGTGGCGCTGGCTTTATTTTTTCTCGGCGCGGCTTCGCTAACACCTGATACTTCTGCGCAAAAGATCAAGCAACTTCCGCCGCCCCCGCCGGTCCCACATTACAAGCCCAAACCTACGCCCACCCCGGCGCCGATCGAATATGACGTGGTGCGAGTTACTTCGAATCTGGTCATGGTCCCCGTATCGGTTACCGATGTACAGGGTCAGCCCATGCGGGATTTGAAGCCGAGCGATTTTCGCATCGAAGAGGACGGCCGGCAGCAGGAAATAGCGCAGCTTGGCGATCCCGAACAAGTGCCGCTGGACATCGCCGTTCTCGTCGACGTGTCGGGAAGTGTGGTGGCGCGTTTTGATTTTGAGCAACAGGCCGCGTCGCGTTTTCTTGAGCGCGTGTTAAAGCCCGAGGATCGGGCCACGGTCTTTGCCATCGATGAAACGCCGCGAATGATTCAACAGCTCACCAGCGCTGCTAACGCATCGCGCAGTTTGATGTCGATTAAACCGTCGAACAGTTACACGGCTTTCTTTGATTCGGTAGTCGCCGCTACAAATTATCTCGATCGCAATTCTTCAAACGGCCGCCGCCGCATTATCGTGGTGATCTCTGACGGGGACGATACGGCGCGCATTCTTACCGTATCCAGACCGAAACCAGAGGTCATCGGACTCGAGGCGCAGCTTCAACTCATTCAGAATGCGCAACTTGATATTCTTCATGAGATTCAGCGCGCGGAAGTCACGTTCTACTCAATTAATCCGAGCGGTCAGACAATGCGCCTGAACGTCAGGACGGCCCGCTCAGAAACAGGGATGGAGCGACTCGCGACTGCTACCGGCGGCGCGGCCTTTGTTCCCGCGCACGAGAGCGAGCTTACCAACATCTTCAATCGCATCGCGTCAGAAATTCGCTCACAATACCTGCTACAGTATTACTCGAACAATCAATCCGGCAGCCGGGCGTTTCGTCGCATCGCGGTTACCACTCCCGCGCACTCAGAATTGCGAGTCCGCGCGCGCGAAGGCTATTATCCCAAAGCAAAATAATGTGATTGAGCGTGGCCGTGTCTTAGCCGCGAACCACGCCCGAGATGCGCCCGCCCCCGCGCGGACTTATGTGATGCAAACCAGGGACGAATCGAATCGCGTACGTGTTGGTTTGGCGCTTTCGGGCGGCGCCGCGCGCGGCATTGCGCACGTTGGCGTGTTGCGCGCGCTGGTTGAAAACAATGTTCCGATCGACGCGATTGCCGGCGCTTCCGCCGGCGCTTTGATTGGCGGGTGCTACGCTGCCGGACTTTCAATCGAAAGACTCGCGGAAATGGCCAACACGTTTCGGTGGCGGCACACGGCGCGGCTGTCATTCTCGCGGCTCGGCTTGCAGTCAAACGCCCGCATGGAAAAGTTTCTGCGCGCCAATCTTCCCGTAACGCGTTTCGAAGATTTGAAAATTCCTTTCGCCGCAATGGTCACCGACCTGCGCAAGGGCAGCCTTATCGTGTTTCGTGACACGGGTGATGTGCCGTTTGCAATTCGCGCCAGTTGCGCTGTGCCGGCGGTATATCGTCCGGTTGAAGATCACGAAGGCAGGCTGTTGATTGACGGCGGCATAGTTCAAAACCTGCCCATCAGCCAAACGCGCGATCTCGGCGCCGATATTGTCCTTGCGGTGGACGTGAATTTCGACGGGATAAAATTCTTCGATCGCCCACATACGGCGCTGGGAGTGCTTGCCTACACGTTCATCGCCGTCGAGCGGATCGTTTCGAACCAGGAGCGCCGGGAGGCCGACGTCTTAATCGTGCCTAAAGTAGGTCACATTCGTTGGGATCAAACGTACCGCGCGCATGAGCTGGTAAAGGCAGGTTACCAGGCAGGACTGAATTCTATCGATGCAATCAAAAAGATGATCGAAGCGCGCTCTGCGGTGCTTAACCAGCCCAGAGAATCCATCGTCGTATAGAAGAAACTCGTTCTGCGACACAGCTTACGAAGTCACCGCCGGCCGCATACGCACGCGCTCGAGGCTAGTCCTAACGTGGCCACGAACCCGTTCACGCGGGCTCTAGTGACCCTTTTCCGTTCAAGAATCTCTATCTGATTAGTCATTTCCTAACACTAACGGATTGAACTGATGGATCGCTCGCGCTTTTCCCCACGGCAGGCATTGGCACGGGGTTTGTCACGGTTCGGGAAAAATAAAGCGACCGGGTTTAAGGAGCTTTGGATTATCAGCTTCATTGCACAACTCTATAAATGCGAACCGAGAAAATCTTCAGTATCCCGCAATCAGCTTTGATCGGCTGGCCCAAAAGAAACCTAAAGCGGCTATTTTTGATCACCGGCACGATTCTCGGACTCGCCCTGATTTCGCTGGCCATCTTCTTTATTCATTCATATCGATCGTATGCAAAGCTCGTCGACGATCGACTTGAGCACGGATATCTGATGAGCCGGGCCGGGATCTACGCTGCGCCGCGCACCTTACGCGCGGGCCAGAAGTATTCCCCTGAGCACCTGGCAGAAGTACTGCGTCGCGCGGGCTATATTGAAAGTGATGCGGCCAGCGATGTCTGGAATGGCAGCTTCTCCGTGAGACCCGAGGGCATAGATATTCATTCCAACGCGAACGCTGAAGTCACTTCGGCGGTGCATGTGTCATTCAATTCTGATGGACGACTTAGAAAGGTGAGCGGCGATGATGTCGCCCTCGATTCGTTCACGCTCGCCCCGGAATCATTGACGTCCGACGCGGCCACCAAAGACGGCGCCCACGATCATCTTTCTTTCGGCGACATTCCGCCCGTGCTGGTCCACGCAATTACATCAATCGAAGATCGGCGCTTCTTTGATCATCATGGACTGGACATCTTTGGCATCGCGCGAGCTGTCATCCGAAATGCGGGCGACGAAAGAATGGCCCAGGGCGGCTCAACCATCACGCAGCAACTGGTCAAGAACACTTATCTGACACCCGAGCGAACGCTGCGCCGCAAATTCGCTGAAGCGATGCTGGCCTTCACCATTGAGCGGCGAGTGTCCAAGCAGGACATCTTTGCCCTTTATTGCAACGAAATTTACCTGGGCCAACGTGGCCCGGTTGCGGTGCGCGGTGTCGATCAGGCGGCCCGAATTTACTTCGGCAAAGAACTGAAAGACATAACCCTGGCCGAAGCCGCCACCATAGCAGGCATGATTCAGAGTCCGACGCGCTATTCACCGGTCCGACAGAATGAAGCCACGCGCGTGCGACGCAATACCGTGCTGGGAACCATGGTGCGCGATGGGTTTATTACTTTGGATCAGGCTTCCGCGGTGGCAAATGAGCCAATCTTATTGGCTGACTTCGATCCCGCGCGCGAATCCGTCGCGCCTTACTTCATTGATTACGTGAATCGCAGTGTTGAGCATGACGGGGCAGTGCGGCCAGTCGATCAGGTGGAGGCGCACGCCAATATCACTACCCTTGACCTCGATCTGCAACGACTTGCTGCGAACGCAATAACCCATCAACTCGACCGGCTCGATAAGATTTACCAGCCGCGAGGTCAGACGCCGCAGGTTGCGATGGTAGCTCTCGATCCGAACACGGGAAATGTTCTGGCCATGATTGGCGGTCGCGACTACGCGGCCTCACAATTGAACCGCGCGACCGACGCCGAGCGACAACCCGGTTCAGTATTCAAACCATTTGTTTATGCGGCCGCGCTGGAGAGCGGCATGTCACCGCTCCGCATGTTCAGGGACGCGCCGCAGGAATTTACTTACGCGCGCACGCAAAAATATCATCCGTCGAATTACGGCGGCGGATTCTCGATGCGCGACCTGCCCATGCGTGACGGCCTAATAAAATCTCTGAACGTATTGACCGTGGATGTGGCAATGCAAACGGGTTTAGCGCACGTAGCCAACACGGCGCTGAAGTTTGGATTGCCGCGGCCCTTGCTATATCCGGCGCTGGCCCTGGGAACGACCGAAGCCACGCCGCTGCAAATTGCCTCGGCCTATGCGTCCTTCGCCAACGGCGGACGAAAGATCGAGCCGAGCCTAACACCGGCTGATCACGGCGACACAAACGAACAGGCGATCGAGCCAACTACTGCCTACATGATTACAGATATGCTGCAAGGGGTGATCGATCACGGCACCGCTCGGGCCGCGCGCGGCCAACTGGCGGGAACGGCCGTGGCCGGCAAGACTGGAACCTCGCGTGATGGTTGGTTTGTCGGCTACACACCGAACCTGGTGTGCGCCGTTTGGATCGGATTTGACGATAACAAGCAATTAGGATTGACGGGAGCAGAGGCGGCGCTGCCGGCCTGGGTCGAATTCATGAAAGGCGCGATCGATTTGCAGCCTGAGTTGGGCGGCAAGTCCTTCGCTCAGCCCAATGGGGTTACGATTGCCGACATAGATCCCGAAACGGATGAACTTGCAACCGATAAATGCCCGATGCACGAGCGTGTCGCCCTCTTGACGATGCAAGTGCCGCCGTCCGAATGTTTCCGTCACAACTTCTATTCCGATGTTTCGACGGAGGCGTTACTGGCGCAACGTGCTGTTTTCCAAACAACCCAAGTTCAATCCTCGCGACAAAACCAGACTGACAAGTCGCCGGGAAAATTTGCTCGACTACGGGACACTCAAGTTGAGACCAGCAACAATGGCAGAAGAGTGCTGGTTAACGAGATGAGAATCATGGCGAAGTAACGCAGATTGCTACTTGCAAGCCAACAAGGCGTCGAAACTCATTTGTCGACAATGTCTTTCTTCTGACTCACCACAAACGCCAGCAACTCGTTCTTCTCGGTCTCTGGCACCTTGTATTTGTCCAGCGCTGCGACCAGATGTTTCGCGGCCGCATCCCAGTCTGATTCCGTAATTCCCAGTCCCTTATGTGACGTTCGCATTTCGCGTCCGGTGTAAACGCATGGCCCTCCCGCCGCGGCGCAAAACTGGTCCAGAATGTGTTGCCGCAGACGCTTTTTGGAGTCATCGCTGAAGCCGGTGAAGAATTTTTCGAACCGTTTGTCAGTCGCCAATCGCGTAATAAACTCATCGACTACGGCGGCAATGGCGTCGTATCCACCCAAACGCGTGTAAAGCGACTTCTTCTCCTGGCTGGCCCCGGATGTAGAGCTCGAACTGGACATTGCGGAGTTAATTTTTGCTTGAGGTTGTTGCGCCAGCGCGTTTGCGCTAATTACAGTCAACACGCACAAGGCAATTGCAAATTTTCTGATCATGGTCCTCTCCTGGCTAATTTAAGCTGCTTTGAGAAACCCCAAGCGGCCGAAGACTGCGAACAGTCGGGGCCGCCCTGGTAGTCTTTACGCCTGCCCTTGAATTGCTAGTTAGGCATCAGTACCGCATTCACCACATGGATGACGCCGTTAGATTGATAGACGTCGGCGATTGTCACGGTCGAAGTGCCGCCCTTTTCGTCCCGCAGGACGATGTTTTTACCATCCATCATCGCGGTTAGAGTGCCACCACTAACTGTCTTAAGTCGAGCCTGTCCCTTTCCTTTTTTGATCAGCCGGGCTAAACCTTTGGCGTCCCACTTTCCCGCGACCACATGATAGGTCAGGACCTTACTCAGCATCGCTTTATTCTCCGGCTTAAGCAGCATGTCCACCGTGCCGGCCGGCAGTTGCGCGAACGCGTCGTTGGTCGGGGCAAACACCGTGAAGGGCCCTTTCCCATTCAACGTGTCGACTAATCCCGCTGCTTTGACGGCAGCAACCAGAGTTGTGTGATCTGCCGAGTTCATCGCATTGGCGACAATAGTCTTACTCGGGTACATCGCGGCGCCGCCCACCATCGGATCGGACTTCATCATTTGCGCGAAAGCCGCTGAACTTCCAATTGTCAGAGCTACCGCGGCCACCATAACGGCGAAAAACCTTTTCATTTCTTTTCTCCTGTTAGCTTTAAAATTGTTAACTTCCGACAGATATACGCGGCCTGCCGCTCGATCGGATTTGGTCATCGACGGAGAAATGTGATCAGAGAGAGCCGTCAGGAACCGGGTGTGCTGAGGTAAATTGTGCCGGTGGGAACTACCGATCCCCGCTTCGGTTCCAGCGTAATAGCGATGACGCCGTTTTCCATTGAGTCGGCAGGCATTTGTTCGGCAAGCAGCGCATGGCCCGATGAGTCGACCGTGAACATTTTTCCGGGCATGGGTGAATGGCCTTTCGGAATGAACCAAAGTTCGTAAGCTTTGTCGCCTGGGGTTGCAGGCAACCCATCCGCCAGCAAAACCGCCCGGCCGGTTTTTTGATCGTACACAAAAGAACCGCGGGCGTCTCGCGCAGTTTGGCTCCCGGCCAGTTCCATGCGTTTCGCATCGGGAGAGTTGAGCAGCGCCAGGGCTTCGCGCTGTCGCGCCAGCACGTCGCGATCTCGAGCCAACTCGTGCTGTTGCGTATTGAGTTGATGTTCGAGTTGCGCCACGTCCTGCCGCAGTCTTACCTCGCGACGCCACAGCACAACCAGCCCTATCAGCAGCGCCACAAATGCTAAACCGGCAGCCATTCGAAGTCCCATCGTCCAGGCGTTCCAGTTAGCTCGGCGCCTCAGCGGGACAACCTGGCCACTCAAGACAGCGCCGCGACGATCGCTGACGCGTGTCGTACGCAGGCTCTCGAGAATTCGGGAGCGAACTTCCGGGCGAGGCGCGGCGGGCGCGGCCGCATTTGCCAGCAGGGCGGCGGCATCGCGTAACGCCGTCAACTCAGCCCGGCACTCTGTGCAGGTTTCCAGATGTGCCTCGAGCTCGCGCGCCTCAGACACCTCAAGCGCGTCGAGTGAATGCGGAACTAATAACTGCTGATAAACCTGATGTTCCATCAACTAAGCCGTGTGTTGCGCCAATAATTCTCGTAATTTGATCAGTCCCGAACGCATGCGCGTTTTGACCGTGCCCAAAGGGTCGCCGAGTCGCTGGGCAATCTCAGTTTGAGTAAAACCTTCAAAGTACGCCAGCAATAGCACCTTTCTCTGTTCATCAGTCAATTCGGCCAGAGCGTTCCTGACCATTGTGCTGGTCTCCGAATTCACCGCATCAAGCGCCGCATCGCCAACCCTGTTTGCCGGCTCTTGAACCGATTCCTCTGCCAGGCGGGTACGTGAACCGGCAGCTCGCAAGCGGTCCAAAGCACGGCTGCGCGCAATAGTCACCAGCCACGTAAAAGCGCGTCCGCGAGCTTCATCAAAATCCCCGGCTCGCCGCCAAACCTGCAAAAAGACTTCCTGCAACACATCTTCCGCTTCCTGGCGGTCATTCAATATACGGACGATGAGACCAAACAGGATTAGGTGGTATCGATCATAACAGGCAGCCAGGGCACTTTCGTCCCCGTCCGCCACAGCGTGTAGCAGATCGTTATCAGAGGTCTGTGAAGGTTCGGCTTGCACCGGAAAAATTCGATCCTTGGGAATTCAGTTAATGAGGTGCTGCTACGACCGGACTGAGCCGCACGGAAGCGCCCTCGCGGTTGGCGCGCACACGCACTCGGCGATGGGAGCTGGCGTTCCCGTTCGAATTGTAAGTGATTGTGTACGCGGTTCGCATTTGCGCGACGATATCCTCGTATGCTTTCTGCAAATCGTCTATCCGCCGAATCTGATAGAACATACCACCTGACGATTCAGCCAGCTTCCGGCCTTCTTCGGCCGCGCGCGTTGTAATAGTCAAATACTTTGTGCGCATGGGATCGACGGTCATCGACGGCTTGGGTACGCTGCCTTCAGGTATCAGCTCAGAGGGCACGTACAACGGATAGATCAAGGCGCCGGATTCGATTGTCGCTTCCAGAATCGCCGGAAACGGAACGAACGACTTATTATCATCGCCATCGGACATGATCACGACCGCTGTACGATCGCCGCGCAAAGGCTTCAAAGTTTCTACCAGGGTGTAACCGAGCGCATCGTACAGCGCAGTGGCCCCGCCGGCGTCCAATTCATCGAGTTTCTTCGAGAGCAATGCGCGGTCAGTCGTGAAGTCCGAAATAATTTTAATGTCATCGTGAAAGCTTATGATCGAGATGCGATCCTGCGGACTGGCGGTGTTCAGAAAGTCTCGCGCCGCTTTGCGAATAAAATCGATTCGCTCTTCCACACTGCCTGAGACATCGAGCAACAGCACCAGATTGAAGGGTTCGGTTGCGGCTGAGACGTTGACAACCTTTCGCTCGCTGCCGTCTTCGTAAACGGAAAAATCCGCGTCACGCATTCCCGGAATCGCGCGACCATTGCGATCGGTCACGCTGGCGTTGACGCGCATCAGTTGCGGCGTGACGGCCGTAACCAGTTCGCCGGGCGCGCGCACTGCGACCAGCGACGGTTCGGTCCGCCGGGGCGGCAAAGTCTGCGCATAATCGCCAAACATGCGCGGACTAACTTTTCGAATCGCCTCCGACAATGGCCCATCGCCGCTGCGCACGATCGCTTTAGCAGCGTTGGTCAACGGCCGTTCGCGCAAGTCGTTCGGCGCCATGCTTGGATCGACATTCAGTAAGATGACGCCGCGTTGCGTCGTAAGATTCAACTGGACCAGTTTCTGCTGCTCGGCCGGCTTATCAGAATTGTCTGTTGGCTTGTCGGCATTCCCTTCAGTTCTTTCTACGCCGTCCGCCGGCAGGTTTTCGGCACTTTCTTTCCCCCGGTCGTTGGTCGCCTTTGCTTTCTTTTCTTTTTTTCGTTTGGCGTCAGGCCCCAGAACTCCGGCGATCGAAAAAGCGCCGGCGCGTCCTTCTTTTATGCGGGGGAGTTCCACGTCGCTGAGAAAACGTGGCCGGCTGGATTGCCATTGAAACCTGAACTTTAACGCATCGAGCGGGACGTCGGCATGAATAGTTCCCGTGTTGGTGATGACCTCCGCAATTTCAAAATCCCCGATAACATCAACCATGCCCGACTCGCTTTCGACTCGCACGTGGGCGCGCCTCGGCACCCGAACCGTGATATCGATTCGATAAGGGCGTTCGCGCACCAGGATCTCGTTGTTTGAAACAGTTATGTCAATAGGTTCAACGGCCGCGCCCGTCGAAGTAGCTTTCAAACTGGGCTTGTCCCTTTCGTTATCCGAAGCAATTACTGAAACGCGTCCATTGCGGTTCCTGATGGTCAAAAGTGTTTTCGCGCTTGTACTCAGCTCACGCTCGTAGCTCTGCGCGCGCGTCAAAATCGGCGAGCAAACCAGAAACGCACCGGAAATGATAAGCAAGAGTGATCTATTGCGAAAAAAAGATTGGATACTGCCACACATTGCGACTGATCTTGCCTGTCCACGGGATTCATGGTCAAGTTAGAATGCGACACTGACAGATTAAACAGGATTACACATAAGACGTTTTGCAGACCGCCGTTTCGCCATTGGTTTCGCGTCTGAGCATCCTGTAAATTCCGATCTGAATCATTTCGTACCCGAGCACTAACTTTGAATTTATGCCGGCGCGCGAGTTCAAATCGTTTTCCGATTTTTGGCCTTACTATCTGAGCGAACATCGGAAGCCTGCTACCCGCCTGATGCATTGCATCGGCACCATAACCGCGATTGCCTTTTCGATTGCCGTGGTGGTGGTTGGCAGATGGTGGCTGGTTCCGTTGGCGCTGGTGCCCGGATATGCGTTCGCCTGGATCGCGCACTTCTTCGTTGAGAAGAATCGACCGGCAACCTTTACTTACCCGCTATGGTCGTTTATCGGCGACTGGAAAATGCTGGCATTGATGCTAAGTGGCCGACTGAAGAGGTAGGCGCCATTTGGAGTGCTCTGACTTGTCAGCGCTTTACCGCTATCAGATGCTAATAAAAAAGCGGCGACGAGTCGCCCGCACTCCATAATGCGAGAAACGAAATCCCAAAAGAAAGAACGCACCGAACGGATCATCAAGCTGCTCAAGCGCGCACATCCTGATGCTCATTGCGCGCTCAACCACTCAAACGCCTTTGAACTTCTGGTGGCCACTATTCTCTCCGCGCAGTGCACCGACGAGCGCGTCAACATTGTAACGGCCAATCTGTTTCGCAAATACCGAAAGCCTGAAGACTATCTCAAAGTTCGCGACACAGAATTGCAGCAGGACATACGCACTACTGGTTTTTTTCGAAACAAGACCAGGTCGATTCAGGGCGCCTGCAAAATGCTGATAGACGAGTTTAACGGTCAAATTCCCCGGACGATGGAAGAGTTGTTACAGCTTCCCGGCGTCGCCCGGAAGACGGCAAATGTAGTGCTGGGCGTGGCATATGGAATAGCCGCCGGCATTGTCGTTGACACTCATGTCACGCGAGTGTCGCGCCGGCTCAAACTAACCAGGCAGAGTGATGCAGTGAAGATTGAAAGGGACTTGATGCAACTTGTCCCCAGGAAGGATTGGATTATTTTTTCGCACCTTCTGATTTTCCATGGCCGCCGCATCTGTAAGGCGCGACGACCACTCTGCGAAGAATGCTCAATCGAAAAACTTTGTCCTTCGTCGATTTTGAAAACGGGGAAGATTCCCAATTGAGGCAGGAGCTATCGACAGTATGTTTAAAGGCGGACAGGGTTGCGATTTTATTCTTCGTTTCCCTCGAGTTATCAAGAATCAATTGACCTTGTTACTATTTGAATCCAGTCAACTACCTTAGAAGCTTAGTCTCAGGCGCAAACTAATGTTTCGGTTACCGCCTGGGCCACCACCGTTCGGTCCGAAGAAAAAAATCCCCGCCGACGTCGTTGATTGTAGAAAGTACGGCGAGGCCATGTTGCCTACCGGATTTCCCCGGTTATTGCGATTCAAAGCATTGTTGGCGTACAACGAAATGACGAACTGATATGGCCTCTGCAGTGGCGGTTTCGCAGGTGGTTTTCCCGCACCTGCTGGCGCGGCCCCGCCGCCAGCCGTAATAACGACATTGCCGGCGCCGGCCGGAGGAGCGGCCTTTGGCGGAATCGCCTTACCAAATTTCCAACTCTTTGACGCACCCAGACTAATATTGATGTAGGCGCGCCCCTGGCCGAAATTTCGAGGAATGATTTGTTGGCCCGGCAAGGGATTCGGGTCAAGCGCACCGTAGGGCGTAATGACTACTCCGGCTCTATTTAAATCTGTTGCAAATGCCGGTCGCTCGGTGAACGAATTGTCTCCATTCGTATCGTGGCCGGTAGTTATATTGAACGGCGAGCCAGTGTTCGCGATGATAAAACTATTCACGCTCCAACCTGATTTCGTTTGATAGTTCGCGCCCGAAAAGAACCGGTGGCGCACGTCGTAATTAGCTCTGCCCCATTCCCGCGTAAAATCGTAGGGATCGAAAGGCGAGCCGCTGGTTCCATTGTCAGTGGTACGCGTCTTGTTCCAGGAGTACGTAGCCCAGAATCCAAATTTATGAAGTGAACCGTTCACGTTGAAGTACAGATTGTCATATCTCGATCTGCCATCCGATTCATACCGCAGTATGTTCCCCGCGGTCTGGCCCAACGGCCGCACGCCGCTCGTGGGCACTGCCGGATTGAATGTCCCCGCCAACGGCGCGTTTATATTCACACTACGCAACGAATGAAGTGTGCGAGCGTAGGAATAGCCAATTTCAAAGCGAAAGTTCTTGCTAACCTGGTGCTCGATTCCGATCGAGCCACGCAATGATTGATTTGGCTCGACGCCGGGTCCAAGTTGCCGGCGCGTCTGTGGCTGCGCGAAAGCATCAAGGGCCGCGACAGCCGGAATCGCCGGAAATAGATCGAGCACGGCCGGATCCGCGACGATGTACTGCTTTTGATTAATCCCATTGAACCGCAAGGTATTCAGGACAGTATCTTCTGAGAAGCGATAATAAAAAATTCCAATTCCGCCACGAATCACCGTGGTCGGTTGTTTTGGAGCTGCCGGCTTGGGGGTAGGTGCGGTTGTATTCCTCGCATCCGCCGGCTTCGGCGTAACGGCCCGGGCACTCATGGTTGTCTTTTTTACCTCAGTGGGGGCCTCCTGTTTTTTCTTGCCGCCGAACAGCGGCGACCATGCCAGCCCAACGCGGGGCGCAAAATTAAAATTGCTGTTGATGTTGTTTTGGTTTTCGTATCGCAACCCGGGCGAGACTGTTAAGTTTTGCCTCAATTTCCAGTCGTCCTGCACATACAAACTGATATCGCTTTGATCGACGTCGGCTTCGGGGTTACCGCCGGCGATGGAAAATTGAGTCGCGCCTCCGCCCAGCGTCCTGGTTTGTGCAGCATTCAATCCCATTCGTTGAAAGGCCAGAGTGCGGCGATACCGTTCGAGACTGCTGACGTCGACGGCCGGCGCCCCTGGAATCACTCGGTCATTAGCGTCCAGCGCCGGGCCAACCCCACCTGCGAATGTGTAAGTGCCGCCGAAATTCGACGGTGAGATGCTGCGCACGCGCACATACCTGAAGCGGCCGCCCACCTTGAGAAAATGTTTTCCCGACTGCCACGAAGTGAAGTTTTGCAGCTCGGCCCGATCCTGGGTGTTTGAGGCGTTGCCGACTTGCGAGCCCCCGCCGAAGAACGAATCGGAAACGTTGAGCGCCGCAGCCGCATTCTTTGCCGTCTGCCGGAAGATGCTGTGGATCAACTGCAAGCGGGTTTCGTTGATCGTCTTCTCGTTTATCATCGCGGTCTCGGTCATTTGCAGTTGATGATAGACGTTCGCGCCGCGGTACGCGCGTGTAGGCAGCGAGAAACCGCCAATGCCCGCCGGATCCTGATAACCCGTGTTGAATTGATAATTCGAAACCAGCGTGTGCTTTTTGTTTAGCTTCAAATCACCCCGGAGCCCGAAACTGTCATAAACGGTCGGCGTGACTATCGTCTGATTAAAAAGCGCCGGTTTCAAGGTCGCCGGATCAAGAATCGTAGCGTTGATAATCGCGTTACTATCCGTGGCCGACCGGTTGAGGTAGACGGCAAACGACGACCGCTTTTTCCTGATCGGACCGGAAAGACTAAGGCCCCATCCGCGTTGTTGGTAAGGTGCGCGGCGCAACGCGAACGGATTTCGCGAGTTCAAACTCTCGTCATTGAAATTGAACGAGACGGCCCCGTGATACTTGTCTGAGCCCGGCTGTGTATAGATCTCAATGCCACCCCAGCCCGGATATTCATTCTCTGCCGAGTAGGGATTTTGGTTGAAACGAACTTCGCGAATAGATTCCTTCGGCGGAATTGTGCCATTCGAAAAGCCATCAACCTTTATCTGCGCGCTCGCGCCGTCGCCCTGTACTGGGCCAGCCATCGCTTGCAACGCGGCCGCCAGCGCATCGGGATCTGTAGGCAAAGCCTCAAGTTGTTGCTGGCCCAGCACCAGCGCGTCGGCATTTCGATCGGAATCGGTGCTTACCCCTTTGTTATCGACGGTGACGATCTGCTCGACCGAGCCTACCGTCAGTTGCAAATCGAGAGTCAGCGACTTACCGGATTTAATTTCGACGTTCTTTTCTTCTAGGGTATTGAAGCCGTCAGCGGTAACGATTAACTGATAGCGGCCGGGCATCAGATTATAAAACTGATAGTTTCCGTCGTTGTCAGTCGTCACCGTAACGGCGTTGCCTTTATTGTCCCTGGCAACGACGCTGGCGGCAACGACCAACCCCCCAAGCTGATCTGTAACCGTGCCCTTGATGGATACGGGGTTTGGCTGAGAGAAACCGTTGCCCGCGGCTAGTAGCAGCAGGACAAAGACGAGCAATTTTTGTGATGCGAAGCTGTTCATTAGCTTCCTGAGAGGGCATCAGCTACATAATATTGAAAGCCAGGCTTGCTTACAGTTTGTGATCGTCAATCGTAAAAGGTTTCAAGATGATTGCCGGTCCAACTTAACGTTACACGCGAATGAAGAGGTCTAGTTTCAATAACTCTGGGCGAGTACTCTGGGTCGGCACAAGATATCACGATTGGTGCGGGACGACCAGATATTCGTGGCCGCGCATTTGCGGTGCTTCAAAGTGTAAAGTCCCGTTTCGCGAAGAAATCAGCACCTGTGGTAGCGATAGCGATGGAAGCGAAAGGGTCGCGTGAGCTTTACTAGTGGCAGAGATAGCGCGGCAACCCGCACCGTCCCCTGCAGTCTTACCCGGTCGCCGTCGTTCACGGGATTGACTACATCGGCGCTGAACCCACACTAACGTTGCCAGGCCCGGCGCGTCTTATCCTTCTTTTTTGGGCCGCTCGTTTGCTTTCAATGTACGCTTGCGCAAGCGAATTGATTTGGGAGTCACTTCGACCAATTCGTCTCCGGCGATGAATTCAAGTCCTTCTTCGAGCGATAGATCCTTAACCGGCACCAGGCGCATCGCTTCATCAGAACCCGATGCGCGCATGTTCGTCAGCTTCTTTTCTTTAATAACGTTTACGTCAAGGTCAACGGCGCGAGCGTTTTCGCCAATGATCATGCCCTCGTAAACCCTGGTGTTCGGCCGAACGAAGAGCGAGCCCCGCTCCTGCAAATTGAATAGCGCGTAAGTGGTCGATTCGCCCATTCGATCAGCGACCAGCGAGCCCGTGCCGCGTCCTTTCATTTCACCCATCCACTTGTCAAAGCGCAGAAAAAGAGTATTTAGCAGACCAGTCCCTTTTGTTTCCGTGAGAAACTCGCCGCGAAAACCGATCAGCCCCCGGGAGGGAGTTTCAAACTCGATGCGCACACGGCCGGTGCCATGGTTTACCATCTTTGTCATCTGACCTTTGCGCCGGCCCATCGCTTCTGTCACCACCCCGATAAATTCTTCCGGGCAATCTACAACGACGAGTTCGATCGGCTCCTGTAGCTCTCCATTGACCCGGCGCGTGATGACTTCCGGCTTTGAAACCTGGAGTTCGTAACCTTCTCGCCGCATCATCTCGATCAGGATAGCGAGTTGAAGTTCACCGCGGCCGGACACTTTGAATTGATCGGGCGAAGCGGTTTCCTCGACGCGAATTGCCACGTTTCCCAGGATTTCGCGATCGAGCCGTTCCTTAATTTGTCGCGAGGTGACGAACTGGCCCTCGGTGCCCGCGAATGGCGAATTGTTAACGCTGAAGATCATCGCAATCGTCGGTTCGTCAACCGCGATTGACGGCAATGGCCTGGGATTGTCAGGTGTGGTGATTGTCTCGCCGATATTGATATCTTCAACACCAGCCAGCGCAACGATTTCTCCGACGCCGGCGACTTCTGCCAACTCGCGCTTCAGGCCTTCGAAAACGTAAAGCTCTTTCACCCTGGTCTTTTTTACTCCGCCTTCGTGCCCGGCTATCACAATCTCCTGATTCTTTGTGATCTCTCCGGAAAAGATGCGCCCAATCGCCAGTCGGCCCACGTACTCGCTGTAATCTACATTAGCTACCAGCAGCTGAAGCGAGTCGTCACGCAAGGCGCGCGGCGCAGGAATCGTTTCGATGATTTGATCGAAAAGCGGTTTCAGATTCGTCGACGAATCATCGAGTTTCTTTTTTGCCACACCTTCGCGTGAGATTGCATAGAGAATTGGAAAATCAATTTGCTCGTCGGTCGCATCCAGGTCCATAAACAGCTCGTAAATCTCGTTGACTACTTCTTCCGGCCGCGCGTCCTGGCGATCGATTTTGTTTACGACCGCGATCGCCGGCAGCCGCGCTTCGAGAGCTTTTCGCAAAACGAAGCGCGTTTGCGGCAAGCAACCTTCCGCCGCATCAACCAAAAGCATAACGCCGTCGACCATCTTCAGCACCCGTTCGACTTCGCCGCCAAAATCGGCGTGACCGGGCGTGTCGACGATATTGATTTTATAATCGCCATAACGCACCGAAGTGTTCTTGGCCATGATGGTGATGCCGCGCTCACGCTCGAGATCCATCGAGTCCATGACGCGATCAACAACCTGTTCATTGTCCCGATACGTGCCGGCTTGTTTCAACATGGCATCGACGAGAGTCGTCTTGCCGTGATCGACGTGCGCGATAATTGCGATGTTGCGAATCTTGCTGGTTTCCATCCGTGATACTGCCTTGCAAAGAAAATCCCGCTGTGGGCAAACGAATAGCATAGAGAGATGGAAGTAAAAGCACAACCGCCGGATGCTCCGGAAATCCATTTAAGAAAGTCCTTGCGCATATGCACACATGTGCATACACTGCTGGAGTGCCTTATGAATGGAACCCGAAAAAGGCCGCCGGCAATCTTCGAAAGCATGGCATCGACTTTGCCGACGCGGCGACGATATTTGAAGACGACAATCCGGAAAAGAGACGATGGATCACTATAGGTGTGGACGCGCTAGCTCGTATCTTGGTTGTTGTTTACACGTGGCGGGAAGCGAACATTTGCATAATTTCTGCGCGCTACGCTACAGCTTCTGAGCGAGGCGAATACGAAAAGGGCTTATGAAAAAACAGTACGATTTCAACAAAGGCAAGCGAGGCGCGGTAGTTAAACCACCGCGCGGCAAAAGCCGAATTACGATTCGTCTGGACGACGAGATTCTTGACTGGTTTCGGCGCGAAGTCCACAAGGCCGGCGGCGGTAACTATCAGACACTGATTAATCACGCTTTAAGGGAACATATCAAGAAGCGGCCTGAGGCGCTTGAAGAAGTTGTGCGGCGTGTCGTTCGTGAAGAAGTGCGGCGGATTGCGTGAGTGATTAAATTCCAAGCTTGTCACGGGCCCTCGAATGGAATTCCGCCGTCGCGGTCTTTAGCTTCAAGAAGTCGCCGCTTCATGCTCCCACTCTTCAAGAGATAGGCTGTCTCTTTTTCGGATTCAATCTTGCGCCACATCAAATCGTAATCTCTTCGCTCAAGCGCGAGAAGCAGTCGTTTTGATTATCAACAGACATTTTAACTCAATACATCACTTTTATTATCTTCCGACTCAACGCAACGGATTCGAATGGGGCGCGTTCACTCACGAATAAAAGGCGGGCCGTAGCCCGCCTATTGATCAACGCTACAAGTAGCCCTCCCTCACGGTCGGGCTTCTGAAACTACCGATTGGGAGTTGCCTGGGTCGCGGGCATGCCTTTCATTGGGATCGGCAAACGACCGTCGGCATCCCGAGTCAGCGCCACGAACGCGCGATCGGTGCGAATCGATTCAAACACTGCATCCACGCGCGCTTCCATCATTTCTTTCGCCCGGACTGATTGGTAACGCTCATATTGATAGAAGTGGCGACGCAGCATTGCGAGCGCCTTATCGCGTTGTCCGTTCTGCGCAAAGATCGCCGCGAGGTTATAAGAGGCCGGCATCAGTTTCAGATTGGCCCGCGCGATCTTCAGAGCTTCGTCCTTCTTTCCGTTCGCTGCCATGAACACGGCAGCAAACACGAGGTTGTAAGGATCTTTCGGATCCAGCGCCAGAGCTTGTTCGGTGTACTGGTTGCCCTTGACGGGATTGCCTTCCGAATTCCAATAGACGGCGAGATTTCGATAGGCCAGCGCGAGTGGAAATTCCGCGATGGCTTGCTCCATCAGGCCGAGGCCTTTCTTGAACTCGCCGTCATGAATCGTCATCTTGCCCAGGCCATGCAAGGCAACCGATCGAGAAAGCGGATCAGCCGGCATGTCGAGAATCTGATTGAAGACTTCGCGCGCTTTCTCCCACGCGCCGATGTTGTGGCGATAGTTTTCGCCGAGAAAACGCAGCGGCGTGGGATCAGCCGGATCCATCAAATGCGCGCGCAGGTAAAACTTATTGGCGAGAACATATCTCGCGTTCAATTCCGCGGCCAGCCCTCGCTTCATGGTGCGCTCAATGATCACGCTCTGGCGACGCTCGAAAACCGGCGCGGGTGAAATTATGGCGATATCCGCGACGCCGAGCGCTTTGAGCTGCTTCTGTGCTTCTTTCGCTTTCTTCGGAAACAGGCACTTCTGGTCCAGCACCGTTTTGTACTCGGCCATCGCGCCGTCTTTGTCGCCGGCTTTCACTTTACCGGCCGCGTCTTTCATCTGGCCATCGAGGGTGCTTTCGCGCTGCTTCATTTCAGAATCGACGAGCTTCTCGACATCAGTGACTTTTAACTTGCCGTTTGTGTTTTCAACTTTGTTGATAGGCGTGCCGTCAGCTTTCGCCAGCACCGCGACCGGCAATTTTGACTCGCCCAATAATTTATCCAGATTCGCTGTTTTATTATCGCCCACCTGCATCGCGACGCATTGCGAAGCGTACAAGGAAAGCGTCCGCGATTCTTTCAAACTCGAATTGCGCAGTTCGTTGTTACTGGCTGGAAACCAATAAAGGACCAATCCAGTAGCTGACGGCGCAGTCTTATTCCACGGCACAATGTACACCGGAGCGTTGGAACCGCCGCCGTTGTTACTGGCCATGCCGCCACCACCTCCGCCTCCGCCTCCGCCGCAGGTGGCGAATGACGACTGAGCAAAAAACAGCGCGAGAAGCAGAACAGCAATTGAGCGAAACATTCGGATTTTCATGGCGCGGATTATATCGACGGTTGGTTAAGAGACTCAAGCGTTTTAGAGCAAAGCGGAAGACAAGGGATACGAGGTAATCCGCATCCCTTGTTCGCATTAGCTTTGTGAGGCGCCGAGAAGGCGGGGGGTTTCGGTTACTTACCAGCTACAGCCGTACGCCTTCATTGAAGCGGCGGCCGCATCACTAGCCTGTTTGCATGCCGCAGCCAGTGTGCCTCTGGACTGCGCGTTTTCGGCCGCCCTCTTCCAGGCGTCGCGAGACGACTTCAGCGAGCTTTCCAGTGACGCGCGCGCGGCTCCGGGAACCTTATCTCTGAGACATGATTCGTACTTCGCGACGTAGTCGTCGCATTCAGGTATGCCAATTTTCTCGCCTGACACGGCGGTGCCGCTGCTGGCTGTCGATTTGTTGGAATTGACGGCGGCTGTATTGCTGTTGGTTGTTTCGGTCTTGCTACAGCCGATAAGAATGGCAGCGCAAAGAATAGAAAAGATTAGAACGGACTTTCGTAACATCGGGATTTTCTCCTTCAGTTCGCGCACCGGGGCCGAACTGAATCACCGTCAGGGGATTGAAAAGCGCGCGTATGATACACGAGACGCAGGGAAATCGGGAGCCTAACGTTTAGCCGGTGAGGGTCAGTTTGATATCCAACAAGCTTTAGCTTGTCGAAACGTGAGTCACGAACTGCAGTGTGTGCGACATCCATCTCGAGGTGACCCTACGGTTAGCGCCAAGTGTGTGGTTGGCGGACCGCGGGTTAACTCGTATCCGGAATCTCGTTCGAGACTATGAAGAATTAGGTCTGCTGTTGCACCCGCTGAAACGAGAAGTGGACGAGAGATTAAGCTCGCTTATTGCAGAAACTCATCCGGCTCGACAATCTTTCCGGCAATCGCCGATGCAGCGACCACGTAAGGTGAAGCGAGATACAGTTTGCCGGGTCCACTGCGGCCGGGAAAGTTTCGGTTTTGCGCGCTGACAGTAACAGTCTCGGCCGTTTTGGAGGCGCCTGGACCTGCGTTGATGCAGGCGCCGCAGCTGGGATCAATCAGCTCAGCTCCAGCTTCAGTGAAGATTTCGATGTAGCCTTTCTGTCGCGCGTACTGCTTGATCTTCTGCGAGCCGAATTGCAGATAAAGATGGACCCCGGGGGCCACGCGCTTGCCATGGGCCAGAGCGTTCTGCAGCACCCTTGCGTACATGTCCATGTCGGCCATCTTGCCGCCGGTGCAACTGCCGCCATAGGCGGCATCTATTCGAACTTCCTGCGGAAGTTCGTCGATGCGAATTCCGTTGCGCGGATCGCCAGGCAGCGCAACCATCGGGCGAATCTCGTCAAGATTGATTTCAAAGGTCGCCGCATATTGTGCATCCGCATCGCTGTAAACAAATCCTTTGCGCACCGCATCAGCATCGAGCCCGCGCATAGTCACCACGTAGGCGAGGGTCGCTTCGTCAGGCTCGATTATTCCGGTTGTTCCTCCGGCCTCAACCGCCATATTCGTCAACGTCGCCCGCTCGTCCATGGACCAGTTCATCAAATCATCGCCGGCAAACTCCAAAACTTTGCCGATGCCTTTGCTCGACTTCATGTAATCACTCGCCAGGATGTAAAGCATCACATCCTTGGCCGCGACGTCCACGCGTTTCTTTCCTTTGAAAACATAGCGGACAGTTTCGGGCACGCGAATGCGAATGTCTTTGGTGAACCAGGCGTTTGCCATGTCGGTCGACCCGACCCCGAACGCAAAGCAGCCCAACACTCCAGCCATGCAGGTATGCGAATCGGTGCCAATCACAATTTGTCCGGGCAAGGCAAGATCCTCGACGACCGCGTTGTGACAGATTGCTTCCGAACCGCCGTCAGGATTCTCGCCATACAGCTTGATGCCCTGCCTTGCGGTAAAGCTCTGCTGCGTTGTGGCCAGCCCTTCCGCCTTCTCCAGCAAGCCCATTTCGCGATGCTTCGGCGACATGACTTTGCCGAGGAACGTGAGGTGATCGCGAAACGCAAAGACAGACTGAGGCTCGGTCACTGTGGCATCAGCACCCAACCCTTGCGTAAACAGAGACGCTGCCATGGGGGTGACGTACTCGTGCGAGAAGCGCACATCAGCAACCGCGAAGAGAGCGTCGCCCGGTTTGACCGATTCGACACCGACTGTGCCGGCTTTGACGAAGGCGTGACGGGCAATAATTTTTTCGACAATGTTCATCGGACGACGCACTGGGCTGTCCGAAGCCCGGCCGTCAGCGAGGGCAACTGGTGGTTGAGGGCCCTTGCTTGCGCCGGGGCGGCTTACACGGTCTGGCCCGCCCGCTGCCGCAGGCGGTTCTGAGAAGGCAGGCGGCGACGCCTCGCCCGCCAGACGCGCTTTGTTGTAATTGAACAGGCCGCCGTACTCAACAATGTCTTTCGAAATCGGATCCAGGCCCCATGTAAATTCGTCCAGTGCGATTTCTTCGCCACGGCGGATGCGCTCAAGCAAGCCAAAATCAGTCGAGGTCAACAGCCCGATATTCTGTGAATTTTGTCCGTAGATCTTTTCAATACTTTTCGCGATCACCAGTTGGATTCCGGCCCACTTCTCAGCATAAGGAGCCGTCTCGCGGGAAGACCCACAGCCCTTCGAGAGGCCGGAAACGACGACGGCAAATCCGCCCTGCTTTACTTCATCTTTTTTGATTGCGCCGTCACGCATGCCGACGTAAACGTATTGGCCCAACGTTTCGTCGTAATAAAAACAGACCCAGCCCGGCGTGATTTCATCGGTCGAAATGTTGCTCATCAACGGTAGATTGCCACTGGCCAACGCTTCGGCCAGCTCATCCTCGATTCGCTTGGCTGCAGCGCCTGTCGCTTCAAGCTGGCGTCGAATTAACGAAGTATCTTCAGTCAAAAAGAGAATGCGGCCGGTGAATCTGATGTGATTACCACGCTTGCTAAATTCGGTAGACATTCTGACTCCGCAAAAATATTTGTTTCGTTTGCATTATAGACCGCCGAAGCAATTTGTCTGAATCGAGCGCGGTAGGACCGCACCTAAGGCGTAGGCGTCGTCAACAAATAGACCGCAAATGACGCCAGCCAGTGCTCGCCTTCATAATTCCCGCTCGAGATGTATGGAAGCGCTGCCTGTGCGTGGGCCGTAGCAGATTTGGCGAGGATTTTCCGCGCCGGATCGTTCGCAGGCAAAGCCGAGGCAATGCTCCGCATGCACCAGGCGCGGCTTAGATTCAAACCGTCGAGATGGACCAGCTTGGGGTCACTGCGATCGGTGACGATCGCCGGGTGCACGAGGGACCTGGGCTGGTTCGAGGCCAGGCCCGGCAGAAATCGATGGAACCAGCGCGCGAACTCGGATTTATTCATTACGCGCCGCATCAAATCCGCTTCCATCAATGCGGGCGAAAAGAAATCTTCACCTCCAGGCTCCCACGCGGCCGGATAATTCACGTCCCGGCCAAAATAAGTGCGGCTGCGCTCGACGATCAGCAGCTCTAGTTTCTTATCACCAACTGCGCGCGCGTAATCGAGCGCAAAAGCAAGACCAAATGCCGTGTTCGGATGCACGCCCGTGCGAATTGGATAGTTCTGCTTGGGAAGAAAGGCGAGATACTTTTCCACAAATGCATCCGCCAGGGGCGCGAGATTGCGCGACCAGCGCCGGCCGTTTTCATCGTTCCAATCGTGCAGCTCTTCGGCCAGCTTCAGCAACCACGCCCATCCATACGTGCGTTCAAACGAGGCGCGATTCGCCTGCTTTAAGTAGGCAACTTCAACGGCAATATTCTTCTCGCTCAGATTCGCATCAAGCGCTGCGCGAATCTGTTTTGATTCAGGCAGATTCGGAAAAAGACGCAGCAGATGCACCAGCATCCAATGTCCGTGTACTGTCGAATGCCAATCGAAACAGCCGTAAAAGGCCGGATGCATCGCCCGCGGATTACGGACGTCCTCTCTGTCATTGATCGTATGATCGAGCTTGTTCGGGTATTCCTTTTGAATGCATTTCATCGCCAGCGCGGCGAAATGCGAAGCTTGAATCTCACTCAGCGAGAGCTTGCTAGTTGAGGATTGCGCGGCGGCGACAGGCACGGCGCAAAGCACCCCCAGAATTAGTCCGGATATTAAGATTAACCGCATACTTCCCCAAGCAGCCGTTTCAACAAATCAGTTGTTCCAAGTCTATCAGAATCTGTAAACTGTAAGAGATGAGATTTTCAGTCATCATACCCGCCTACAACGAAGAGCAATACTTGCCGCGGCTGCTCGATTCAATCGAAGTAGCGCGGGCGAACTATTCAGGCGGACGCGATCAGGTCGAGGTGATCGTAGCTGATAACGATTCGACTGATCGGACCGCCGCAATCGCGCGGGCCCATGGTGCGCGCGTGGTCCATGTCGCCAAGCGTCGTATCGCCGCCGCGCGCAACGGTGGCGCGCGGGCATCCTGTGCAGAAATTCTTTGCTTCATCGACGCTGATTCGGCCATTCATCCGCAAACCTTCGATGCCATTAATCGCGTGATGAAGAGCGGCCGTTATGTCTGGGGCGTCACGGGCGCCGTGATGGAAAGAATGTCCTTCCCGCTTTGGATTACCTATATGATCGTCATGCCGGTGGTTTTGTTGACCGGGCTGGATATAGGTTTGTCGTTTTGCCGTCGCGAGGATTTCGACGCGGTCGGCGGTTATGACGAAAGCCGGCTTTATGCTGAAGATGTACAGTTCCCTTTCGCTTTGCGGCGGCTGGGCCGAACCAGAGGCCAGCGAACAACCCGAATACCGCAGGTCAAGGCCCTCGGTTGCACGCGCAAGTTCGATCAGTTTGGCGACTGGCACTACTTCTGGTTGTTTGGCCATGTCTTCAAGAGTCTAATCACCTGGAACTGGCACGACGAAAAGCTCGCGGAGCGATATTGGTACAGCTCAGGACGCTAAGCAGGAACTTGACCGTAAGCGTGGGTGTCAGTTGCCTGACTTAGAGCACGCGTTGTTAGCGTCGGATTTCTGCAATCTTTCGCTTTCTCTTAACCCGCAGTAGAATCACGTCCACCGAAGACTATGGCAGAAACTGTGGAAGCCAGATCCCACGGCAGCGAGGTGCATGAGCGGCTGTGCCGCGCCCGGGCCTTTATTGACGAATGCTACGATTTACCTCTGGATCTGGACGAGATTTCAAAGCACGCTTGTTTGTCCCGTTATCATTTTCTGCGCCTGTTCCGCGAAGCCTTTGCGACCACTCCACACCAGTATCTGACGCGCCGTCGAATCGAAAAAGCGAAGGAACTGCTTCGATCGCGACGCCTTAGCGTCACGGACGTTTGCTTTGAGGTTGGCTTTCAAAGTCCCGGCTCGTTCAGCACGCTGTTTCGCAAGTGCGTGGGCCACGCCCCGATCAATTATCGCGAACGCGAAATGCAATCTCTCAGTAAGGTGCCGCCGTGTTTCCTTTACATGAACGGCCTCGGCTTGCGCGACTAGCGAGATTGCATTTGAAGCCCTGGCCCGACCGTCAAGGACACTCGAGGACTTGCGGGCCCGAAATAGAGCACAGGCCACCCCAAATTCAGCAATTTTCGAGAAGACAGATTCCGTCGACCTCTCTATGCTCTTCGTAAATTCGACGAAGGGGAGCGAGTACTATGATCACAAAAATGTCGCATGCGACCGTTTGGGTAAAGAACCAACAGGAGGCGCTCGAGTTTTATCGGGACAAACTGGGTTTCGAAGTCGATACCGACGCGATGATCGGCGACGACTATCGCTGGTTGACGATGAGAATAAAGGGTCAGCCAGGCTTTGAGATTATTTTGATGGAACCGAAACCGGGGTACATCCTGAATGAAGAAACGGCGGCGCAATTGAAAGCGCTAATGGAAAAAGGCGTCCTGGGCGCGGGCGTATTTGAAGCCGATGACATCCAGAAGACTTATGAGGAATTAAAAGCGCGCGGAGTTGAATTCAAGGGGCCTCCCGTGACTCAGTCGTGGGGGACGGCAACTGTGATGAAGGATAACTCTGGTAATTGGTTTAGTCTGGGCCAGGACAAGGAAAAAACGAAATGATGGGCGGCTAACCATTTCGACAGATTTACAGGATTGCACGATTGGTTGGGGAAATGATTTCGTTAAGGCGGCCCCCCGACTCGACCGTAGGCGCGTGCATTGCCACCTATTTAAATCGAGTCGTTGCCAGCGGGGACGCAGCGCTCCAGTCGCTTTCTTATCTTGTAAATCCGGTTAATCCTGTCTAAATTTCCAGATCGAGATGCGACCTACGCCTCAGACTGCAACCAGGGCCAAATCAATCTACGGCGTTCATCCCGGCGTTTTGATGACTCAAAAGTGGATTGGTGAACTGAAACAGAAGACCGGACGTTCATTGCATGAATGGTTGAAGTTAATCAAGAAAGAAGCGCCGCCGACGGAGCAAGAGCGCCGGGACTGGCTTAAACAACAACATGGTTTGGGCACCAACTCAGCAGGTTGGTTGGCTGAGCGTTCGATTGGCAAAGGCGACGACATGGGCGACCCGGACGCTTATCTGCGCGCCGCCGAGAAGTATGTGGACGAAATGTATGCCGGCAAGAAAGAACATCTGCGCCCAATCTACGAAGCTCTGTTGAAGCTGGGTCTATCGATGGGCAAAGACACCCGGGCGTGTCCCTGCCAGACCATCGTGCCGCTTTACCGCAATCGTGTCTTTGCGCAAATCAAACCGACGACACAGACCAGAATAGATTTCGGCCTCGCTTTGGGTGATACGAAGAAGACCCCGAAGCGTTTGATCGATACTGGCGGCTTCGCGAAAAAAGATCGACTCACACACCGTTTTGAAATAACTTCGCTGAAAGATATCGATGATGAAGTGAAGCGCTGGCTGAAATTGGCGTATGAGAGAGATGAGTAAATCTTATATAGACAGCGTTCGGAAGAAGCGGGGGTCAATTCGGTTGCGGGTACAATAAATATCCGGCTCGTACCGGAGCCAATTTGCATTCTCACTAATTGGAGAGCTTCAAATGGCAAATACATTCAAACCCCGCATGAGCGACGAAGCGGTTGAGACAAAGACCGGCAAGAACTGGTCACGCTGGTTCAAACATCTTGACGCCGCGGGCGCGAAAAAAATGACGCATCAGGAAATCGCGGCCCACCTTAGCGATAAGCACGACGTTCGGCCGTGGTGGACGCAGATGATCACGGTGACTTACGAACAGGCGCGAGGCCTGCGCGAAGCGCATGAAAAGCCCGGCGGTTATGAGATTAGCGTTAGCCGCACTATCGAGGCGCCGGTAAGCCAGGCGTTCAAGGCATGGACTGATGAAAAGGTGCGGCAGAAATGGCTGCCTGCAAGATTCCACGTTAGCAAAGCGACTGCGAATAAATCTCTGCGCCTTGTTTGGGAAGATGGGAACACCAGAGTTGCCGCGGCATTCCTTTCCAAGGGACCAAAATGCCAGGTCGTCGCCCAGCACAGCAAACTTCCGGACGCTAAAGCAGCTGCAAAGATGAAAAAGTTTTGGGGTGAAGCTTTGGATCGACTCAAGGCGTCATTGGAATAATGCCAATCAAGATCTATTCGAGGTGCTGGGTGAAACGAATACTGTTTCTGTCTGGGTCTTTGATATAGAGCTCGCGATTCCCCCAATCCTGATCGACCGGTCCCGTATCTATCGGGACTCCCTTCGCCAGTAACTCCGAATGAATGGCATCTATGTCGTCAACGATCAGGACAACTACGCCGCCGGACACCCCGTCTCCTGAAAATGACGAAGCGTGAAACTGCGCGCCATCTCGCGAAAATCCCATGTAACACGGATCCACACCGCCAAAAGGTCGATAGGCAAACTCCTGACGAAATCCAAGCCGGCCGTAAAACTTTTCAGCTTCGGTCGAACTGCTGACATGCAGCACAGGAATCGCGTGCTTAAGCATCGGCTCTATTTCAATCTCACCTTCGCTTCATTATTCACTTGGCTGCGCGCCGAACCGTTACCTGACATCTTTGCCGCCGGAAAATCGCCCCAGGGTTTGGGCCTGCGGACAACAAATTCACTTTTTCCAGCAACGCTTCGATTGATGCCCGATGGTGTTTTCTGCCAACGACACCCTTGAACCTCACAAGATAGTCGAGCATCTGCTCGGCCGTCAGCACTTGGTAAAGATTAAGCTCCTGCGGTAAATACCCGAGCACCCGCCGCACTTCGCCTTTGCGATGTAGCAGGTCAGGCCATTCATGTCAATGGCGCCGGTGTCAGCCTCAAGCGGCTCGCCAAAATTTTCGTCAGCGTCGGCTTGCCTGCTCCATTCGGGCTAAGCAATCCAAACATTCCTGGGGGGAGTTAGAGTGATCCCCTTTAACGCTTGAATGCACCTGGGGTAGGTTTTCCTTAAACGCGAACTGCGAGCATCGTCCTGGTTAATTATCCAACGCTTGCTACAAAAGCTGGGCATTAGACGGCGACTCACAGAAGTTCCGCGCTCGCTGTCTTTATAACGCAAACGGTTAATTTGCATGCAAGCTAACAGCTGACGTCCCGCTGAACAAGCAGGGCGAAAAGTAGCATGTTTGCAGAAACTGAATCTATAATCCACGCACGTTGCCGATCCTTCGCCGCCCAATACGAGCGTCGCTAACTAAGCGCCTGAGTCTTTTGCGCCTCGTGGCGGCGATCTCGATTGTCACTTTTATCCTCCCGTCATCATTTTGTGCACTGCCGCTGACTCACGCGGCACCGCAAATCAATGCAACCCGCGCAGTTGACTTTCTCATCCTGCATGGCACGCTCGTCGATGGCTCCGGTAAAAAAGCGCGCCGCGCCGACGTTGGGATTAGCGGCGATCGCATTGTGTTCGTCGGCAATGCTGGTAAGGCCCACATCAGCGCAGGGCGCACAGTCGACGCCACGGGTCTAATCATCGCTCCCGGTTTCATCGATCCACACACCCACACACTCGCCGATCTTTCAAATGATCAAAGCAAGAGTAACCTGGCCTACTTAATGCAGGGTGTGACCACGGTCATCACCGGCAACGATGGTGGCAGCGTGCTCAAGATCGGCGAGTTGTTAAAGCGATGGGATGATCAAGGCATCGGCACCAACGCAATTCTACTGGCCGGCTTCGGCACAATTCGCGCGAGTGTACTTGGGCCCACCGACGCACAACCAAACGCCGCGCAGCTCGAGGAGATGAAACAATTCGTCGCCCGCGCCATGGATGAAGGCGCTTTCGGATTGTCGACCGGCCTGTACTACTCTCCACAAAGTTATGCGAAGACTGAAGAAGTGATCGAGTTGGCAAAAGTGGCTGCGGCCAGAGGCGGCATCTATGACACACACATGAGATCGGAGAGTTCGGCCGGCATTGGTTTACTCGGCGCCATTAAAGAGACGATCCAAATTGGACGCGAGGCGGGGATCCCGGTACACATCTCGCACATTAAAGCACTGGGTCCCGACTCCTGGAGCCAAAGCAAGCAAGCGATCGACTTGATCAAGAAAGCGAACGCGGAAGGTGTGATTGCCAGCGCCTGTCAATATCCCTATACGGCTTCAGGCACAAGTTTGCAGGCTTCCTTGATTCCACGTTGGGCCGAAGTCGGCGGCCGCTTAGAGCTGATCAAACGGATTGACGATCCGCAAATCCATGCAAGGCTAATTGCCGAAATGCAGGAGAATCTGCGCGGCCGCGGCGGCCCGGAATCGCTGCTCATCGTCGATGCTCGCGAGCGGCAGTTTGTCGGCAAGCGTTTAAATCAGATCGCGCAGGAGATGAATAAGAGTCCCGTCGAAGCGGCGCTCGCCATTATTAAAGTCGGCGGCGCCGGCGTGGCTTCATTCAACATGAATGAAAGGGACATTCGCCGTTTCATGAAAGAGAAGTTTGTCATGACCTGCTCGGACGGTTCCACTGGTCACCCGCGCAAGTACGGCACGTTTCCAAAAAAGCTGCATGAGTATGTCTTTGAAAACAAACTGATCTCTTTGCCATTTGCAGTGCGTAACAGCAGTGCCTTAACCGCCCAGTGGTTTCGCATTCCCGAGCGCGGACTGGTTCGGGAAGGGTATTTTGCGGACGTGATCGTTTTCGATCCGAAGGTGGTTTCAGATCGATCGACGTACGAACAGCCTGAGTTGCCGGCTCTGGGAATGAAGTTTGTGATCGTGAATGGAAAGATTGCCGTCGAAAACGGATCTTTCACCGGCGTGTTAGCCGGGCGCGCGCTGCGAAAAAATTCCCGGGCAGCCGTCCAACCCTGACGGGACGGCGTTTTTGCGTGAGGTTGCGCCTTTCCTTACCGCGGACTCCTCACCGGATCAGCCGCACATGCAGGCGGCGCTTGATGCGCTCACCAGCGCCAGGAATCTGGACCGGACGAATTCCGATAAGGACGGGCATCGCGCCAGCGCGATCGATCTGGTGAAACAGGCGATAGCTGAAGTGAAGTTAGGTATCGAGGCAGGCCGTTAGCCAACGAAAGGAGCGAATCGCAAAGAGCCAACAGAAAGCGAAATAGCACTGGCAGAGCGCCCCACCTCGCTTTATCCTGGCTCTTTGCGCTTTGCGCGGTTATGAAAGCAATAATCTTTGAACAGCACGGTGCGCCCGGAGTCCTTAAGTTTACTAAAGTACCCAATCCTCAAATCAAAGCGAATGAAGTACTGGTTGAAGTGCGCGCGTGCGCGCTTAATCACCTCGATGTCTGGGTCCGTAACGGTCTGCCGGGAATCAAGATTCCCCTGCCGCATGTCCTCGGGTGTGACGTGGCCGGGGTTGTGCGCGAGGTTGGCGACCTTGTGACCTGGGCGAAACGTGGTGACGAAGTAATGATCCAACCCGGCGTCTCGTGTGGTCATTGTCCCGAATGTCTCGCGGGCCGTGACAACATGTGCGATGAATATGACATCCTCGGCTATGGTCGGGATGGCGGGTACGCAGAGCTCGTCGCGATACCGGGCGTCAATGTAATCCCGAAGCCGCCGAATTTACGCTGGGAAGAGGCCGCCGCCCTGCCTCTGGTAACTTTAACAGCCTGGCACATGCTGGTGACTCGCGCTCACCTTCAGCCAGGCGAAGACGTCTTGATTCATGCGGCCGGCAGCGGTGTGGGCTCATTAGGAATTCAAATTGCTAAACTACTGGGCGCGCGTGTGGTTGCCACGGCGAGTTCAGATGAGAAGCTGGTCAGGGCGCGCGCGCTCGGCGCCGACGAAACAATTAATTATTCAAACGACGATTGGCCTAAACAGGTCAAGCGACTGACGCAGGGCCGAGGCGTCGACGTGGTGTTCGAACACACGGGTGAAGCAACCTGGCCCGGATCAATTCTGTCCTTGAAAAAAGGTGGGCGGCTGGTGACCTGCGGCGCTACCAGCGGCTTTGATGAGCGCACTGATCTGCGTCACGTGTTCTATCGTCACCTGACAATTCTCGGATCGATGATGGGATCGAAAGCCGACTTGCTGGCGGCGATGCAGTTCATTGCGTCGGGACAGATTCGCGCGGTGGTGGATCGCACGCTGCCGCTTGAAGAAGCTCGCCACGCGCACGAGCTGATGGAAGATAGAGCGCAGTTTGGAAAGCTGGTGCTGAGGGTGTCAGAAGGCCGATTGTAAGGGAGGGCGGCACGGCGTAGTGCGGATCTTAAAATGCCAGTGTTGCCCTCCCTCACGGTCGGTCTTCTGACACTCATTTCCCTGAATAATTCTCAATATTGAATCGTTTCTGGAGCGCGGCGAGTTGTGAACCTTCGATCGGAAAATTCGATCCCCCGATAACTTTTTTCTTCTCATCCGTCGTCACCCAATCCACCACTTTGGCCGCGTTTGTGCGTAGGGCCTGCGAGTCGTCAGGTGTCAGCTGCTTGCCGTCTTTGCGCGAGAAAACCCATACGTACGTAAAATGACCGTCGCGGACATATTTCAAGTCGCGTTCGAATTCGGTCGCCGGAGTCGACTCCGGCCGATACGTCGAAGTGTCCGGCGTCTCATCGTCCGAAGAAGAGCCGCGACGATGACAGGCGGAAAATGAAATCGCCGCCGTTGAGGCGATAACGGTCAGGACGATGATTCGTTTCAAGCTTTGCATAGCTGCCTTCAAAAAATAATCCTGCGGTCGAAGGATCTCGCTCCGTTAGGACGGGAAATGTTTATAGAACCAAGGTCTAAACAAATCAAGTAGCTCCTTTAGGAGCGGTAGAATTAGATAATTCCGGCGCCTAAAGGAGCTCACACACTTTTTGAAGTTCTTTCGTAGTTCTATAAACGTTAGGCGCCTAACGCCGCTCAAGCATGGCTAGCTTGCGGCTCCGAGCAGCTTAGGGAGGTGAATCGTCATCGTCGCTCGACTTGTCGTTATCAGTTTTCTTGTCTTCCTGCGCTGGTTCGCTTTTTTGATCGCGGATGTGCAAGACGCTGCAGTCCGCATCTTCATATACTCGATCAAACCACCCGCTGCGCGTCGCGTTGTCATAGAACGAATCATGATCGCTGGTGTTGTCGCTGAATACCCATCGCGCCCCGAACTTATCTCGAATTAACGGGCCTGGATCTTCCTCTTCACCCAGCGTTATTCGTTCGTATAGCTTCGAAAGATCCGGATTCTTGTCCAACAAATACGTTGGATCAAGTCCGGTGATGTAAGTATGCGTTGGATCGTAATAGAGCAGCCGCGGAAAATCGTCCCAGTCCGTATTGAAAACCATCTGGCCCGCCGGCACGTTCGCGCGCAGCCAGAGTGCTCCCTTCGCGTAGTGATCGCGGGGGTCGCTGTCGTGAATGTCTTTCACGGTCCGGTAAACGTTCGCGAATAAAGCGATGCCCAGCGCCAGGGCAACAAATCCGGCTTTCCAGAGTTGCCAGTTATCCTCGCTCTTACTTTCTTTTTTGGCGGCCGCGGAGTCCGGCCGATCGAGGAATGGCTGTAAGTCGATCAGCACATCCGGCGGCAGGCGCGTAAATACTGCGCGACCGCGCCAGAAACTTTCCAGCGTAAAAGCAGCGAATAGGATTGCAAACGGGGGAAAGTATTCGGCGAATCGTTTCCAGCGTGCGATCATCAACAGCAGCGCTGACGAGAGAATTAGAAAGTAGAGCGGGCGCTGTGCTCGCTCGCGGTCGCTGAAATCAAATGCGATGTAGCCTACGAGCATCGCCGCCAGCGCTACATAACAATTAACGACAAATTCTGCAGTGTCGTACGGATACCATTCCTGACCGACCTTGGTCGCAAACCCGCCGGCGGTAATCTTTACCCGCGCATGCTCGTAAAAGAGATAAAGATTGTGCGGAAAATATGGATTGATTATCAATCCGAGAATTATTCCGCCCAGAACAAAGGCGAGCGGCCGCCATTCGAATCGCTCTTCCGTCCAGCCAATCACGATCGTCCAGATGAGCGCGGCGATTCCCAGCAGCACAAACATGTCGTAGGTCAGCGTGAAGACGAATGCCAGCGGCAGCAACGGCCAATATTTTCTCTCAAACAGGAAATAAGTACCGACGACGAGAAAGATGATCGCGAAGGGTGGCGCCTTGGTCATGTTCAGGCGGTATAAGAACGGCGCTGAGCATGCGAGTAAAGCTAATAACCAGATCAATCGATAGCGAATTTCATAGCGCACCACCAGCCAGTAGCAGGAAAATACGGCCAGACTTGCGAACAGAATCGCGGAAATCTTCGCGCCGGTTTGCAAATCGCGAAACCAGGTAAACGGAATCAGAATGATGTGATAGAGCAGATGATGGTCGACGTAACTCTGCGCATTTAGTGTCGTGAGCGGCAGCCAGGGAAAGGCGGGTGGGAAATGGCCGGCGCGGATGTTGTCCCATAAGAGCCGCGCCCACTTGATGTGATAATACCCATCGTAATCTCCGCAACAGATTGCTGTGGTCGAATATTGTAGCCACCAAAAAATCAGCAGGATGGCTATCGCGCCGACCAGAAGATCCGCTGAGCGCACAGCCACTTCTGACTTCAGCCAGCCACCGCTCACCTTTTTCGCGCTTGATGCAACGGCCGGCGTTTCGTTTAGCTCTTCCATCTCGTTCCGATGGAAAGAATGCCGGAACGAATAAAACAAAGCAACTGATTATTTGGGATAAGATTTCGGGTTGATATTGACTCAGTCCAACAAGTCGCAAATCAATTCGAGCAGGTGTGAAGGATTGATCGGCTTGGTCAGGTGCGCGTTAAAGCCTGCACGCAAAGACCGGCCGCGATCGTCGTACTCGGTATAACCAGTCACCGCGATCAGCGGTGTCTCGGTGTAATCGCCACGATTGCGCAAAGACTCAGCTAATTGGTAACCATTCATCTGCGGCATTCCAATGTCTGAAATGATGAGATCGAAACGAGAATCAGCCGTAAGATGTAAAGCCTCTTCCGCCGAGTTGGCAGTGGTCACATCAAAGCCGGCGTGCTTTAGAAACAGGGCAATCATTTCCGTCACATCCGGGACGTCGTCTACGATTAAGATGGTCTGGCCATGCGCACGCGCGCCCCGTTTGGTGCGCGCAGGTTGTTTCGACAAAGATCGTTTTGGGGTGGACTTTGCGAAAGCAGTTCCGGGGTAAAGCGGAGAAGTGACTTCAGGCGCGGCGGCGCCACAGAGCGGCGGGCCGGAAAAGTTGAACGGCGTTTTTGCTCGAGTAAGCTGGGGCACTTGGGAAATCGCGCGCGCCAAATTCGTGTAACAAATCCAAAGGGGGCGCTTCCGTCTGAACCGCGGGGGTGGATATATTGATAAACAATCTTTGGGGACTTTCAATCTAACGCAAAAATCGACGTCTGTCCACAGACAAACGTGTGCGTGATAATCTTGCGCTTGTGCATCAACTGTCAAAGAGCGGCTTTCGGCTGATGGGCCTGTTGCCTCTCATTTTTTTCCTCGCCCAAGTCATTCATTACTGGCGTTTCGGCGGCCTGGGACACCTGGCCTGGATGTGCAACGTCGGAAACCTGCTGCTCGCTATGGGAGTCTTCCTGAATCACAAAGAACTGATTCGCGCGGCAGCTATTTGGACCATCCCCGGTTTGGGAATTTGGTTTTGGTTTGTATGGCTCAATGGCAGCACGCCGTTTTCGTCCACGCTCGCGCATGTCGGCGGATTAATTGTGGGCATAATCGTTCTGCGTCGCGTGGGAATGGATCGCATAGCGTGGCTTTACGCTTTCGTGTGGTATCTGTTCATGCAACTGGTTTCGCGGGCTGTCACTTCACCCGACTTGAATGTCAACGTTGTGCACCACATTCAGGCCGGATGGGAAAACACTTTCAGCAGCTACTGGAAGTTTTGGCTGGTGATGACTGTCGTAGTAGGGCTCGCGCTGTGGGCTATCGGCCTGGTGCTTTCGTGGATCTGGCCGGCAGCCGGCAGGCAGCTAAAGTTGAGGAACCCGCGTGATTTTTGATTAGCGTTTTAAGATGGCCGCTTGCGGACTTAGCGTTATGAGGTGCCAACGTGAAAAGGTTTTGATCAGTTCACTGCGCAGGCTCACATAAGCGGTCTCGACATAGAGCCTTTCCGGCGTGGGCCATTCAAGCCGCACTACTGGATTGAATGAGACCGGCAGTCCGCCTATCAGACTGGTCGCCGGCGCGTTCTTGTTTTGCTCATCCGTCTTCTTTTTCCCCGCGGACTTGTCGTCATAAGTCGTTGATGCACTCAACAGTTGTTCGCGCAAGGTGATTCGCGCCTGGGTCGGAGCTTTGTTCGCTGCGTCGTAGACGCCGATATTGACGTCGAATGCAGTCGCGACTTTCGATGAATCAGGCGACCAGACTATCGGGGCCTCGGCGAGCTGATCGTCGAGCAGTCGTTCGCCGCCGTCAGTCATGATTAAACGCGGCCGGCCGGCAGGGGTCTTGAACTCCTTTTCGCGCGCGTCCCACTCATCCTCTTTACAAGCCAGGGCCGCCAACGCGTGACTATCAGGCGCCCATGCCAGGCCGAAATAGATCAAGCCGTCGCGCGTGGTCAGCGGACGCAGTTCATACCCATCACGATTGCAGACGTAAACCTGCTCAGTATTAAAGACCGCCAGGGGCGCAAACGCAGGTCCAATAGTGGATGTCGGCACCGGCGAGGCGGAAGGCAGCACGGGCTCAGGCTGCAGCTCAAGAGGTGTCGGGCTGGGTTGGGCCGCAGAGCTCCTGCGGCCGACGAAGGCGATCATGCTGCTATCTGCCGACCAGGCCACAGAATCCTGGAAGACAACAGCCAGAGTTGGCGGCGTGATATTGCGAATGAAAGTCCCGTCGGCGGCATAAAGATCGATGCGAAAAGTGGTGGCCGGTTCATCACTCGTGCCGTAGAGGGCCAGCCCCCGCTGGCCGTCGGGCGACATTACTGTTCGCAGCAATGCATCCTGCTGACGTTTGCTGTCAAAGTCCTGTTGAATCGCCGGCGCTGATTTCACTTCATCGGAGAGTAAATTCGCCGGGGGGTCAACATCCGCCTGAAAGTTGAATGCCAATCGACTCGCAGGAAGATCGCGCAGTTGCCGCGGCCGCAAACTTTGAGAGTCGCTCTCGCTGCGGCATGCGGGCATGAGAAAAACCAGCGCGACAACGAGCAGCCCCATCACTGCTCTATGGAAATCAGGAAGCATCGGCTGGGTCCTTAGAAACGGCTGGTTGCAGGTGTCAATACAATGGAAGATGGGCGGCTGACGTCTGCGCCGGTCGTGGCGGCAGCCAACTCGCCGGCCAACGATACATCAAGCGTGAACAAAGCTCGAATCGTGTTGCGAGGCGATAAGTGGTCTTCGTCCGATGCATCATCATCCACACAGTTGTGCTCAAAGGCGCGCGCGATCCGGCGAGGGAGCGGCTCCCAACTTCCGGTTTGATTGATGAACTCGCGCGCAGCCAGAGCGCCCACCAGATCGCACGCCAATTCTTCGGCCCGCTGACCCTGGATGCGCAAACTTGTGCGGGCTGCAGCGCGGCGGCCAATTGCCCGGAAAAGCGGCCGCAGGGAATCAGACTGGCCACTCGCAATGTGCGTCAGTTCATGGGCCAGCACGCTAATCATCGCTTCATCGGAACGCAAGCCCGCCAGAAAAATCGTTCCGAACTCGATTGTGCGTGGTTCGCGCAACGCGACAGACGCGTTGTCGCGCGCATCCACATTCGCCTTTACACGTTTCACAGAATCGACGCGCGCCGTGGCGGAATTTATTCGCGCGCGAGTTATGCTCGTATTGTAGAGATCGTATTCTTTCGCGAGTTGAACTATTGCGTTGACGACAAGTTTGCGCGTGGCGGGCAACAGCCGTTCAGCTCGCCGCGCGCCGGCTAACGCATCCGGGTTATTCACAGGCAGAGACGGTCGCGCCTGCATCTCATCAATGGGCACGCTCCCCTGGGGGTCGCGGATTCGTTCAGCGCAGGCCGCTCCGATTGCCCGTTCCACCAGACGTTTGTCCGCGGCCGTGAATGCCTCACGCGTTGAGCCCGAGTGCGCGCCGTTTCTGGAAGGCCGTGAAGTCTGCGCAAACGAACCAGTGGCAAACAGCGTGAGAAACATCAAAAGGATCGATAATGCGGAACGACCGCGACGCTGCTTCGGTCTCGCGGCTCTGCCGCCGCACATTGCGGTAAGGCTTCGCCTTACCGTCATAAGGCCAAATGAGACGTGGAGGCTCTGCCTCCGGGGCCTTGCAAGGCACAGCCTTGCAACAAGACTCGAAAAACTATGTAGCCGGAAAGGCAGAGCCTTTTCGCACTGTGCTGCGGCAAGGCCGCTGGAGCATGGGTTCCTGGTTCGTTTCACTTGTTCCGCCACTCAGGCTTTCGCTTGTCCATGAACGCTTGCACACCCTCAGTTGCGTCCGGGGTTTGCATTAGCTCATGCAGGTATAGATTCTCTACCTCAGACAGCGCAGATTCAAAGTTGCCTCGCTTGCCGATTTCGAGCGCCGCCCGCGTGAATTGCAGCGATGATGACGAAAGTTCGCGCAGCTTAGCAATTACCGCTTCGCTCTCTTGATTCAATTCTCTACTCGGCGTCACCTGACTTACCAACCCTAATCGCAGCGCTTCTTCGGCGTCGATTATTTCGCCCAGCAGGATCATTTCGCGTGCTTTTTTTTCGCCGATAATGCGCGGCAAAAGAATCGTGCCGACCGGCGGAAACACACCAAGTTTGATCTCGGGCTGACCAAAGCGGGCGCGATCGGAGGCGATGACAAAGTCGCATGCGGCCACCAGCTCGCATCCTCCGCCGAGGGCCGCTCCATCGACCACGCCCACCACCGGTTTCGAGATTTGCATTAGTGAACGGAAGATCAAATGAAACGAATCCAGCATTTGAAAGACTGTTTCCGGCACATGCTCTTCTACGGCGACACCGGCGCTGAACGCTCTGGTTCCCTCCTCGGCAGCAAAGACAATTGCTGCAAGATCGCGATGTTGGGCAACTCGATTTAGCGCCTCGCCGATTTCGCGCATCATCGCAATGTTGAAAATGTTGAGCGGCGGGCGCGCGAACATAATCCGTGCGACGCGATCCTGGATACTGAATCTGATGTTTTGAAATTCCACGCGCTAATGGATCGGCAATCAATCCTCGGCGGGTTCCGTCACCACTGCCGTATTTAAATACTTCGCGAAAAATCTGACGTAACGTCGCACTCGGTCCATCTGGTGGCGTGGTTCAGTGAAGCCGTGGTTCTCACGCGGATAAACGACGAACTCAACCGGGACTTTCATCTCTCGCAGCGCCATATAGAATTCCTGCGCCTGCGCGATTGGTACCCGCGTGTCGACCTGGCCGTGCATGATCATGGTCGGCGTCTTAACGTTCTTGACGTATTTCATCGGCGAACGGTCCCAGTAGAGTTCCTGTGCGTCCCACGGCGATTTGTCTGAATAAAACCAGCGCAGGTAACGTTGAATATCGTTCTGCGAATACATCGAGTAAATGTTCGTCAATCCAGCCCCGGGAGAAACAGCTTTGAAGCGATCGGTTTGCGTCAGGATCCAAAACGTCATGTAACCGCCATACGACCAGCCAAACGCCCCCAGCCGATCCGGATCGGCGACGCCGTTCGCGATCATCGCATCGACACCGGTCATGCAATCGTCATAGTCGCCTTTGCCCCACGTATTTTTGTTAGCTTGAGCGAACACTGCACCTCTGCCGGTCGATCCGCGAAAGTTTGGTTGCAACACTGCGAATCCGTTCGCCGCCAGCACCTGGGCCGTGCCATTAAAGCCGTTGATGGAAGCGCCGGTTGGCCCACCGTGCGGATTCAGCAGCAAAGGCACTCTCTTTCCCTGCTGATAATTCACCGGCTTGGTCAGCAGACCCTCGATTTCCATTCCGTCCTTGCTCTTCCACTTAACGACTTCGGTATCGGCGAGCACATAGTCTTCCAGCCACCGGTTTTGCAAACTCAACAAAGCCCATTTACTGAAATCAGGATTTGATTGGTAGATTTCCGCTGGTCCGCGGCGCCGCGAAAGAATGCCGACGATAATCTTTCCGTCGGCGCTGATCTCGGCGATATTCATGCCGGCGTTTTCATGCGAAACCTGTTTTACAGCTCCGGTCGCCACGTCCGCCGCAAAGACTTCATTCGCCTCAAAGACGTTCGCGCCGAAATAGATTGCCTTGCCATCGCGCGACCACACCGGGGTCCCAGGGCTCAAATCGAACTTCGTGGTCAATTGTCTTGCCGGTCCGCCCGTGGCAGGTATCAGGTAAAGAAAATCGATCGAGACCGCGCCCGATACTGGATTGCCCGTATAAGCGATCCATTTCCCATCCGGTGACCAGCGCGCGTTCTGGCTCGAGCTTCCATCGGCAGTAATCTTTTTCTTTTCACCGCTGGCGATCTCGAGGGTCCAGATATCAGCGAGATCGGCATCGTCGGCTTTCGGCGTCGGTCGCCTCGTATAAGTGATGCGTGTGCTGTCTGGAGACCACTGCGGATCGCTGACTGTGAACTCGCCTTCGGTCAGGCGCTTCTCTTCTTTCTTGTCCAAATCAAACAGCCAAAGATGCGTCATCTTGATATCGTGATCGATAACCAACGTGTCGTCCTTGACCTTTTTGCGGTCCTCTTCGTCTTTCGAAGGCTGATCGCCTGCGGTTAAAACGAGCCACTTTCCATCGGGCGAAAAATGAAAGCCACTAACGCCACCCTTGTGTGACGTTACTGACCAGGCTTCGCCACCGTCAGCCATCATCATCCAGACCTGGCGCTCGCCGTCTTTTTCCCGATCGCTCAAAAACGCGAGCATCTTTCCATCCGGAGACCACTCCGGCGACGAGGCGCTCTTTTCGCCCCGCGTAAATTGCCTGGGCTTTTCACCTCTGACCGGCACAACCCAAATCTGCGAAATATTCTTCCACTCCTTGTCTTTTTCCATGCGGGTTTGGCTGACAACGTAAGCCACCCGCGCGCCATCGGGAGAAATTCGCGGCCCGCTAACCGCGTTGATCTTCATCAGGTCGAGAGCTGTCAGAAGTTTTCCGCCACTCGCGGCGCGAGGCACGGGCGAATCGGTTTTTGGTTTCGAGTTTTCCTGTGCGCGAACGAACGCCGCACCGGCAATGCAAAGCATGAAGATTATGCTGAAGCGTTTGAGGTTCATGGTTTCTCCGTAACGCAATTGTTAACCTGCGATTAATCAATGTCAGAAGCCCGACCGTAAGGGAGGGCAACCCCCAGACTCTAACAACATCGATTTAGCAAGTAGCCTCCCTTACGGTCGGGCTTCCTACACACCTACTCTTTCCAATGCACAGTCGCGAAATATTGCGGATCAAAAAGCTTAGGATCAAGCGGCATCTCGGCGCGCAGTTCCGAATACTCTTCAGTCGTGACCACCTTTCCGTCGACTGTGAAGATAACTTCCGGCGACATCCAACCGCCGCCGAGCTTCTGATACTTGTTAAATTGCGTCTCTTGCGTCTGCGCACCGTCCCGTCCGCCGGGACGAATCATCCGTACAAAATACAGATTCTTTTGATCGATCCAAAATTGCGGCGCGTGAAGATCTCCGGCCTTTGCGCCTACGACATATACGGGCCTTCCTTGCCACGTGTCTTCGCGAAGGAGTGAGAGGTCGAACTTCAACCCTTTCAGTTTTTCCATTACTTCGGCCTGCGGCAAACGATACAGATCGAAACCGAGGATCATCAACGGATGAACGTACGGCCGGTTGGCATCAACCTTTCCATTCTTGAATACATAAATCTGATTGTTCGTGAAGAGAATGCCGTTGCCGTCTCTGGTCGGCGTGAAGTCTATTCGCAATGAACCGGGAACCGAAAGAGCTTCATACCAGGTTTCGACTTTCTTGTTGCCGTCCTTATCGATGTTCGTGGTTTTCTGCACGAAGGTGGCAGTCTTGTACCAGGACTTCGCGTACTTTTTCTGCATCGCCTGGACTAAATCTTCGGTGGTTTTGATCTTCGCCGCCGAAATCGCCGGCGCGAGAAAAAGCAACAAACAAACTGCAGTTAGAGATAATCGCATCTGGGAATTACTCCTTGATATGGTGCGTCGAGCTGTGCAATTCCAAAGAACGCACTATAGCTTACTTCGAAAGGTTTCTAACCGTAGTCCGATTCCATCATCGGAATCTTCACGCCTTTGTCCCGCGCCGTCTCAATCGCTTCTTCATAACCCGCATCAACGTGCCGCGCCACGCCCAGCCCCGGATCGTTTGTCAGCACGCGATTGAGGCGCTTCGCGGCCTCGTCGGTGCCGTCCGCGACGCACACCTGACCGGCATGTAGAGAATAGCCGATGCCCACGCCGCCGCCGTGATGATAAGAAACCCAGCTTGCGCCGCTCGCCGTATTCAGGAGCGCGTTGAGTATCGGCCAGTCTGCTACCGCGTCCGATCCGTCCTTCATCGCTTCTGTTTCGCGAAAGGGAGAGGCAACCGACCCGGTATCGAGATGATCGCGGCCGATCGCGATGGGCGCCTTCAAATCACCACGACGAACTAATTCATTAATAGCCTCGCCCATTTCGGCCCTTTCGCCGTAACCGAGCCAGCAAATGCGCGCCGGCAAGCCCTGAAACTTCACGCGATCGCGCGCCAACCTCAGCCAGCGATTCAATGTCTCATCTTCGGGAAATAACTCGAGCGCGAGATCATCAGTCTTGCGAATGTCCTGGGCTTCGCCGGACAAGGCCACCCAGCGAAACGGGCCCTTGCCTTCACAGAAGAGCGGGCGAATGTATTCGGGCACAAAGCCGGGAATTTCAAACGCATCTTTGCATCCTGCGTCGAAGGCCATCTTACGAATGTTGTTGCCGTAATCAAACGCGATCGCGCCGTTTCGCTTCAGGGCCAGGATCGCTTCCACATGCCTGGCCATTGACTCCATCGCGCGTTCGACGTAGGCGTTCCTGTCAGAGTGACGAAGTTCAATTGCGCCTTCCAATGAAAGCCCGGCCGGCACGTAACCATTCAGAGGATCATGGGCGCTGGTTTGATCCGTGACTGCGTCAATCTTGATTCCGCGACGAACGATTTCGGGGAGTACTTCAGCGCAGTTCCCAACCAGACCAACTGAGATAGCCCGCTTCTGTGCGCAGGCGTCGTGGCAAATTTCGAGTGCTTCATCCAATGTCTCTGCAATTCGATCGCAATAACCGGTTGCGACTCGCCGCTCGATTCGTTCGCGATCTACTTCCACGCCAAGAAAGACCGCACCGTTCAGGGTTGCCGCCAGCGGCTGGGCCCCACCCATCCCGCCCAGTCCGCCTGACAACAGAAGTTTTCCGCTCAAGTCACCGCCGAAGTGCTTGTCCGCCATCGACGCGAAGGTTTCGAATGTGCCCTGCACGATCCCCTGGGTTCCGATATAGATCCAACTGCCCGCGGTCATCTGGCCGTACATCATCAGGCCTTTGCGCTCGAGTTCGTTAAAATGCTCCCAGTTGGCCCAGGCGCCCACCAGATTCGAATTTGCAATCAAGACTCGCGGTGCGTATTCGTGAGTGCGAAAAATGCCGACCGGTTTGCCCGATTGAATCAGCAGCGTTTCGTCATTTTCTAAATTCTGCAGCGAGCGAACAATCGCGTCGAACGATTGCCAGTTGCGCGCGGCCTTGCCCGCGCCGCCGTAAACAATTAACTCCTCAGGCTTTTCGGCGACCTCCGGATCGAGATTGTTCATCAAACAGCGCAAGGCCGCTTCCTGATGCCAGCCCTTGCACTGAAGAGTCGCGCCGCGCGGCGCGTGAATACTTCTTGCGCTCATAACACTTTGAAAACTGCAATCACGGTTGGTTGCTCTTCAGACGACACAATTGCGTGAATCAGCGCGTATACCCGCAGAATCTATCGTCGCAAGTGTTCATTAGCAAGTTGGCAAGCCGCAATTCCGCGGGCCAGTAGCGGTAGCGTCCCTGGCCGATTTGGCAAATCGCACCGAGAGTCGTCTGCCTTACCTGAGCCCGCGTTGGCGGCAATTCGCGCGTCAGTATTACCAGCCGTGGAAACTTTTTGTTTACACTAAGCACCCCCGAGTATAGACTCCCTCCGAATTTGCCGTGACACTGCTTGATAGAAGATAAGTACTTCGATCCTTCCGGACCGATCTGGGAGAGACTTTCAAAATATTCAATTCCCATGGTTAGAGAACCCGGGCATTGAAGTTTTTCCGCAAACAAACTCATAACGCGGACGTCTTAGGCCCACTACCCGGCACAGCAACGGATTCAAATTCCAAACTTTTTTGCAGGCGTTGCAGATCGAAAGTGTCGCGCCGCTGACGGCTCAAAATCTTTGAGGTAGATTAATTTAGAACTCTAAACGGGGGTTTTTGAAGATGAGAAGAAATGCCGTGTGGCTCGGGTTAACCTTTGTTGTTCTGCTTTTGTCCTTTGCGCTAATCCCGCTTATGCCGCGAAGTCATGCCCAGGGGAGTGACGGCGCGGACACGGCCAGTCAGGCTCAATCCGGTGATAGATCCAAGAGCGCGAGTGTGACGACCGTGGTGCTCGCGCCAAACGCGTTCGGCATCGACACAACGAATCATCTGGTGCGCTTCAACACTGCCACCCCCGGGTCGATTGTGGGTTCGCTTGCGGTCGCCGGTCTGCAACCGGCAGAGAACGTTCTCGCCATTGACTTTCGGCCGGTTAATGACACCCTATACGCCCTCGGCAGCACCAGCCGGCTCTACATTTTGAACCAGACCACAGGTCTGGCGACTGTCGTGGGTTCGGGTCCGTTTACGCCGGGACTGAGCGGCACCGAGTTTGGCTTTGATGTCGATCCGACGACGGATCGAATTCGTATTACCAGTAACACGGGACAGAATCTGCGGCTCAACGCGGATACGGGCGCGGTGGTAGCGACAGATAACAATCTTGCCTATGCCCCTGCCGATACCAACTTCGGCGTGGCGCCGCAGATTGCCGGCTCCGGCTACGCTAATAGTTCGCCCGGAGCCACAACCACGACGCTTTACGCCATAGACTCGAATTTGGATATTCTCGCGACACAGGATCCGCCTAATGCCGGCACGTTACATACTATCGGCCCGCTGGGCGTTAATGCGTCCGCGGTTTTGGGCTTTGATATTTTTAACGACGGATCCACAGACTCAGCATTTGCGACGCTGGTTGTTGGCGCGACACCGGGACTCTACTCGATCGACCTGACGAGTGGCGCCGCCACCCTGGTCGGAGCTATTGGAGGTGGGGCAACACTGCGTGGCCTCGCCGTCGCGCCACTCGGGTTTACGGCATCATTATCAGGCAGTGCAGTGACCTTCACCGGCACTGCTGCATCCGACACGATCATTTTCGATCAGGCTGGCGGACTGTTGCGGCATAACCGGTTCTCGTTTGGTGACGCCGGATTCAGCAGCGGCTTTGACTTTGACCCAACAACTCCCGGCGATCAAACCCTAAGCGCGACCGACCCGGCGGTGACTGTCACGGTCAACGCTGGTTTGCGGGACGATCAGATTACTATTGGTTCAACTTTGGCGCCGTCCGCTGGTCTGGCCCCCTCCTTCGCCATCAACGGTCAGGGTGGAAACGATCAATTAACGATTGACGATGTCGCGGATTCGATCGGGCGAAGTGTGACGCTTAACAGCGGGAGCGTGACCGGCATGAGCGGCCAAATCACCTATGGCACGTTGGACAGTTTAATCGTCAAAGCCGGCACGGGTGACGACAACATTAGTGTCGGAGCAAACACCCCTCACATGAGTATTTTTGCCGGGGGCGGTAATGACAACATTGGTTTCCTTGGTGGCGGGGCGTTCGCTGTTGATTTGATCGACGGCGGGACGGGCAACAATACACTTGACTACTCAAACTATAGTCAGACCTCGCTCCCGTCAATTGATCTGACGCAGAACAAACAACTCTTTCTCGCCAGGCTCAGTGCGACACAGGAAACTGGTCCGCTTTCGGCTTCATCCGCCTCCGGCAATGGCGTCTTCGTTCTCAATCCGAATCAAACGCGATTCGCCTTTGATATTTTTTACCGGGACCTCGAGGGCGGTTCCATCATCAGCAACGGAACGAATTTCCAGGAAGCTCCATTTGGCCAGACCGGTCCCGTCAGGCGTGCGCTGACTTTGGCGGAGCAGAACGGTCTCAATTATCCGCAGGGATTTTTTTCAGGTGTCTGGAGATCGATTGACCCACAGGCCCTGTCGCCGGCACTAGTCGCTGAGTTGCAGGCTAACAACATTTACTTCAACCTGGCCACGAACACTTTTCCATCCGGCGAAATTCGTGGTCAATTGATTGCCCAGGGAGCAGTCGGGACGGCGACTGGCGCCGCCGGAGTGCGGAACATCGCGAATGCCGGACCGGCTCTGTCAATCAACGACGTGTCGGTTATCGAGGGCAATGGCGGTTTCGCCGCCACGAACGCGGTATTTACTGTCACCCTTTCGCAACCTGCCTCTCACACTGTTACGGTAAGCTGCCAGCCAGCTGAAGGCACTGCGGACAACTCTGACTTCCAATTTTCTAGCCCCACCGCTACCTTCGCGCCGGGTGAAGTAACCGCGACCTGTACCATTCCGATTACCGGCGATACCAATCCTGAAGGCGACGAGTTCTTCTTCGTCAACCTGCTGTTCCCAAATGGGGCGCTTATCGGCGACGGCCAGGGCATCGGCACAATCATCGACGACGACCCGGGAGGCACCCTGCAATTCGCCTCATCAATCTTCAGCGTCAACGAGAACAACGGGACGGCTACTATCAACGTCACCCGCACCGGCAGTTTGGTCGGCACCGTGACCGTCGACTATGCCACTTCGAATGGCACCGCCAGTGCGGGTGAAGACTATGGCAACACTGCCGGGACTCTCAGCTTCGGCCCCGGCGTCACCTCCAGAACTTTCGACGTTCCCATTCTCGATGACTCGATCGTCGAAGGGACAGAGAGCGTGAACCTCACCCTGAGCGGAGCAACCGGAGGGGCTTCAATTGGGACACAGAATACCGCCACCCTGCTGATCTCTGAAGACGAGTCCCCCCGGGACACCTTCGCCGTGACTGTTACAAACAGGCTTTTGAGTTTCCGCAGCGAGGCGCCGCAGGTTGTCAACGCTATCGGTCCCATTACCGGTCTGCAAGCCGGCGAGACCATCGTCGGAATCGATGTCCGGCCAGGTAACGGCCAACTGTACGCAGTTGGTAACAACGGGGGCGTGGGACGCCTCTACACCATTAACACGACCAACGCCGCCGCGACCCTCGTGGCGACACTAACGGCTGATCCAACCGATGCCAGCAGTCCGTATGCAGGTCTTAACGGCAGCGACTTTGGAGTTGATTTCAATCCCGTGGCTGACCGGCTGCGCGTAGTTTCCGACACCGATCAAAACCTGCGCATCAATCCGGCCAATGGTCAGGTCATCACGGACACAGGACTTGCCTACGCTTCCGGCGATCTCAACTTTGGCTCTAACCCAAACATCGTGGCCGCGGCTTATACAAACAACGTTCCGGGCGCGACCACCACGACGCTATACGGGATAGACTCAAATCTCGATTTCCTGGCCACTCAGAACCCTCCCAATAACGGAACGCTCAACAGCGTCGGCGCCCTGACGGTTAACACGAGGGGTGTTACTGGCTTCGACATTCGTCCGAGTAACAATGTCGGTTTCGCCTCATTGACAGCACCGGGCGATACCCTGTCAAAGTTCTACACGATAGATCTTGCGACGGGTAACGCCACATTGCTCGGACCAATCGGCGGCACTGAGCTAGTGCGTGATATTGCGCTGGCTCCTCCGGTGGGACTCATTCAGTTCAGCGCTGCCAGCGCTTCGGTTTCCGAAGGCGCAGGCAAGGTAACCCTTACCGTCACCCGCACCGGCAACAGCGCGATTCCCGCGAGCGTCAAGTTCGCCACCAACGACGGGACCGCAGTTCAAAAGGGCGACTACACCATCGCGCTGGGCACCTTGCAATTTGCGCCCGGAGAGACCAGCAAGACTTTCGACCTCTTAATAGTCGACGATGGCTTCGCCGAAGGCCCCGAGAGCTTTACGGTAGATTTAAGTTCACCGACCGGTGACTTCGCTATCAGCGGTAACACCTCGGCTACGGTTAACATCACCGATAATGACCCCGTGCCGTCGGCAACCAATCCGATAGACGTCACGTCGTTCTTTGTGCGTCAGCAATATCTGGACTTCCTTAACCGCGAACCTGATGCCTCGGGCTTCGCCTTCTGGAGTAATGAGATTAACTCTTGTGGCACGAACAATCAGTGCATCGCAGTTAAACGTATCAACGTGTCGGCGGCGTTCTTCCTCTCCATCGAGTTTCAGGAGACCGGCGGCAACGTGCTTCGGATCCAGCGCGCCGCTTTTGGACAGTTTTCCAACGATGCAGCAACGCGTACACCTTATCTGCAATTCATGCGAGATGCGCGGCAGGTCGGTCTGGGTGTAATAGTTGGACAGGCTGGGTACCAGACCGTCCTGGAAAACAACAAGCAGGCATATGCTATGCAAGTGGTCACGAGTCCGGCCTTCATTGCCAAGTATAGTCTGTCGATGAATGCTTCGACCTACGTCAACGCGCTGTTCAGTTCAGCGCGAATATTTTCTCCCCCCACGTCAGAGCGCAATGCAGCTATCGCAGCTTTCGGCGCCGGTGGCACTCCGGGCAGGGTTGCGGCTTTGCGCAGCGTGGCCGACTCTAACAGCGTGCGCAAGCAAGAGCTAAATCCGTCATTCGTCCTGATGGAGTACTACGGATATGTCAGACGTAACTCGACCGACCCGCCTGATGACTCGGATGACAATGGCTACAGCTTCTGGCTGGGCAAATTGAATGACTTTAAGGGTGACTTCGTGCAGGCGGAAATGGTCAAGGCGTTTCTTAGTTCAACGGAATACCGACAGCGGTTCGGAGCGCAGTGAACACGGTTTGCGATTTGAAGACGCCGGAACGTGAAAACTCTTACCCGTAAGACTGGAGCGCCGTCTCGGTTGCCCCTCTGAGTTATGATGCAAGCGAGGACGCTTGCGCTCCAGTCGGTACCGCAGGCGTACCGATGATCTCGCCGTCAAATTAGGGCGCTACCGAATCACAGAGAAGGTTTGCCCGGGAGGCTCCAGACGTTAGAATGCTTGATCCATTAGTTATGCAATCGGGAATCTTTTTCACGAAGAACGGATTGGTTAGAAGATCAATGCGCCCAATGGCGATTCTGCTGGCACTCGCCTTATTTTTTCAAAGTACGTCCACCTTCGTCTCGATTGCCGCCCAGCGTGCTTCCAAAAAATCTCCGGCGATGACCGCCGATCAGCGCGTTGCGCACGTTTTATCTCGCCTGACGTTCGGCGCGCGGCCGGGAGACTTTGAACGCGTTAAGGCAATGGGCGTCGAGGCTTTTATCAATCAACAGCTCGATCCTGATTCCCTCGATAACACCACCGTGATTGCAAAGTTGAAAAGGTTGCCGACGCTCGGGATGGCCACCCCCGTAATCATTGAGCAATACACGCCGCCGAAACCGGTTCTCGCTCCGTCGCCCACAGTCGCAAAAGCCGCCGAGAATTCGGCGAGTCAGACGCCCAACTTGAGCAATCAGAATCAAGAGGCGGGCAAGATGTCTGCCACGGTAATGGCTGCAATGCCGAACGAAATGCAGATGGATGCAAAGAAAGATGACGCGGGCAGGATGGCCGGCATCCCTTTGGCATCGCCTACGCCAACGCCGCCGCCGAAAAATCCGCAGATGGTCGTGACTGAGTTACAGCGGGCGAAACTTTTGCGCGCCGTTTACAGCGAGCGACAGCTTTACGAGTTGATGGTTGATTTTTGGGAGAACCATTTCAGCATCTTCGCCAACAAGGACAATGACCGTTATCTGCTCACCGGGTTCGATCGCGAAACGATTCGGCCGTTTGTGATGGGGCGCTTTCGCGATCTGCTCGGCGCGACTGCGCATTCGCCGGCGATGCTTTTCTATCTGGACAACTGGCGGTCGAGCGTGCCGCGTCCTTATCCCGCCAAAGACGGCAAGCCGGCTGGGGTTGATGGCGGCTTCAATGAAAATTATGCGCGCGAACTATTGGAGCTGCACACCCTCGGAGTTGATGGTGGATATACGCAAAAGGACGTGCAGGAAATCGTGCGGTGCTTGAGTGGATGGACCATTCAAAAGCCCAACGAGCAGGGCCTGTTTCTCTATCGTCCCGGTTTGCATGATGACGGTGAGAAAATTGTGCTTGGTCACAAAATTCTGCCCGGCGGTGGTATCGCTGACGGCGAGCGCGCGCTTGATATTCTGGCCACGCATCCGGCAACGGCGCGCTTCATCGCCACGAAGCTCGCGCGCCGTTTCGTAAGCGACGATCCGCCGCAATCAGTCATCGATCGCGCGGCCGCGGTTTTCCTTAAGACCGATGGCTCGATTCGGGAGACGTTGCGCGCCATTATTACTTCGCCCGAATTCTTTTCTATGGCGGCTTATCGGGCCAAGGTGCGCTCGCCTTTGGAATACGTGGCCGCCGCCATGCGGGCGATGAATGCCGAGACAGACGGCGATCGACCGGTCCTGGATTTACTCGGGAGGATGGGCCAACCTTTATTCGGCCGCATCACGCCCGATGGTTACTCCGATCGAGCTGACCAATGGCTGTCGGCCGGCGCCATGGTCGCGCGCTTGAATTTTGCCGGCGCGCTGGCGACAAATCGATTAAAAGGGACGAGCGTTAAGTTCGATCAGCTGCTTAAGGATGCCGATCAAAAGAACCGCCCAGCAGTGGCCAGCAAATTGATTAGCCTGACTCTCTTCGGAGATCTGTCCGATCCAACCCGCGCGGCTTTAACAAAGGCTTTCGCATCGGAATCGCGGGTTCTTTCCACGCCTGCGCAGCCAAATGTGCCGGTGACCTTTGACGCGAAGCCTCTCCCGCCTTTGCCTGCGACATACGTATCCCAACTGGTCACCCTCTTGATTGGGTCGCCGGAATTCCAACACCGATAGATGCGCCCGACTGTCAGAAGCCGGACCGCAAGGGACGGCAACTCTCATAATCGATCTTGTGAGAGTCTGAGAGAGGCCCTCCCTAACGGTCGGGCTTCTGACACGCTGTGCGCCGGACTCATAGTGCGACTAACGCCGCTCCTCATCTGCCTCAGCCTGTTATTTCAACCGATCGCCATCTTCGCCCAATCGCGGGGAATCGCCACCGTTACGATCGACATTGCGCATCCGGTTAACCGTTTCAAGCCGTCCCATGCGCTTGGCGCGGCGATCGATGGACATGAAAAAGGCACGAACGACTTGCAACTGACTGGTCCTAACATCAATGCGATGTTGTCAGCCGGCTTGAAGTCTTTAACTTACCGTTTGCGAACTGAACTGGGCGGCGACGTGTGGCATTGGAACCCAAATGGAGCCTGGAGTGACGCGCAAGAGCGCGAGGGCTATTGGGTTTCGGACAGCCGGCCCAGCGAGCCGATCTCTCTATCGTACGGTTACCGGCTGCCCCGCCGCGGCAACACGATCGACCAGGCAGCAAACAACGATTACTCGCGAATCGACGACGCGGACACCAGCAGTTTTTGGAAAAGCAATCCCTATCTCGATCGACAGTTTACCGGCGAGGACAACAAACTTCATCCGCAATGGATCGTGATCGAGTTCGAAAAGCCGGTACTGATTAATGCTCTTCGCTTTGTCTGGGGTGAACCGTTCGCGAAAGCTTATCGCGTGCAGTACGGGAATTTTGACGACGTCAGTAACATAGCTTTGAGCCCGCCGGGAGCCTGGCAAAACTTTCCGCTGGGCAAGATTCCGGTGGGTTCGGGCGGTCTGCTGTCGAGAGATGGAAAGGTGCCGCTTAGAATTTTCAACGCTCCCATCAAACTGCGCTGGTTGCGCATTCTCATGACCGAGTCTTCAGGGACCAGTCAAAATTCCTCGAGCGATATTCGTGATCGAGTCGGCTTTGCACTGAATGAAATCTATGCCGGCTATCAGGACAGCCGCGGGAAATTCCATGATGCCATTCGTCACGGTGCCGATCGACGCAAACAAACGATCATCCACGTTTCTTCGACTGACCCCTGGCACCGGGCATCGAATCAGGATAATGAGATCGAACAGGTGGGCCTGGATCGAATCTACCAGACCGGTCTTACTAACAATCTGCCGATGCTGGTGCCGACTGGCCTGCTCTACGACACTCCTGAAAATGCTGCAAACGAAATCCGCTACCTGCGCGCGCGCGGCTACAGATTCGATCAGGTCGAGTTAGGTGAAGAACCTGACGGGCAATACGTAACACCGGAAGATTTCGGCGCCCTGTATGTGCAATTCGCCGAGGCAATTCATCGTGTCGATCCGTCGCTAAAACTTGGCGGGCCAAGTTTCCAGGAAGTCCTGCCGGACATCTCCGGCCACGCATACCGAATTGATAACAGCCAATGGATACGTCGCTTTCTTGATTACCTAAAGGGTCGGGGAAGGTTGAAAGATTATTCGTTCTTCTCGTTCGAGTGGTATCCGTTCGATGATGTGTGTGCGCCGGTGGCGCCGCAACTCGCGCGCGCACCCCGCATGCTCGAAGACGCTTTGAAAGAGATGCAGCGGCGTGGCGTGTCGCGAAACATCCCCTGGATCATTTCTGAATATGGCTATTCAGCGTTCGCCGGTCGCGCGGAGATTAGTATTGAAGGAGCGCTGCTGAATGCCGACATTGTAGGAAAGTTTCTCGCCCTCGGCGGCGACCAGGTCTTTCTGTTCGGGTACACGCCGGCCGAAATGTTGCGTGAAATTCCCTGCAGCACGGGAAACAACATGCTGTTTTCGATGGACGAAAACGGAAACATCCAGCATCGATTCGCGACTTACTTTGGCGCGCGCCTGCTTGCCGAGCAGTGGCTCAAGCCAGGCGATGAAACGCACGAACTTTATGCGGCAAAATCAGATGTCCACGATCCGAGCGGAAATGAGCTGGTCACTGCTTATGCCGTTCATCGCCCGGACGGGCTGTGGTCCGTGCTGTTGATTAATAAAGACCCGAAACGAGCGTTTCAGGCGGACATCTTGTTTCGGGATGGCAAATCGGAAAGCGCTCGAAACTTTGCGGGTAACGTGGAGATCTACCAGTATTCAGGTAAGCAATATGAGCTTGGCGGGCCAAGGAACGATCCTTATCCGGTGAAGACGAATGAGCCTGAGCATCGGCGCATCGATCTATTAGAAAAGGAACCACGCCTCTCGCTCTTACCCTATTCGCTGACTATCGTGCGCGGGAATCTGGCTTACTTCTGATCGTTCGCTTACGCTTGAATAACTATCGCGATAACGAAGGGCGCAATGCCACATACCAAAAACGCCGGCAAAAATATTCGGTGAAGAAGAAGAAGAAGAGACTCGTCGTCATTCTTGCCGACCCATTCTGGGGTCCTAAAAGAGCCACTTCCATCGTACAAGCTGCCCGGCGTGACCGCTGGCGTAAGTAGCGTACCAGCTACTGAGCTTGCATTCCTCAGGAATCCAGACGACGCCACGGGGTTTTCCGTCCTCTTCCCACGTACTTCGGTGGTCTGTGTATTCTCGACGCAGTAGTCGGCCAACAACTATCTCGTCTGCTACAGCAAAACCAATAGCAAAAAACCACGGAACGAGAAACATACTTCACTCCAGATCAAACTCGCCCTGCCGAAGTTTAGCGGCTATTTTCTCAATCTCTGCAGACATCGATCGATCGATTGTCAGCCGCGCCACGTGCCGCCGAACAATATCATGCGCTTGCTTTACACCTTTGCCCGGCTGCAACGGGGCGCGGTATTCCAACCCTTCAGCCCCACAAATCAATTCAATGGCCGTCATCATTTCTGCCAAACCAACGATCGAGCGCAACTTAATTGCGGCGGTCATCCCCATTGAAACATGATCTTCCTTGCCGCCGTCCGTGGGGATGTTGTCGATACTGGCTGGGTGGGCCAGCACCTTCGCTTCGTTCAAAAGTGACGCGGCAACAATTTGCATCATCATAAAACCCGAGGCCGATCCCGGATGCGAGGTCAGAAACGGCGGCAGATGCTCGTTCGCATCAGGATTGACCAGGCGATCGATGCGCCGTTCGCTGATGCTCATCAAGTCCGTAAGCGCCATCGCCGCATAATCAAACGCCAGCGCGAGCGGCGCGCCATGAAAATTGCCGCCGGAAAGAACTTCGCCCGTGTCCGCGAACACCAGCGGATTGTCAGTAGCGCTGCCGCTTTCAATCTCAACAATTTCGCGCCCGTGGGCCAGCGCGTCGCGAACCGTTCCGTGCACCTGTGGCATGCAACGCAGCGAGTACGCATCCTGCACGCGCGGATCGTTTTCAAGATGCGAATCGCGAATCTGGCTATCCTGCAGCAGTGCGCGCAGGTGAGTTGCGACTTCAATTTGTCCACGATGAGGGCGTGCCGCATGAATTCGTTCGTCGAAAGCCACCGGGGTTCCTTTCAAGGCTTCCAGCGTCATGGCCCCGGCCACATCAGCGATACGGGTAACTCGCTCTGCGCGCCAAAGAGCCAGACCCCCGACGGCTGCCATCGCCTGCGTTCCATTGAGCAACGCGATGCCTTCTTTGGCTTCAAATCGCAAGGTTTCAATCCGCGCACGCTCTAACGCCTCGGCGCCTGGAATTCTTTCCCCTGCCAGGAATGCTTCGCCTTCGCCAATCACGGTCTGGGCCAGATGCGCCAGCGGTGCAAGATCTCCGCTCGCGCCCACTGAACCCTTCTCAGGGATGACCGGCGTCACCCCTCGTTCGAGCATCAGGATTAACTTTTCGATGAGGACGACGCGGCACCCGCTATAGCCCAATGCGAGGACATTGGCGCGCAGCAGCAACATCGCTCGCGCCTCGGCGATCGATAGAGGTGGCCCAAGACCGCAGGCGTGACTGCGCACCAGGTTCAGTTGCAAGGCGCGCAGGTCGGGCGGATCGATGCGCATGTCAGAAAGTCTGCCGAAGCCGGTGTTTACCCCGTAAACCGTGCGACCCTCAGCCACAATCTTTTCTACAATCAACCGGGATTTCTCGACCCGTTGGCGCGCCGAGCTGGCGAGAGAAACTGATTCCTGAGCGGAAGCGACCGCCGCGATCCGGGCGAGAGACAGTCTTTGGCCGTCGAGTTCAAGCATGGATTAATTTTGGAGTGAGCGGTAAGCAGTGAGCAGAAGGGCCATCATTCTCGTTCACGGCTTACTGCTCCAGCATCGTAACGCAAACTGTTGGGTTGCGTACAAGCTGACAGCTTGCTACTTCAGAATTCGGTCCGGCGATTCTGAAACATGAATCCTGCGATCGGGGCTTTGGGTAATATCGAGCTTCTTTAACTCGCTGGAGCCGCGCATCCGATGGCGGGCGCGCCGGGCGCGACGCACAGTCGCCTTAGTGCCGGACGAAGCCGCGCGCGCAAAGCTCGAGACGCGCTGAATCGGATGCAATGCAAACTGATGCCGCGGCAAAACCTCACCGGTCGCTTCGCGCAAACGAATCGTCGAGATTGCGATGATTAATAATACAAAGTTAAAAACTAATCCCACCAGAAACACAATCGACCCCGGCACCACCCCCACCTGCGCCCGATTGAGGAATTCTGCAAAACTCTGCGCGGCTGCCGGATACAAATAAACCTTCAAGGTCCAACTCAGTGCCAAAAGAGCGAATAGCCAGATGTAGTTTCGCCGCAACCTTCGTCCAATCGCTTCCCAAACGCTAATCGTAAAGTTCGGAGTCAATAAATCCGAGGCGAGATGCGAAGCCCATTCAGAATCGCGCGGCACGCTTTCAGGCGCCAGCATGGGCGCCAGATATCCGGTCTCGATCACGCGCACGCGGCTGGACCAAATCTCGTAATATCGATAACGCCGCGCTTCCATGATCAGAAACACGGCTACCAGGATCGAGTCGATAGGAATCACAAAATGCGGACTGCTTGCAGAGCTAAACGCAAACGAGAGCATCGCGCCGGCGCTCAGAACGGCCCAATTTGTGGTAGTGTCCAAACGATTTCGCCACGTATTCGATCTCTGCACTTCACCACGATAGAAGTGCGACATGGCGGTATTAAATTCCGCCGGCGATAACTTGCGCAGCATATCCCCCGGGGTGCTCTGTTTACGTTCGGGTATGACGGTGTCGTGAATTGGAGATGAGACCGGTCGCAATTTTCCCGTGACGCGTTCACTGCTCGAATTCGGTCCTGAAGAGGCGGCGGCCGTCCCCGAGCGAAGCGGCAGCCGCGTCGTTATTCGCGAGTCATGAATGCCGCTATCGCTTCGCGCTTTGTCTGAAATCCGTTGCGTGGGTTCGGTTCTAATCGCCATTATCGACCAAGGGTACGAGGGGGGCTCGTGGATCCTGCCTGGAATAATAACACGGAAACAGCACAGATTCGGCGAAGTTTACCCCGCCACATTGGTTCATTCGGGCCGATCTTAACCACCAGCTCGAGCCTCCGTACCCTCGCGAAAGGCTTGCTTGACACTCATTTTTGCGAAACCTATAGTTCCAGTTTCGCTGTTTGAAGCAAATGTTGCCTGAGAGTGCAGACGTGCGGTCGAAAGCTCATGAGCAGTGGATGCGCCATGCATTGCGCGCGGCGGGAGACGCTCGATCGCGCAATGAAGTGCCGATTGGCGCCTGTATCGTAATTGGCGGAGAGATGGTGATGGCCTCTGGTAATCGAACCCGCACGGATTGCGATCCGACGGCACACGCAGAGATCATCGCGCTGCGCGCGGCGGCCAAAAAGATCGGCAATTACCGGTTACCTGAGGCGATCGTTTACTCGACGATCGAACCGTGCGCCATGTGCGCCGGCGCTTTGATTCAGGCTCGCATACGGTTGCTGGTTTACGGAGCGCGAGACGAGCGGGCCGGTGCCATTCATACTCACTTTCAGATTTGCAGTTCAGATCGATTGAATCATCGCGTGGAAGTAATAGAGGGCGTGCTTGAATTGGAATGCCGCCAGTTGATGCAGAAATTCTTTAAAGCGAAAAGGTAGAGTTCAGAGTTCAGACTTTAGTTTGTTTTCAATCCCAGCAAGCTGGAGCTTGAACTCTAAACTCGTGTGGAGAGGTCGCATAGTGGATTAGTGCACCGGTCTCGAAAACCGGAGTGGGTTAACGCCCACCGTGGGTTCGAATCCCACCCTCTCCGCCATGTCATTGCCGATTGTCAATTGTCGATTGCCGATTGGCTTGTTTGTAAGAAAGGCGCTCGCGTCAGAACTGAACACTCGGCAATTGGCAATCGAAAATCGGCAATCCCGGAGAGGTGCAAGAG
>JBHELZ010000014.1:89460-102380 GCA_046262835.1 Pyrinomonadaceae bacterium
GAATTGGCAGCACTGGAAATGCTGTGAACGGGTAACCGTTCCGTGGGTTCGAATCCCACCCTCTCCGCCATGTTTTAAAGTTTGTAATTTCTTTTGATTTGAATCCCCGGATGGGGCGTACTGTTCAGAGAACCATGATGGTGATTGCCCTGATCAAATCGAAGACACGTCGCGCGATACTGGCGTCGATAATGGCGGCGATTACGACGAGTGCCGTCGGGCTTAATGTTGTCGCGCAAAGACGCACGCCGGCCAGGCATCCGGCCGTTTGCGGCAATCCCAATTTGTCTTGTCCCTCGGCCGTTACTTTTCAGCCTTACGATCTCCCGTTTCGCATGCCGCGCAACGCGGTAATTTACGACACTGATCTGTTCTATGCCGTGCTGTTGAGAAGTGTGCCGTCACCTGCGGACAACTGCGACAACTACATTCCCGAACCCGAACGGCTGGCGGCCCAGATCCTTTTTCCGAATAACAAAGTATTCACCTCCCGGTGCGCGGAACCCGGGCAGATTAGTTACTGGAACACAAGCCCCAAAGCGCAGTTCATGGCGGTCTATGCGGGCCTGACCTTAGCAGAGGCGAATCGCCTGCTGGCAAGTGTGAGGGCCACGGGGAAATTTCCCGGGGCCAACCTTCGGCGAATGCGCGCTATGGTAAACGGCACGTAAGCCTTACTCTTCTGCGAGGGAGTAAATATGAGCGACGACAAATTGGCGATGGAAGAAGCGCGTCGGGCCGGGCAACATAGCTCAGTCAAGTCGCAGGTCGAAGGCGAGGTTCAGGCTGAGATTGCCGGGAGCGCCGCCGCGGCACCGCCGGCTGAAAGCCGGCAGATCGACCAGGTGGCTACAGAGTTCCGCGCTAAGGCCGTCAACGAAGTGGTTGAGACTGAGCGAGAGGTTGAACGCGCGCGCGGGGTGGCGCGAGTTTCACAGGTCATCGATTACCTCTTCTATGTGCTTTATGCGCTGCTGGGCCTCCGCTTTTTGTTGGCCCTACTCGCGGCCAGGAGCGACGCTGGTTTTGTTCGTTTCATCGTTGGCGTGACCAGCCCCTTCTACGAACCGTTTCGCGGTATCGTCGCCAGCCCAAGAACAGATGGCGGTCACACGCTAATGCTTCCGCTGATAATTGCGTTCATTGTTTACGTGCTATTGCATCTGGGTATAAACGGCTTGCTGCGAATAATCGCGCATCGTAAGACGGCCGTTTGATTCATTTCCGATTTTCAATTGCCGATTACCAATTATTTGCCCCTCGAACTTTGTGCTTTGATGGCAGGTCGAATCGAACCAGTTCCGCGACCGAGGTATTACAAAATATCAAATGCAAAAGCGCCCAGCCCTAATTGGCAATTGGCAATTGGCAATGCTTTAATGAGTCATCAGACTTCGGGCTCCGCACAACGTAGGACCGGTGAACCCCGCCAGGCCGGGAACGGAGCAACGGTAGCCATGTTCGCGTGTGTTGCGGGTAAGTCCGGAGTCTGACTGAATACTCTCGATGATTGAACGTCTCTCCGCCATCCGCCCGAAGGAGAAATTCGCATGAGATACATTTTAATAGTCGCGATCCTCGCGGCCATTTGCGTAACCACTTCTGCTCAATCAGAATTACGGGATCAATTGATGAATCAGATCGAAGCGAAGCGTGCTGAGTTATCTGCGCTCGAAACGAGACTACTAGCGCCGCCTGATGAAGACCAGGCTGCGTATGCAGAATTTCTTAAGCAGCCGGACACTGGGCTGGTACGACTCTTGCCGCGCGAGACCTATGATAAGGACAAGAAACTAACAATTCGTGGTGGTGGTGCTTACTATTCGTTTACCCGACGGACGCACGAATATGGCTTTGGAACGCAAATCGGACTTGAGCAAGATTCGTTCGGAATCAGTTTCGCGGGTGCGGATTACGGAATGTTGGCAAGACTCGGCGATGTCCCGCTTAGCGCAATCAACCTGGAAAATCCCGCTCTTAATTTTCTTGCTTCCTACGAAGCAGTCGTTGAAGGACCGCAGGCGAGATCGGAATACGGCCGGTTCGCTAATGGAGTAAGGGTCGGCGATCTGCTTTATAAAACGCATCTGCCGGCAATCATCAACAATACTTACATACTGCGTGGTATTCACTATTCAGACTCAGACGTGCTAGTGGCATTTCGAGTTGTGCGAAAGGATCCTGACGACAGCGTCATCATTCTCTGGAAGCTGCTCAAGAAATATCCGAAACCAGAATTAGCGCGAACTAATTAACAATCAAGAGAACCATTCGGAACCGGTAATGAGCTATCAAGTCATCGCCCGTAAGTGGCGACCACAAAAATTTGAAGACGTAACGGGCCAGGAAATCCTGACGCAAACGCTGCAGAACTCGATCGCTCATGATCGGCTGCACCATGCCTATCTGTTTTCCGGGGCCCGCGGCGTAGGCAAGACGACCACCGCGCGGCTGGTGGCGCGGGCGCTGAATTGCCACAAGGCAGACAAACCTACCCCAGCTCCGTGCGCGGTCATCGACGAAACGGCGTGCGCTTCATGTCGAGAAATTGCTGAAGGTCGATCGATGGACGTGCTCGAGATTGACGCCGCCTCGCACACGCAGGTCGAGAATGTGCGCGAGGTGATTATTGCCGGCATCAACATCAAGCCTGCGCGTGATCGCTACAAAGTGTTCATTATCGACGAAGTTCACATGTTGTCCGGGCACTCGTTCAACGCCCTGCTAAAGACAATCGAGGAACCGCCCGATGATGTCGTCTTCATTATGGCCACCACCGACGAACATAAGGTCCCGGAGACGATCACTTCGCGCTGCCAGCTTTTCGAATTTCGCACGATTGCAGCAGCTAAAATTGCCGAGCGCGTGAAACAAATTGCTGTCGCCGAAAACATTTCCATTTCTGAGGAGGCGATCCGCGAGATTGCGCGTGCGGGCGACGGGTCGATGCGGGATGCGCAATCGGCCTTCGATCAGGTAATCAGTTTCGCGGGCGAGAAAATTAAAACGGAGGATGTCGAGAAGGCGCTGGGAATCGCGGGCGCCGACGTTCTGGCTCGCGTGATGAATGGCATTGCTGAGAATAAGCCGGCGGACGCTTTAGCGATCGTTGATGATCTGGTGATGCGTGGACATAACCTGCGAAATTTTTGTCGCGACGTACTGGGCCACCTACGGGATCTGCTGGTAGTAAAGGTTTCGGGAGACCCAAAGTTGCTGGAGTCCTCGTCAGCTCAAACGTCCGCATTACAGCAGCAGGCCGCTTTGTTTTCGGAATCTGATCTGGTTCGCTTCTTTCATTCGCTTGCCGAGACTGAAAGTTGCTTGAAAGACGCAGCCAATGCTCGTTATCAGGTTGAAGTCGGTCTGGTGAAATTAATGGAAATGAGGCGCCTGGCCTCGCTGGCGGATCTGGTGGGCCGCATTGCCGAACTCGAAAGTGCGTTGCGAACCGGACGCGCGCCGGCCGAACGAAAAAGTTCACAGGCCTCTCCCGGCAGAAGCAGCAATAACGCCCAGACTTCTGAATCGACCTCCAAAGCCGCGGAAAATAAGGCCACAGCCGAAGCGGCAGAGCCGGCGGCCGTTCGCGATGCTCGCGAACCAACCACCCCTGATGTAATTTTGGCGCCCGCCGTAACCGCGGGTTCGCTTGTCGATCAAATCAAAGCTGAACTGGAAAAAAGGAAGCGGAAACTATTAGTGGCTGCGATGGCTGCCGCTGCTAGGGTTGAGTTGGCGGGCAACGAATTGACGATTGAGTTTTCTGCCGACGCGAGGCATTCCCGTGACACCATGGCGAAGTCCGAAAACGCTAAGACACTGCGTGACGCGTGCGCGGATGTTTGCGGACGCGAAATCGGAATCCGCTTTGTGATTCGTGACGGCGAAGCTGGCGATGCACAGGTTTCACCCGAAGAAGACCAGCGCCGGTCAATACAGAAAGCGCGACAAGCAGCGGCGCAAAATGCCACCGTGCAACAGGTGCTCAAAACCTTCGGCGGCGAAATCGTCGATGTCAAAATGCGGTAGCAACTTTCGGTCTGCCGCGCACATACCCGTCAGCACCACACTCCTGCGTTCTCGTTTATAGTAGCCGATTGATCCTGGTGTTCTCGGAAAGCGAAACTGTTTAAAGGGCTGTAAACCTTAGCTCAAGGCGCCTTTCTTCCCTCAAGGCTTGCCTGAATGAGACGGGATTGCTTCAAAAGAATTCAATGCCTCGCGGTCCAGCCTTTTTCGGGCAACACCCTAAGCCCGGCACATTACACGGCTGTTGCTGTGTCACGCGCGACTCTGAGGAAGGCTTTCGCCGCATGCGACAGGGTCCCGCCTTTTCTATAGATTAAATGGAGCCGCCGCTCGAACCTCATTTCCCGCACAACTAGTCCCTTAAGTTGATTTCGCTCGATCTCGATCTGCGCGGCCAGCCGGGGTATCAGGGCAATGCCCAACTCCTGCTCCACGAGCCGTTTGATGGATTCCAGCGTGGGCATCTCCATGGATATATTCAGTGGCGTCCGCGCCTGCGCGAAAGTCTTGATTACTTTTTCGCGATAAGGCGAGGGTACATTGTGCGCAATAAAAGCTTCGGCTCCCAGATCGCGCACCGAAACGATTTTTTTATGGGCCAGCGGATGATTTGGTGAAACTACCAGCGCCAACTCGTCAACGTCGATCGCCAGAGACTTAATCGCTGTGTCGTTCGGTTTGAAAGAGACGACCCCAATCTCGACATCGCGGCCGATGATCTCGCCCGGAATGCGACTGGCAAGGCTGCGCCGGATTTCAATTTTTATGTGTGGGTGACGGGCGCGGAAGATTGGAATCAGTGGCAACAACGACATCACCGTGTATTCGTTAGCGCCAAGCGACAATTTACCGCGGTGCAAATCGCGTAACTCGCGAATCGCCGCGTGTGCGTGTTGCCGCAAATTCAGCATTTCCTGAGAAAAGTCGAGCAGGACTTTGCCGGCGGCCGTCAGTGTCCCATCTTTTGAAGAACGATCGAACAACGATTCTCCCAACTCTGCTTCGAGCCGCCGAATCGCCTGACTTACGGCCGGCTGCGTCCGATGCAAAGCCTCGGCCGCGCGGGAAAAACTTCGCTCCTGCGCGACTGCCAGAAAGACTTCCAAATGATTTATGTCCATTTCCGGTTGGCGTCCTGATTATCTACTGATATCGGCGGCCTTATACTATCACAGGATATTATCTTCTTATAGTAATTATAACTTTGACTTTTGCCGCGTGCGGCCGTTAACATCCGCTTTTTGCGGAGCTCGACCCAATGAAAACAGAGCGAGTAAAAGTCTTTGACACGACCTTGCGTGATGGCGAGCAGTCGCCTGGCTGCTCGATGAACCTGGAAGAAAAGGTTCGCCTGGCGCATAAGCTCGAAGGCCTGGGCGTCGATATCATTGAAGCTGGCTTCCCCATCGCCTCGGACGGCGATTTTGCCGCTGTCAAAGCCGTTGCCTTGGAATGTCGTAACGTGACGGTGGCTGCGCTTTGTCGCACCGCGGAGCAGGACGTGGTGCGGGCCGCGGAAGCTCTGCAGGGCGCCGCCTGTCCGCGAATTCATACCTTTGTGGCGACCTCGGATATACATCTCGAGTACAAGTTAAAAAAGACGCGCGCAGAAGTAATCGAGATGACGCGAAATGCGGTGCGACTGGCGCGCAGCTTTGCCGGTGAGGTCGAGTTTTCTGCCGAAGACGCTACGCGGAGCGACGTAGGTTATCTCTGTGACGTGTTCGCCGCGGCGGTGGAGGAAGGCGCGACCATCCTAAATGTGCCCGATACTGTTGGATACACTCTTCCCGCCGAATTTGCGAAATTGGTCGGTCACGTTCGCGAACGGGTAGTCGGCGCTCGCACCGACATCACCATAAGCGTGCATTGTCACAACGATCTCGGCCTCGCGGTGGCGAACAGCCTGGCGGCGATTTCTGCCGGCGCGCGACAGGTTGAGTGCACAATCAACGGTATCGGCGAGCGTGCGGGTAATGCGTCATTAGAAGAAGTCGTGATGGCGATGAAGGTTCGTGCTGATAGCCTGCCATTTCAGACCGCTGTCGAAACGCCCGAGCTCTACTCGACCAGCCAGTTGCTGTCGCAAATCATCAGTTTTGGCGTGCAGCCTAACAAAGCAATCGTGGGCCGCAACGCATTTGCGCACGAGGCGGGCATTCATCAGCATGGGGTCATCAGCAATCCGCTCTGTTATGAAATCATGACTCCTGACTCAGTCGGTGTAACTGCAACCGAACTGGTGCTGGGCAAACATTCAGGGCGTCACGCACTCGCCTTGCGATATGAAGAGATGGGATACAGATTGTCGCGAGCGGAACTCGAGTCAGCATATCTCCGATTTAGCGAACTCGCCGATCGCAAGAAACGGATTTACGACCAGGATTTGATTTCCTTCATCTCTGAGATCGACATGCAGACTCCGGCTGCGAATCGCCAACAGTGGACCCAAGTCGCTACCGCATAGCAGGCCGAACGGTTTGGATATTCAAGGGGCAAAATGCAATTGAATCTAGCCGTCCTGCCGGGCGACGGTGTCGGGCCCGAAGTAACCGCAGAAGCGGTGCGGGTGTTGCGCGAAGTCGCCAACATTTACGGCCACAGTTTCTATTTCCAGGAACATTCCGTTGGCGGAGTAGCGATTCGGGAGACCGGATCTGCATTACCCGCAGCCACGCTTGACGCTTGCCTGCGCGCTGATGCCGTCTTGCTGGGAGCAATAGGCTCGCCTGAATTCGATCAACTTCCCTCATCCCAAAGACCTGAGGCAGGCCTGCTGCAATTGCGCCGCGAGTTGGGCGGCTTTGCCAATTTGCGACCAGTCAGTTCCTACGCGGCACTCGTAGGCGCCTCACCGCTGCGCAGTGAGATCGTCGACGGCACAAACATTTTGTTTGTGCGTGAATTGCTTGGCGGTCTGTACTTTGGAGAGCCCCGCGGTATCACGTCCGGCAATGGAAATTCTGCAGCCTTCAACACCATGCGTTATTCGGTGAGCGAGATCGAGCGGGTGGCCCGGGTAGCGTTTGCAGCCGCGATGAAACGGCGACGCCGAGTAACTTCTGTCGACAAGGCGAATGTGCTCGAAACGTCACAGCTATGGCGGCAGACAGTATCGCGAATTGCCCTGGAATATCCGCTGATTGAACTCGATCACCTTTACGTCGATGCGGCGGCCATGCACGTCATCGCCAACCCCAGACGATTTGATGTGATACTTACAGAGAATTTATTCGGCGACATTCTGTCAGACGAAGCGGCAGTAATCGCTGGTTCTCTCGGCATGCTCGCGTCAGGAACCCTCGGCGGCGCGGTTGATCTCTACGAACCAGTGCACGGTTCCGCGCCCGATATAGCCGGCCGCGGCGTCGCCAATCCATTGGGAGCAATTGCAACGGCTGCGATGTTGCTGCGTCACACCATGCACCTGGACGATGAAGCTTCAGACATCGAAGCGGCTATCGAAAACGTGCTCGACGCGGGTTATCGAACTCGCGACATCGCGGGTGACGGCCAAGGCGTATTGAGCACGTCTGAGATGGGGCAGCTTGTCACTGAGGCCCTGGCGGAAGCTGCGGACAGGCGGCATGCTTATCATGCGGTTTAGTCAGTTTTTTATGCCTCGCACATTATTCGAAAAAGTCTGGGATGCTCATGTCGTGCGCGCGCCTCAAGGCCAACCCGCGTTGCTCTACATCGATCTGCATCTGATCCACGAAGTAACATCGCCGCAGGCATTTGATGGGTTGCGCGCAGCCAACCGCGGTGTACGCCGGGCAAAATCCACGGTTGCTACTATCGATCACAACGTGCCAACAACCGATCGCAGTTTGATCGCAGATCCCATCGCCGCAAAACAGATCGATACTTTGCGCAGGAACTGCACTGAATTCGGTATTGAATTATTCGATATCGATTCAAGTGAACAAGGCATCGTGCATGTAATCGGACCGGAACTCGGATTGACTCAACCCGGCATGACCATAGTTTGCGGCGACAGTCACACGAGCACGCACGGTGCTTTTGGCGCGCTGGCGTTCGGCATCGGCACCAGCGAAGTCGAGCACGTAATGGCCACGCAGTGTCTGCCGCAGACAAAGGCGCGCACGATGCTCGTGCGGGTCGAGGGTTCGTTGTCTGAGGGCGTTACGGCAAAAGACCTCTCCCTCGGATTGATCGGAAAGATAGGGGCGGACGGCGCAAGTGGTCACGTCATCGAATACGCAGGTCCGGCAGTCCAGAGTCTCTCGATGGAGGGCCGGATGACGCTCTGTAACATGAGCATCGAAGCCGGGGCCCGGGCGGGAATGATTGCACCGGATGAAACGACCTTCGCTTATCTCAAAGGCCGACGCTTCTCTCCGGCAAACGCCCGGTGGGAACAGGCCGTTACGTATTGGCGCTCCTTAGGTTCGGACGAGGGAGCCACTTTCGATCGGGTCGTCGAAATAGACGCCAGCTCGATTGCGCCGTGCGTGACGTGGGGAACAAGCCCGGCAATGGTTACCTCGATCAACGGCGACGTGCCCGACCCTCACGAAGCGGTATCTGAGTCTGAACAGCGAGCGATCGAACGCGCGCTGCAATACATGGCCCTGAGGCCGCGGACGAAAATTTCGGACATTACGATCGACCGCGTGTTTATCGGATCGTGCACAAATGCGCGCATCGAGGATTTGCGAGCAGCCGCCCGCGTCATTCGAGGTCACACGGTCAGCAATTCAGTTCGTGCGATGGTCGTGTCGGGATCGCAGGATGTAAAGCGTGTCGCAGAGGCTGAAGGGCTTGATCAAATATTCGTCAATGCCGGTTTTGAGTGGCGCGAGTCTGGTTGTTCGATGTGTCTCGGCATGAATCCTGACGTTCTGGAACCGGGCCAGCGGTGCGCCTCAACCAGCAATCGAAATTTTGAAGGCAGGCAGGGACGCGGCGGCCGGACGCATCTTGTAAGTCCCGCCATGGCCGCTGCGGCCGCGGTGGCCGGGCATTTTGTCGATGTACGAGAATGGGAATACAAATAGCTGGTACGCACGCTTCCAGCGTGCTTAATTACAATCATCAAGCATGCGGAGGCATGCGGACCAATGAACCCCTTTAGAATTCATACCGGCGTGGTTGCCGTGCTTGATCGACCCGACGTCGATACCGATCAGATTATTCCCAAACAATTCCTCAAGCGCGTCGAGCGCACAGGCTTTGGTGAATTCCTTTTTTACGACTGGCGGTTCCTAAGTGACGGCCGTTCCGATCCCTCTTTCCCCCTCAACGAGCCACGTTATAGCAGGGCGTCCATCTTAATCGCCGGAAAGAACTTCGGTTGCGGCTCTTCACGCGAACACGCGCCGTGGGCCCTCGCGGATTATGGATTTCGTGCACTCATCGCTCCGACGTTTGCCGACATCTTCCGGAACAATTGCATGAAGAACGGTTTGCTGCCGGTGGTTCTGAGCGATACGGCGGTCAACGAATTAATGAACCGGGCCAGGACTCAACCTGGATACCAGATTACTGTCGATCTGACGGCCCGGGCGGTGAGAGACGCGCGAGGGTTCTGTGCGGGTTTTGACATTGGCGATTTCCAGCGAGATTGCCTGCTTAATGGACTCGACGATATTGATCTCACACTTCAATATGAAACTGAAATCGCAGCGTATGAAAAAAACCGGGCAGCATGGATTGCAGAATCGTGAACCTGTATCCACGGTCAGTCGTATAGTTCGACTGAGGTGGAAAAACAATGCGAAATCCATTAATTGCCGGAACTCTTAGTCTATTAATACCGGGCCTCGGTCAGATTTATAACGGCAGAATTCTATTCGGACTCATCTGGATGCTTATCTTTGGCATCTCCTGGATTGGATCAGTCGGTATGTTCGGATTAATTGTTCATATTATTTCCGCATGGTGCGCGTACTCTTATGCCAAAGATCATCCGTTGAGAGTGTGAAGTGCCCGAAGACATCCCTCCTTACAAAGTCATTATCGACCTGACAAAAGACTGGGCTGAGCCGGCCACGGGGATCCGGAGGGCGTCTTACAGCCTGAGAAAGTTTTTCAGAATTGTGCGTCCGTGCGGATGACCTTCATCAAACAATTCGGGATGAAATTGGACGCCAAAGACTGGCCGCGACGTGTGTTCCATCCCCTGGATCTCTGAAATGTCGTTGCGTGCCGTGCGGATGAAATGGGGCGGCAGTTCTTTCACTTCGTCACAATGCGATTCCCAGACGGTGAGCTGTCTCGGAAGTCCCGCAAAGATTCCGTCTCCGTCCGGCGCCTCCAATTCAACTGAACAGAAACCGCGCTCGCGAAAGGCGCCATGGTACCCTTCGCCAGGCGCAACCCGTTCAATCAAATCGACCCGGGCTCCGAAAGCTAGCGCGATTTGCTGTTGACCGCCGCACACGCCGAGGATTGGTTTAGGCGCGCTCCGAATTACGTAAAAGATCCCCGCAAGATCTTCCGTGGAATACTTGTCCCAGGGATGGCTCTGACCGCTGAGAATGATGTGTGAAGGCGAAAGCGTTTTCACCAACTCAGGCGTGATGTTTTTGAAGGACTCGGTAACCACTCTTAAATCAGGCTCGATCCGTTGCAGCGCCGCGCGAATCTCGCGCGGGCTGGAGCCGACGCCTTCAATGGTGTTGTCAACTAATAAAAGCATAAGGTCTTAAGTGTTTTCGTTTTCTGATGACCGGCGGCACCATCGGGGATGGCTGAGGGATGGTCGGATCGGGCTCCAGGCAATACAAGTGTCCATTGAATGCGCCGATGTAGATTTTTCCATCAAGCACTGCCGGCGTCGAATTAATATTGTCGCCGATCTTTATTTCTGAAATCTCTTTTCCATCATCAGCAGACAACATGTGGATCCATCCGGCCTTGTCGCCAAAAATCACGCGGCCATCCACGACTGGCGCCGTTCCCCAGATGGGTCCGCGCGCTTTAAAACGCCAAATCAGCTCACCTTTGTCCGCGCTGAGGCAATGCAGATAGCTGTCGCCGGCGCCGATATAAATTCTTCCCTCCGAAAAGATCGGACTTGCCCAGATGCCGGTGTGTTCATTCCCAATTCCATAATGCCCCCCTTCGGTTGTGTATTGCCACGCTAACTTGCCGTCTTCCTGATTGTATGCCCGTACCACGCCGTCTTCGGCGGCAGTGTAAACCAACTCGTTCGCGACGGCCGGCGTTGAATCTGAATCGGCGCCAATCAGCGACTTCCAGACAACCCTGCCGTCAGAGGCGTTGAAGCAGTAAAGGTAAAAATGTTCCGTGCTCAGATAGATGCGACCGTCTCTGTAAGTAACGCTCCCCTCGATCGAGCCGACATCGGGAATCTTATAGACGAGCTTACCATCCGCCAGCGTTAAGCAATACAGACTGTGATCCTCGCCGCCAAAATAGATTTTATCGTCAACGGAAACGACTGAGCCATCGACTTCAAAGCCGGTTTCGTAATCCCAGATTAGCGTGCCGTCCTTCTTATTCAGGCAATAGATGTGATGATCCAGTCCGCTGTCGATGAGGCGATCGCCGATAATCACGGGCGTCGCTTTCATGCTGTCTTTCGCCTGAAATTTCCAAACCACGCTGCCGTCATCTCGCCTGAGGCAGTAAATATTTCCGTCGGCTGATGGGAAATAAACAAAGTCGCCTTCAACCGAAGGCTGTCCGGGCCAGGATGTCCCGCCCCACGGGTCCTTATGAAATCTGCCGGTGATGAAACCGGTCTTAACCTCCCAGACAATCTTTAGCTGTCCATCTTTCCAGGGACCGGTTCCGTAGAAGTTGCGTTCCGAGTTACCTAACCAGAATGCCATCGTCGCGGCTGGTTTTGGTTTTTCGGTGACCGCGGCCGGCCTCTCGCCGATGGCTTTACTCGTACATCCCGAGATAAATCCGAGCGCGCATACCACGGGAAACAGGGTGTAGACACGGCCCAGGCCGCGGGGGATAGTCAGTTTCAAGGGGACACCTCTAAGAAGTGAGACTCTTATATTAATCCATAAGCCACTCGCCGCTGTAAACCAGGCCGGCACTACCCGTCAGGGTTACCTCGCCGTCGTCTCGCCATTCAATCGGGAGGATGCCGCCCGGCGCATGCACATCAATTGTTCGACCTGTTTTGCCGTTGATGACTGAGGCAACGACTGCCGCACATGAACAGGTGCCGGAGCTTTCCGTTTCGCCGACGCCGCGTTCCCAAATTCGCTCTTCGATGTTTGACGCGTCGAGCACGCGAATGAAGATCACATTTGTGCGCTCGGGGAAACGTGCGTGATTTTCGATCAGCGGCCCCAGCCGTCGCCAATCAATCGCGTCAAAGTCGTCGACGAATACGCAACAGTTCGGATTTCCCATTTGCAGCGCTGTGACCTGCAGAGTTTGTCCGTCGACGACCAGCGGATAATCGATCACGCAATCGAGAGGCTGATCCGGCCGGAATGGAATCGATGACGAATCGAACTGGGGCCGGCCCAGCTCAGATCGGAACAAGAACGATCCGTGTTCGGATCGGTCTAGCAAATAATATCGCTTGACCCCGTTGCGCGTCGCCAGCCGCAGCAGATCGCTCTGCCAACGATCGTGATAGAACAAATAAGCTGCCGCGCAACGCGTTCCGTTACCTGACATCCCGGCTTCACTGCCGTCAGGATTGAAGATGCGCACGCCAAAGTCCGAGTCGTCTTCGTTGGACCGGGCAGTGATTGCAATACCGTCCGCCCCGGCGCCGTAGTGACGATTGCAGATGAGGCTCGCAAAACTGCCGAGCTCGCCCACGCCGGCGAAGTAGCGCAGCGGCAACTGGGTCAAGCGGGCGATCGCGACGAGCGCTTCGAAGCTCGGCTCCTGGCGGCCGGTCTCCCAGTTGGAGATTGTAACGT
>JBHELZ010000015.1:0-101209 GCA_046262835.1 Pyrinomonadaceae bacterium
CCGTGATCCACGTGCCCTATCGTCCCGATGTTCACGTGCGGCTTGCTGCGATCAAATTTCTCTTTACTCATTGTTCTGTTTCTCTGCCTCGCATCGGCGGGCAATCCCCACCGCTAAAGAAAACGTCATTCTGGAGCCCGCGATGAGATTTGAACTCATGACCTCCTCCTTACCAAGGAGGCGCTCTACCCCTGAGCTACGCGGGCTGTAGCGCAATCCGGATTTATCGGGCTCGCGGTCCCTGCTCAAGTCCCATGAACAGGTTAACAACCTGTTCTACATTTGGAGCGGGCGACGAGACTCGAACTCGCGACCCTCAGCTTGGAAGGCTGATGCTCTACCAACTGAGCTACACCCGCCCATCTTTGAATTTCAAATTTGAGATCTCAAATCTCACTTTGATCTGAAATCTCAATGGTGCAGGGGGTAGGATTCGAACCTACGTAGGGCAGTGAAGCCCGCCGGGTTTACAGCCCGGTGCCATTAACCACTCGACCACCCCTGCCTGTGCTCAAGTAAGTGCGCAACGAAACCGGCGAGAAAGACAAGATGACCTACATCAGCGCGCACTCCGGCCCACGTCGCAAACTCGTCACTTTAACTGAGTGGGGTGCGCTTTTGCAAGTGCGCCGCGCCGATCAACTTCATCAGCGCGATTCATTCATTTTCGAAAAACCAGAATCACGAAAGCGATTGATCGATGGAGCCGGCGAAGGGACTTGAACCCCCGACCTACTGATTACAAATCAGTTGCTCTACCAACTGAGCTACGCCGGCCCGACGGCAGTTGGGTCATACTAACAGCCTCGAATTTCAAAGTGAAGCGATCGTTTGACCGCACTGATGTCGATTACCGGAAGCCAGGTCTCAATCAATTTCTCCAGGTGCGCACAAACGCGTAACGCTAACTTGACAACGGTTTAGCCGTTTTCTATTCTAGCCGTTCGCGTTTTAGGCGCTTTTTAGAGAAGGGTTTATCTATGTCGACTTACTTCCCCAGCGGTCAGGGTTTGTCTCAAAATCGCAAGTGGCATGTCGTTGATGCGACCGGCAAGACCGTGGGCCATCTCGCTTCGGAAGTGGCCGCCGTTTTGTCGGGCAAGCGCAACCCGCAATGGACCCCCTTTATGGACATGGGGGACAACGTGATCGTGGTCAATGCGCGCAAGGCGACGTTCACCGGCTCGAAACAGACTGACAAGATCTATCGCCGGCATACTCTTTATCCGGGGGGATTGCGAGAGACTTCAGTGACTGAGATGTTCGCTAAACATCCCGAGCGAGTGATCGAATTCGCAGTCAAAGGCATGCTGCCCAAAACCAAATTGGGGCGGGCAATGGCCAAGAAGTTAAAGGTATATGCTGACGCCGAGCATCCTCACGCGGCGCAGGTTCCCAAAGGCCTCGACTTCCCTTCCCGCAAAAATCAGAAATAGAAAATCAAAAGGACTAAGACGTGGCAGATATTGAATATTACGGGACCGGGCGGCGCAAGACAGCAACCGCTCGAGTTTACTTGCGGCCGGGCGGCGGAAACGTCGTCGTAAATCGTAAAGAATTCGATTCGTACTTCCCGAACGAAACTTTGCGGATGATTATTCGACAGCCTCTGAACCTGACGGAGACCGCAAACAAGTTCGACATTCTGGCGAACGTAGCCGGCGGCGGCCCGGCAGGCCAGGCCGGCGCAATCCGTCACGGCATCACGCGCGCCTTGCTTGAATACAACGCCGATTTGCGCCCGACGCTCAAACACGCGGGACTGATTACGCGCGATCCGCGGATTAAGGAGCGGAAGAAGTACGGCCAGAAGGGCGCTCGCAAGCGCTTCCAGTTCTCGAAGCGTTAGAAATCGATGTGCGTTTTAGAGTCAGCTTTAGCTTGCTGCCGCTCTCAAACCGCAGCCTAAAGGTTGAACTTGGAAGGCACTAAATCCATTGTCGCGATTTCAGATTGGTTGTCCCGACTGTCGGGACACGATCGCGGCGAGTACATAAACCAATTGATAAGGAGAGAGTAGTTTGGTAACCGTTACGATGAAAGAATTGCTGGAGGCCGGTGTTCACTTCGGCCACCAGGTGCGTCGTTGGAACCCGAAAATGAAGGAATACATTTTCGGCGAGCGCAACGGCATTTACATTATCGATCTGCAAAAAACCCAAAAGATGTTTCGCGAAGCGCTCCAAGCCGTGGCCAATATGGTCGCCGAAGATCGCGGCAAGACAGTGCTGTTCGTAGGCACCAAGCGCCAGGCCCAGGACGCCGTACGCGAAGAGGCAGAACGCTCTGGACAGTACTACGTGAACCAGCGCTGGCTGGGCGGCCTGCTCACCAACTTTCAGACGGTGCAGAAATCAATCAAGCGGCTGAAAGATCTCGAAGCTATGCAAACCGACGGCCGGGCTGAGAAGCTGACCAAGAAAGAGCGCATTAAGCTCGACCGTGAACGACTGGGGCTGGAAAAGGTTCTCTCCGGGATCAAATCCATGAATCGCCTCCCGGATGCCGTCTTTGTAATCGACGTTCGCAAAGAAGAGATCGCTGTCGCAGAGGCAAACAAGCTCGGGATTCCGGTCATTGCTGTGGTCGATACCAACTGCTCGCCGGAAGGCGTCGATTATGTTATTCCCGGAAACGACGACGCGTTGCGCGCAGTACGGCTGTTCGCTTCGCGTATCGCTGACGCGGTCCTTGAAGGCCAGCAAATGCTGACTGAGGGCGGTGCGTCCGTTGAAGAACCACAGGCGGGAGCGACTCAAGCAGCGGTTTCGACGGTAGATGCGGCGAGCACCGCGGATGCGATAGCCACTGATGCTGAACCAGTTGGCACTGCTTCGGGCGAACCGATGGCCGGGGAAGAAACTGAAACCGAGAATGCGGAGGTCGTCGCCGCTACTTAAAGCGAAGCAATATTAGAAACTATCGGCGAGCGCAGCCTTAATCAGCGGGAATTCCGCCGGGCTGCGCATTTTCATGAAATAACGTTAGGAGAAGATAAGTAATCATGGCAGACATAAGCGCAACCGCCGTCAAGGCGCTGCGAGAAAAAACCGGCGCGGGCATGATGGAGTGCAAGAGAGCTCTGATCGAAGCCGGGGGCAATCAAGACCGCGCGAACGAAATTCTAAGGGAACGCGGCCTGGCATCAGCAAAAAAGAAGGAAGGGCGAGTGGCGGCCGAGGGCGTCGTCGGATCCTACATTCATATGGGCGGCAAAGTCGGCGTGCTTGTCGAAGTAAATTGCGAAACGGATTTTGTCGCCCGCGGCGAAGAGTTTCAGCAGGTTGTCAAAGACATTGCCATGCACATCGCGGCCGCTGAGCCGCGCTATGTCTCGCGCGACGAGGTGACTCCCGAGACACTCGAGAAGGAGCGCGAGATCGCGCGGGCGCAAGCGAAGAATGATCCGAAGAATGCGAACAAGCCCGATCAGGTAATCGACAAGATTGTTGAGGGGCGTCTGAACAAATTTTTTGAAGAGTTCGTCCTTCTCGATCAGCCGTTTATCAAGGATCCGGCGCAGACGGTCGGCGAGTTAGTGACTGAAAAAGTCGCAAAGACCGGAGAGAAGGTTACCATTCGCCGGTTCGCTCGCTACAAAATGGGCGAAGGGTTGGCCAAACGCGAAGACGACTTCGGAGATGAAGTAGCGAAACTTACTGGAGCGTAATTAATGAAGTCAGTACCGAAGGCAGCGACGGACTGGAGCGCAAGCGTCCGCGCTTGCATCAGACTCAGAAAGGCAACCGAGACGGTTGCGCTCCAGTCGCTGTGACCCGGTCGCGATCGCTGCCGTACGGGCCTCGAACCGCGAGCACCTCGTAGATGATGACAGAATCCAATCCACCGAACCCCGCATTCCGTCGCGTACTGCTGAAAATTTCCGGCGAGGCGCTGGTCGGCGAACAGACGTTCGGTATCGACGTAAATGTTGCCGAGTCGGTAGCTCAGGAAATTAAACAGCTTCACGATCTCGGCCTTGAAGTCGCCCTGGTCGTGGGCGGCGGAAACATTTTCCGCGGCGTCTCGGCCAGCGCGGGCAATATGGACCGCTCGGCAGCCGACTATATAGGCATGCTTGCGACCGTTATGAACGCCGTCGTCCTGCAGGACGCATTGGAAAACCTGAAGGTGCAGACGCGGGTTATGTCGGCCATCGATATTCCTCAACTCGCTGAACCATTCATACGTCGCCGGGCGATTCGTCATCTCGAAAAAGGCCGCATCGTGATCTTCGCGGCCGGTACCGGCAATCCGTTTTTCTCGACCGACTCTGCCGCGGCGTTGCGCGCGCTGGAAATCAAGGCCGATGTAATTTTGAAAGGAACGAAGGTCGATGGAGTATATTCCGCCGATCCAATGAAGGACTCGACGGCGACCCGGTTCGATTCGATCACATATCAAGAAGTCCTGGAAAAGCAACTGAAGGTGATGGATGCGTCGGCAATTTCTCTCTGCATGGATAACGATCTTCCGATCATCGTTTTCAACATGCGCGAAACTGGAAATATTGCGCGCGTAGTAATGACCAGGCCAGGAATTGGGACGCGCGTATCGCTGAACAAAACTCGTAAAGCGTGATTCTTGAATCGAAATAGAAAGCGGCCGCAAGTTTGTCTATTGACGATTTAGCATTTACCATTCACCACCATTATGAGTGAACAAGACGTCATCAAAGAGACCAAACCGCGGATGGAATCGGCTATTGACGATTTCCGTCGCAAACTCGCGACCGTTCGCACCGGCCGCGCCTCCGTGAGTTTGCTGGACGCCGTGATGGTTGACTATTACGGAACGCCTACGCCCCTGAACCAGATGGCTTCTGTCCATGCGCCTGAGCCGCAAATGCTCACGGTGCAGCCATGGGATTTGACGCAACTTGGTAATGTTGAAAAAGCTATTCGCTCCGCGGATCTCGGTTTGAATCCTTCGAACGACGGCAAGCTCGTGCGCATCCCGATTCCGCCGTTGACCGAAGAGCGTCGCAAGCAACTCGCCAAACAGATTCACGAGATCGCCGAAGAACATCGCACCGCGATCCGCAATATTCGGCGCGACGAAAATGACAAGCTGAAAAAGATGCTGAAAGATAAATCGATCTCCGAAGATTCCGAGCGCGATGGCCTCGATCAGGTTCAAAAACTCACCGATAGTTACATCTCAAAAATAGACGAACTCTCAAAGTCTAAGGAACACGAAATCATGAGCGTGTGAGTGGCATAGACTTTTGTCTGTGTCCCGCAAAACACAGACTAAAGTCTGCGCCACGATGATCGCTTCTCTCGCCTTATCTCTTGTTGCCATCGCGAGCGGCACGCTTCTCACTTACACTTATGACGAGGGCGCGCCGCTCGTTTCGCGTCTCTGCGGTGGAGCCTGTATTGGATTCGCGGCCATGGCCATCGCGGGTTTTGTGCTCGCGCTCTTGTTCGGATTGAATCCCTATACAATCGGTTTTACCGCGGCCTTGCTTCTCTTGCCGATGTTGCTGCTCAAAAGCCGATCCGTGCGCAATCAACTCGACCAGGACATCAATCACGCCTTGCAGGCCGTCAGCCGGGCCAGCTCGAAACCTGATCGCTGGGCATTCATCTATTTTCTTTTTTATGCCGGGGCCGCCATCGTGATGTGGCTTGTGTTCGATAGAGCATTGCTGGAAAAACCCGAGGGCATGTACACGGGCGTCCTTAACAACTATGGCGACCTGCCGTTTCACCTGAGCGTCATCACGCGATTCGCCTTTGGCCAGAATTTCCCACCTGAGGATCCCACGTTCTCAGGCGTGCGATTTACTTATCCGTTTATGACGGATTTCATTTCGGCAATGTTTGTTCGCGCGGGAGCAAGTTTACGCAACTCACTCTTTATTGAGAATTGGATTATCGGCGTAGCGCTCGTGGGCGTGTTGCACCGATTCGGCTTGCGACTGGTGCGCAATCGCACGGCCGGAATCCTGGTTCCCGTGCTGGTGATTCTCAACGGGGGACTCGGCTGGACAATGCTGTTTGGCGACGTAAACAAATCGGAAGCCGGCGTTTTTCACGTACTCATGAACATTCAGCACTCGTATACGATTCTGCCGGACGTGGCCCAGGGGTGGCGCTGGGGAAACGCTGTGACGAGTCTGCTGGTGCCGCAGAGAGGATTCCTGCTGGGCATTCCCCTGGCCGTACTGGCCTTCACTCAATGGTGGGACGCGATGCAAGACCGCGAGTCGCTACCACTCGCGGCGGCCCGTGGATCGAACAAGCGCCTTAACTCCCTCGCTAAGTCAGCTGGTATTGACCGTGCCAGCGCGCGTCGCCGCATGATCGCCGGCTTGCTGCCGCTGGTCCATGCGCATAGCTTTATCGCAACCATGGGCGTCGGCGGCGTACTTGCGCTCATCAATATTAAGAAGTGGCGCGAGTGGCTCATGTTTTTCGTGGTCGCTTCGGTCATCGCAATACCGCAATTAGTTTGGTCAACGCATGGCAGCGCAGTCAGCACGCGCGCATTTATCGGCCGCGATTTTGGCTGGGGCCACGGCGATGAAAACGTAGTCTGGTTCTGGTTTAAGAACACCGGTGTCTTCATTCCGCTACTGATCGGGGCCCTGCTTTGGAAAACCGATAAGTATCTGGTCCCGCGCTGCCTCTTACTGTTCTACTTGCCTTTCACGCTCTGTTTCATCATTCCGAACCTGGTGAAGTTCGCTCCCTGGATTTGGGATAACATCAAAATTCTTTTTTATTGGTGGATCGGTTCCGCGCCGATTGTCGCGCTCGTGCTGGCGCGTCTTTGGGAAGGCCATGTTTGGAATCGGGTAGTCGCAGGCGCACTATTTGTCGTGCTGACGCTGGCCGGAGGCCTGGATGTTTTTGCGTTGCTCACGCGCCAGGGCGAGTATCAGGAATTTGACCGCGAAGGGGTAGCGTTCGCTGAAATGATCAAACAGCAGATACCCCCGCGGGCGATGATCCTCCACGCGCCAATTCATAACACGCCAATTTTCCTGACGGGCCGCCGCTCGCTGATGGGTTACCCTGGCCACATCTGGACACATGGAATTGATTCTGGCCCACGCGAAGCGGACATCAAGAGAATTTATGCCGGCTCTGCCGGCGCGCCTGCCTTGCTAGCAAAATATGGAGTCGATTATGTTGTAGTCGATCCGCAGGAACGCTCAGTGATGCCGGTCAACGACGCCTTCTTCAGTCGTTATCACGAAGTCACAACGATAGGTGAGTACCATCTCTACAAAGTCGAGCCCTAAAAACCGGCCATCGCGAAAGAAAGACGCGCCGCCGGCCAAGCCAACGCGCGAAGTGGATGGACTGACGCCAAAGGTGGAGATTTCCGAGCGCGCGTGGCGTTTTTCGGCACTGGCGATTCTCCTCGTCGGAGCATTTTTGCGGCTAGTCAAACTTTCGCTGGTGCCGCTTCATCATGACGAAGGTGTCAACGGAAATTTCCTGGTCTCGCTGGTACGGGAAGGAAAATACTTTTACGATCCGCAGAATTATCACGGCCCCACGCTTTATTACTTCTCGGCAATCATTCCCTGGATTATCCGGTTCTTCGGCGGCAAAGCGGCCGGCGATGCCTATGGGTTGACCACGTTTAATATTCGTTTGATAACCGTGTTATTTGGCCTCGGCACGATCTGGCTGGCCCTCCTCTTGCGGAAGCGCATCGGCGAAATTGGAGCATTGTCGGCGGCTGGACTAATCGCGATTTCGCCGGGCGCAATCTATCTTTCTCGATATTTCATACACGAATCGCTATTCGTTTTCTTCACCCTGGCAATCGTCGTGGCCTGTTTGAAGTATTACGACACCGGGCGGACCGTTTACCTGATTCTCGTTTCTATTGCCACCGCTTTGATGGTCGCGACGAAAGAAACCTGGATTATGAATGGGCCGGTGCTTTTGATCGCGATTATCACTACCGGCGTTTACTTTCGCTTGCGAGCTAAGCTCGATCGAAAGCGGACAGCGAACGAATCTTCATTTCGCGAGCGCTTGCAAACAACCATTGATCGTCTCGGCGGGCCAGTGCACATAACTACTATTGCACTGGTGGCCTTCGCCGTCTTCATCCTGGTCGCAGTCTTCTTCTATTCGTCGTTTTTCACCAATTATCCAAAGGGTGTCGCCGATGCTTTGAAGGCCCTTAATCTTTGGCGGCAGCGGACGCACGAGCACGAACATCCCTGGTATCAATATATTTACTGGCTGGTTTTGGAAGAAGGGATATTGCTCGTGCTCGCCGGGGTTGGCGGGTTAATTGCGATGTGCCGCGCAAACAACCCGTTGGCTGTTTTTCTCGCGCTGTGGTCATTTGGTTTGCTGACCGCTTACTCGATAGCGGGTATGTCGGTGAGCCGATTGATTTCGGATCTAATCGTCCATCGGACCATAACTGAGCAAACATATAAGACGCCGTGGATATGTCTCAATTTCATTGTTCCGCTGGCGCTGACTTCCGGATATACGTTCGATGTCGCTTATCGAAAGCTGCGCGAGTATCAGCAAGCACGACTGCTTTTCATTCCTGCTGTTTTGATCCTGGCATTTTGCGGTTATCAACTTTATCAACTGAACTTTGTTCATTACGACGACGATCAATTGCCATATGTGTATGCTCATACCAAGCGGCAGATGCTGACGATGCTCGACGAAATTGATCGCATCGCCCAGAAAAACGGCACCGGCACGGACACGGGCATCGCAATCGTTTCACCCGACTATTGGCCCGCGCCGTGGTATTTCCGGGATTACAAGAAGGTGGGTTACTACTCTCAGATCGTGCCCACCAACGAGCCGATCATAATCGGCTCCATGGCCCAGGAGGAGCAGTTAAAGGCAAACTACGCGGACCGATACGACCGTCTGAATTCCGGCCTGGACGAAAACGGCGCGTACCCCCTGCGGCCCGGAGTTGATTTGTTGCTGTATGTGCGGCGAGACGTGAAGAGGTAATCCCAAAGAAGTACAATTGTTAATCCCATGATGCGTCTACCGAAATTCTCTTATCGCACGCCGCGAACAATAGCGGAAGCGGTAAAGATTATTGGCGACACCGGCCCCGAAGGTCAGTTTGTGGCCGGTGGAACTGATCTCTATCCCAATATGAAGCGGCGGCAGCAAATGCCGAAGACCGTCATCTCCGTAATGCGACTTCCCGAATTGAATCAAGTGTCGTCTGACAGTAGCCGCGGGTTGGTGATTGGCGCGTCAGTGACGCTGACCGACATCGTCGAAAACGAAATCATTAAGAGGGATTATCCGGTTATCGCGGCGGCGGCGCGCACGATTTCAACACCAATCTTGCGCAACATGGGAACGCTCGGTGGAAACCTGCTTTTGGATACGCGATGTAATTATTACGATCAGAATTACGAGTGGCGCAAGGCGATTAATTTCTGTCTGAAGAAAGACGGCGATGTTTGCTGGGTCGCGCCCGGCAGCTCGAAATGCTGGGCCGTGCAATCATCGGATCTGGTTCCGGTTATGGTGGCCATCGGCGCCAAGTTTCGCCTGGTCTCGACGCTGGGTGATCGAATGATCGATGCGGCCGCGTTTTATAATGACGACGGTATTGATTATCTGAAGAAGAGACCGGACGAATTGCTCGCCGATATTCACCTGCCTCCGAACAACGGCTGGCGTGCCTCTTATCAAAAATTGCGGCGTCGCGGGGCCTTCGATTTTCCTGTGCTGGGAGTTGCCGCGTATGTCCGCTGGGACACGTCGCAGGGTAAGGCATCCCGTACCCAAAACGGTGGTGACCCGGTAATCCAGAGTGCGAAAATCGTTCTCGGCGGGATCGCCCCCTCTCCAATTCAGGTAACAGAAGCCGCCGAGGCACTGGTCGGACAATGCTTAAATGAAGATCAAATTCAGGCGGCTGCTGAGGCTGCTTATGTAAAGGCGCGTCCGCTCGACAATACTGACTTTGTTTATCAGTGGCGCAAGCAAATGGCGCGGCAGTACACGTTGAACGCGCTTCGCGAATTATTGTAAAGCGAGAACTCGCGACCGTAATCTAAGCTGCTGTCAAAACAATCGGACGCCACAACGTTGAATCAAGTTGCCGCACTTCTGCTCGCCGCCGGGCGTTCGCGCCGCATGGGCGCTTTTAAACCCTTACTGCCCTTTGGCAATCGCACAGTGGTCGACGCGTGCATCGACAGTCTTCGCCGTGCTGAGGTGAACGATATTGTCGTCGTGGTCGGTCATCGCGCGAATGAATTACAAAAACACCTTGAGTCTTCGAAAACGCGCTTTGCGATCAATCCCGACGCGGACAGCGAAATGAGCGCTTCCATCGCCCGTGGTGTTGAGCAGCTGGTCGCGAACGCCGGGGCGGTAATTATCGCGCTGGTCGATCATCCGGCGGTGGCGCCAGAAGCGATCGGCAGCCTGATTGATGAATGGAAGCGTGGCGCAAAACTGGTTCAACCAGAATACCAGGGACGCGGTGGACACCCCGTCTTGATTGATTTCGCATACCGCAGCGAATTGCTGTGTCTCAACCCGCGCACCGGCCTGCGCTCGCTGTTCGATGCACATCGACACGAAGTGCGACGGTTGCCGGTTGAATCTCCCTATGTTGCGCGCGACATGGACACGTGGGAAGATTACCTGTCACTGCACGGTGAAGTTTTCGGAGCCTTGCCCGCGGCGAATTCGCCCCGATTTTCCTAAGGATTTTGGCTGTTCTTTCAATCAACGACGCGCGGTCACATTTCCGCATCTAAACTCAGTCCGTCGCCCGGCGAAACGAGCGAAGGTGGCCGGGAAAAGGAGTTTCAATGTTAACCAGAACGTGGAAAATTATTCTCGTAACGGTTTGCTTGCTTAGTCTGACCGCGGCTTTACTTGGCAAAGCCACGCCAATTCAATCGCCCGAGTTTTCCTTGCGCGCTTTGGACGGGCCACCCGTGACCTCTGAAAGCCTGCGTGGCGAGGTAGTCGTGCTCGCCTTTGGCGCTTCCTGGCTTCCACTAACGCGTAATCAGATGGAGAGTCTAAAAAAGCTTGCGGACCAGTATGCTGGACGGGGCGTGGCCGTTTATTGGGTGAGCACCGAGTCGGATTCTCCCAAGTCCAAAAACTTTGCCGACGACAATCAACTGCGCGAATTGGGTCGCAAGTATAAGATCAGCGTCTTGCGCGATAGTGATGGGGCCATATCCAAAAGGCTGGGCGTCGATCAATTACCTTCAACCGTCATTATTAACAAGCAGGGTCAGGTCGGGGCACTTGTTGGGGGATGGGATCCCAACGCGGACGTCGCGAGACAGGTGGCCCAGCGGCTTGATAAGATTCTGTGATATGGCTGGTCGGGTCTAAGATTTTTTATAAGAATTGCGGCGGCTTTAAAGTAATTTATTCAACGACCTCCTCATCGACAGAATTCATCATTTCGTAAAGCAGCCGCACGGGTAACCCGACCACGTTGAAATAATCTCCCCTGATGCGTTCGATGAAGCGCGCGCCTAAACCCTGAATTGCATAAGCTCCGGCTTTGTCCATCGGTTCTCTCGTCGCTACGTACCACTCGAGATCCGCATCGCCAAGCGGCGCGAATTTTACCTCAGTTTCCTCGTGCGCAACCTTTGAGAACCTTCTGTTGCGCTCGACCACTGCTACCCCCGTAATTACTTTATGCCAGCGATTATTCAATAGCCGGAGCATTCGCCTGGCGTCCGCGTCGTCGGTTGGCTTCTCGAGGATATGCCCATCGATCGCTACGGTTGTATCCGCACCAATAACGTAGCGAGATAGTGCCGTTGGGCTTGATATAGCATCCCGGACGCTCGAGTTTCTACCTGCTATGGCAGCAGCCGCTTCAGCTTTTTCCAGTGCCAGCCGGTGAACGTAGTCAGTTGCGTCTTCGCCATCGTGCCGTGACTCGTCGACGTCAACTGCCAGCGTCTCAAAAGGCCAGCCGACGGTCCGCAGAATTTCCGCCCGACGCGGACTGGCTGAGGCTAGAATAATCTTTGGCAAGTCGATCACAATTTCAATCCACAAATCGATTGTAGATTATTACACTTGTCGCGCTGATTTGGTCAGCGACGCATCTTCCATTAAACTGCCGAAGTCCTGTTCATTGTGAAAGTTTTTGGCTCCGGCTCAATCCACCAATGATTGACGTAACGCGGCTGCTACCAAATATCGTCCGGGCCAACCCTGAGCTTGCCGTTCGGGTGGCCTGGGGTCGGGCCGCAGGCGAGGGGCTGCGCCGGAATACCAACCCTTTTGGTTTCGAAGGTAAAACGTTGACTATTTCAGTCGCGGATGCGCTGTGGCAGAAGCAACTTCAATCGATGAGCTCCGAACTCATATTTCGCATAAACAAACTGCTGGGCCGCGGCATTGTGAATGAGATCGTCTTTCGCATTGCGCCGTCTGAGGTCTCGCCGGCGCCAGTCAATTGCAGCGAGGCAGGTGAGAAACCGAAAGACCGTCCATTGCCAACTGAGTTAATGTTTGCGGCCGGCTCGATCGTTGATGAAGAGTTGCGCGCGCGATTCTTGCGGGCGGCCAATAACTTGATCGCCCGGCGAGATTCAGACCCCAGCCGCGATTAACGAAATCTGATGCCCATATCTGAATCCGACATTGAAAAGATTGCGCAGCTTGCGCACCTGGACATTACTGCCGACGAACGCAAAATGTTCGCTCCGCAGATTTCGGAAATCGTCGCCTATGTCGAGCAACTCAACGCGATCGATACGAGTAGCGTCGAACCAGCGCTCGGCGGCCTGACACCTGAAGGCGAAACGACCCGGTCGGACCGCGCCGATGAAGTGCAACGCTCTCTCGGGCAAAAGATTGCGCTGGAAGAAGCGCCGGATCCTGCCGCCGGCCATTTTAGGGTGCCAAAAGTCCTGGCTTAATCCTTTCATCCTGAGCCATGGAATCCATCGCAAATCTCAAAGACAGCATCGTACGCGGCGACACTACGGCCGGCGCATCCGTTGAATCATCAATCAACGCGGCTGAAAATCTAAACGCGTCACTGAACGCTTTTCTGCAAATTGATCGTCAAGGAGCGTTGCGGCGCGCGGGTGAAGTCGACATCAGCCAAAACAAAGGCGCGCTGCCGCTAGCCGGCTCCCCGATCGCGATCAAAGACAACATTTGTGTGCGCGGCCTGCAGGCTTCCTGTGGCTCGCGCATTCTTGGTCCGTATCATCCACCTTACGACGCAACAGCAATTGCACGGTTGATTGAAGCCGGCGCCATCATTATCGGCAAAACAAATTGCGACGAGTTCGCGATGGGTTCTTCAAACGAGAACTCCGCCTTTGGTCCCGTTAAAAACCCGTGGGATGTCTCTCGCGTTCCCGGCGGCTCTTCCGGCGGTTCCGCGGCAGCGGTCGCGGCCGGGATTGTTCCCGTGGCCCTCGGTTCTGATACCGGCGGTTCAGTACGTCAGCCCGCGGCGCTCTGCGGCGTTGTAGGATTCAAGCCGACGTATGGACGAATCTCGCGCTATGGACTCGTGGCCTTTGGCTCCTCGTTAGATCAAATCGGCATCTTCGCGCGCGGCGCGCGTGACGCCGCTGCGGTTCTGCAAGTAATTGCCGGACGAGATACTCATGACGCGACCACTGCGGATGTGCCGGTTCCCAACTATGTTGCCGAGATAGAAAAGAAGCTTGCGCCCGGGTTCCGGCTGGGGGTCTCCCGTGTCCTGCTCGGAGAGGGTTTGGATTCCGAGGTGCGAGCAGCGATCGAGAAAGCAATCGACGCTTATCGGGATCTCGGTGTTGAGATTGTTGAGATTGATCTGCCGCACGCTAAATCTGCGATTGCTGTCTATTACATCATTGCAACGGCGGAGGCGTCTTCAAACCTGGCTCGCTACGATGGCGCGCGGTATGGCTTTCGGGCTGAGGAAGCGCCCGGATTGCGCGACATGTATCGCAAGACGCGCGCCGAAGGCTTCGGCGATGAAGTGAAGCGTCGCATCATGCTCGGCACATATGTTTTGTCGGCCGGTTATTACGATGCCTACTACTTGAAAGCGCAGAAGGTACGCTCGCTGTTGCGCCAGGACTTTGCAAACGCATTCAAACAATGTGATGTCATCCTGACGCCGACAACTCCGACACCGGCCTTTAAATTTGGAGAAAAGGCTGATGATCCACTCGCAATGTACCTCAACGATATCTATACGGTAACCGCGAATCTTTCGGGTGTGCCGGGCATCAGCATTCCGTGCGGCCTCTCGTCGGACGGACTGCCTATCGGCTTGCAACTGCTGGGGCCGCACTGGGGCGAGTCGACCTTATTTCGCGCCGCTCACGCTTACGAGACACACAGTCCATTCACCGCCCGACCTCCCATCAACGCGGATTCCGGGCGAGAAGCTCGCGCCTGATCGTTATCCCAATTCTTCAGCAGCCGTCGCGAACCTCTCTTTAAAAGCCGTCGAGGATTTTCGCAATTCGACCCACTGCTGAAACAAGCCGGGTGTTTCTAACCAAACCATCAGCCAGGCCGCGATCTCCGCTTGTTCGTGACGCCGGGCGGTTGGAAGAGACGTATCCTTTGAGTTGTAGATCGCCTTTTGTCGCGCCTCGATTGACAAATTCCTAAGCTCCGTTAACAGGCGATTATCCGGCTTTCGCTCAAATCCGGCGCGCAGCCTTTCCAATTTTTTGATTAGCGATTCGGCTTGTTTCAATCGCAACCGCTCAACATTTTGGAGCCCGCTGACGGGGCTGAAGGCCTTTCGCTGATTATCAATTTGTGTCTGTCGCCAACGCGCATCACATTCGATTATTTCCGGGTGCCGCAACTCGGCACCTTCGTGGGCGAGTTCGCGGGCAATGGTTGCGGGGCTCTCGACAGCATATTCGCCAAAGGCTTCACCAATTGCCTGCTGAATCCGGAGCAATTCACGGGTGCCAATGGACACTGCGCCCAGGCGGTGCCATTCCGTGACGATCATTTCATGAAGGCTAATCCCGGTCGCACTCTTTTTTCGTTGGGGCATGCCTTTCATGGTCAAACCAGTTCAAGCTAGAATTCATCATAAGTATAACGTGAAGACATTTCAGCAACTTCTTATGATGATGCGCCCCGCGATTCTATTCAGCGCTCCGATCAGAGCAGGAGCTTTAATAATGCTCGCGTTTTTGATGCTGCCGGTCGCGGCGCAGCAACGCCAAACTCTCAGCCGGCTGGAATTCGCGGGTTTGAAACGGCTGACGCGGGAACAAGTCGTCGAGATGAGCGGTCTCAAAATTGGCCAGACTATCGATCAAAATGTTTTGGATGCGGCGGCGGGAGAGTTATTGAAGTCGGGGCTGTTCCGCAAGCTGGCTTATCGTGTTCGCAGCAGCAGCCCGGGCAATCAGGCGGTCGTTACCTTCGAAGTCGAGGAATCGGCGATCAGCCTGCCCGTGGTGTTTGAGAATTTCGTTTGGTTTACGGATGATGAAATCGTCGCAGCCATCCGCAAAGATGTTCCTTTCTTTAACGGCACAGCACCGGCCTCCGGAGAGACCGCGGACAAGATCGCCGCGGCCTTGCAACACATGCTGACCGCGAAGAACATCGCGGGCCAGGTCGATTATCTTCCTTACGTGTCGAAGGACAAGCAGGAATTGCTTTACACAGTAAAGGGCGCGCGGATTCCTCTGTGCACACTGCACTTTCCCGGCGCGTCGGCGATTAGTGAAGCTGAGCTGTTTAAGGCTTCGCAGCCTCTTTTCAAGATGGACTACTCGCGAAAAGACGTCGCCACGTTTGCGCCAATCAACCTGTTACCGCTGTATCGTCATATCGGGCACTTGCGCGCCGAGTTTCAAACGCCAACCGCAACGTTGGAAACTTCTCCGCGATGCGCGGGTGGCGTGAATGTGACGATCCCGGTCGAGGAAGGACAGGCCTACCGTTGGGCCAAGTCAGTGTGGGAAGGCAACGACAAGTTGGGCGTTGAAGATTTGGCGCCTGCTCTCGGCATGAATCCGGGCGACATCGCTGACGGAATTAAAATAGATAATGGCTTGAAGAATGTGGCCAAAGCTTATGCCCGGCGTGGCTACCTAACGCCCACAATCAAAGAATCAAGCGAGTATGATGACGCGGCTTCTGTGGTCACTTATCATTTTAACATTGCCGAGGGGCCGCGTTATTTCATGGGCAATCTGATTATTACCGGACTGTCGCCCGCCGACGCGCATGAACTGAAAGCGAAATGGACGCTTGGGTCGAATGCAGTCTTCGACGAATCTTATGTAGACGGATTTCGTCAGGGTGCTCTAAGAGAATTTATGCGCGGGCTGCTGCAGCGTTCAGGCCTGAACGCCCGCTCTAACGTCGAAATTCAAGAAAGGCCCGACTCGCAGAAACTTACAGTTGATGTAGTCCTGGTTTTTAAGTGAGAGGGGCGCACACCGAGCTGACCACAATTGCCTAAAGGAATAGAGCGCAAGCGTCCTTCGCTTGCACTATTCCTAGCAGGCTGCTAAAAAACTCAACCCGAGAGCCAGACACCGAAAATTTGGAGTGCGGCGACTGGTCGCCGCCTTGGTCGCCCCCGAATGAATCGCTGGTGTTTTTGAAGTTCGCTCGAAGTCAGATTTCAAAGCGGCGACTGGTCGCCGCCTTGGTCGCCCCCGAATGAATCGCTGGTGTTTTGAAGTTCGCTCGAAGTCAGATTTCAAAGCGGCGACAAGTCGCCGCACTCCAAAAGGGTTAGGAGCCCTGATGTTAGCAGCGTAATCTCAAGTTAATGCTTTATGACAAAACCTCCAGCAAGATCCTCAGCGAGAAGTTAACTCAGAAAATGAAATCCCAGGCCTTCGTTCCACATCGGCTCTTTCGGGGCGGTGACACGCAGACGATTGCTGCTTATCTCTGGCCCGCTCGCCCGCGCGATCACACCGGTGACGAGGAGAGGCTGTTTCAGGTCGAACGCGATAGTCAGATCCTGGCGCGCTGTCGCTGGCAAGAAAACCGCGTCGAGCATCCCACGATGGTGATGTGGCACGGCATGGAGGGCTCGACTGCCTCTACTTACATGGTATCGACAGCCGAGAAGGGTTTTCGTGCCGGCTTTAACGTGGTGCGCGTAAACTATCGCAACTGCGGAGGGACCGAGCACCTTTCGCCGACGCTTTATCACGGAGGGTTGACTGTTGATTTGCGTGTGGTGGTTGACGAGCTAATCAACAGCGACGGTCTGCCGCGCATCTGTCTGGCGGGATTCTCGTTGGGTGGCAACATGGTTCTTAAGCTCGGGGGTGAATACGGAAATAACGCGCCGGCCGAGGTGCTGTGCATCTGCGCAGTTTCGCCTTCGGTGGATTTGGGCGCAAGCACCACTCATATGGCCCAACGTCGCAACTGGATTTATCACCAGGATTTCTTGAGGCGTTTGAAAAACCGTCTGCGGCTGAAGGCTAAACTTTTTCCTGATCTCTACGATATATCAGGTCTGGGCGACATTCACAGCATTGAACAATTCGACGATCAGTTCATCGCGCCGGCCTTTGGTTTTACAGACGCGAGAGACTATTACACCAAATCGAGCGCGGTTTCGTTAATTCAGCGGATCCGCATGCCCACATTGATCATTCATGCTGAGGATGATCCTTTTATTCCGTTTGCCCCTCTGCGCGATCCCTCGATTGCGGCAAATCCTTATGTGCTGTTAATGGCCACCAAACGCGGCGGACATGTCGCCTTTCTGTCGGCAAACGCCGGCGAGGATCGCTTCTGGGCTGAGAATCGTTTGGTTGAGTTCTGCGCCGAGATCGCTTCAGAGCCACCGGGTTCTTGCCAGATTTTTGCCGGCGTGGAATAGAAATTTTGCGCGCTGTCTACCGACCCGTCCTCTTCGCCGACGGAACGCCCATGTCAACGCATCCGGCGGCATGGAGGCGACTTCCTTCTACTTCTCGATCTTTTTCAAAAGTCGATCCGCATGATTACGGGCGATAAGGGGGATGTGGTAGTCGGTCTTCATCTCATTCAACAGCGGCACGAGTTGGCGTGGATCAGAAAGCTCGTTGCGCGTGAGATAGCCGTCTAATTCTGTTAAAAGCTGGGGCGTGTTCAGGGGCTGCATCTCGCGCGCGAGTTCAATATTGAAAATCCAGATGGCCTGATCCGCAACGCGGCGATATTCATTCGCGAGAGCCCAGGCCGTCTTGTTGTCACTCCAGTTAAATTCCGCGGTCCGCTGGCGCTTACCATCGTTCAATCCGATGCGGTATGTTCCCAGGTGCGCGAAGTTCTTCGCCGCCTGATAATTCTCGTTGGAATCCAGGAAGCGCAGCTCTGTCCATAATCCGAAAATTCGCGCTCTGGCCGCGGACGATATTTCGACCGGCTCAATGATCGGTGTCTCACTGCGCTGGACAAACGAGATGCTTCCGCGACCGAGGGCATCATGCTCGATCAGAATATGACTGACGACAAACCGTGGCTGGTTGAATTCGTAGGTGTAACTAGTCGCGTCAGCGGGCTGTCTTTTCTCTTCCGCGTGTGGTGCAGTGGGCGAGGGCTGCTCCACCGGACGATCATTACGCTTGGTGGCTTCCTGAGCGGAAACACCAGCTGATATAGCCAGACTGCATAAGGCGAGCCGGATAAATCTGTAAATACCTTTATTCATTAAGCAACGCGAATTATTTTGTAGATGACAAAGCGAGAATGCAAGTTGGTTGCGCGTGTGTCGAAAAGTTGGGTCGTTAGTCCCGCGGGGGAATATTAGCCGCAAAGTCAGCAAGGGTTGGTCAGTAAATTTATTTTAAATGAGGCGCCGCTGGCGGTCGGGCTAAGTCCCCGGCAAGCACAAAGTTCAGCACTACCAACTGGCTCCCTCCCACCCCAGAAGGGACAAATCTATTCGAATTTCACGGAAACCAGTTTCGAGACACCCGCCTCCTGCATCGTCACACCATAAAGGGCCCGCGCAGTTTCCATTGTGCGCTTGTTATGCGTGATGACGATAAATTGGGTGTTAGCGGCCATGGAAACAACTTTGTTGGTGAAGCGACCGATGTTTGCTTCGTCAAGCGGCGCATCGACTTCGTCGAGCAGGCAGAATGGTGACGGGCGGTAATGAAATATTCCCAGAACCAGGGCGAGCGCAGCCATCGCTTTTTCACCACCCGAAAGCAACAGAATATTTTGCAGACGTTTCCCGGGCGGTTGGGCAATGATGTCGATGCCGGATTCGAGTTCGTCGTCGGTGTCGATCAGGCTCATTTCGCCGCGCCCGCCACCAAACAATTCCAGGAACAGAGCACTGAAGTTCTGATTGATCTTGTCAAACGCATCCCGGAAACGCTCGCGGGAGCGCCGTTTAATTTCGCGCAGCGCCTCTTCAGTCGCGGCGATGCCCCTGGTGATGTCTTCTCGTTGCGTGGTCAGGAAGGTGAGCCGCTCATCTGCTTCGGTAAGTTCTTCGAGCGCCATCATGTTGACAGCGCCAAAGTTCTCCAGCCGGTTGCGCAAATCTTCAAGTCGAGCTCGCTCCGCTTCCAAATCGAACTCCGGCGATAGAGAAACTTCGCGGGCCAGATCCTCGAGACTTTGGTTCAGTTCGTTAGCACAGTTTTCATGCACAAAGTTTACGCGCGCCATTGCTTCAGCGCGCTGCACTTCAATGGCCGCGCGAGCGTCACGCGACGATGCCGCCGAGCGATTAAGTTCAGCCAACTCGTTCGCCAGGGTATCAGCTTCGGCCCGCGCGCTTTCCAAACTGCGGGTCGTGGCCGCAATCTGTTCGTCCTCCCGCGCTTTGTCCTGGTCGACGCCGGCGGCCAGACGATCGATTTCAGCCACCGAGTCCGTCAGCTCTTTTATCTTACCGGCGGCTTCTGTAAGCTCCAGCCGATGCCGCGATAATCTGGCATCCACATCTTCTCGATCAATCTCCAGCCGTCTGAGATCAGCCGCGGTCGAACGGCGACGCTCTCCGGCGGCGGCAGCCTGCTCTCGCTGGTGGTTGAGTAGTACTGTCTCGGTTTCAGCGTCGCGCCGGATGGCCGCCAGAACATCGCTCGTCTGCCCAATCCTGTCCTGGGCCGCGCGCCGCATCGATTCAGCAGTTTCAGCGTCGGCCATCGTCCTGGCGCGACTTTCTTCCAGCTCGCGGCGCTCCTGCTCCAGTCTCTCAGCATCGTCGGAGACCACTCGCATGTGCCGTTGAGCGCGTTCAATATCATGTTGCAAAGTTTCGGCCGTCATCTCGCGCGCCATCACCTCGCGTTCTTCGCGCGCGATCGACGCGTTGAGCAAAACCACGGATTCTTCCAAGCCGGTAAGCCGCAAGCGCGCATCGGCAACCGCCACCTCCGCCACTGCAAGCTCGGCCGAGAGATTGCTGATGCGGGATTCCAGTTCTCGTAGTTCGCGTTTAAAGGTCAACAGTCCCGCACCTTCTTCAAGTGCGCGACCGTTGCCCGCGTTGACGAACTGTCCCCCTGCGACCCAGTCTCCGTCTGTCGTTACGAACATGTCGCCGGTTGCCAGCGACAGCGCCGTCGCATCGTCCAGCGTATCGACGACTCGCGCGTTCATCTTTTCCGCCATCGTTCGCTCGAGCACCAACAACAACTCGCGCGGCGCAGTCATGATGTCAGCGATGCGCGGTCCGTCAATACCTACCGGGGCGTATTCCCGCCCCTGCTGCGTTGCGGCAGGCGAACTGATAAACGTCAATTCCTCGACATCAATCTCATCACTCCCGCCATGCAGTCCGGTCACCAGGAAATTCGCGCGGCCGGCGTGGTTACTTTTCAGCCACGCGGCCGCCCTTATCGCATCATCCGGGGTCGCAACCAGAATTGATTGCAATGACGATCCGAACACGCCTTCGACGGCGCGTTCCCACCGAGCATCAACCTGAATGCTGTCCGCCAGCGTCCCAATGAGATGAAAATCCTCACGCTCATTGGCTGAGAACGCTTCCTGCACGGCGAGCGAATAATGCGCGCGTCGCTCATCGAGCTCCTTGAAACTCTCGAGCCTGTGACAGGCGCGGGAATGATCGTCGCGGACGCGGGTAAGCTCTGCATCGCTGTCTGACACTCGCTCGTGTCCTTCAACTACGGCTGTGAGTGCGGCCTGACGTTCGGCCATCAGCCGCGATAATTTTTCGCGCGCCGCGGTTATTTGTTGGTCGAGCTTCAGCGCTTCGCCGTTTCGCTCAGCGTGGGCGGCGGCCGCCCGCTCTCCTTCCCGTGACAATCCTTCAGCCTGGTGTACCAATTTCTCGAGGCTGTTTTCCAATTGTCTTACGAGCTCGTTCAGCCGCTCGGCGGCGGCCGTGTGCCGGAGCAGCTCAGACCGCGCCGAATCAATCTCGTTCTCACCGTCAGCGATAATCGCGAGTTTCCGCGCGTGCGCATCTTCAGCCTCGCGCAGCACCGAAACAGTCTGATCATTTTCGGTAGAAAGCTGGGCGTCGATTTCCCCCAGTCGCTTGAGCTCGGAATCAACCACCACGATTCGCGCGCTCAATGCCTCGACTTCCTTTTCAATTTCCGCCCGGCGAGTGCCGAGGCTTTCAATCTGGGCCTGTTGATAGACGCGTTCGCGCAAACGTCGGTCGCGCTGCAACGCTGCATCTGCTGCGGCGGCGCGCAGCTTCGACAGCTCATCCTCGAGGCCCCGCGCATTTTGAGTTGCGGCGCGACTATTCTCTTCGCGCTTCGCCAGTTCCGCCGCGAGCCGCCGTTCTTCTTCGGTCGCCTGATTCAACTGTGCCTGGGTTTCTTCAATCAGACTGGCCAGACTACGATCCTCCGCAACGTAAACGTGTCGCAGCAATTCGCGTAACTCTTCGCGCTGGATGCGATATCGGCGCGCCTTCGCGGCCTGCCGGCGAAGGCTGTTCACCTGCCGTTCAATTTCCGAAATAATGTCTGAGATGCGACTTAGATTTCCGCGGGCCGATTCAAGGCGCGCTTCGGCCGCTCGTTGGCGGACGCGAAACTTGGTGATACCGGCAGCCTCTTCAATAATCGTCCGGCGGTCCATCGGCTTGGCAGAAAGAATTTGGCCAATGCGACCCTGTTCAATAATCGCGTAATGACCGCCAGCCAATCCGGTACCAGAAAACAAATCCTGAATGTCGCGCAGCCGGCACGCACGATCGTTGAGCAGATATTCACTCTCGCCCGAACGATAGAGCCGCCGGGTCACCGAAACCGCTTCACCCGGAGCGAAGTCGAGCGCGATACTGCGACGCTGGCGCCAGTGACGATGATGAGTTGTTTTAGATTTTGCATCGGCGGAATCGGCATCTGCGGCAAGTGAATCGTCGGACTGAACCTGACCCTGGGACGGGGGGGCTTTGGCTTCCGGTTCAGAAACATTAGCTTCCGGCTCAACGACTTCAGGCGGGGCGACCGCAATCTCTACTTCCTCAAAAACCGCGGTCTGCTCATCGATCTGTTCCAGGGTCGAATCGATGTCTTCGATGTCCGGCTCACTCTCGATGATTTCGTCGCGAACCAGATGCAGGACGACTTCAGCCATTCCGCCCGGCGGGCGATTGCGCGAGCCCTGAAAGATGACATCTTTCATCTCTCCGCCGCGCAGATGCTTGACCCGCTGTTCGCCCAAAACCCACGCGATGGCGTCGGCCACATTGCTCTTGCCGCAGCCATTCGGGCCGACAATACTTGTTATTCCATCACCAGTGAAGATGAGGTCAGTGTGGTCCGCAAAGGACTTAAAGCCCGTGATTTCGAGGCGTCTAAGCTTGAACATCGGCAATCTGTCGATTTGATGCGGGGGGTGACGCCGAAGCTAGCACCAAAGACGACCTACGGGTAGGAAACTATAAAGACATGTGTACGACATGTCAACAACAACTTGAGCTTATGAAGTTTAATTGGCGGAAAGCAACAAGTTATAGGCGGTTGCCTCCCAGCCGGCCCGTCTATTTTTAGCCCATTAACCTCTGCCACTCTGGCAGGACCAGGAATCTGTGCAGGTTAGGTAACGGCTTTGCGCTCAAGCAGGATATTTATTCCTCGGCGCAGCCCTTCTAAGTTCGTCGCCTGATAGTTCAGGAGATGGCTATCGAGAAAAACGGTGGGGGTACCGGTGACGCCCAAAGACGTGCCGCGCTGAATATCGGCAGTAATTTTTTGGTCGATCAGATTACTTTCGAGGTCGCGATTAAACTCATCGACATTCAACCCTAATTGCTGCGCATAAGAAACAAAGGTAGGTCGCGGGTCCGCGAGATCCACCCACTCCTTCTGATTTCGATAAAGCAAGTCATGCATCTCCCAAAACTTCTTCTGGTTGCGCGCCGCTTCGGCCGCGTGCGCAGCGACCAGGGCATTCTTATGAATCTTCATCAATGGAAAATGATGAAAGACGATCTGAAGTTGATTGCCATACTCTTTTTCGATCTGCTTCAGCTCCGGATAAAGCTGACCGCACGGAGGACATTGATAGTCGCCGTACTCTTCGAGCACCACCGGTGAACTGACTTTGACATTGGGTTTGGTGAGTCCCGCAGAGTTCTGATCTGGCGGACTTGAATTGGTGCCGTTGCTCGCCCCCGCGGGCGGGGCTAGATTTGTCGCGAAGGTAGGTTCGGCATTTGTGTTGGGCGCGCCGCGGCTCTTCCAAAGCTTAAGCGACACACCCAGGGCGCCGCCGAGCACCACCAGAATAATCAGAAATGGCAGAAGTCGTTTCATAAGTTTAAGAGTGGACTGCTACTCGCGGCATCTCACGTCCGTCACCGCCTTCGCCTGGCGTCAGCACGCGCAAAGGCTCGGGCCACTCGACCGTAGGAATTGATTCAGGACCGAAACGTCTATCGCGGCCTTTTGATTTTTCGCGCAAAGCTTTCAAAACTTTTTCCGGCGTAATTGGAACTTCATCGATGCGGACGCCGACCGCATTGTAAACCGCATTAGCAACTGCCGGAGGCACCGGAAGCAGCGGGCCCTGCCCGACTTCCTTCGCGCCGAACGGACCATTGGGATCGGGATCTTCGATCAGAAACGTTTTCACGTCGCACATCTCCATAGTTGTGGGACTCTTATACTCCAGCATTGAGGGGATCTTATGCACGACGTTGCGGTTCGCTCGATACGACATTTCTTCCATCAGGATTTCCCCGAGACCCATGTAGACACTGCCTTCCACCTGGCCCATCACCAACACAGGATTAATTGATTTACCGACGTCGTGGGCGATCCAGATCCGCTCGACTGTGATCAGCCCGGTGTCCGCATCAACGTCAACTTCGGCAATGGCCGCCGAGTAGCTGTAAGCGGGCGATGGACCTACTCCTGCTCCCTTATATTTTCCCGGCGAGCGGGGAGGCGTGTACGAACCGACAGTTCCGATGGTCCCGAACTTTGATTCTGCGAGCACCACGGCTTCAGCGAATGAAACACCGACGTCAGGACTTTCAACGTCGAATGCTCGCCGCTCGGCGAAAGAAATATTTTCTATGGGCACCTTGAGCTTCTCGGCGACTGCAATCGTCAGCAGTTCTCTCGCCCGCTCGGCGGCTTGAATCGCTGCGTTACCGGTCATCAAGGTTACGCGGCTCGAATAACTGCCCAGGTCGACAGGCGTCAGATCGGTGTCAGCCGTGACCACCCGTATGTCGAATGGATCGATGCCGAGAATTTCCGCGACAATATAAGCAAGAATCGAATCCGAGCCCTGGCCGATATCCGTCGAGCCGCACATCACACAAACGCCACCTTGCCGATCGAGTCGAAGCTGCACGCCCGACTGCGGCATATTGTTCCAATAAATCGGCAGCCCCGCGCCGCAGATATATGATGAACAAGCAATGCCAATCCCTTTCCCGTAAGGAAGTTTTCGCGCATTCCCAGGCTGGAGCGCAACCGTCCCGGTTGCGGTTGTGGCATCGACGGCAAGCGAGGACGATTGCACATTAGTCGGTGCTGCTGGACTGGCATACTCGTTCCACGAAAACTTATTCCGCCAATCCGAACCCTCAACGATCTTATCTATGCACGCGCCCAAACCCATGCTGCCGACGCGCAAATAATTCGCGGTCACGGAATTCGGCTTAACTAAATGGTTACGTCGTATCGCAACTGGATCGAGATTCAACTGCTCTGCGATCTTGTCCAGGTGGACCTCCAGCGCGTACCGCGGCTGTGGCGTTCCGTGCCCGCGCTTGGGGCCGCAGGGAGGCTTATTCGTAAACACTCGTACGCCGTCAAATTTGTAACGCGGCACTTCGTAAGTAACGGTTTGCAGCGCGCCGGTGTAGAACGTGCTCGCCACGCCGTAACTTCCATAGGCCCCGCCATCAAGAAAAGACTTGAAGTGCATTGCCGTGATGGCGCCATCCTTTTTCACTCCGGTCCTGACGCGCATCAGGACTGGATGCCGGCCACGGTGGCAGTAAAAGACTTCTTCGCGAGTGAGCGTGCATTTCACCGGCCGACCGGTAATCATCGCCAATTTGCTGACGACAACTTCGTGATTGAACGGATCGCTCTTGCCGCCAAATCCGCCGCCGTTAGGAGTGGCAATCACGCGGATGTGACTCGCAGGAATTTCGAGAACTTTAGTTAACGCGCGATGAACATAATGCGGTGTTTGGGTCGAACTCCAGAGCGTCAACTTCTCGTCCGAATCAAAATGAGCAACCGCGGCGTGTTGCTCCATCGGCAAGTGAGTATTGCCTTCGTAAAAGAAAGTGTCTTCTCGAACCAGATCGGCTTCAGCAAACCCATCGTCGACTTCGCCGAACTCAAGTGAAACCTTCTTATGTACGTTGCCGCCGTCGCCGTACTCATGTATGCGCGGCTCATCAATACCGACGCCTTCTTCGATCGAGGTAATGGTTTGCAGCCGCTCGTATTCCACTTCGATCAAATTCATCGCGTCAAAAGCGACGTCTTCATCAATGGCCGCAACCGCGGCAACCGGATCGCCGACGAAGCGTACCTTGTCTATGCAGAGCGCATGTTCGTCCTGACTGACGGGCAGAATGCCGTAGGAAATTGGGAGATCTTTGCCGGTGATAATCGCGATGACGCCCGGGAGAGCTAATGCTTTTGAGAGGTCGATGCTCTTAATCAGCGCATGCGGCTCATGACTGCGCAGAATTTTGCAGTAGAGCATGCGCGGCGAAACGATGTCATCGGCAAACTTCGTCTGTCCGGTGCACTTGGCCCGGGCGTCAACCTTGCGGAAAGGTTTTCCGACGATGTTGAGATTATCGTTCTTGCCCATAATCAAATACGTAACGCCTCATTCGCACCCATACAAACTCTCACGCGGAAGTTCCATCGTTTCTCCCCGCAACCGGGCTGCCGCCAACTCAACCGCTTCGTAAATCTTGATATAGCCGGTGCAACGGCAGAGATTTCCCGACAAGGCTTCCTTGATCTCGTCGCGTGAAGGGCTGGGAGATTTGTCGATCAGCTCTTTCGCTGCCAGCAGGAATCCCGGCGAGCAATACCCGCACTGCGCCGCGCCCAGATCGGCGAACGTGTCCTGTAACGGATGTAATCGACCGCCGGCAGCCATTCCTTCGATCGTCGTGACGCTGTGACCTTCAGCGTCAAGTCCCAGCATCAAACATGAAAGAATCGATCGCCCGTCAACCAGGATGGTGCAGGTGCCGCACTCACCCAATTCACAGCCATGTTTGGTCCCCGTCAAGCCGAGATCTTCGCGCAAGACTTCGAGCAGTGTCTTGTGCGGCGCGAACGCGACCTCCGCCATTTCCCCGTTGAGAATGAAGGAAATATGACTCTTCTGGTTCATTTGTCTTCGCGACAGGAAACTATGCGTTCGCGCCAATAACGTTCTTCTGTGATTCTCCCAACACGACGTTATCAATCAGCCTGGTCTTGCCAATAAAGACGGCGACCGACAGCAATGCGGGTTGATCGTTAATCCGGTCGAGTTTCTCCAGGGTCGTCGCGTCATTGACGCTCACGTAATCGATTCGCGCCAGCGGCTCTGCTTCGATTTGATCGCGCACCAATTCGATCAATCGAATCGCGTTATGCTCGCCGCCCTCAAACGTCGCGCGCGCGCGCAACAGCGCGCCGTTGATAACCGCTGCTGCCTGTCGCTGTCTCGGATCGAGATAGGCATTTCGTGAAGAGAGCGCTAACCCTGATTCCTCTCGCACGATTGGCAGCACTACAATCTCAGCGTCGAACGCCAGGTCGCGGACCATCTGCTTAATGATGATCGCCTGCTGCGCATCCTTCTGCCCAAAAAAAGCAAAATGCGGACGTACGACGTTTAGCAAAATCGCCACCACCGTCGTGACCCCGCGAAAATGACCAGGTCTGGAAGCGCCCTCTAATTCATTTGACAAGCCTTCAACGGTAACAAAAGTCGCCGCGCCCTCCGGATACATTTCTGCGACCGTCGGCGCGAAAACATAATCAACGTTATATTCGGCCAGCAGTGATGAGTCGCGCGTCAAATCGCGCGGATAAGCCGCGAAGTCTTCTGTTGGCCCAAACTGGGTTGGATTTACAAAAACAGAGACGATAACCACGTCGCACAGAGCGCGTGCTTCATGAATCAGACTGAGATGTCCCTCGTGCAGCGCACCCATCGTGGGGACCAAACCGATGGTGCGATGCTCTTCACGCCGCAGCCTGCGGGCGACCGACATCATTCGCTTACGGCGGTTAATGATCTCCATACAAGATGGTCTTTGGCTTTGGCCTTTGGTTTTGGTGTTTCCCAAAACCAAAGACGCAAGTCCGAAGACCAAACAGAAGCCTGGATTATTTAAGCCTCTCTACCTTCTTCAATTCAATCTTGAGCTCTTCCGCGGTTTCAGCCGGCAACCCATAGGACTCTTTATCAGCAGGATAATTTCCGCTGCGCACATCTTCTGCCCAGCGCGTCACCGCATCAGTGATTGTTTCGCGCAGATTCGCGTATTCACGCACAAAGCGCGGCAGCTTTCCGAAGGCCATGCCCACCAGGTCGTGAAAGACCAGCACCTGGATGTCGCAATGAACGCCCGCGCCGATGCCAATGGTCGGGATCTTAATGCTTTCAGTAATCATTTGCGCGATCTCTCGCGGCACTAATTCAAGCACGATCGAAAAGGCGCCGGCCGCCTCTAAAGCATACGCATCATCGAGCAACTGTCGCGCGGCGTCGGCCGTCTTGCCCTGCACACGATAAGCCCCAAGCTGATTGATCGATTGGGGGGTCAAACCGATATGGCCCATCACGGAAATTTCTTCATTGACCAGCCGGCGCACGAGCTTCACTCGCTTTTGCCCGCCTTCGAGCTTTACAGCTTCGGCTTCGCCTTCTTTCACGAGCCGCAACGCGGCCCGTACTGTATCGTCAGCTCCGGTGTGAAACGATCCATAGGGCATGTCGGCAACCAGCAGCGCGCGTTGTACGCCCCGGCGCACCGCTTTCACGTGCACCAAAATCTCTTCAAGCGTGACCGGCACGGTGTTGCCGTAGCCGAGCACCACATTTCCAAGACTGTCGCCGACTAAAATGATATCGATGCCGGCTTCATCAACGATGCGCGCGGTCGGATAATCGTAGGCAGTCAGACAAACCAAACGCTCGCCCCGTTCTTTACTGGCTTTTAGTGAAGGAGCGCTGACTTTTTCGGGACGTTCAGGCTTGAGATATGGCATGGTTCAGGTTTGTCTCCAGATGATTGCCCTCGCAAACTTAACCATTATAGCGGGATACTTAGGAAAAGAAGAAAGCGGAATTTCAGCGCGTAGTTTTTAACTTGTGCGCCCCACGGAATGTAGGCCGCGGGTGCCTCCTGTGCCTGGAGAACGATTTGCCCCGCCCGCGTGCTCGCGTGACGTCGAGAGATAGAAATCTGAACGTGGTGCGGGCACGCTCTCTTATCGCCCTCCATGTAAAATTGCCCGCCTCAAGACCTGCCGCTATAATCCTCGAATCAAGCGCGCTGGCGAGTCAATCATGCCGATTAATCTAAGCGGGTTATTGCTGCCCGTCACAACTCCATTCTCTTTGGGCGAAGACTTCGATTCCCACGGTCTCATCACAAACATTTCAAAATGGAACCAGACGGGAATTAGCGGCTATGTCGTCCTCGGTTCGACCGGCGAACGGGTGAATCTCGACGAAACAGAATACCGACAAGTCATCGAGACAGCTCGTGCCGCCGTGCCAACGGAACTCTCGTTCATCGTCGGCGCGGGACAGCAAAGCACGCGCGGCACGATCGCTGAGATTGATCGGGCGGCCAAAGCCGGCGCCGGGACGGTCCTCGTCATCACGCCGAATTACTATCGATCGGCGATAACGCAGGAAGCTCTCGTCGCTCATTACCTGGCGGTCGCCGGTGCGGCAAAGATTCCCGTTATCCTGTACAGCATGCCGGATCTCACCGGAATTAAGATTGAGCCGGCCACGGCCGCGCGGTTAAGCGAGCACGCGAACATCATCGGCATAAAAGACAGCTCGAACGATGTAAACAAACTTCGAGAGACCATCCAACTTTGTCGCAGTGACTTTGCCGTAATGATCGGCAATGGAACTGTATTCAGCGACGCCTTGCAGGCAGGAGCACGCGGAGGAATTCTCGCCGTGGGTTGCGTCGCACCTGAACTTTGTCTCGAAATCTATAGCGCAGTGCAAGCCAGGGAGATTGAACGCGCGACTGAATTGCAGAGTCGACTAACGCCGCTGGCACGTGCCGTAACTAAGATTTACGGCATCGGTGGTTTGAAAGCGGCGATGGACATCGCAGGGTACGGCGGGGGGGCGGTGCGCGCGCCGTTGAAACGGGCGAGCGCACAGGCTTGCGTGGAAATCGCCCAACTGCTTAAAGCAGCCACGAATGTTTCACAAGCCAGAACGTAAGCGAGCGCCGGCATCACCAGGACGCGACTGGTGTAAATGGCCGGTCTTACGGCGACGCGACACGCTTGCTGGCGTCCTCAAGACTCCCCGCGTAGAATGTTGCGACAGGAGCAAACCCCGAATTGACCACCGCTGAAATTGCCTGCCATAGCACGCCTGAACAGGCTGGATTGCGCGTAGAAACTGTCCCCTTCGATCAGATTCCCCAGCAGAGCAGGTTGTTTCTTGATTACCTCCGCGATCCCGTCGCGCTGCGAAAGTTTTATCCGGAAGCCGTAAGCCATCATTACGACCTTCGCGGCCGTCGCGAGCGGGTCCTGGCGAATTATCACACGGACCGCGCTGCTGTCTGTCGCGCGTTGGAAAGTATGAACCGCGGCTGGGGCGCCGGCGAGGAAACACTTAAGCACATTCAGCGTCTGAGCGAGCCGGACTGTATTGGGGTAGTTTCCGGACAGCAGACCGGATTGTTCGGCGGGCCGCTCTACACAATTTACAAAGCGCTGTCGGCGGTGAAACTTGCAGACTGCCTGACACAGCGCGGCGTAAAAGCCGTTCCGGTTTTCTGGATGGCCAGCGAAGATCACGACTTTGATGAAGTCGCCACATCCGAATTCATCAATCGCGATTGCACCCTGGCAAGTGTCGCCGTGGCAGACGCAATTCACGCCGACGGATTGCCCGTGGGCCGGGTGATTTTGAATGAATCGATCACCGCGACCGTAGAAGATTTACTGCGGTCACTGCCTCAGAGCGAGTTCATCGATGAGCTTCGTTCCCTTTTGCACGACTGCTACCAGCCAAAGCGAGCTTTCTCTGATGCCTTTGCCCGCACGATGACGTATCTGACCGGTTCGCGCGGGCTAATACTGCTGGATCCGCTCGATCCCGAATTGAAGCGGTTGGCTGCCCCCGTCTATGCCGCAGCCGCGCGCAACGCGCCGCTAATTGCAAAAGCAATTGTGGAGCGAAGTCGTGAGTTGGAAGGAAATGGATATCACGCGCAGGTTACTCCGTCAGAAAACTCGTTCCCTTTGTTCTTGCATGACGAGAAGGGCGCTCGCCAGGCACTGACCAGGAACGATGCGGGTAAGTACCAGACGCGGAACTCGAACCAGAACGACTCTTACACCGCCGACGACCTAGCGGACTGGGCGCAACGCGAACCCGAGCGGTTCAGCCCGAACGTGACTTTGCGCGCCGTCGTGCAGGACTATCTGTTACCCACTATCGCCTACTACGGGGGCTCGGCAGAGATTGCTTATTTTGCCCAGACCGCCGAGGTCTATCGAATTCTTGATCGTCCAACTACTCCGATTCTGCTGCGTGTCAGTCTCACGTTTGTCGAAAAGCACACATGGCGATCGCTGGAACGATACGGCGTTGAATTTCATGATTTCTTTGAGGGCGCCGATCGGGTAATGGCCCGGGTAGTAGCCAACTATCTGAGTACGGACACCGCCAATGCCTTTGCGCATACCGCCGAAACCTTTAGCAAAGAACTTGATGACTTGCAGGAGCAGTTGCGGCGCGTGGATCCGACACTGGCTGACGCGCTGGATAAAGGCCGGCGCAAAATCAACCATCAAATCGACGGGCTGCGCACGCGGTTTAATCGCGCGCAAGTCGCCCGCGACGAAGCCGTTCATCGCCAGTTGATTCATGCTTTCGATTTGCTTTATCCGCAGAAGACCCTGCAGGAACGCAAGATCGGTGTCGTGTCGTTCATCGCACGTCACGGCCATTATTTTGTCGACTGGGTTTTCGATGCCATCGATTTGGCAACGAAAGAGCATGAAGTAGTTTACTTGTGACAGAGTTGTTGGGGCTTAGATTTTAGTGCTTAGTTTTTACCTGCACTATGCGGGCCATCACAAGTGAAGTTGCAATCGTGGTGAGAATCAGGTCTAAGCCCTGGGCTCCCGAGATTTAATCATCATGTCCAAGATACGCGTTCTCCCAGATCACATCTCCAACCTAATCGCCGCCGGTGAAGTGGTCGAACGTCCCGCTTCAGTAGCCAAAGAACTGGTCGAGAATGCAATCGATGCCGGCGCGACGCAAATTATTATCGACGTCGAGGCGGGTGGCCGCCGATTGCTGAAAATTACAGACGACGGCGAAGGGATGATGCGCGACGACGCGGTGCTGGCATTCGAGCGTCATGCAACTTCGAAGATCAGCAACGCTGAAGATTTGAATGCGATTGCCACGCTTGGCTTTCGGGGCGAAGCATTGGCTTCCATCGCTTCAGTCGCCCGGGTTGAATTGATTACGCAACGTGACGACGCTGCGGCGGGTACCCGTGTGGTGATCGAAGGCGGCCGCATGCGGGACGTGAAAGATGCGGCGCATCCCCGCGGCACCACCATCAGCGTGCGCGAACTTTTTTTCAACACCCCTGCACGGCGCAAGTTTTTGCGCTCTGAAGCGACTGAGAGTTATCACCTGACGAATCTTATTACTCATTACGCGTTGGCGCATCCGGAAATCAATTTCACTCTGACCAACAACGGCCGCGAGACCTTGCGTGTGGCGCCTGCCAGGGACCTGCGCGAGCGCGCATATCAGATTTTCGGCGCGCAGTTTCTTGATGGCCTGTTGGAAGTAAATAACGCCGTCAGCGAACCGACAGAGGCCAGCTTTTCGTTGCCCCAGATCGCGCGTGTGCGCGGTTTTGTTTCCGCCCCGCGGGAGCGGCGGACTTCGCGTGACGCCCAATTTCTTTTCGTGAATGGACGATTTGTGCGTGATCGTCTGATTGGGCGGGCACTCTCAGAAGGCTATCGATCCATTTTGCCGCATGGCGTTTATCCGGTCGCGTTGTTATTCATCGATGTGCCGCTCGAAGAAGTCGACGTCAACGTGCACCCGGCAAAGACCGAAGTGCGGTTTCGCCGCGCGGCCGCCGTCGCCGATGCCGTGCGCGAAGCTGTGCGTGCGGGTTTGGCGAGCGCCGGTTACATCCCGGCTGAAATTAAAGATGCGAGTCCGCTGGAAGACACAGGCATTGATGCTGATGAATCAACGGCCATCGTGGAAGTGAACACCCGGACAGCGGGCGCTGCGGGTCCCGGGCACAGCTTTGAATTACGGACGGCGCCGCAGCAGGAACGTATGGGGTTCGCCGCGGCGCAACCGGCAGTCATTGAAATCTCCTCTTCCGGGAACACCGAACAGACAACTGCAGCGGCGCCGGCACGCGCGATTCAACCGACCGAAGCTGAACCCGACGAATTGCTGGCCGCGATTCAGTTTCCGCAAACTATCACAGACGTAAAGGCGTTTCCGGACTTGCCGCCACTCGATTCAGCGATCAAATTTGTACGTGAAGTCGCTGTCGAATCAGTTAACTCGAACATTCGTCCGTTGGGCCAACTGGATGAGAGCTTTATTATCGCCGCTGACGGCGAAGGCCTGCTTTTAATCGATCAGCACGTCGCGCATGAGCGGGTTCTATTTGATAAATATCGCGCCCTGGAAGCGTCACGCCGCCCCGAATCGCAGCAGATGTTGATTCCGGAAACCTTTGATTTGACCCCGGCGCAAGCGTCGGCGTTCGATCATGTCGCTCTGGATTTAGAGAGCTATGGATTCGAATTGATGCGCTTGTCCGGCCGCACTGTGGCAATCAAATCAACGCCGGCGGATCTGCCGGCCGGCGAAGCACGCAATGTGCTGGCAGAAGTTCTGGACACAGTCGATTCAGAAAAGAAAGGCGCGGCACGGGCGACGTTGCGAGATGAGATCGCCGCATCGCTGGCGTGTCACGCCGCGATCAAAGTAAACATGCCGCTGGCGCCGGAAAAGATGCGATGGCTGATTGATCGTTTGCTGACGACCTCGTCACCGACCACCTGTCCGCACGGCCGTCCAGTTATTTTGCGTTTGGCGACGCAGGATATTCTGAAAGGCTTTCACCGCATCTAGAGTGTCAGAAGCCACAGACGTTTGAGACGGCAACGCAACGTCTTGCTCGTCGATGAATGGAAATCGGGCTTGCCCTCCCTCATCATAGGGCTTCTGAAACAATCAATGCGCCCACGGCCCACTCTTCAACGTCCACTCATCACCCGGATATTTTTGGCTTAGCTTCTCAGCCGCCGCGCCCAGAACTGTGTGATCGTTCGTCGCTTTGTACTTGCATACCGCGCGCCAATAGATAGCTTCTGCCGCGACGCCTGTGTCGGCATGTCGCTCAGTCACTCCGGCATACATCTTTTCAGCGTCCGCGAATTTCTTCTTCATGAACTCAATCCGGGCGCGCGCCATTTCCAAATGCGCCTGAAACCAATCCTTTGGCAAATAGCCCTCGATTCGGTAGCGTTCAACAGCGTCAGAATCCATAACCAGGATTGTCGGTGTCCAGAGAACCTCGAACCGTTTGAACCACGCGGGATGTTCTTTGATGTGAGCTTCGAGCGGGACGAAAGTCTGATGAATAAAGTCTGCGATTGCCTGATTTGAGTATGACTCAGCTTCCAGCCGAGCGCATGCGCCTCAGGCGGGCGCGCCTGAGAAATCGATCAAGAGTGGTTTGTTTTCAGCTTTGGCTTGCGCCAGAGCCGCCTCGGCGTCGTATATCCAATTAACGAGCATAATCACCTCCAAATTGGCTGCTGCAGAGACAATTTTCCGCCAAACCGTTTCAGAAGCGACACGCGCGCTCAAAGTTTTGCTAACGTTTCCATTACCAGATCCACGTCCACCAGGTCCGGCAGAAAGGCATCGGGTCCGCAGGCGCGCAGATCTTCCTCAGAATAGAGTCGCCCTGTCCCCACCGCCACCGCCCGGGCGCCAAAGTGCCGCGCACAAGCGATATCGTTAGGCGTATCGCCAATCACAATGAACTGTTCCGGCTCCAGATGAACACCCAGAGATTTGCGGATTCGCTCAGCCGCCAGGGCGGGCAAATCACGCCGATCGAAAGATTCATCGCCGAAGGCGCCGGGCAACGTGAAGAATTTTGCGAGACCCGCGACCTCAACCTTGAAATGGGCCGCCGGTTCAATGTTGCCAGTCAGCAACGCCGAACCGTAGCGCGGATTTCCATCGACCGCTTGCAGGACTTCGCGTCCGCCGGGTATCGGTTCAATGACATGAGCGCCACTGCTGACGGAGCGCTTCATTTCTTCAAGATAACAGCGCCGCAATTCCTCTTTGCGCAGGGAGATGTGCTCACGGGTGATACCTTCACTGCGCAGGGCTTCCTCGACTATCTGCAAGTCGGTCATTCCTGAGACGACCATTTCGGGAAGGCAGCCGGCTGTGCCAAACACTGACTCCAGCATCGGCACGGTGTAATCCTTGAAGGTTCCAAAGCGCTTACCGCGCACAAGCGTGCCATCGAGATCCCAGAGCAGGATTCTTGTAGGTTGATTCATTTATTCATTGCTTCATTGAGTAAATGAGCCAATGCATCAATGAATCAAATCTTACTCGATCACCGCCAACAGATCCCCGCCGTTAACTGTCGCGCCAACTTCCGCGTTGATAGTGACCACGGTACCGCGCTTGGGAGATTTCATTTCGTTCTGCATCTTCATTGCTTCAACCACCGCGATGCCGGCCCCCGCCTCGACTTTTTGACCCGCTTGCACGAGCACCCGCACAACCTTTCCCGGCATCGGCGCTACAATAAGCGCGGCTCCATCGGCATGGGCCCCGGTCGCCGTCGCGCCGCGCAACCGCTTTGGATCAGTCAGGGTAACCGCGTGCCGATTCGTCCCCACTACCACCTCGAGGGTGGCGCCCGACTCGGGGCGTCCCTCGACCCGGCAATCGAAAACCCGCGCGTCACAAATCAGTCGATAATGATTGTCAGCGGAAACATGGACGTCAACGTTATATTTCCGGCCGTCGACCACGGCGAGGACATTTGAGCCCTGCGCGTGAAGTTCGACCTCAAACAGAGTCTCAGCAATGGTGGCCTGCAGCTTCATGAATTAAACGGTCAAACCAATCGCGCGCCTAAATTGTTCAGGAACGACTTGCGACCCGTCAGTTTCCATTTGCTGTCGGCCGGTCGAATTTCCTCGAAGGGCCTGCGTTGGGCGCGTTTGAAAGCAAGCGCAGCCGCGATTATCGCGACGTCTAGCTCGGTTCGCGCTTCACCCTCACTCCGCGCAGGATGTGGGCGGCCCGCGCGGCGGTCGTTAAAGCGCGGTATGAACCCGGTATCGAGCCGGCCTTCAATAAATTCCTGATCCCGGACAACCTCGCGAAAGAAAGACAGAGTGGTCTTAATTCCACCAACTGCGTATTCGTCGAGCGCGCGTCGCAGCCGATCGATGGCTTCGTCGCGAGATCGCCCCCAGGCGGCCAGCTTAGAAATCATCGGATCGTAATAAATGGAAACCTCGTCGCCTTCAGTCACCCCGCCGTCGTCGCGGATGCCGGGACCGGCAGGGACGCGGAGGAAGTCGATCCTGCCCGGCGAAGGCAAAAAATTATTGTCCGGGTCTTCAGCATAAACGCGACACTCAATTGCATGGCCGTTCCAATTCAGCTGATCCTGCGTGAACGAAAGGGGCACCCCGGCTGCCACGCGAATCTGTTCGCGCACGAGATCGATGCCGGTCACGAGCTCGGTCACGGGATGCTCAACCTGCAAACGCGTATTCATCTCGAGAAAATAAAAATCACGCGTCTTGTCAGAGACCAGAAACTCGACCGTACCGGCGCCCACATAATTTACCGTCTTAGCGATCTTAATTGCGGTTTCACCCATTCGTGCCCGCAAGCCCAAGTCATTAATCGGCGAGGGGCACTCTTCAATTACTTTCTGATGGCGACGCTGAATAGAGCACTCTCGCTCACCCAGATGAACATAATTGCCTTGCTGGTCGGCAATGATTTGAATTTCAATGTGTCGAGGCTGCTCAACTACTTTTTCCAGATAGACTTCAGAGTCGCCGAAGGCAGACGCGGCCTCTGACTGTGCCCCTTCGAAGGCGGATCGTAGTTCCGATTCGTGCATCACCTGGCGCATACCTTTGCCGCCTCCGCCCGCAGACGCTTTCAACATGATTGGGTAGCCGAATGCAGCCGCCGTTTCGCGTGCGTCCTCGAGGTTTTTCAAGGCTTCAGTTGTGCCCGGGACTACCGGCGCACCGGCCCCGATAGCGGCCCGCCGCGCGCTGGTTTTTGAACCCATGATGTCCATCGCGTCCGCAGTTGGTCCAATAAAGATCAGCCCTGCGGCCGAAACGGCTCGCGCAAACTCGGCATTCTCAGCCAAAAACCCGTAACCGGGATGAATGGCTTCGGCGCGGGCTTTTTTCGCGACGTCAATTATTGATTCGATGTTTAAATAACTTTCGGTGGAAGCGGCGGGTCCCACACAGAAAGCTTCGTCGGCCACGCGCACGTGCAGTGAACCTGCGTCAACCTGGGAATAGATCGCAACCGGCGAGATACGCAAATCGCGGCAGGCGCGAATTACACGCACGGCGATCTCTCCGCGATTAGCAATCAGAATTTTTCGAAACATTAAAGTTTGTCAGTTCTCGGTCAGCACTCTCATGGTTATTGAAGGGGTTCGCACTAAGTCTTTAGTGCTTGGATTTTAAAGCCTGGAATTACGTCTGCGACATAAACCAGGAAAGTAATATCTAAAAACAACTCAAGATTACACTACCTCACTGACAACTGGCGATTAGACGACAAGTGAATTCGCTGGACGGTGGGGATCGTATCTCATATCAACTCTGGAACCCGGCAGGTAAGTATGCTCGCGGCTGAGTTGCGCAGCGTCCAGATGTTGGACTGTCTCATAGTCCACACCGGCCACCGTGTAGCAGTATGAAAGGATTTGGTTGCCGTCCTTGTCGCTGATGATTCCCAGAATGGTGGCGTCGCCCAGACGGCCGCTTCGCAAAAGTAAGGCGCGCCGTGCAATTTCCGGATCGGGTTTTTTCCGGCGAAATCTTCCCAGGAAGGACATGCTTAAGGTCGGTGACCGCGGGACTTAACGTAGGCCTGGTACTCGGCAAGCGTCATCACCAGCCCATCAGAAACAATCAGGTCATCGTCGTTGTTGAGGATTTTGTCTTCGCCTGGAAGGCGCAAGTCATAATTAGTAAAAGAGATTCCCCCGTGATCCGTAACCGGCAGAGACGTCGTGGCCTTACGAATTACTTCGCCGCGCAACGGCAATGGTTTCCCCTTGTTCCCTGTGGAAGCGACGACTGTGCCGGGTTGATATCCGGTCATGTCGAGGTTTTGGAGCGCCGCCGCAATTGAGCCGTCCGGATCAGGCAACGTCTTCAATTCAGGAATAAGCTCGTCCTGACTGGGAATAAACCCATGCAACTCTCGATAGGTCAGCAAGGCCCGAGAATACGTGTAAGCCTGTGAATAGAGCGCCGCGTTATGAGTCATCTGCCGCTGACGCAGTCTGTCCGGAACGGTGATTCCAATAAGCGCTGCGACCAGCATCGTTACTGCCAGCGCACCGCTAAATCCGATTCGAGCCGGCAGTAAACCAATAAAACGGGAGGGGTTGTGACTGATGCTGCGAATAATTCGCGCTCCGCCCCAGAGCGCCACGATGGACGCAAACAAAACTTCCCACTTTACGCGCCAGGCGGCGATCTCGCCGGCAGTAACGACGGCCCAGAAGCCGGGGGCTGATTTGTTTTCCAGGAGCACCGCGATCAGCAATCCCGTAAAGGCGCCGAACATTGCGAGGCCGGCAATGAAAACGGCCGCACCTCGCCCGAATGAAGGCAGTTGATGTTCCGCTTTCGCGAGCGGTGGTCCAACGGCGCGCGCACCGCATGATGGGCAGCCGAGGCAGAGATCGCTGTTAACGCCTGAGCCGCAGGAAGGGCAGATAATCAAGTTTCGTAACCTCTGGAGAAATAAAACCGCGCGACTAAATTAAATCTGAGTAGACCGTTTAGTCAAGAATTTCCTGTATCAATCTTCACTTGCATCTCTTAGCCCGGCGCCTAGCCGGCTTTGTGGGCCAGAGTCGGCTCTCGTCTGACTTCAGGTTGTGAGCCTGCGTCAGGGTCGGCTTTGGAGACTAGCTGTTTTGCTTCGCTTCTGTTGACTTCGGTCCATGTGTGATACATGCGATGCGCGAAGGTCCAATAAGATCCGACGGCCAGCACCCACAACACGGCCGGCATGCGGTAGGCGAAAAAGTTATTGGATCCCGGCACGGTGGAAAGGGCCCCAATTATAAAGAGCACCACGCGCTCAGGCCGGCGCAGGAATCCAACATCACATTTTGGAATCATGCTTTCCGCGCGAGCGCTGGCATAACTAACCATAACCGAACCCATCAGACCAGCGCCTGCAAGAAAAACGTTCAGCGTCGAGTGGTCCGGAATCGCGCGCGCGTAGAAAACCATGAGTCCAACAAAGACCACCATGTCGGACAATCGGTCGAGCGATGAATCAAGAAAGCCGCCAAAGCTGGTAACTCTGCCGGACAGGCGCGCAACCTGGCCGTCGAGCATGTCGAAAAGGTTCGCGACGATTAAGACGATTCCAGCCCAAAAGAATTTTCCGAACCCGAAAAGCAGGCCGGAACCCACATTGATCGCCACCCCGACGAACGTAAGAATGTTTGGATTGATGTGTCCGCGCGCCAGCCAACGCACCATCGCATCGATGATTCGCTGACCTGCCCGTCCGATACTTGCTCCAAACATCAGTAATCGATCATAAACGGAAGATTCACAGTGTCAAGATGACAGACGCCGACGCCGGCACCCGCTCGACAATCACAACAAAAGGCGCGGAAAGAATCGATGATCACGTTTCCCTCGGCGCCCTCTGTGCTATTTGTGCGCTCGCGTCATGGCCCAAACCGTTGGCGGTATTCATTCGATTCAATAAAAGCTTTGACCATTTCCGCATCGAAATAGTTGCCGTTGAAGCTATTCAGCTTATTGAGCCAGAAGTTGAATCCAGCGGTATCCGGGTTCCGGCGCAGGAAGCCGTAGTATTCCATCAGCACGAACATTGAATTGAACTCGGCTGCGCGGAAAGATCCTTTTTCGCTGATCTTGCGGAGCACCGTCGCCCTCGTTTCGGTGTGATTCGCAAGCCCGTTCGTGAACGCGTCACGCTCCGGCTGAGTGAAGCTGACGCCGGTGTTCAGGATGAGCGTGTTTACGTACGTCTGATCAGACACGCCGCCGTAGGTGTTGACAAATTCCGGACGACTTACAAAGTCGTTGTAGTAAGCGACCTTGTTGGCCTCGAGGATAACCTCGGCTCCCGGCTGACCGAACACATAGTTCAGTCCGATCTGCTGCGCATCCCTCTCGAAGCGAACGAATGAAGGAACATTACCAAACGCCGCCCTGTTAGTCAGATTAGCCGTTCCGCCTGTCGCCTGGAACTCAATCGAGAAGAAGAAGGCCGCAGCGGTAACGATGCGCGACAGCTGGATGCACTGCCCGGCGGTCTGCCCTGCGGGACGCTGCGCCGGATCGTTACAGTGGTTAATGTTATTGATCCAGAACGCCTTACCCGTCGGATCGGATGGGCGGTTCAGGAAGTCGCGATATAACTGCTCGACGAAAGCATCGCTGTCGTCGACTGGATTGGTTGGTGGCTCGACGAGATCGTCGTTAATCGTGACTGTCGTCGTCGATGGCAGCCCGAGGTCCGCGCCATTGCTCGGGTTAGATAGCGTCACGTTAAAGGTCTCGGGACCTTCAACGTATGAGTCCTGAGTCGTCAGCACCTTGAACGTCTTGGCAGCGCCGTCGTTCGCGGCAAACCTGATGCGGCCGAAGGCGCTGGTGAAATCGCAACGCGAGGATGCGAGCGTGTTGCCGGGCGTAGGTGCGCATCTGACCATGGCTGCCGGATCGCTGTCGTCACTGGTTGCAAAGTCAACAGTAACGGCCTGAGTAAGAGTGCCCTGGCGCTCCACCGTTATGGTCACAATGCCGCCTTCGGCAACGGAGTAGTTCGCAGCGCTGAACTTGAGATAACCGCCCGTAGGATCGTCATTAACGATCGTTAGCACAGCAGTTGTTTGGGCGCCGAGCGCACCTGAGCCGCCCACGTTACTCAGGGTTAAGTTTACCGTCTCGTCGGGTTCATTCAGAAAATCGTCGTTAATTGGAATGTTGACCGTCTTACTGATCTCGCCATCGTTGAAGGTCACGGTTTGCGTAACAGCCGTGTAGTCGGATGCCGCAGTCGCGGTTCCGTTGCTCGTGGCGATTTGCACTGTTGCAGTTCCAGCACTGCCTCCGGTGCGGCTGATCGTAATCACACCGGGACCCGCGTTCTCAGTGACAGTGAACGTCGAGGTGCTGAATTGCAGGGTGCCTCCGTCATTGACGGTGATGTTGACCGTGTCGGTATCCGACAAAGCACCACCGCTGCCCGTGTTGCCCTGATCGTTGGTTACGATCTGCAGCGTGGCCGGGCCGCTGTAGCCATTGGTCGGAATAAACTGCATTCCTTGCAGTGCCGTGTTGATGCTGGCAATCGTGCCGGTGAAGGTCATCGTCGGATCGGCGGTTCCGTCACCGACGGTGAAGGCCAACCCCGCGGTCGAGCCCAGCGTGATCACTCCATTGGTGGCCGTCAACGTAAGGCGTGCGGCACTGCCGCCGGCGTCAACGTCACTGATGGAAACCCCGTTCCCATTTGCCGTCGAGAAAGTCAGCGTGCTGTTTTCAGGTACCGTTTGCGGGCCCGGAACGTTGTTGACAGGTGCGTCGTTGACCGCATTTACCGTGATGGTAAATGTCTGAATTGCGGACGTGTCAGAACCGCCGTTGGCAGTGCCGCCATCGTCATGAATTTGCACGGACACGGTCGCCACGCCGTTGGCATTAGCCTTAGGCGTGTAAGTGAGCGTGCCGTTCGCGCTGACCGTGGGCTGGGCCGAGAAAAGCGAGTTGTTGTTATTGCCGACGATGAAGTTCAGCACCTGGCTGGATTCATTCGAAGGTCCAGCAGAAAGGGCCGTCGCCCAGTTATTCACTGTCTGCGCGCCGCCATCTTCGTTGGCGATTTGGTCGGCGCCTTTAACAAATGAAGGCACATCGTTGACCGCATTTACCGTAATGGTAAAGGTCTGAATTGCCGATGTGTCAACGCCGCCGTTGGCAGTGCCGCCATTGTCATGAATTTGCACGGAGACGGTCGCCACGCCGTTAGCGTTCGCGGCCGGCGTGTATGTCAAGTTGCCGGTCGAACTTATCACCGGCTGCGCCAAGAAGAGTGCGTTGTTGCCATTCGTGACGATGAAGTTCAACCCCTGTGACGACTCGTTTGCCGGTCCCTTCGACAGCGCCGTTGCCCAACCATTGACCGTCTGGGCTACAGCGTCTTCGTTCACCGTTTGGTCCACACCCCTGGTAAATGAAGGCGCGTCGTTCACGGCATTGACGGTAATCGTTGCCGTGGCGCTGCCCGCGCTCAATCCGCCACCCACGTTGTTGGTCGCGGCCTGTGCCTGGAAACTGAAGGTGTCTCCAGCGGGTGTATTCAAGTCGGCGGCAGGCGTGAACTTCAATCCCGCGCCACCCTGGGCCACAGTAATGAAGTCACCATTGTTGATTTGCGTGGTGCCGTTGTTCTGGAACAAGGTGCCGTTAGTGATGCCGGTGATCTTGAAGTGAGTCACTTCAACCCCGTCGGCAGCATTGCGGGTGATCGCCAGACCCGAACTGCTCTGCACATCCTCATTGGTCGTGGCGTTGGTCACTGACGGTGTATCGGCAATCGCGGTGACAGTGATCGTCGCCGTGGCGGCGCCGGTACTAAGTCCGGTACCGGCGTTGTCTTGCGAACTCTGTACCTGGAAGCTGCCATTGGCAAAAGAATTGGGCGCCGGCGTGAATTTCAATCCCGCGCCGCCTTCAGCCACCGTGATGAAATCGTTGTTATTAATCATGGTGGCGCCGTTGTTTTTGAACAGCGTTCCGCCGGTGATGTTAGTAATCTTGAAGTTCTGGATCTCGGCTCCATCTGCCGCGTTCCTGGTGACCACCAGACCTGATGTGGTCTGAGTGTCCTCATTAGTCGAGGCATTGGTGACATTCGGAGTATCACCTACCGCACCAACAGTCAGCACGAACGTATCGCTTATGCTCACTTGAGTGCTGTTGACGGTCTTGGTCGCAGTGACGGTGATCGTCGCGGTGCCGAACTGGTTGGCCGCCGGCGTGATGTCCATGTTCCGCGAATTGCCGCTGCCGCTGATGACGATATTGGCATCAGGCACCAGCGTCTGATTATTCGAAATCGCCGTGATCGAATCGAAGGCGCTGAAGGTATCAGCAACCCGGAAACTGAAGGTCGGCAGCGCCGTGTCTTCATTGGTCGATTTGTCGGTAATGTCTTCGAGCGAAGGATCAGCTTCAAAGGAACCGATATCCACCGTCTGAGTTGTGTCGGCATCGTTCGCCGCATCGCGGAAGCGTCCAAAGGTGTTTCCGCGCTGGTCGGTGACCAACGCTCCCGCCGCCGTATTGTCGCCAGCATCGAGCGCCGGACTTCCCGGCAGCAGCGCGTGCGTCATCGTCGGACCGCCGTTGTTTGCCAAAGCTGCGAGCAGCGGATTGCCCGACAGAATGTTGTTGCCTTGATCGTTAATTGTCCCGGCTACGTTCGCATTAGACGCCGCGGCGTTACCGGCAATGATCGTGTTCCGCACGTTGACTGTGCCGGCGGTCCTGTTCACGCCGCCACCCTGGCCCACCGTGGCGGTGTTATTCGTAATGGTGTCATTCAACAAGCTCACCGTGCCGCCGTTGACGTAAATGCCGCCGCCGTTGGTCGTGCCCGTGTTGCCGGAGATCGTCGAGTTGTTGATAACAATCGTGCCGGCCGTCGTCGCAATCGCGCCGCCGTTGTCGGCAGAGTTACCGCTAAAGGTCACAGCGTTGAAAGCGATCGTGCCCGTGCCCGTGTTGAGCAAGCCGCCGCCGTTGCCGCCGCTGACGAGCGCCCCGGTAAACGTCAGATTGGAAATGCTCGGGCTGCCACCGGTAACAGTCAGCACCCGATTACCGTTGCCGTTAATCGTCACCGCCTGATTCGACGGACCGATTATCGTAAGCGTCTTGGTAATCGTCAGTGAGCTGCCAAGCATGATCGTCTGCGGTCCGGCCGGCAGATTGAAAGTAATCGTGCCGGTGCCCGGGCAGGAATTCGAAATCGCGTAACGCAGCGTGCCCGCGGAACCGTCGTCGAGAATGCTTGTCACCACCTGCGGATCCGAACAACTGACGATGATGTCTTCGTGCACGATGCCACCACCCAGACCGCCGTTCGTATTGTTCAGCGAGGCCTGGACATCGAAGCCGAAGTTGTTGGCGGGACTGCTGAGACCAGCCGTCGGCGTGAACTTCAAGCCCCCGCTGCCCTGCGCAAACGTGATGAAGTCGTTGTTATTGATCACCGTCGTCCCGTCATTCTGATACAACACGCCGTTGGTGATGTTCGTGATCTTGAAGTGAGTCACCTCGGTGCTGTCCGCAACGTTACGACTGATCACCATTGGTCCGGTCTGCGTGCTGATCGCCGTTGTCTGCGGATTAGGCGAGACTGATGGCGTATCGGCCACCGCGTTCACGGTGATCGAAGCCGTCGCGCTGTTGCCCAAACCTGCGCCGGCGTTACTCGTGGCGCCGGCAGCGTCGAAGCTGAAGGTGCTGACCGGACTGTAGAGGTTCGGCGACGGCGTGAACTTCAGACCTGCCGTACCTTGGGCGGCGGTAATGAAGTCGTTGTTGTTAATTTGCGTCGTGCCATTGTTCTGGAACAACGTGCCGTTGGTAATGTTGGTGATCTTGAAGTGCGTCACCTCAGCCCCGTCGGCCGCGTTCCTGGTGATCACCAGGCCGCTGCTTGACTGCGTGTCTTCGTTGGTCGTCGTCGGCGTAATCGTCGGCACATCGGCCACCGAGCCCACGTTTATGGTCACCGTCAAGGCGCTGCTCAGGCCCGTGCCCGATCCATCGATCGAACCCTTCACCTGGAAGCTGCCGATGCCGGAGAAGTTCGCGTTCGGCGTGAACTTCAAGCCCGCGTTGCCCTGCACATAAGTAATGAACGAATTGTTAGTGATCGTCGTGGTGCCGTCATTCTGGAACAGCGACCCGTTCGTGATGTTGAGAATCTGGAAGAAGGCCACCTCGGTACCGTCGGCGGCGTTGCGATCGATCACGATGCCGCTGGTCTGGGTGTCTTCGTTCGTGCTCGCCGGGTTTGGAGTCGCCGTCGGCGTGTCCGCAATCGGCGTGACTGTGAAGCTGACGCTGCCGTTGCCGGTCTTCGCGTCGGGCGAACCGGCAGTCGTGCCATTGTCCTGCGCGGTGTAGTCAAAGCTCGCCGTGCCGTTAAAGTTGGTTGTCGGCGTGAACTCAACGTTCGTCCCGTTGATATTTACCGCGCCGCCCACCGGGTTACTTACAGCAGTGATCGTCAGAGTCTGAGCGCTCTCGTTTGCAGGGCCCTTCGAATCGTTGCCCGTCAAGGTAGCAAACGAAATTGTGCGCAGCCCCGAATCTTCATTTACAGAGCTGAGACTGTCGTTGACCGGGACCGGAGCATCGTTCACTTCAGTGATCGTGAAGCTAGCGGTCGCAGGGGCCGAAGCCGGCGGAGCGCCATCGTCCGTTACCGTGTATTGGAAGCTGGCCGCGCCGTTGAAATCAGCCGTCGGCGTGAATTCAACGTTGGTGCCATTAATGCCGACGGTGCCGCCGACCGCGCTGCCAACGTTGCTGATGTTGATCGTCTGGGTGGATTCATTCGCGGGGCCGCTGTTGTCATTTGCCAGCAGCGAGGCAAAGGAGATCACGTAAACACCGGACGTGCATCCGGTCGAGCAGTCCTCAGCGATATTTCCAATAGTCTCGCCGTTGGCGTTCGGATTGTCGTTAACCGGGTTCACCGTGAGCACAAAACTATCCTGTGCTGTTTGCCCATTTGTCGCCGTGACTGTGACTGTGATCGTGGTGGTGCCGTTCTCGTTCGCGGCGGGAGTGATTTGCAGCGTGCGCGAGCCGCCCGAGCCGGTGAAGCTCAGGTTAGCGTTCAAGTTCGGGACGAGTGTCGTGTTCGATGACGACGCGGTCACTGAACCACCGCCGCCCGTAATCAACGATCCGGTGTCGTCGCCTAGGTTGAAGATCACATTCTTAATCGTATCTTCGTTGGTTGACGTGTCGGCAATGTCCTGGATCGTCGGATGCAGTTCATAAGCGCCGATATCGACGGTTTGGGTAGTATTCGAGTCGGCCGAATCAGCCTTACGCGGGAAACCCGTGCCGCGTTGATCCGTGGTCAGGCCCGCATTATCAGCCGAGGTGTTGTCGCCCGCTTCGATCGCCGGACTGCCAGCCAATAGGGCGTGCGTGAGCGTCGGACCACCGTTGTTGGCCAGCGCCCCCAGTATGGCATCAATCGGCGACACGTTCGTTCCTACCTGATTGCCGTTGCTGTTACCTATGCCGGTCATACCCGTGCCGTCACCGATCAGGTTGAATGAGCTTCCGGCGTCGAGGGATCCGTTCACGTCATCGCGCGCAAGGCCCGTGCCCTTGAAGTTGCCCGCGACAATTGTGTTGTAAATTGTCGCCGTGCCGCCGACCAGAAGTCCTCCGCCAGTGCCATGAGTATCATCATCGTTATCCGCGCGGTTATTGGTGATGGTGCAGTTGGTCAGCGCGAGCGTGCCGATGCCGCTAATGCCGCCGCCGTCGCGGTCGGCAGCGTTGCCGCTCACCGTGCTGTTAGTTAGCGTTAGCGTGCTGTTGTTGAGAATGCCGCCGCCGGCGAGGTTGACGCTGTTGTTGCACACCGTGCTGTTCGTCAGCGTTAGCATGCCGGTGTTTAAGATGCCGCCGCCGGCCTGGGCAGTGTTGCCGCTCACCGTGCAGTTGATCAGCGTCAGCGTGCCGTCGTTGAGGATGCCCCCGCCCTGGTTGGCAGTGTTGCCGCCCGAGATTGTCAGATCGCGAATCGTATCAGTCTTGCCGCTTTGAATATTGAATACACGGCTAACGTTATTGCCGCTTACCGTGACTTTCTGGTTCGCCGCATCCGGGCCATCAATAGTCAGGTTGCGTCCGATAGTGAGTTCGCTGCCGAGCACAATCGTGCCGCCATTCTCAAACGCCTGCCCTGCTCCGGTAGCAAACGTAATCGTACTGTTGGTACAAGCCGATCCGATCGCATCACGCAGAGATCCTGCGCCGGTATCACCGGTCGTCGTAACTACAGGATTAACCGTACAAGCATTCACCGTCTGCGTGGTGTTTCCAGTGCTCGTATCAAAGTTTCCGTCGCCGAGGTAGTCGGCATTGATCGTGTGCACCGCCGCACTCAAGCCCGACGTGGTACACACAGCCACACCACTGCCGTTGAGCGGACGCGCGCCCGGGCCTTCATCGCAAGTAATGTTGGTGGCGCCGTCCTTGAATTGGACCGAGCCCGTAGGCGTGCCGGGCGAGCCGGAAGGCGATCCCGTCGGATTGAATGACACCGTTGCGGTGAAAGTTACTGAGTCGCCCTGGAATGAAGGCGTGACGCTGGTGTTGACTGCAGTCGTCGTGTTGAAGAGATCGGCGTAAGTGACCGTCGGGTCGTGCGTGCCGTTCGACAAAGGCGCCGGCGGAGCCGGATCATCAGTGTCCACACTGGCGCTCGAAACCCCATTGACCAGCGTGAAGTTGGTGCCGAATACACGGCCCTGGTTGCTGACCTGCGGTCCGCCCGTCGGATATGGATTGTTAGTAACGTTCGGCAGATTGTTGAGCGTGACCTTGAAGACGATGGTGACACTCTTGCCGACCGGCAGAGTGAATCCCGAACCGCCGTTATCAAAAGTCACGGTTTCGCCGGAGAACGGCGCCGCGGCAGCAGTTGCCGCAACCGAGTTCCGGGTTCTAGCAGACTTCGTCGTTTCTGCATAAGCCGTGGGCTCGATGTTTGAAACGACCGCGCCCACGTAACTCGCCACCCACTCAGTCGCGCGCGATATCACACTTTGTGACGGTACAACCTCAGCGGCGCGTACTTCGCCACCCGCTATTAGCACAACGGCGGGCTCGCTTTCGGCCGCGAGGGCCAGGAGGTGCGCGCTCTTAGCAGTTGTCGGCTTGCCGATCTTAGCTTGGTTTGGCGACGGTGTTCGCCGCTCACCAACCGCGAGGTAGCCGTACATGATGCTGTCTCGATCAATCGCTGCGTATGAATCATCGAGGCCGAGCTTGTGGCCCATCTCGTGTTCTATGGCTGACAGAAGATCGACGTGTCCCGCAGGTGCGCCAATCGGATTGGTGTAACGCCGCGTATTCGAAACAACGTTAGTGAACTGTTCGTCAGATGATTGATCGAACCCGACGTACCAACCTCTGCCGCCGGCGTTCCGGTCGATTAACACGCGATCACCGTCAACTTCGCCCAAGTAAATCCCTGGCAAGTCGCCGATTTCAAACTTGGCAGCGTGAAGGATCGCAAGCTGCGGTTGGGTCAAACCTGTGTGAGACCATCGCGTGACAGCAGCGGCGACAATCTGATCGAGCTGTTGCTGATCAAGCGACGTCGTAACGATTCTGGCGTTCGTGAGGGCAGACGTGGTCACGTTGCCGAAAGCAGACTGGTCGATGTCAAGCACGTCGAACAGCGAGGCTGTTTCGCGAGCCGCCTCCACACCACCCGGCCCGAACATGAGGGGATTTGCGTTGCCCGGTAGTGCCGGGTCTGCGCCGCCGGCGGTGTTTCCGAAGTGACCGCCCGGAGCGAGACCAATGCTGGCACTCACGTCCGCACTGGTTGTCGTCGCCCCGTTCGTCTTGTTGAGACCCGCAACATAGTTTTTGACCGCTGTAGTGTCCTGCGAACCACCGACGTATCCAGGCATATTCAAATTTGAAGTTGAAAATCGCGAATCAACGCGGTAGTCAGGACCGGCGGTGAGATTGACGACGTTGTTGTTCGCAATCTTCGCGTTAACCGTGGCCGTGGCACTACTGCTTGCCTGCGCGGAAACCTGAACACCGAACGCGGCATTCGGATCGGGCATCGTACATGTATTGTTGGTAATCGTTAGGTTCGACGTGTTTGTCGACGAATTCTGTGCGCCCGTATACGAGATCCCATTTCCGGCGACGTTCGTGACAGTGTTGCTATCTACCTGCACCGTCATCGTGCCCGCTCCTGAACCAGTGAGCGCGATGCCATCGAAACCGGAATTGTTCTGGCCGGTTATCTGGTTATTAAGCACCCTGCCCTGAAAAGTTGTGCCACTGCCGCTTGCGCTGCCATTGAAAATATTAATCGGCACTGTCGCACCGCTATTGACGGTGTAGGCCGCGTTGGTTGGACTGAACGTTGCACGCTCGACGTTGAACGAGAAATTGCCCGTGCCGTTGTGGGCAATATCAACCATCGCCGCAGGCATACCGGTGAAATTGCCACCGCTGCCGGCAACGCCATTTTTGCCGATATTAACCGTCATCGTGGAGGCGCCGTTCCCTGCGACTTGAATGCCGCGCGCATCGAAGTTGGCGATGTCGGTCGTCGAGATGTTGGCGGTCATGGTGGGCGAATCCCCGGGATTATTCCCGCCTACCAGCACAATCTCCTGGACGGTGTCCGTGTTGACCGAGGCTGTGTTCCTTCCCGTGAACGTGCAGCCGGTGATGTTCAGAGTGAGGACACTGCCACTTACGAGGTTCTGCACCGTCAGATCAGTCGTCATGCCGTTGGACACCGAGGTGTTCGTCAACGAAGAAGTGCCGGTGAGTTCATCGAATCGGACGGACCCATCGTTATTTGGGCTGCCCTGGAACGTGCCGTTGGTACCGTTGATAACGCTGTCTGAGATGGTAAAGCCGTTAACCGACAAGCCTCGGATGGCGAAGTTGTCAAAGTCATTGAGCTGCATCCGCGCCAGCGAGATGTTCCGCGTACTGTTGAGATAGATGCCGATGCCGGATGTCGTAGCGCCGTCCGAGCCAGTCTTGTGCTGAATCGTGCCGCCGGACGCGGCTGTGCCGGTGCCGGTGATACTGAAATTGCCGCCGCTATTGCCGGTTGTGTCTAAGATGATGCCATCGCCCGCGGAGCCGGCGCCGGTGCCCGCGTTGATCTTTTGGAACGTCACGCCGCCTGCAGCGATCGTAGTGTTCGTTATGTTCAGCGCGGTAGTGGTCGGGGCCGTTGTTGCGCCTATTGTATTCGTGCCGCTAATAGTGAGGCTGCTGGGATTCGATACGCCCTGAGTTGCCACAAAGACTGACGAAGTTCCGTTGAGAGATAATCCGCCGGAAAAACTGAAGGTGGTGCTGGCGTTAGTGCTGAGGTTGATGCCCTGAACCGTGTCCGTAATCGCGCCGGTAAAAGAAACAGTGCCCCCGGAGTGGCCAGTAACGTCGACGGCATTCCCGCCGCTGTTGTTAGTCAACGAGGCGTTCCAGGTGATAGTTGCCGTGCCGCTGCCTACCGCAAAATCATCACCCGCAGCATTACTGATGCTGCTTGCGTTCGTTGCTGAGAAGGTGCCGTCAACGCCGCTGCCTACACCGAGCATCACGCCGTTGTCAGAACTATTCGTGCTGGTAACGACTGCGCTTTGCAGATTGACGGTCATGCCGCTGATAAAAACAGCCGCGCCGCCGATGGCTGCGATGACGGCGCCGGCATTTGCGGTCAGACCGGCTGTCGCCGAACTCGCCCCGGTCGCATCGATGCCACGGCCGCTATCGGCATGTATGTCGAGAGTCGTGAACGGCAAACTGCCGGTGGTGTTCACCAGAACCAGGCCGGACGCTCCCACGCCGTTTCCGGAGGCGCCGATGTTGAGCGCGCCGGCCACGAGCGCATCGGCCGCGGCGGTCGCTGGGTTCGAATCAAAGATCGCATTGCTGAAGACCACGCCGTTGCCGCCGGTCGTACCGGCGATCTGATTGCCAGAGAAAGCAGTGACCGACAAGGTTCCGGTCACGCGCACAATGTTGACCCCACTGCCGCCAGAGCTGGTGATACCGGTGTTGTTAGTGAAGCTGACATTACAAGCGCCGGCGTTCTCTTGAACGTCGAAGCCGTTGCCGGTCGAAGAAATCGTGTTTGTGTCAACGGTAAGGTTAAGAGTTCCCGAGCCGTTCGCGTTGATGTCGATGCCTTCCGCGGTCGCGGCCGTAATGGCGTTATTGGTAATGGTGGCCGAGCCGCCGCCGGTGGCGCTCGATGTCACATCGATCGCGTTCCCGGTGCCGCCCGCGATCGAGTTATTGCTGATGGTAACGCCGCCGCCGGCCACGCTGTCGGTGACCGCGATGCCGTTAGCACTGTCCGAAATAATGAAGCCGCGGATAATGATTCCGCTCCTGTTCGCCGCGGTCACCGCGTCGCCGCCGCTGTTGCCGATATGCGCCGAAGATCCTGCAGCTCGTAAAACAGTCGGGTTCGCACCGCCGTTAACGCTCACCGGAGCGTCAAGCTCCACGCCTTCGCCGATTAGCCGTTGATTATTTTGCTGGAAGGTGAAGCCGGCGTTTTGACCGCTGGTGGTGTTGTTGCCGTTGAAGACGTAAACGATATCACCGGCCGCGTTCGCCGCACCTTGGGCCGCCGCCAGAGTCGTAAACGGATTCTCCGAGGTGCCCTGATTGGTTCCCGCAGAATTGTTCTGCACGTACCACACGCGCTGCGCATTGACGTGAATCGTTACCGTGCCCGTGCCGATGAGATTTCCCGAATCCTTAATCTCGTAAGTAAACGTGTCGTCGCCTGTGTAACCAGCCGTCGGCAGATAAGAGAAATGGCCGCTGCCATCAATCGTCACCGAACCGTGAGTGGAAGCGGCAGTGATGGTGCCGCTACCGGGATAAGTCGTCGCCTGCAGTTTCGAAAGAGTGAAGGTGTCGCCGAGAAATTCTGTGTCGTTATCAAAAACGCTTTTCGGACTGCCGACAGTCCCCACCGTGACCTTTGGTTGGCTGCTCGGCGATCCCACCGGGCCAACTTCCAGCAGCGTATTTCCGATCGTGTCGTAACTGTCGTCATCCGCCAGAGGTGAAACATTCACCGAACCCGGAAGCAGGGTGGTGTGCGCATCGATTGTGTCCGTGAACTGCACGCCAGTGGCGTCGACCGTTCCGGGCGCCGCGCTGTTGCTGATGGTAGTGCTGTAGATTATCCGTTCAGTCGATCCAGTACCGTCCGTAGGATCGATCTTACCGTCGCCGTCATCATTTTCAATCGAGTCGGTCATCGACGCCGAGATCACCGGTGAGGCCGCGAACACTGGCGCCGGATTCGCGAACGTCTCGTTAGCTGCTGCCTTGGGAGGATTGCGCGTCCGGTTGCTGTCCGACCTCTGACCTCTGACCCCTGGGCTCTCGGTCGTCCGCGCCACCGCCGCGATAGGCGTAATCAGGATCGAAAATGTGAGTAATAGCGAGGTGAACAGACCGAGACTGCCAGGCACGGCCTTGGGGGATAATTTATTCACAGTGATTTACTTCCTCAGGTGATGGGCGAACACTTCAAATATAGTTGTAATCGGGACGGCGGACGGAAAAGCGCAAGAAGCCTTTTCAATGAGCGACAAGACTAATACGGGACGAGCACTCGGGTCAATTGGAAAAGACAAGAAATTGCATGAAAAAGGTGAGAATTTGAGTCAGTCCCGCCTACGACTGGAGCGCAACCGGTTGCTCTTTCGCGCTTCGCGCTCAGTGCAAGCGAGGCCGCGTGCGCTCCCGCCTGGGCCCCCCTACTGCAGGCCGCTTTTACTGCGCCCGCCCGCTACCGCAGGCGGTTCTGACAATAGTCGTCCGGATGATTCTGCCGCACGACCGTATTTCGATGGACGATGACCGACTCAGGCTCGCCGCTCACAAAGACGCCGCCGCCTCTTCCCTCAGCGGCGCCGTTGCCGGTAATGACACTCCCACCAAGCTGAGCCGAAGAGTCTTCGAAGTAGATCCCCGCGCCCTCGCACCTTTCGCCGTACAAAGCATTCTCGGTCACGCGGCTGCGCCACATTCGCATTTGGCTGCGCTCGCAATAGATGCCCGCTCCTCTCGCTTCCGTGGGACCATAGACAGCGTTCGCTTGGATCGAGCTACCGGCGATCTCAACCTTGCAGTCGACCAGGTGAAGTCCGCCACCGCCGGCGGCGCCGTCGGAAGTTTGGACGATATTGCCGGCAATCATCGACTTCTGCACGCGAACCGATGAGCCGACAGCCAATATCCCGCCGCCAAGGCCTTGATTCACTCGGTTCCCGGCGAGTACGCATTCCTGCAGGGCGATGGATGACTCAGACGCCGCAATCGCCCGCGCCCGGCAATTCGAGCGGATCTCGAGCCCGCTCAGATACAAAGAAGAATTCTCGATTCGGACGACAGTCTCAGAGGTTGAGCCGGTAAGCGTGACGCCGCGGCGACCGAACCGAATCGTGCTAATTACAACGCTCGGCAAACCGGCGAGGAACAGATCTTCCGCATAGATGCCGGGGCCCACCATGATCGTCGACGGTCGCACGATTGCAGCGATCGCTTGTTGTATAGAGGAGAATTGTGACGGCACCAGGAAGACATCATGCTCAGGCTGGATGGACATTCTGGATAAAGTAGTGAGTCAGAATCGGTACTCGCACATCTGCTCGAAGAGAGGCGTGAGCGTGGCGATCGTGCAAGTACTTTCGGTGAAAGCGTAGGTGGTTGCGAAATCTTCATAGCTACGCGCCCGCCACAGCCGGCCATGCTGATCAATGACGAGCGAGTGGCCTATCCCGCCGCGAAATATTCGAGAACCGTCTGTGCCCGTATAGACTGTGCAAGTCCACGGACGTTCTGCCGGATGTGCGAGCATAAAGTTCTCGATTTCGCGGACAAAGTTTTCGAAGAGCCGCGCGCGGTCAAGCGCCGGCGCCTTGAGCGTTTCACGGATCGCGCGACCCAGCATTGCGTCGGCCGGCGAGGTGAGTATGCCTGACCGGAGATTTGAATCCTCAGCAATTGGCCGGACGACCATAGAAAGCGCGCAATTTAATAGAGTACAACCGCAGAATGACAGATGTTTCTTCAATTCGTGGTCAGAACCGCCTGCGGTAGCGGGCGGACCGTCAACGTTTGTCCGACACGGTCTACTTATTCACGGTGTCGGGCTCGCTTGCGCTTTCGCCTTCGCGCGCCGATCTTTTAACTTCTTCTGGGCGTCGAGGTCCGTCAGCAACACGTAGTTGAGATTTCCACCTTTGCCGCCCGCGAAAACGCGTACTTCGAAGTCTTTGCAGGTAAGCATCTTTAGATTGTCCATACCCACGTACCCTTGCCATTGATCCACTGGCGGCAATGATGTTGCTTCAACGAATTTCGAGACGAACTGATCGACGCTTGCATATGCCGGTCCGTTGTAGCCGATGTTGATAGTCGAAACACGGCCATCAAGCAAACTGAAAGTAAAGTGATTAATATTCGCGAACTTCTCCGTGGGCTGAAGCTTGTCCGCGTGAACCACAAAATCGCTCACGCCTAACGGACTAGCCGGCTTAGCTAACGCTGACTTCACCTCGGCGTCATTTTTACTGCCGGGAAGAATCGCCAGAATTTCATCGGAAGTCATACCGAGTTTCAGTCCTTCGGTGACCGGAGCCGCCGCCTTCGCTAACGAGCAGGTTGAGACTTGTTCCGGAGTGGACGTCGTGTTTGATTCAACGGACGGGCTCGGATTCGCATTGCTGTTAGGGATGGCGGAGGACGATTCCAGCTTGCACGAGACGCAGACCATCAGGAACACGACTGCGATGAGGACGTGTACTTTCATAATCGATATCATGCCATGATCAATACCGCGACACCACCGAGAGCCGAGTGGTTTGGCCGCTACCGCAGGCGGTTCTGACACGCCTCAAACAAAACCGCCAGCACGATCAACTGATCGCGCCGGCGGCTTTACTGCTAACTGCTCACCGTTTACTGACTCAGGTTCGCGGCGGGAAAACTCCTTGCAGCGCAATATTGAAATAAAGAGTCAGATAGGGCTGCATGTTGTTATGCGGCTGGTCACCACCGGCGGGTGTCACAGCTTGGTCGCTCAAGTTCACGAGGTTCTGATTGGTCACGGACTGATACGCGGTCGCATTGCTCGAACGTGCTAGAGAGACCTGCGGACTCGGTGAATTTGTATCGCCCGTAACAGAATCCGCATTAAGTGAGTGAGAGTGCGACGGTATCTCTGATTCCAAGAGAGTCACTGTTTCGCTGCCGCCCGTTTCTCCCAAATCGTGCAGCGACAGCCCCGGTCCCTGCCCCGGATGCATGGGCGCATTGCCTTGCATATTAGGCAAGGCAAAGTTCGATTTGCCGTCCCCGCCGTAAGTCGTACCGAGCAACGAGAACAGAGCCGTGTTTTGGGACAGCGGCAATAGCTGCCCGTTGCACCAGGCCCAACCTTTCGGCGCAAAATTAAAAGGGAAGATTCTGATTTCAGCTACGAATGGATCCATGAGTAATCTCCTTAATAATGAAACCGTGTTAGAAGCCCGACCGTCAGGGAGGGCCGCCTTCATACTGAGGCCCTTGCTCGCGCGCGGACTTCGGACACTCGCATCATGTCTGACTCGGGAAGATCCCGAACAGCGAGATAATGAAGTCAACGCAAAGATATGGTTGAAAGTTATTGTGAGGTTGGCTACCCCCCACAGAGCTTATGCTGTTCGGGGCTAGCGCTGAATCGGTCGCGTCTTGAATGTAAAGTTTTGCCAGCGTGGACTGGGCAACCACATTACCTCCCGGACCCTGCTGTGTCGCAACACTTGTTGAGCCGAGGAACGCGTGGCTATGCACAGGAATCTGCTGCACTGTCAGCGTTATCTGCTCAGCTCCACCGGTTTCCGCCAGGATAAATCCATTCCCAAAATGCATCGGAACCCTGCCGCGGAGATCGGGTAAAGCGAAAGTTGATTGGCCGTCGCCGCCGTAAGTCGTCCCGATCAAATTGAACAGGGTTTCGTTTTCCGAAATCGGCAACAACTGTCCTTCACAAAACATCCATCCAGCTGGCGCGAAGTTACCGGCAAACATTCTTATTTCACCAACATATGGTTGTGCCATCGATCTTCTCCCTTAGCTTTGTGACGGGAAGATGCCCTGAAGAGCAATACTGAAATTGAGCACCAGGAACGGCTGCATATTCAAGTGTGCCTGGGAGCCTCCGACATTGCCGATAGTTCCAGGTTGCAATGATGTGAGACCGCCGGGCGGTTGGTAGACGAGCGCAGGACTCGCAGCCAGCAGGTGTGCCGGCACGGTCGCAACGTCGCCAGCGGTCGAAGAACCCCTCGCAGTGTGAGTGTGCGTGGGTATCTCAGAGATCGAAAGCGTATGCGCCTGCTCGCCGCCCTTTTCACCGAGCGTGTGTCCGCTGCCGACATGAATCGGCACGTTTCCCTGCAGGTTCGGCAAGGCGAAATTCACCCGGCCGTCGCCACCAAACGTCGTACCCAGCAGACTGAACAACGCCTGGTTCTGATTAATCGGTAGGAGCTGACCATTACATAGCGCCCAACCCTTCGGCGCAAAGCCGAAACTCATGATTCTTATTTCTGAGAGAAATGGTTCTGCCATCGTTTTGCTACTCCATACGATTTCAATTCGGAGTCAAGTTTAGTTAATGATTTGCCAGCCGCGCGTAAGGTCGTCGACTAATTAAGTCTTTGGAACTCATCATTCTTCCACGACGGTTTTCGGCTCCGATGTTTCTTTGGTTTCCGCACCGGCGCCGTTGTCACCGGAACAACAGCAGGTACGGCGGGCGTGACCGTTGGCGCAATCACCGCTGCAGGCGAGATAGTCAAAGGCGGTGGAGGCGAGGTAATCGTCGGAGCCGTTCGTCCCAACCTTGAAGGAGCGGACATGTTTGCCAGGTCCGCCTGCGAAAGTCGATTAAGCGTTGCCAGATAACCTTGCGCACCATTCTGATCCGAACCCGTTGGCACCAGAAGCAACGCGAATGTCCCCAACGATGGATGAGTGATCAGGTAGGTGTCTTGCCGCAATGCGCGACTGCCGCCACGAAATAAAAGCGTAAAGCACTCGCCGCCCCTGGCGGCCGGCATGTCATCGACCTTTAGGAGCGTCACGCCGATGACCCCAAAAGACGTCTGAAGCTGAAATACTGAATTTAGATAGGAGGCAAACGAAGCCTTTGAATAATTACCCAGGGGGTCAGTTTGAGTGACCGGCGTTTCTCCCGGATTCCCATCATTCTGCTTCCAGCTCTGACCAAATGAATTCTTGAACGGGACGGCGGCGAACAGCGCCGCAAGCAATCCAGTCCTTAAAAACTTTCTTCTGGAATTTAACACTATGTCTCCTGAATCTTTACCGCCAGCAGCGGGTTCGTGGCCGGAGCGGATATGCGGGTCCGCCTTCATTCTTTGGCGGTGAGCAGTCTATTATCTTTCGGTCGAACTTTCAATCATCTTAATTACTTCAATCATCTTGATTAAGAAGATGGGTCATTCTGCGAACATGCAGACGATTAGCCAAAACGTGTCTAGCCCGGCCATAAGCGAGGGCTCATTTGAATCGCGCATTTGAAACCCTCGCTCGCAGTCCGGCTATTGCCCCAGCGCTGTGTCGGAAAGCAATTTTGAGACCCTGGGTGATTAAAATAGTTAGTGGAACCGGAATTCCCGATGACCCTGCACCAACAGCAAACATTACTGCCAAACCGCGAAAGATTAACCCTACGCCCGGTGACGCCGGAGGATGACGTCTTTCTTCTCTCGGTTTATGACAGCACGCGCGCTGAGGAGCTGGCGCAGGTGGAGTGGGAGGAAGGACAGAAAGAAGCCTTCCTCAAGTGGCAGTTCGATCTGCAGCGGAGGGAATACGACGCGCGCTTTCCTGACGCTGAGTACAATGTGATCCTGATCGACGATCAGCCTGCGGGAAGAGTTTGGGTTGGTCGCGACCATAAACAGATTCGTCTGCTCGACATTGCCTTACTCCCCGAGTTTCAAAATTATGGCGCCGGCACCGTGCTGGTTCAGCAATTAATCGATGAAGCAAAGGCGGTTAACAAACCGCTCAGGCACATGGTCTTTGTGCTGAACAATAATGCGCATCGCTTTTACGAGCGACTCGGTTTCGTGATCATCGAAGACCTGGGCGCATACAAACACATGGAGTGGTCAGCACCGCCTTCAGTAGCGGGCGCGCCAAGTCAGAACCGCCTGCGGTAGCGGGCGGGCCAAGTCAGCACCGCCGGCAGTAGCGGGCGGGCCAAGTCAGAACCGCCTGCGGTAGCAGGCGGGCCCCGTTTTAGTCAAATTCTGGCAAGTCATCACCTTGGCCGTACAAGACGTATTCAATCGCCAGTGCTAGACCACGCTCGGTCCACAAATATCGTTTGCTGCCACGATCAACCCAAGGGCTGTGGAGTGCCCCCCAATGACCATCCTCTCTCATTTGCCTGGTAGCATTCGCCTTGAGTGCATTTAGTGCGAGCGCAGGTTTTTTCGATCCAATCGAAACAACTGAATGCACGTGATTTGTACGAACATTACAAGCGTGCAGATGCCATTTCCGATGTAGACAAGTATCGCGAATCCCGTTTTCTACCGACGCACGCTGCTGAGCATTCAATAGGACCGGCTCACTCTTAAGCAGGCCGTCATTATGTCGCCGCCGATTCTGGCTGGGCGCCGCGTATGGAGATTTGTATCGTCGGTGCTCGCGGTCGACCGAGCCGCGCGCGTCACCATGTAACCAGGTTCCATAGCAACGAAAGGTGATAAGGTAGCCGAGCGGAATGTCGGTATCGTTCCACATAACAATGACGGGCCTGCCATCGATTGTATGGTTATGGTCAACCTAAAAATCTTTGCAGCGATGGACTGGGCCCGCCCGCTACCGCAGGCGGTTCTGAATTGGCCCACGCGTTACGGGCCGCGCTAACTGGGCCCGCCCGCTACCGCAGGCGGTTCTGACTTGGTCCACGCGCTAACTGGGCCCACCCGCTGCTGCAGCGGGTTGACTATTTTTTGAAGTAATTAAACACCGCTTCGTAACGAACTGTTTTTTCGTCGCCGGCTATGGGGACTATGAAGATGTCGAGCCCGCCCATATTTGCATGTTCAAGATGATAGAGTTTTTGCGGCAGGGGAACATCTGGCGGACCATCGAAGTAAATCGAGAAGCGTTCCATCCCTGCCTGCTCGTTCTGTCCAGGCATGTACGACTTCACCTCGACCAGTTTCAACTCCAACGTATGGTCTTCGAGTTTTAGCTGGAACGTCGAATTGAGGTGGCGAGAAAATTCTTTTTCGGTTAAGTCCACGGCCATAATTAAGTAGCGGATGCCAGCGTAAGCGCTTTCCGACTTGTACCCGCCCGCTACCGCAGGCGGTTCTGACTTCATTCTTCGTCATGAAGCGTCTTGAGTTTTCTGATTTCAAAACGGCGAGAACCGGATGGAATACTGACCACAACTTCGTCGCCTTCTTCCTTGCCCATTAAGCTGCGGCCAATCGGCGAAACTGTGGAAATGAAACCAGCCGCCGGGTCGCTCTCTTCCGGCGTAACCAGACGATAAGTTACTTCCTCTTCACGCTCAGAGTCGTAAAGCAACAGCGTCGAGCCATACGACGCCTTGTCGCGCGGAATTTTCGAGAGATCGATCGAGGCCACCTCGCTCATCCGCTGCCGCAGCTCGCGGATGCGCGCCTTGACCATCGTCTGGCGTTGCAGCGCAGTTTGGTATTCCGAGTTCTCTCGCAAATCGCCAAACTCAAGCGCGCGTTTGATCTCCTTGGGCAGATGCACGCGTAGCTCGCTCTCGAGCTCATCGAGTTCGGCCTGAAGTCTCTGTTTGACGTCTGCTACGCTGGAAGACAATGAATTCCTCTTTGAGTTGCTTTCTGAGTTACCCACCCGCTACCGCAGGTGGTACTGACCGCTACCGCAGGTGGTACTGACCGCTCCCGCTTAGCTTACTTCTGTTCACGCTTTGCCTTTATCATTGAGCGCGTCTTCGATCGCCTGGCGCATGAACACCGGCGTAGACGAAACATTGAAACCGGTAAAGTGCTTTACGATCCGGCCATCGCGCGAGATCACGAAACTTTGGGGAATCACAGCCCGGCCCTGAACTGCTTCGACCAGCGGCCCTGCCAACGTTCCATCATCCCAGATAATTTGATAAGGAACATTCTGGGCCTTGACGTAGTCTTTCACGTGCTGCTGGTCGTCGCGTTCGTTGTAGCTGGTCGCCAGACCCAGCACGACCAGGCCGCGCGCCTTATACTCGTTACTCATCTTGATGAGCTCAGGCATCTCCTGACGACACGGCTGGCACCAGGTGGCCCAGATATTCACCACTACTACCTTGTCCCCATAATCCGAAAGTTTCAGTGAAGTCCCGTCTAGTGTATGCAGCGCCGTGTTGCGGAGTTCCTCTGGCAAAGGCACGACCGCAGGCGGAGCCGCAATCGCGGGCGCAGTCTTAGACGGCGTTTTGACCACGGATTCGCCAGTGGGCTGAACGCCCTTTGATCTCCACTCGGCAACCCCGTACCAAACAATTAGCGCCCCCACGATCAGAGTGATCGCAACGCGGCCCGGAGTCCAAAACGAGTCTTTCGCAGTGGAATCGTCGGAGGAAGGCTTGCCATTTTCTTTCGCTAAAGCGTCTTTAGATGAAGCCACGTAAAACCTGCTTTCTAAACCTAATTTGCAGCTGCTATTACTCGAAACGTTGCAACCCGTGTCAGGTCATCGCCAATAATCGCATATTCCCCCGGTATGAGCGAAACGCGCGGACGAAGCTCCATAAAAATTTCGTCACCGTTTTTCGCCAGCCCTCTAGGTATTGGCCGCACAATTTCGCCGGTAGAGATTGACAAGCCGGCCCGCCCCCGCTCGGCAAACGCGGTCACCCGCCGCGCACCGTGATGAGGCGTCAGCCAGACCAGTAGCGGTGGATGCGCGCCGCCTCGATCCATTGTGAACAGAAAAATTCTTGCCGTGGGCGCGACGATCTCGGCGGAGTGCTCGCCTTTCAACTGGACGTAACTGGTTGTCGTGTCTTTGGCGACCTGGCCGGGCCGCAGCGGTGTCGTCGCGGTTTCAAACGGTAATGGAGTTAATTTGTTTTGCTGATCGAGGACGTAGATCAGAGAATGGTCCGCCGGCGCTGAAGGCAGGAATTCTGGCTGCGCCTCAGGGCTGAATAAACAAAGTAGAGAAATAACAGCAGCTTTAAGGTACATTTGTTTCAACTATGCGACCCAATTCAGTCGACGTCTATCCAAGGTCAATCGAGAACTCAACCTACGCAACCAGGAACTTGTGGTCAAGAGCCCACCTCATTAAACTCTTTTCGAGCTTCAGTGCATCTTATAAAGAGGAGTAGCACGATGACAAAGCCCTCAAAATCTTACCGGGTGACCGCCACCGCATTGGCTTTTCTGCTTGCCTACGCCGCTGTGATCGCGCAGGACATAGCCGGCGGTGCCGGCGTTTTAATGGCGAGCGCAGAAGTGGAAGCGAAACTCGGTAAAGGCATCTTCACTCCGCCGCAAAGCAAACCACACATAAATAAAAGTCCCGAAAAGAAAACTGTGGTGCGCTCGGTTCGATCGGCTCATCCGCGAGCAAACACCGCGGGCAATCGCAACGCCAATACCGGGAACGCGGGAACCGCAGGAAATGCGGGCAATAGCGGCAACACTGGAAACAGAAACTCCGGCGATCGTTCGGGTGGAGGTACGCGCCGCGTGATGGATGCTGAGGCTTACAACAAGCAAGGGGACGATTTTTTCGATGCCGGCAAATACGATCAAGCCGCTCAGTCTTACCAACAGGCAGCCAGCCTGCGTCCTGATTACGCGGACGCATATCTCAATCTCGGGGAAACGTATTTCAATCTCGGCCGCTATGAAGAAGCTATCGCTGCCGACAAGAAGGCGATCTCCTTGAAGCCGGATTGGGCGGACGCACATCGCGCGCTGGGCATCGCTTACTTACACCAAAACAATTCGGCTGACGCGACGACGGCGCTTAAGCGGGCGTACGAACTGAATTCTGGCGATGCGGAAACCCGAAACGCGCTCAGCCTGGTTTATTACGACCAGGGCGCTGCGGCTTACAATGCGAATCATTATGACGAGGCCATCGAGCATTACCATCAAGCCATCAGCCTGAAAACGGATTACCCTGAAGCGTACAGCAACCTGGGCGATGCGTACCGGCAACTGAACAAATTGTCCGAGGCCGTTGACGCTTATAAGCACGCGGTCGCGACCAGGCCCGACTTGCTGGAAACTTACAGCAACCTCTCTCTGGTATACGACAGACTGGGGAGTTATCCCGAAGCGGTTGAAGCCTACAAGCAGGTCATTCGCTTGAACGGTAACGATGCCGAAGCAAACAACAACATGGGCTACGCGCTCGGCAAGAGCAAACGCTGGTCTGAGGCGGTTGCGGCTTTCAAACGCGCGATCGTACTGAAGCCCGACTATGCCGAGGCATACAGCAACCTTGGCTGGGCCTATAACAATCTTGGAGATTTCGGCTCCGCCGTCGAGCCACTCAAGAAAGCAATTCAATTGAAAGCTTCCCTGCCGGAAGGTCATTTCAACATCGGCATCACCTATAGTCACTTGAAGCAGAACGACGAGGCGCTAACGGCCCTCAGCCAGGCAGTGCAGTTAAAGCCTGACTGGCCCTCGGCGCAAAACAATCTTGGCGTCGTCTATATGAATCTGGGAAAGTGGAAGCAGGCGATTCAGGCGCTCAAGGAAGCCGTGAAACTCAAGCCGGACTATCAGGGGGCGCACTACAACCTCGGCGTCGCGTACCTGCAAGCGGGCGACAAAAAGTCGGCCACGGAAGAATACAAAATTCTCCGGCCTCTGAACCTCAATAATGCAAACCTGCTCTACGTGATGATTTATAAGAAGCCGGCGCCGAAAGGATGAGTGGTGCTTTAAGTCTGGGCAAGTTTGGCGAGTCAGTACCACCCGCGGTAGCGGGTGGGTCAATTAAACTCCGGAAGATCATCTCCCTGCCCGTTTACTACATAATCCATCGCCAGCGCGAGGCTACGTTCGTTCCATAAGTGCCGCTGGCTTCCCTTATCTGCCCAGGGACTATGCGAACCAGTCCAGTTTCGGTCTTCTCGCATCTGTCGTGTTGCATTCGCCTTAAAAGCATTTAGCGCTCGGCTGGGGTTAGTCGTTCCGATGGAGACCACCACATGCACATGGTTAGTTCTCGAACTGATTGCGTGCATCAACCATCGACGAAATGTACAGGTTTCGCGAATTGCTGTCTCGATGCTGCTTCGCTGGTCAGCGTTCAGAGTTACGGCCGCGCATTTAAGGGCTCGAGTATTATGTCGCTTCCATTTTTCGTTATTCGGAATGTGCGGAGATCTATAAGCGTTATGCCGACGATCCGTTGATCCGCGCTCGTCACCGTGCAACCAGGTGCCGTAGCAACGAAATGTGACCAAATACGCCAAAGGAATGTTTGTATCGTTCCACATTTGGGCGACGGCCACAATATGGAAAATTCCCGCTACCGCATACTAACACCATGTATGGCGTGCCTGAATTATAATCGAGGGTTCAAGTAAAAGATTTTTGCAAGCACCTGTATTAACGACCCAGCCGCTACCGCGGGTGGTACTGACTTCACCTCCCTCACAAAATGTCCTGCGCCCTCAAAGTAATAAGTGTAGCCAGAACCAGGCCAAAGAACATTACGATCAGGACCAGTGGATCGAGGAGGATGTTCCCCCACGGATGAAGAAAGTTGATATACCCACTTAGATCCGACGGTATCTTTTCTGCCGCTGGGACAGCGGGGGCTTGGCCCAACTTGGGGGCCTCAGGTCTTTTCAGATTCGAATTGTAAGGAGCCTGCTCGAGGTAAGTCTTCATCTTGTCTTCGTAATCTTTCATTTTATCCTCGGCATCCTTCTTATAATTTTCAATGTCCGTGCGGGCCTTCAAAATGTTTTCGTCGTTCCGGTCCTCGATATGCTTGTAAAGTCCGCGCCCTTTGTTCGCGCCTTCCGGGTCTGAGCCTTCCTCATCAAGCGTATCCAGAGTCGAGAATCTCTTGATGCCGTCGAACGCCCAGGTCGCCGGAATCACGGTGCTGATTACCCGCGCGGTGTTTTGTGGCACGCCAACCAGGCCTGAAAAGAGAATTTGCGGAATCAGGATTAAGGGGACCATGCTGGTGGCCATCTCAGACGTCTTAACCACCGCCGAAACAAACAAGCCCAGGGCGATGCCGACCATCGCAGTGATCAGCACGATTGCGACTTGCGGTAGTGCCCAACCAGGCACACTCATCAGTCCGATGTAATGCAGAAACTTCAGTGAGCCGTATAAGAAAATGCATTGCAGCGAAACGATTAGCGCCAACACAAACAATTTTGAGCCGACGTAAGGAAGTAAACGCAGATTGACCATGCGCTCGCGGGTATAGACTGCTCGCTCGCGAATGATCTCCCGCGACGCGACTGACGTGCCGAACCAAATCGCCACCAGGGCGAGCACGAAATAAGGAAAGTCGCGAGGCGCATCCGCGCCGACCACGAGATAAGTAAGAAAGGCGATGATTGGCGCCTGCCCAAACAGTATCAGCAGATTGAACTTATCCCGCGTGAGTACTTCCAGATATCTCCGCGTCAGCGTGCCCCATTGGCGAACCGCGTCGATGATGCTCATCCGTCGCTTCGGTGGCGCGGCGGCGCGCCCATCTCGCGGCAGGACGCTTAAGGGATCAACTACATTGCGCCGGTATTGTTCGGTGGTCTGAAACTTTTTCTTCCACTCCTCAGCGACGTGCTCTGAAATTTGCTCGCGTTGATGTTTGAGGGCGCTCTTCTGCCCCTTGGTCGCATTCGGCGGCAAGGGCGGCAAGGAAGCGAGTTGCTGGTCAATCGGCGCTTCCAGCTTGTCGTAAAGGTCCTTAAAACTGTCCGCTTTTACGTGGGCCAGCGCTTCCTGCGGCGCGCCATAGAAGACCAGCTTGCCCCGCATCAGCACGACGATCTTGTCGAACAGCTTGACGTTCTCCATGGCGTGCGTCGTGAGAATGACGGTGCGGCCGCTCTCAGCGATTTGCCGGAAGAGTTTCATAATCTTTTCTTCCGTCGCCGGGTCCAGACCCGAAGTGGGTTCGTCAAGAAAGATCACCGAAGGTTTCGTGATCAGCTCGACGGCAATTGAGACCCGTTTGCGCTGGCCGCCGGAAAGTTGCGAGATCGCCACGTCACGTCTTTCCGCCAGGCCGGTGACGTCCATTACCTCATTCACTATCTGATCGATTTCGCGGCGCGAGACATCACGCGACAGACGCAGACGGGCCACATAGTAGAGAGTGCGATAGACCGTCAACTCGCGATGGATGATGTCATCCTGCGGAACATAACCGATGGATTGCTTCAACGAATCGAGATGCCGATAGAGATCAAGATTGTTGATGAGCACGTGGCCGCTGGAGGCCGGCCGCATTCCGTTAAGTGAATCCATCAGGGTCGATTTGCCCGCGCCCGATGGCCCGAGCAAGCCGACAAATTCGTTCGGTTGAATCGTCAACCCAACATCATCGAGCAACTTGATCGTCCCGCCGCCTGATCTATTCTTTACAACTTTCGCAATGTTGATACAGTCGATGCGCGTCTTTGATCGGGTGTCATAGACCGCCACGCCCTGGGCCGCGTCCGCTTGCAGGACAAACGGGCCAATTTGAATTACATCCGAAAGTTGCACGTTGCGACGGCCGCTGATGCGCTCGCCGTTGACGTAAACCCCGTTCGTCGAGCCCGAATCTTCAACCGCCACGTTGCCGTTGGTGCGCACAAAGCGCGCGTGATGATTCGAGATTTGCAGCCCGTCCAGACGCACGTCACTGTCGGGCGAGCGACCGACGGAAAGGTGCGGGCGGTTTTCAAACGATAGGCGCGCGAGTAACTGCGGCTGGGAACCGGTGGGGGGCTTTGCGCCTTGCAACGAACTGGAGGTCGAAACGATTGTTTGTCGCTGGGCCATCGCGGCGATCTGGCCGAATGCCGGCAGAATCAGCCGCTCGCTGGGCGTCGGAGCACCGGGCTGGACCGCGCGATGGGCGGGCGCCGGGTGGGCCGGATCAACCAGGCGCAACCGTGGGCCGCCGACGCCCAGCTGAATTCGATCGCCATCGAACAGCGGCACTGTCTCCGTGATGCGCTGATCGTTGACCAGCGTGCCGTTGAAACTTCGTAGATCACTAAGTGAGTAGTGGTCGCCGCTTTTCTTAATCTCAGCATGACGACGCGATACCACGGCGGCGTCAGCGTCGATGACCACCTCGCCTTCCGGATCGCGGCCAAGACGTGTCACCTCCTTATGCAAATCGATCCGCCGGATTTGCCCCGTGCGTGACTCCTCAAGATCCAAATGTGCGGGTCCTGCGGGCGGCGGTTCTGGCTGGGGATCGCGGGCAAGCGGAGGGGCCGCGGACTTAGGGGCCGCAGATGAACCCATGCGCGATGCGGCTCCGGCATCATGCACCGTTTCCATTCTTCCGAGGTCGGATGGCTTTGGCGCTCCAGCTTCAGCGGTTGATTGCTCGATGCTTACTACACGGAGGATTGGCCCACCGGCGCCCAGCTGCACATGCGATCCCACTCGCACTTCCATTGGCGACGTGATCCGCTCGCCGTTTACGAAGGTGCCGAAGCGCGAATTGGCGTCCGCCACTGTGCACCGCCCATCGCTCAGACGAAACTCGGCGTGCTTACGCGAGACCATGGGCCACTGTTCCTGCGAAAAAAAGTAGTGGCATACGGCCGGATCACGCCCGACGAAAACTACCTCGCCGGCGAACGAGCGTTCACCATGCAATAGACCGCCGCGATCTTCTGCGAGAACTAACTTCATGTGATTAATTACCCGTGATTCGGGCGTGCAATGGCGTTGCTCTTGTGAATTTAACGCCGCCCTACGCCCTGATTTCAGACTTAAAGTTACTTACCGAATCGAAATGATTCCAGAATCATTGGCAGTTCACCTTTCGCGCCGACGTCTTTCACCGAATTCAGCTCGGGCGCGAGCGATGTCGCGAACATCAATAGCGTCACTCCATTGTTGCTCCCATCAACCGGTGGCACAAAGATTACGCGCCCCCAGATTTTAATGTCATTTCTATTGCGTGACGCGGCTTCGAACCGAAACTCGTATCCATCGTAATTGCCCACCGTCGTGGGGCCCTCCGAGACTTTTCGATAGTCCGCAAAGTCCGAGTTCTGTGCGTACTGCGCGTTCAAATTTTCAGCGAGCGTGTGAAATGTCGCACGGTCTCCTTCTCCGGATCCGGCAGACAGGTACCAACCGACTGCGAGATTTTCTTGCGTAAGGTCGGGAGGCAGGTGCCGTTCAACGTGCGCAAAGTTAGTGGCCCCGGGCACCCCAGCCTTCGGATCTTTGGACCACCCCCTCGGATAGTAAAAAGAGAAATCAACGTAATGTTCAGCGAGTTTGCCGGTGAGATTTGCGCTCGAATTTACAAACTGCACGGCGCGAGCCGGGGGGACGTAAGGCGGCACTTCTGTTTTCGCAACCGGAGTTTTCGTACTTCCGGCATCCGGAGTCGCGTCGGCGGGTGTTGGCTCAGGGCGCCGCGGATGATCGACAATTACCACGCGCCTCGCTTCCAACATCGGTTTCACCACGAAGAAATATCCCGCGACTGCGGCGCCCGCGCCAAGCAGCAACAGCACAACCAGAATCCCGAGTATCAGCGGTAGTTTCGATCTTTTTTTCGGAGCACGGGGTGAAGCAGCAACTACCGGGGCAGAAGCCGCAACGGTCGGAGGAGCAATGGCCGGCGCGGAGGCCTCGCCGGACGGCGTCTCAGTCGCAGTTTGAGCAGATGAAACTGGAGGCGGCGGCGTGGAAGGCGGTTGAGCCTGCGGCGCCGGCTCCTCTTGCGGCGGAGTTGAAGTCGTCTGCGGCGACGCTGTAGTCGGGGCCGGCGGCGGTAAAGTGGCCGGGGTCTGCGGCGCGACATCTTCAGTCTTCAACGAAGGAATAGCGGCGGCATCCTGCGGCGAGGACATTACCGTCCGGTACGGATCGAATCCGCTGCCGCTCAGTCGCGGCAACTCTTTAGAGATTACCCTGGTAACTTCACTATCAAGTTGGGCTGAGTCAATGCGCACAGTTTCGCCCTGGCCGGCGCCGGCCGAATGGGCATCAACCAGAGTATTCCCATCCTGCGTGCAAAATTTCTGCGCATCATTCGCGTAGGTGCGGCTGCAAACTGGGCAACGCTTCATTTGATTTTATCTTATTATTTAACGAGTTGTACTCGCGCGCGCCGCGGCAATCTTCGCACGCAACTCGGCGTTGTCCGGATCGATCTGCAACCCGCGCGTGTAGGCGCGCATCGCGTCTTTGGTCCGGCCTGACTTCATATAGCCGTCGCCAACGCCTGCGAACCCAAACGCTCCGGCTAGTTGTTTGCGATCCGCATCGGATGCAAGGTCAACCGCCTGTTCGTAAGTCTTAAACGCATCATCATAGCGTTCCAACCCCAGGTATGATCTTGCCAGTATGCTCCGCGCCAGAAAAAATTTTGGGCTCAGCTCAATTACTGTTTTCAGAAGAGGCTCGGCTTCCGCATACTTGCGATTTGCCGATAACACGCGCGCCATCAGGAACAGGGCGCCCGGATTGCGGGCATCCAAATCCAACGCCCTACGCAAGACCGGCTCAGAGTCCGCCCAACTTTGCTCGGATTGCATCGCATCCGCAATCAGCACGAGCGTCGGCGCGTCTTTGGCCTGATCGATTGCCGAGCGGTACATGGGATCCGCTTCAGCGTATCGATTCGTGTGGCGAAGCACCCGCGCCAGGTGAACCTTTGCAACAACCAGATTTGGATCCAGTTCGACGGCCCGTCGCAAAGCTGCTTCAGCGTCGGCGTTGAAAATTCCCCTGGCGATCATCGCGGCTCCCAACCGGTCGAAGGCCACGGCGTTGGTCGGCTGAAGCTGCGTCGCGCGCCTGGCAAAGTATTCAGCGTCGGTGAAGCGCTTCGCGTTCAAAGCGCCACTGCGAGGCTCGACCAGGACGAAGCTGAGCGCCGTTAGCACGTCGGGATTGGTGGCCGCAAACTCGAGGGCTTTTCGATAAGCATCTTCAGCATCATTCCACCGATGCTGATCGACGTAGATATTTCCCAAACCGATGAAAGCCCGGGCGTCGTGCGGCTTGAAATTCGCTGCGGCCCGGTAGGAAGATTCAGCCGCCGCAAACTTGCGCGCATCGCGGGCGTCGTTTCCATCAGAGATTGAGTCCTGATATTTTTCTTCGATTTCTGCCGGCGTCAACCGCGGGCGGACCGGCCGGCTGGGATTGCTGCTGCGCTTTGCTTCGGGATTCCGGGGGCGAAAAATTCCCGCACCTCCGACGAGGTCGCCGCCCGCTTCCTGTGCCTGCGCAAGCGTCGCGGCAAACAAGACGCACAGGCAAAGGAGGACCGGTCGAGCGCATGGGGCCTTGCTTGGTTGGAACATTATTTCTCCGTTTATCGCTTGATAACTCAAGCCGCACTGTGCACGAACGAATCGCGGCTACGGGTCTTGCGCGGCTGATTTTGAGGAAAGCGGCTTGCGAAAGCAAGTAGGAAGCGACTGAGTCGCTAGGAGCTGACCTTCACGAGACGAAATCCGAGCACAGCATTCTTGTAATTAGGAGCAAACCAGTCGCGGTTGGTGCCACTGACTTTGTTGGTGGGACTGCTGTACCCTCCGCCACGCACTACGATCCAATCCTGGTACTGTGCCGGAAGCTGCAACGGATTGCCCTTATAGACGGACGCTTTCGAAGAGGTCCATTCCCAAACGTTGCCCATCAGATCCTGAACACCCCAGCGATTGGCGCCGGCCGGATAAGTACCCACGGGTTGTTCTTTTCCGACACCGGCGTCCAGGGTAGCGGCATGTCCCGAAGCCCAGGTGTTTCCCCAGGGATACAAATTATCCTTGTCACCATTGCGCGCCGCGTATTCCCATTCTTCTTCGGTGGGCAACCGGTAGGTGACGCCGTCGCGTTTCGATCTCCACGCGGCAAAGGCAAGGGCATCTTCGTAAGAAACATTCGAGACGGGCAGCAGCTCCTGGCCGGCCGGCGGCTTTACGCTGCCCCATTGTTCGGGCGGCGCGTGGTTCGTCTGCTTCACAAACTGCGAGTATTCAGCGTTTGTGACCTCAGTCTTGTCCATGGCGAAGGTGTTGACTGTGGTTTGATGGGCCGGTCGTTCAGTCGGCACCGAATCGTTGCGCCCCATTTGAAAAGTGCCGCCTTCAATTTCAATCAGGTCCGGCTTCATTGGAGCATCCACCGGGTCGACCGGCTTGATCGGACCAGCGGTTACAACGTTCCGCGATTTGTAAATGAAGTAACCGCCAAGACCCCCGCCCACGATCAGCACGGCCAGTACTACCGCTGCGATCGGCATCGCAGCTGATCGTTTCTTTGGCGTTAGATCGACATCAAGGCGCGGAAATGGTTGAGACGCCGTCCCCGCGAAGCTGTCGCCCCCCGTGATAACGCCCGCGCGTTGAATGTGGGTTGCTTCCGCATCCACGCCTCCACCTTTCGGTGACATGGTCGAAGCGAGTTGCGTCAGCTTCTCTTCGAGAACTTTAGTTTGCGCGGCAACAATCTCTTCCAGATGTTTGCGCTCTTTGTCGCGGGCGGCTTCTTCCTGCTCGCGCTTTTGCTCTTCAATCTTTAATCGCTGCGCTGATTCCTGAAGGAACCTTTGTTTAGCCGCGGCGTCGCGTGCCAGCTCACGCTGAGCAAACAGAGTTTTCTGATCTTCTTCGGCCATCGACGAGGCGCTAATCGTCCCCGCGTTCGGGTCGAACGCCGTCGAAGACGCTGTGGGCGGCGAAGTACTGTTAGCCTGAGACGGGGTGACAATTGTCTCGCCCGGATCGATTGGCGCCCTGTCCCCGGTGCGCTTCAATTCGGCGCTGGCCGATGCCATCGCGGCGCGCAATTCCCGAGCAAACTCATCAGCCGACGCGGTGCGGTGACCGGGGTCTTTCTCCAGCGCATGCCGCACGACGGATTCAATGTGCGCCGGCACATCGACGCCTCTCGAAGCCAGCGATGGAACCTCTGAAGTCAAATGCTTCTTCATGATCGACGGAATTGAACTGCCTTTAAAAGGCACTTCGCCGCAAAGCATCTGGTAGAGCATCACCCCGAGGCTGTAGACATCTGCGCGCGCGTCAGGCGGTTCGTCCGACCACTGCTCCGGCGCCATATAAAAAGGCGAGCCCATCAGCCCGGTTGTCTGCGCGGCAATGAATGATCCCAGTAACTCGCCTGACTTTATTTTTGCTAATCCGAAATCAAGAATCTTCACGCCTTCACTGGTCGGCACGCCGTTTTGAATCATCACATTCAGCGGCTTGAGATCGCGATGGACGATGCCCTGCCGGTGTGCAGCGGCAATGCCCCCACAAATCGGCTGCATCAAATCAAACGCCCGCAGCGGCGACATAGCGCCTTCCTCAGCCATGATGTCTTGCAGAGATTTTCCCTGGACGAATTCCATCACCAGGAAAGGCATCGAGCCCCGCACCACGCCAAAGTCAGTTACGGCAATAATGTTTTGATGGCGAATTGCAGCCGCAGCCAGGGCTTCCTGGCGAAAGCGAGTGACAAGATTTGGATCGTTTCCGACCAGATCCGGAAGAATGATTTTGATCGCATGCGCTGTCTTGAGGAAGATGTGTCGGGCTTTGTAAACCACGCCCATGCCGCCCTGGCCCAGACGCTTCTCAAGTTGATAACGGCCATCGAGGATAGGCTCGCCGATGATTGAGGCCGTCGTTGCCGCGCCGTCGTCAGGACAGTGCAGTATGTCATCAGGGAAACAACTACGACAGGATGGGCATTCTTTCATTCGCTGGTCTACTACGCGGGGGTTCCGAGCGAGTCATCGCGTCCGGGAGAGATTTTAGCGGGTGAAGGTACGCGCAAGCAAGAAGGTACTTCGCCAGATGGGTCATTACCCGAAGGGCCATTGCGTCCGGGACTAGAGCGCAAGCCTCCTCGCTTCCTGTGATACAACAAAAGATCATGAAGCAAGCGGGAGGGTCTCGCTCGGGTCAGCCTACTTCATCGACACATTCACCAACCGCGGCGGCACCACAATCACCTTAACTTTCTGGTGACCATCGATGAAGCTCTCCATTTCGGAACTCGAGCGCAAGCGCCTTCGCTTGCTGTGATATGCACTAAAAGATCATGAAGCAACCGGGAGGGTCCCGCTCGGGTCAGCCTACTTCATCGACACATTCACCAACCGCGGCAGCACAATCACCTTAACTTTCTGGTGACCATCGATGAAGCTCTGCACTTAGGGGACTGGAGCGGAAGCGTCCTCGCTTGCTGTGATACGACTAAAAAATCATGATGCAACCGGGACGGTTACGCTCGAGTCAGCCTACTTCACCACCACATTCACCAACCGCTGCGGCACCACAATCACCTTAACTATCTGGTGACCGTCGATGAAGCTCTGCACCTTCGCATCCGTCAGCGCGATAGCGCGCAAATCGGCTTCCGAAGTTTCCGGGGCTACTACGACACGCGAGCGTAGTTTCCCGTTGACCTGCACCGGAATTTCCAATTCATCTTTCTTTGCCAATTCGGGATCAGCGACTGGCCAGGGCGCGACTTTTAGCAAACCGCCTTCGTGGCCCAGACCTTCCCACATGTCCTCGGCGATATGCGGCGCGAAGGGCGCCAGCATCACCACCAAAGCTTCAATCGCTTCCCGTACGGCAAAAACATCGGCGCGTGACGCCGACGAAGCTTCAACATGGAATTCGCCCAGGGCGTTCAATAACTCCATCAGCGCGGCGACGTTCGTATTCAGATCAAGCTTCTCGAAATCAGCAGTCACGCGCGCAATCGTTTGATGGGTCTTGCGTCGCAATTCTCTACCGCCGTCGCTCGGGGTTGACTGAGATTCTTTGGAGGTAAGCGGCATCTGACCGGCATGAAATTCATTGCGCCATTTCCATGCCATGGTCCAGACGCGTCGTAAAAATCTCACGGCGCCTTCAATACCTGCCTCAGACCAGCGCAGTTCGTTTTCAACCGGCGCCGCAAACAAAACGAACAGGCGAGCCGCGTCAGCTCCAAAGGCTTCGATCATTTCGTCTGGATCGACCCCGTTGCCCAGACTCTTGGACATGGCCTTGAATTCGTTCGTCCCTTCGACGCGATTCGTTACCATGCCCTGAGTCAACAGGCGCTTCACGGGCTCATTGAATTTAACCAAGCCTAAATCGCGCATTACTTTGGTCCAGAAGCGCGTGTAAATCAGATGCATCACTGCATGTGAATCACCGCCGATGTATTGATCCACAGGTGTCCACTTCTCAGCGATGGATGAATCAAAAGGCATCTTCGCATTGCGCGGATCGGTGTAACGAAAGAAGTACCAGGACGAATCGACGAAAGTGTCCATCGTGTCGGTTTCGCGTTTTGCAGGCTTACCACACTGCGGACAATTGACGTTCACAAATTCCGGAACGCCCTTCAAAGGCGATTCGCCCGTCCCGGTAAATTGTGCATTGTCAGGCAGCGTTACCGGCAAATCTTTTTCCGGCACTGCCACCATCCCACAGTCATCGCAGTAGATAATTGGAATCGGCGCGCCCCAGAATCTCTGCCGCGAAATGCCCCAGTCGCGCAGGCGATAGGTCACCGCCGGCCCGCCGAAGTTTTTGGCCGCCGCATAATCAGCCATCTCGCGCATGGCCTCTTGCGAAAGCTTGCCGCTCCACTCGCCGCTATTAACCAACACGCCGTACTCAGTGAACGCGTTCTTCATCGCCATCGATTGGTCGCCGCCCGGGGCCTGGTCTGCCGGTTCGCTTTGTTGTCCGTGCACGACGGGGGCGATCACTTGTCGAACCGGTAGGGTGTACTTCTGCGCAAACTCGAAATCGCGTTGGTCGTGCGCCGGCACGCTCATCACGGCCCCGGCGCCATAATCAATCAGGACATAGTTCGCGACCCAGATGGGCAACAACTCGCCATCAAAGGGGTTGATGGCGAGCAGCCCCGTATTGATTCCCAACTTCTCTTCCTCGACCGCCGCGTCCTCGGTTTTGATCGCGCGCGTGGCTTTTACTTGATCAGCAAAAGCCATGACCTGATCTTTCAAAGTTGAGCTGTGCAGCAGTTTCGACAACAACGGGTGTTCCGCGGCCACCACAATCGCCGTCGCGCCAAAGATCGTATCGATCCTGGTTGTAAACACACGAATCTTTTCGGGCGTGTCCTTAACATGGAAATCGATGTAAGCGCCTTCGCTCCGGCCGACCCAGTCGCGCTGTCGCTTCAAAACTTTGTCGGGCCAGTGGCTTTCGATTTCCTTAATATCCGCGACCAGTTCTTCCGCGTACCTCGTAGTGCGCAAATACCACTGCTCGATCTCTTTCCTGGTGACGGCCGCACCGCAGCGCCAACAAACGCCGCCCGACGACTGCTCATTCGAAAGCACCGTCTCTTCGTGCGGGCACCAATTGACCGCCGACGTTCGCTTATACGCGAGACCGAGCTCCAGCATCTTCAGAAAGAACCACTGGTCCCATTTGTAATAGTCCGGCCGGTGTGCGGCGATCTCGCGTGACCAGTCATAGCTGATCCCGAGCCGCTGCATCTGCCCTTTCATATGGGCGATATTTTCTTCGGTCCAGTCGCGGGGTTGGACACCGCGTTTAATAGCCGCCTGTTCCGCGGGCTGACCAAAACTGTCCCAGCCGATCGGATGCAGCACGTTAAAGCCGCGCAGCCGCTTATACCAGGCGAGCGCATCGCCAATCGAGTAGTTACGCACATGGCCCATGTGCAGATATCCCGATGGGTAGGGAAGCATCTCCAGCGCATAAAATTTTGGTCGCGGATCGTCTTCGCGAGCCACGAACGCCGAGGTCGTCGCCCAACGCTTTTGCCACTTTTCTTCGATTTTTTCCGGAAAATATTTCACGTCCATGAGTCCGAAGCCCTTGATAGTCAGTTACAAATCACCAACACGGATCGCGCAAAGCTTTATTAAAACATTCTGCGCGCCCGCGCACCTAACAGTTGAATTGTTTGGAGTGTATCGCCGCTTAGCGAGCGGGCTCAGGCCCGGCGCAAAAGCGGCACCGTAAGAAGGAGCTTGGTAAGGGAGTGAATCTGAAGCATTGGACCTACCTGACATCGGGATTGTAAACAAAGATCCGGCCCGCGTCCAGGGTCGCAGCCGCTAAACAAGCGTGAGCGTTTGCGTATCAATCGCCGTGTTCGCCTTTGCTTAGCGGTGGTGGCGTGACGATAAACCGGAAGTCGTTTTTAACGGTTTCCACATCTTCGCTGGCGCCGGTCACCTGGCTAAGGCGTGGATCACACGGGACACCCGTCCCACCCCTGGCTTTCGAGAAATGACCTCAACGCTTGCAGGTTCTTCAGGTCCGCGCGCGGATCATCGTAAGGTGTTTCCAGTATGAAAGCCGCGTGCGCAAGTTTCGGGTGTTGCGCAAAGCGGCGCAGGGCTTCGCGTCCAATATGCCCTTCGCCGATGTGCCAATGTCGATCTACCCGTGAATTGTAAAGGGCGCGGGAGTCGTTGAAGTGGACCGCGCGCACATTTCTTAAGCGCACCGTGCGACGAATAATCGCAATCGTCGCTTCCAGACCATCCTCTTCACGAATGTCATAGCCGGCGGTGAACGAGTGCGCGGTGTCAACACAAACGCCCAGGTTCAGTTTCGGGCATCGGTCCATGATCGCTCGCAGATGTTCGAAGCGATGACCGATGCATTCGCCCTGGCCGGCAGTGTTCTCAAGCAGGATGCGGAGCCGATCGAGCTTTAGACCTTTCGTTGCAATATTCAAACTGCGGGCGCACGCCTCGATCGCGTCGGCTTCGCACGATCCGCGCGCGCTGCCGGGATGCAGCACGAGATAGTCGACGTCGAGCACAATCGCGCGTTGCAGCTCTTCGCGAAACGAAGCGATCGACTTCAAGAGCAGCACTTCGTCGGAGGCGCAGAGATTGATCAGGTAGTTTGTGTGAATCAGAACGGGCGAGAGTTTGGTGTGCTTGCGCGTCTCGCGAAACAAATCAATTGCGCTTCGGGTCAGGGGCTTGGCCTTCCAAGCACGCGGATTGCGCGAGAAAATCTGCACCGCATCACAGCCAGTCTCTTTGGCGATGAGCAGTGATTCATGCAGCCCGTCCTTTATCGGCGCATGAAATCCAATTCGTGGCCGTTTCTGTTTGTTTTCTCTCACCGTTTTTCGTTTCGAGCCGCGCTACCGCCCATCAAATCGCCAAAAGAGCGGGGGGTAGCCCGCCTTCAAACGATGCCACCCTTTTCCGCGGCTCATTTCCGCTCAACTTGCTCCATCACCCGGAGCATATTTCCGCCGAGAATCTTATCGATGTCAGCCTCGGAATAACCGCGCCGCAGGAGTTCCTTCGTGAGATTTGGCAGGTCAGCGACTGACGAGAGATCTACCGGCACGGCTTGAATGCCATCAAAATCTGACCCGATTCCCACGTGATCGATACCGACGAGCTTCACGATATGATCAATGTGATCGACGATGCGCGAAACTGAAACGGGCGGCAGCCGCTTCAGGTATTCCCGCGCCCGCACTCGATCACGCGCCAGCTTCTTGTGCGCGACATCGCCCTGGTCTTCATCCGACGCTCGTTGCACCAACGTGGCGATCGCGGCATCCACCTTTTTTTTCTTTTCGCTGTAACCTGGTTCTATGTGCTCGGGATAAAAGATTACGTTTACGACGCCCCCCGTCTTTGCCAGCGCGACGATCATTTCGTCAGTCAAATTGCGCCGAACATCCGCGATCGCGCGACAGCCCGAATGCGTCGCTACGATCGGCTTTGTCGAAGTGTTCACGATGTCCCAGAACGCTTTATCGGAAAGATGTGAGACGTCAACCATCATTCCCAGCCGGTTCATCTCGCGAATCACCTGCCTGCCAAATTCAGTCAAACCGCGCGTCTTGCCAATCTCATCCCCTGACGAGCCGGCCCAGCTCGTGCTCACGCTCCAGGCGCCGGACATGTAACGCACTCCCATCTTGTAAAAGCGCTCAACGTTTTCGATCTTTTCGTCGATCGCGTAGCCACCTTCCAGGCCCATCAGCGCGGCTATCTTCCCGGCCGCGGCGATCCGCCGCACATCATCAGCCGTCGTTGCCAGCTCCCACGTTTCCGGATGTTTTGCCGCCAGGTTGCGTACAGCTTCAATCTGAACGTCGGCGCGTTTTACCGCGCCGGCACCCCCGCCACCGAACAGTTCCGGCTCGACCCAGATTGAAAAAAACTGGGCGTCAAGTCCGCCTTCCTTCGCGCGTACGGCGTCAAACTGTCCATCCGGCAGACGATTTTCCAGATCGAGGCGCTCATCCACCAGGCGCTGGGCCGTGTCAGCGTGCATGTCGATCGCGATCGCGCGCCGGTGGATCGAAATTGGATCGCCGGCCGCAGGAGTAGTCTCGGAATTATTTGTCATGAAGTTGTTGGAATGGCCGCAGTTTAGTAGCTGGATTAGAAACAGGCCTGCGCCCAGGATCTGCAACGCTGCGGCTCGGCGCAGAGGCATCAGTAACACCATCGAGTCTTCTTCTCAAAGTCAATAACAACGCTTACTCGGAATCGTACGGAGGTGTCTGTTCTTAATCAAGCGAACGACTGAATTATGGGGCCTGACATTCCAATTCATAAACATTTCAAACTAGTTTCGTGTGCGTTTCGTACTAATGATGGATGTCCATTCTGGCGCACTTATGGCGTCTTGCAAACGCGCGCGACTTTAGAGTATCGTGCCTTATCAATACACCCTTTTACGATCCCGCTTGACATTAGAGTCTCCAAAGGAGAATCGAAACATGTTTCCAGGCACTGGCAAGACAAAAGACGTGGCAACTCCGCGTATCTCCGATGTGGTGTGGCGCGACGGCGAGTTTATCAAATGGGATGATGCAAGGGTGCACGTGATGTCGCACGTTCTGCATTACGGGTCCAGCGTTTTCGAAGGCATTCGTTGTTACGCGACGAAACGCGGGCCGGCGATTTTTCGCCTGCGCGAGCACATGCAACGTTTTTTGAATTCCGCCAAAGTCTACCGCATGGATCATAGTTGGAAGGTTGATGATTTTTGCGATGCTTCGATCGAATTGGTGCGCCGGAGCGGCCTCGAACAGTGCTACATCCGTCCGATCCTTTTCCGCAGCCTTGATGAAGCACATCCAGCCTTCGGCGTGAATCCATTTCCAAATCCGCTGGCTTGTTACATCGGTGCCTGGGATTGGGGCAAGTACCTGGGCGACGAAGCAATTGAAAAGGGTGTCGATGTTTGCGTCTCAAGCTGGAACCGCCTGACACCCAATTCCCTGCCGGCAATGGCCAAGAGCGGCGCGAATTACATGAATTCGCAATTGATCAAAATGGAAGCGCTAGTCAATGGTTTTGCTGAAGGTATAGCCCTCGACGATCGCGGCTACGTTTCAGAAGGTTCGGGCGAAAACATCTTTTTGGTCGCCAACGGCGTAGTTAACACCCCTCCGCTTTCGTCATCGGTGCTGCCCGGCATAACCCGTGACAGTGTGATTCAGATTTGCGGCGAACTCGGAATCACGATCAAAGAACGCAGCATTCAACGCGCGGCGCTTTATGTTGCTGATGAACTATTCTTCAGCGGCACGGCCGCCGAGATTACCCCCATTCGATCTGTGGATCGCATTGATATCGGCAACGCGCGGCGCGGCGAAATCACCGAGAAAATTCAGAAGATGTTCTTTGCGATTACTTCCGGAGAACGCGAGCCGCCCGCGCCGTGGTTGACTTACGTCCGCGAACGAGACGCCGGCGCCAGCACTGCACCGAAACAAACATCGGCCGCTAGCGGCCCCACTCCTGAATTGCAGGGCAAGAGTGAGTCCGGTGTTACGGCCGTCAGGCCTGAACTAGTCGCCCGGGCGCACACCGTCGCAGCGGAATAACCAGACTAGCTTTGAAGAAGAAAAGCGGGAGAGCATCGCTCTCCTGCTTTTTGTTTGGTCGCGATTCGAAAGTATAGAGGAGCTGCGTCTCCAAGCCGAGATGTCTTCTCAGTTGCCGCAGTCCTTCGGCGTGGTGCTGGTAATTGTCCACGTCGCCGCCTCCTGGCTATCACGCGAGATCGTGTTTAGCGCAGATCCGTTTACATGCGACCGCGTAGGGCACGTCACAGTTCGGCGAGCTAAAGGTCGGGGCTCGCGCGCGCGCATTTTTCGCCGGCGAGACCACAATTTTAGAGTCGGTAGTGAAAAGAGTAATCAGACCTGCTGCAAGGGTTATTCAACTTCTGAGTGCCAAGAGCAGATTACATATCAATCGCATGGAACTATGAAAAAAGGAACGACTGATATGCACACTGCTAAAGCAGGGCCTTATACCGGCCTTGGAGGTGTGCCAACAGAACTCTCTCTTTGGTGAATTGGAAGTCAGTAATGCAATGAAGTGTGCAATCGCATTCAACCGTTATTTGCAAACCGTTTCGGAATCGCCAGATTTCGATTTGCGGCGCGAAAATTTTTTTGCCTAAGACGTTCATTGTGCGACCGATTAATGTGATCGCGCAGTTCGCCGAATCGAAAGGGTCATTTGTATAAAGCCTGGCAGGATGAAAAAGACGGCCACCGAACCCAGCAGCGCACCCGTTATGAATCGCGTTAGATGAGTGTTGGCCCAGATGTGAAAGTAACCGAGTGAGAAATCGATCGCCAGAGGCAGCGCGCCGAGGACCAACCACCATAGCGAGGGACTAAGTGTGTCCTTCAGCGCGCGGGCCACAGGATAGATCAGGGTCGCTACTGCCAGTCCGGAATACAAACCAGTGCAGCGGGAACATACGGCAAATTTTTCTCCGTGAAGGTGAAACGATCGTTCCGGGATCTGGTGGCAGACATAGCTGAAGCTCTTGTAGATTGCGGCGGCAAACCCCGGGTGACCTGCTTGCTGCGCGAGCGGAGCAGCCACAATCAAGCCAACAATACCGGTGGCGATTAGCGCCACGAGTGCCCAGCTAATCCCCGCAACTGCCGGCCCGTACGCGTCGGCCTCATTCCCGCTTGAAATGATAGAAGCTGAATCCAAAGCTAAAATCTTATGACCGTGTCCGGCCCGCCTTCGATATGAATACTATCGACAAAGCGAATATGTTTCGACTCGCTGGTCATAACCATCGAGTGCGTGCGCTTGCCTGATCCAAAGAAGCGGACGCCGCGCATCAGCGATCCGTCAGTGACTCCGGTGGCCGCGAAAATAATTTTCTTTCCCGGCGCCAGATCGTCCGTGTCGTAGACCTTGTTGTGATCGGGAATGCCCATGGACTTGAGCCGCGCGATCACTTTCTCTGCCGGCGGTACCTTGTCTTTATCAACCCCGAGTCTTTCCGGATCAAAAACCAATCGCGCCTGAATTTCGCCGTTCAAACATTTCACCGCCGCGGCAGTCAGCACCCCTTCCGGGGCCCCCCCAATACCGATACAGGCGTGAATGTTTGTGCCCGCGACGGCCGCGGAAATTCCTGCCGAAAGATCGCCGTCCGAGATTAGGCGAATCCGCGCGCCCGCCGCCCGGACATCATCGATAATTTTTTTGTGGCGCTTTCGATCGAGAACAATGACGGTCAGGTCTTCGATGTCGCGACCGAGTCGGCGAGCAATGTTCTTCAAATTCTCCTTCACGGGCGCGTCGATATCGATAACCCCGCGCGAAGACGGACCGACGACGATCTTGTCCATGTAAATGTCCGGCGCGTGCAGCAGTCCGCCCCGTTCGGCGGCCGCCAGCACTGCAATTGCATTATTAGCGCCCAACGCACACAAGTTTGTGCCTTCCAGGGGATCAACGGCGATATCCACTTCGGGACAAGACGCCGCCAATTCTTCGCCCACGCCAAATCCGCCCCCCACTTCCTCGCCGATATAAAGCATCGGCGCTTCATCGCGTTCGCCCTCCCCAATTACGACGCGGCCCCGCATCGGCACCGAATCCATCACTTCGCGCATGGCTTCGACGGCCACTTGATCGGAATACTTGCGATCGCCCTGGCCCATCGTGCGGGCCGCAGCAATGGCCGCGGCTTCAGTCACGCGCAAAAAATCGAGTGACAGTTCACGTTCGGTTCGTACTTCTGAGGCCATTGTTTTGTCTCCTGTGCTCAGATTAGACCGCGATGATTTCTAATAAATTTTTCTAGATTGAAGAAAGCGGCGCCATACTATCAGAGGAACGCGAGACTTTTCCAACCCTCGGTTCGCGAAGCCATTAACTGTGCTTCGTTTGACTTGCCCGCATAACTGGCGTAAAAAAACGGCGACATTCCCGCCAGAAATACTCTAATAGAAAAACGGGAGGGCAATCATGCCGGCGCCGACGCAACAATTTGCAGTTAATGAAGAGAAGATGAACGCGTTTCTTGGAAAAGTCGTAGGCGACTTTGGCGCCTCTCTCAGTTCCGCCCTCGTTTACCTGGGACAGAAGCTCGGACTCTACAAAGCGCTCGCCGATGGACCAGCTACCCCCGCGGAATTGGCCCAACGGACCAACACCAACGAGCGTTACGTGCGGGAGTGGCTCGTCAATCAGGCGGCCGGTGGTTATGTCGAATACGATACGACCAGCAGACAGTACAGCCTGACCCCGGAGCAAGCTGTCGCGCTCACCGACGAAGATAGTCCGTTCTATGTCGGTGGCGGTTTTTTCGTAGTCAAGGCGATGACCGCCGCCGCGCCGCGGATTGAAGGATACTTTCGCAAAGGCGGCGGAATGCGTTGGGGCGAACATGATCCTGACCTTTTCGTGGGAACTGAAAAGTTCTTCCGTCCCGGTTATACCGCGCACCTGGTGGCTTCATGGATTCCGGCGCTTACCGGCATCGAAGACAAACTGAAGGCCGGCGGCAAAGTTGCCGATGTGGGCTGCGGTCATGGCGCCTCAACAATCATCATGGCCCAGGCATTTCCCAATTCGCGTTTCGGGGGATTTGACAATCATGAAGCCTCAATCAACCAGGCGCGGAAAAAAGCCGAAGCGGCGGGGGTCTCTGATCGAGTTTCTTTCGAAGTCTCAGACGCCGCGCACATTCCAAACGAACAATTCGATTTGATCTGCTTCTTTGATTGCCTGCATGACATGGGCGACCCGGTCGGCGCTGCGGCCAGAGCCAGCTCAGTGCTGGCGCCTGAAGGATCGGCCTTGATTGTCGAGCCGATGGCCGGGAACACGGTTGAAGAAAACTTCAATCCGATCGGCCGCACCTTCGCCGCGGCTTCGACTTTGTGCTGCACGTCGAATTCACTGGCGCATGATGGACCAGCGCTCGGCGCAGTGGCCTCGGAAGATGCGTTGCGAAGCACGGTTCTGGCCAGTGGTTTCAAAGAGTTTCGCCGCGCCACGGAAACACCCTTCAACAGAGTATTTGAAGCCCGGAATTGATCCGTTCCTGTTTCTTAGAGAGAAGCAGAGTTAAAGAGAGAACCAGAGCTTAGGGTTGCTTGCTGTTATTTTTGCTTTAGCGCTCGCTTTACGCGTAAAACGCGTCTACAATGCCCGCCAATGCCGACCATTCTGATCGTAGATGACGACGCCGCAGTGCGTGAGATTCTGCTGGATCTTCTTTCCGAGAATTACGAGTGCAACACGGCCAGCACGGCCGAGCAGGCCCTGCAGTATCTCGAGATCGAAAGTTACGATGCGGTGCTTACTGATTTAGCCATGCCCGGACTGACGGGCGTCGAAATATTGAAACGCGTTCGTCTCAAGGATCTGAAGACGCCCGTAATCATCATTTCCGGAAAGGCGCAGGAAGAAGATCCTGATTCGTTGATCAACCTCGGCGCATTCGCTTACCTTACGAAGCCGTTTCGGTTGGATGAGATTGAATCCGTTGTCCAGAGGGCTATAGGGCAAGACGGTGCGTAAAAACATTCAGTCCAAACTTCGCCATCACAATGCCACGGCTTGATGTGCGTCCGCAGACCGCCACGGCGGCAATGTCTTTCGCGCGGGCTTTTCTTTCTTCAAGCCCAGGGCCCAGTCGGCTTGCATTAACGTGTGAATGTCGCGCGTCCCTTCATAGATGATCGCGGCTTTGCAGTTTCGCAGATATCGCTCGACCGGATAATCATTCGAATAACCATTGGCGCCGTGAACTTCGATGGCCATTGACGCAGCCTGCTCGCTGCGGATGGTTGACTGCCACTTAGCCAAACTCGTGGCGCGGCCATTCGGTAGTCCCTGGTTCTTTAACCATCCGGCTTTCAACCATAGCAGTCTCGACATTTCATAGTCAGCTTCCATCTCTGCGATCTTCTGTTTGACCAATTGATGGTTGGCGATCCTGGTCCCGAAAGTTTCGCGCTGGTTCGCGTAAGCGACCGATGCATCGCGGGCGGCGCGGATCACTCCGGTGGCGCCCGCGGCAACAGTAAATCTTCCCTGCTCAAGCGCGAACATTGCGATCTTAAAGCCTTCGCCTTCTTCACCAACCAAATTCTCTTTCGGCACTCGGGCATCCTGCAAAGAAAAATATCCGGTGTTGCCGGCGCGGATCCCGAGCTTCCCGTGAATTGTTCCAGAAGTGAATCCTTTCATCGTTCGCTCAACAATGAAACACGACATGCCTGAATGATCGCGTTGGCGTCGTTTCTCTTCATCGGTCCAACAGAAGAAAAGAAAGTTGTCCGCGAAACCGGCCAGACTGATCCACATCTTCTCGCCATTCAGAACGTACTCGTCCCCTTCGCGCCGGCCAGTCGAGCGCGCGCCCACCACATCCGATCCGGCGCCCGGTTCGGTCAACCCATAAGTCGCCAACTTCTCGCCCTTCGCCTGCGGCACCAGATATTTTTGCTTCTGCGCTTCTGTGCCCCAGGTGTAAAGGGTCAGCGAATTCAACCCGGTATGTACCGACATAGCAACGCGCAAAGACGTGTCCACGGCTTCGAGCTCCTCGCAAACAAGTCCCAGCGAAATGTAATCAAAACCGGCACCGCCATACTGTTCCGGGATGCACACGCCCAACAGATTCAGCTCGGCCATCTTCGCGAAAATTTCGCGATGTGGTTCCTGCTTCTCGTCCCATTCCTTGATGTAAGGCGCGACTTCTTTCTGGGCAAACTCGCGCACGGTTTGCACCAGCGCCTCATGGTCGTCAGTAAGTTGAAGGTCGATCATATGGTCCACAGATTACACAGATTTATTGAGCTTAGAAAGCGCTCCGAACGCTTGGCCATCAGTAAGTCGGAGTGCTGCTATTTGATTTTTCTCTGCGGATGCTCTGCGCTTTTTGAGTCCGAGGGTGGAATAGCTGAAGCAAAACTCACCAAAGACGCAGTCGACGCCTAGATACGCAGAGAATTCAAATTAAGGTACAACCGTAAAAGTTGTTACCAATACCCCGCACCGCATGCTATAAAAAAGCAGGGGCTAGCCGTAACCGGCCTGCCCCCCTTGCCTTGAATTCCAAAGAGTATTTCCCAATTCCCTCAAATTCCCTCAGTTGGAGACGACCCAATGAAGAGAAAAAGCCTCTTTGGATTCGCGCTGGTCGGAGCGATGATCTCGACCGCCCGGCTGCCAACGTTCGTTAGCAACCCGTGTCGTTGCTATTAACGGCTCGCCCGCTTCGGCGTCATCTACGACCACCGCAGCCCCCCCCATCAAAAATCGTAGATAAGGAATATGATGCCTATGTCGCGGAGGTGCGAGAGAAATTCCTGAAGAAAAATTTTGGGTGGGTTGATCGGGAAGCACGCAGAGTTCGTCTCAGCAAAGAACGTTTGCTTGGTGGGTATTGGAAACTTTGCGCTCTGTACGCGGGGCTCGAAGAACCCGCCCTGGGCGACAAGGCAAGTGATGGAGATTGGGAGGATCTGCTGAATGCTCTCGCGTCATGGTCCAAACAAGAACCTAATTCCTTGACCGCGAAGGTGGCTCTTGCCTCGGCTTGGAAAGGATATGCGTGGAAAGCGCGAGGCAAAAGTTACTCTGATTTTGTAAAAGACGCCGCGTGGGAGGTCTTTGATAAACGGCTGGATTCCGCACGCCAGGCATTGTCCGAAGGGTCTTCACTCGACGAGCGTTGCCCTTATTGGTTTATGACGGCCATTTGGGTGGGTCTGGGACAAGGTTGGGGGCGCGACGCACTCGACAAGATTTTTGATGCGGGCACGCAGCTCGAACCCTCGTTCTATTACCTGCATCAAACCAAGGCCTCGTATCTGTTGCCCCGCTGGCGTGGAACTGAGGGCGAGTGGGAAAAGTTTGCCGATGAAGCCGCGTTAAGACTTGGAGGCAATCAAGGCGATATTGTTTTCTTTACGATTTTCTCGCAGATGCTAACGCTGCATGGAATGAGTCTGATGAACAACCACCAGCAGTCGGTGCCAAAGTTGCTGGCTGGTTACCACTCAATCGAAAAACTGTATGGCTCCTCGGCCCATCGGTTGAATGAGGCATGCTTTTTTGCTTCCTTCGGCAACGACGTGCAAACGACCGCGCGGTTGTTCGAGCGGATCGGCGACGACTACCATGAAACGGTTTGGCACTCAAAGCAGACCTACGAGGTTTATCGGCAAGGGAATCAGCTTCGAGCGAAGACGTCTCCAGTTCAACCGAACGGTGCGCGACCGCCCGCGCCGATAGCGCCTTGACGGATTGATCAGATCAGTTTTCGCGCTGCCTGGCGGGCTTCATCCAGAGTCCTGACGCGACCATCCAACTGCATCTCATAAACCGCCCTGGTAATCGCGCCTATCCGCGGCCCTGGTTCCAGCCCGAGCTCCAGCAAATGCCGGCCGAGAAGGACCGGCGCCGGTGGTTCTGTCGCCACCTCGAGCTCTCTCGCGCGGGCGATAAACCATTCCTGAGCTTCAGCCGTGTACCATTTCTCGCGCGGAACATGTTCGGCATTACGTCCAAGCGAATCCGCCCGCGCTACCCGATATAAAAGCTCCAGCTCACATTTGCGCGCCAGACGACGAAACGCTCCGTCACCAACCTCATCGCGCTTCTTGTAGAACTCTCCGGGCTTCAGGTGATCACGCACCAGAGCAATCACCTGGGCGCGCACGTCAAACCCATCCAACGTGTAGATGTGCAATCGATCGAGAAAACTGATCGTCGGTTCAACTCCGGCTTCTTCATGTTCTCGCGAACGCAAACGTCCATCAACAAACGCCGTCGTTGGCGGCTTGCCGAAGTCGTGGCAAAGCGACGCCAGCATGACGGTCACCTGTCTCGGATAATCCAGGTCGGCTATCAATTCGCGCGCGCGATCGACGACCAGCAGGGTGTGCGTCCAAACATCCCCCTCGGGATGCCATTCAGGATCTTGCGGCACCCCAATCAGCGCTTTAAGTTCGGGAAACAATTGATCGATTCCGCGCAGCTTCCGCAACCAGTCGAGCCCAATTGAGGGAAGCCGCGCGCGTAGCAGAAGCTTCTCCATCTCGCCCCAGATTCGTTCCGGTGGTAAGTCCGAAAGATCGATCTCACGGCACAAATCGGCTGTTTGCTGATCGATGTCAAATTCAAACCGGGCCGCAAATTGAGCTGCGCGTAGCACGCGTAAACTGTCCTCACGAAACGTCTTTGCTGAGACCGCCCGCAGAACTCTCGCATTCAAATCTTCACGCCCACCCAGTGGATCGATTACTTCGCCCGTCAGCGGATCTTTTAGAATCGCGTTGATTGTGAAATCGCGGCGTGAAGTCGCCTCTTCGACGCCCATGGTTGGATCGCCCTCCACGATGAATGCGCGATGACCGCGGCCGGTCTGGCGTTCGCGCCGAGGAAGCGAGACGTCAAGATCGGGGCCGAGTTTGTAAACGGTGAAGGCTTCACCGACGACGTCTACCGATCCAAATCGATCAAGCATCTCTCTTAGACGTGACGAATCAATTCCATAGACTTCGACGTCCCAGTCCTTTGGTTCGCGGCCCATCAACTCGTCGCGGACACACCCGCCAACGAGGAGTGCGCGGCCGCCCGCGTCGCGAATTGCTTCCGCCAGTAGCAGAACTTTTTCCGGAATTTCACTCATTGTCGAAAAAAGGCGGGCAGTAGCCCGCCTTTAAACGATCACTCCACCACATCTCGATTCAATCGTCGCCAATAAATACGCTGGTGCCGCGCGTCGACGGCAAACAGCTGATTACCTGCGCCCGTTCGATTTTAGTAAGGTCCGTTCCCGCAGTGTGCCACAGCTTCACCCAAAACGTGCGTGTCTCGCCATGAATCGCGAAGGTCGATCCGTCATTCATCACGGGCACCGGTTCAGCCATTGTCCCGGATTGCAACTCCTCAACCAGTTCCGGAATAAACGGTTTGAATTTGTCGAACTGCACGAGTACTGCATTGCCCGCCAACTCCGCCGGCGGCAGTTCAATCGGCTCGTCCGATTCGAGCAGCAGCCGCGACTCAGTCTGCTGATCGCGTTTCTTAAGAATTGGCACGAGGCAATCAAAACACAGGGTTGCCCAAGTCGCAAAATCGCTTGACTCGCCGCATCCAGACGCTTACATTGGTGTGCCTCGACGAATAGGCGCATGCGAGCGCAATGAATCAACGCTACAGCTATCGTTATTATTATTACTGTCCGCTCTCCGTGGGGAGGGATGGTCGGGCGATGCTGTCGCGAACCGAGTAAGCAAGACTCGCAGACAAGTTCAACCGGTCATTGGTCCTTCCCAGCGAAGGATCGGTGGCCGGTTTATTATGTCCGGAGTCCAGCTTTAGGCGGCTATCGATAGTTAAAGGTTGCCGCAAGAAAATTCAGTCTAAAGGCGTACTGCGAACCGGGACACACCGGAAATAAAAAGAGGCTCAGATTATGACCAGGCAAACAGACTCGAAAGCCGAGGAAAGCCCGATGCCGTTGCACGATCACGTTGACGCGCGATTGGTGACGGATGAATCGGTGCCGGATCGAAACGATATCGTGCAGCTGAACCCGGATCATCCCGGCTTTCGCGATCCGGAGTATCGCCGGCGTCGCAATCAAATCGCGCAAATTGCCATGAAGTATCACCCCGGCGATCCAATCCCTGATGCGCCTTATACTCCCGAGGAGCATCACGTCTGGTCGTCAATTTGGAGTGCCTTGCAGCCTGCACACCAACAGCATGCCGCGGCCGAGTATCGCGAGTGTCTAATTAAGTTGGACTTTGCTCCTGATCGGATTCCACAACTGCGCGAAGTAAACGAAAAAGTAAAAGCAATCAGTGGCTTCGGGCTCGAACCAGTTGCCGGATTGGTTCAGCCCCGCGTGTTTCTGGAAAACCTGGCTGACGGAGTCTTTCTTTGCACGCAATACATTCGTCACCACTCCACTCCTTTATACACGCCGGAACCGGACGTGGTGCATGAAATTCTCGGCCACGGTGTGACGCTCGCGAGTGAACGTTTGGCAGAGCTCAATCGTTTGTTTGGGCAAGCGGTGAAGCGCACAACTTCGTCACAAGCACTGGAAAAGCTTTCGCGCGTCTACTGGTTCACTATTGAGTTTGGCGTGCTCCGCGAAACCGGCGGGGTGAAAGCATACGGCACGGGCCTGCTTTCGTCAGCGGGAGAGTTGGATGAAATGCTTGACGCTGAGTTGCGGCCGCTTGATCTTGAAGCGGCATCATCTGAACGCTACGATCCAACTCATTTTCAGCCGGTTTTGTTTTGCGCCGATTCATTTGAAAGCATGTATCAAAAGCTTAGGGAGTTTCTAATCAGTTGGTAACTGGCCGCGAACATTAGCCCCTTTACACTCTTTTCAGGCGGCCTATAGTTTTGCGTTAGAGAATCCAGTGACGCGCATGTACTACTATTATTTTGATGCTCGTGTATCTTTGCTTTCCCAACGTGAGCGATTTCAGCCGCGTAAAACCTGCGCGCGAGCATCTGGTTATTTAATCAGCCGCAGACAGTCTAGAAAGCGCTGTTGACTGTCGAGGCTCGCGAGCGGTTTCGCTTTTAGACTATGATTAATGATTCAGAAATACACGGCGGTCTTGAGGCTGAGATCCGTTCGCGCTAATAACGGTCCGACAAACTTCAATTTGAAGTACGATCGTTTCTATAGAGTTCGTCTGAATTGAAGAAACTCAACGAACTAAAGTCTGTCGGAGATTCTGGGCAACTATGGCAGCAGACAACAATAACTTCGATATCGCCACGCAAGTGGTTCATGCGGGAGAGAAAGAGAAGGCCCCCACGGGTCAACCAACCACTACTCCTATTTATGCCTCGGCCACCTACACCTACGAGTCGATGGAGCAGATGGACAAGGTTTTCGCCGGCGAAATAGCGGGATACGTCTACACCCGGCACGGGAATCCGACGGTTGCAGTCCTGCAGGAAGCGATTCGTGAAATTGAAGAGGGCGCCACGGCCTGCGCTTATGCGTCCGGTATGGCGGCTTTGCATGCCGCGCTTTTTGCTTGCGAATTGTCACCCGGCTCGACTGTGCTCGCTTCGCAGGATTTATACGGCGCCACCACAAATTTGCTCCTTAACATTTTTGCTCCCCTGGGAATCAAAACCATCACGGCCGACTATGATGATCTCGCCGGGCTGCGGGCGAAAGCCCTGGCTGTGAAACCCCGCGCGCTGATTGCGGAAACGATTTCAAATCCGCTGTTGAAGTTATGTGACATCGAAGCTTGCGCTAACATCGCTCACGAGGCAGGCGCTCGACTAATCATAGATAACACCTTCGCCTCCCCCTATCTTTGCCAGCCGCTAAAGCACGGCGCCGACCTGGTTGTGCATAGCGCGACCAAATTCCTTGGTGGACACGCGGACGCAATGGGCGGCATCGCGATTTCGCGTGATGAAATCGACCGGGCAACATTGATTGGCGTCATGAAGCTGGTTGGCGGTGTCTTGAGTCCCTGGGAGGCGCACGAAATTTTACGCGGCTTGAAGACACTCGGTGTACGAATGGATCGGCATTGTCAAAACGCGCGCACCCTAGCGGCGCACCTGCAGCACGATTCGCGAATCAGTCGAGTATATTTTCCCGAATTAACTGAGGGCGATCAGCAGACGAAGTCGCGTCTGCTGCGCAAAGACCACTTTGGGGCGCTGGTGACGATTGAGCTGAAAGACAACACGCGCGAAGCGGCTTTTCGTTTTATGGACGCGCTGAAGCTTTGTGTACGATCGACCAGCCTGGGCGATGTATTTACCAGCATGCTGCATCCGGCAACTGCTTCGCATCGCGATCTGTCACCGGTGCGCCGGCGTGAATTGGGAATCAGTGACGGCCTAATCCGGATTTCGGTCGGCATAGAAAGCATTGACGACATTATTGCCGACATCGAACAAGCATTGGCAGCCGGATCGCCGGGAGCGGCCGCCACGGGCTCAGTCTGATGATCGAGCTTAACGAAGACCTGCTCGCGAAAATCCGCCGTCACGGCGAGCGCGACTACCCGTTTGAGTGCTGTGGTTTGATGCTGGGACGGTTCAACGACGGGCGCAAGCAAGTGGTTGAGATCTATTCGATCTCAAACGCCCGTGAGGAAGAAGCGAAGCGTAACCGTTTCCTGATTCGACCGGAAGAATTGATGTGCGGCGAAAAACATGCGCGCGCACAAGGCCTGGACGTGGTTGGCTTTTATCATTCGCATCCGGACGATCGGGCGGTGCCCTCGCAATACGACCTGGAACATGCGTGGCCGACTTATTCATACATCGTGGTCGCAGTTGAAAAGAGTCAGGCGGCTGATTTGCGATCGTGGGAGATGGAAACAGATCGATCGCGGTTCAATGAAGAACAGATTGTGCTAGTGTCAGAAGCCCGACCGTAAGGGAGGGCCAGACTACCGAAGGGCGCCCTTGCTGACGCACGGACTTCTGATACGTTTGAGGGAAGGCTAGATTATTTGGCGAGCCCTTGCTGACGCGCGGGCTAATGAAGAAGAGATTGTTCTAGTGTCAGAAGCCCGACCGTAAGGGAGGGCCAGACTACCGAAGGGCGCCCTTGCTGACGCACGGACTTTGACACGTTCGAGGAAACTATAATGCCAGTCACCATTAGCATACCGACACCGCTGCGACAGTTCGCCGGCGGACAATCTGAAATTCAAGTCGAGGCGAACACAGCCGGCGAGGCTTTAGATGAACTAACAGCCACGCATACCGAGTTGCGTCGTCATCTTTTCAACGATCAAAACACGCTACGGAATTTTGTCAACGTGTACGTGAATGATGAAGACATTCGTCATGTGAACGGCCCGGCGACTCCCGTGAAAGAAGGCGATACGATTTTGATTGTGCCGTCGATCGCCGGCGGGTCGGTAGCGCAGGTCGATAAGTTGCATTCTGAAGAACCTGCTCAAGTTAAGAACTTGCGCTACGGCGAACTGCCAATGCTCTCGAACGAAGAAGTGGCGCGCTATAGTCGCCATTTAATCATGCCGGAAGTCGGCATGACCGGACAGCGAAAATTGAAAGCCGCGAGCGTGTTGATGATTGGGACCGGGGGTTTGGGAGCGCCGGTCGGAATGTATCTGGCCGCCGCCGGCGTGGGGCGCATGGGCCTGGTCGATTTTGATGTGGTTGATGCCTCGAACCTGCAACGCCAGATCATCCACGGCACGAAAGATGTGGGACGGCCCAAAATTGCTTCCGCGCGGGATCGCATTCAGGACATCAATCCGCATGTTGAGATCGAGACACACGAAACGAAATTAACGAGTGAAAACGCCCTCCGCCTTTTTGTTAACTATGACGTAGTTGTCGACGGCACCGATAATTTTCCCACCCGTTATCTTGTAAATGACGCCTGCGTGCTCACCAACAAACCCAATGTCTATGGCTCGATCTTTCGCTTCGAAGGACAAGCGAGCGTCTTTTGGGCCGAACGTGGCCCATGCTATCGTTGCCTTTATCCGGAACCACCGCCACCCGGTTTAGTGCCTTCATGCGCCGAAGGCGGCGTGCTCGGCGTGTTGCCGGGAATCATCGGCGCGATTCAGGCAAACGAAGCAATCAAAGTCATTCTCGGCGCGCCGGACATTATGGTGAACCGGCTGCTGCTGTTCGACGCGTGGCGAATGCGCTTTCGCGAATTGAAGCTGCGCAAGAACCCCGATTGTCCGATCTGTGGTAACCATCCTACGATCACCAAACTCATCGACTACGAACAATTTTGCGGCATCACGCAACCGACGGAGACCAGGTCAACTATGGAAGAAATCACGGCAACGCAACTGAAACAACGGCTTGATAAAGGCGACGACATTCAAATCATCGATGTGCGCGAGCCGCACGAATATGAAATTGGCCAAATCCCAAACTCAAAATTAATTCCGCTGGGCCAGGTGCTTAATCGCATGAACGAAATTGATCCCGACCGCGAAACCGTGGTGCACTGCAAGTTGGGTGGGCGCAGCGCTAAGGCAATCGATGCCCTGCAGCGTTCAGGCTTCCCCGGCAAGTTGATCAATTTGAAAGGCGGCATCACCGCCTGGTCCGACGAAGTCGATTCGCGCGTACCGAAGTATTAGCAATCAGCGGCGGACAACACGTTCTTCACAGAAAAGAAGTTATCCTCTCGGTGTTTCCGTGGATATCTGCCCCTCCTTTTGTGCGTTCTTCGGGCAGATCCCGATTGCCCGGGGGATCGTTGACAGTGGACCTACCCCGAATATTTTACCCCCGGTTCCCGTAGTCATCCTTTATTAATCACCTCGCACAGCTCCGGTCCGTTGCTGCTGTGTCATGGTTAGCGCGAACATGCGCACATCCGGCATTCCCATTGGAGGAATTTCATGAACGCATATCAGGCGCGAGCTTTCATCGAACAGGTGTTAAGTTCTTTGAACATCTATCTGGCCCAGTCTGGCAAAGAAGGCTTTTGCTGCGGCGGTTTGAACCGTCGTTCCTCACCGGCCGATGACTTTCGCTTTGTTCTTATGTTCCTGACCGGGTGACCCCAAACTTTCGGACTTGTAGGCCCGATCACTGCCCCGAATTATTCGGCTCTTCTGCTGCTGCGCCGGTTTCGGTCTCGGTGTATGATTAGGCGCCCTTAATCCCTGCACGAGGTAGGATGAACTGTGATTGACGCAACTTTGGAAGCGAACGAGACCGGCGAAGCAACCGACTTAACTTCACAACAACACAAGTGGGTTTATCTTTTCGAGGAAGGCAGCGGCGATAACAAGTCCCTTTTCGGCGGCAAAGGCGCCGGCTTGTGCGAGATGACCCAGGCGGGCTTGCCCGTCCCTCCAGGATTGATCGTCACCACCGAAGCCTGCAACGCCTACTACGCAAACAACAAAGGGTTTCCCGACGGGATGTGGGAACAAGTTACACACGCGCTTCACGAAATCGAAAAGAAAGTCGGGAAGAAATTCGGTGACGCCAAAAACCCGCTGCTCGTATCGGTCCGTTCGGGCGCGGCGTTTTCGATGCCCGGCATGATGGACACTGTTTTAAATCTCGGCTTGAACGAAGAGACGGTTCAGGGACTCGCCGAACAGACGGGCGATCTGCGTTTCGCACTCGATGCTTACCGCCGCTTCGCCTCGCTTTTCGGTGAAATTGTGATTGGTGTCGCGCACGAAAAGTTCGAGCGCGTTATGGATCGCTTCAAGGCGCAAACTAAAGGCGGTAAAGATACCGATTTAAAGCCGGCGGAGCTGCGCGGCATCATCGCGGCTGAGAAAGAGATCATTCTTGCTGAGCAGCACGCGATTCCTGACGATCCGTACGAGCAACTGCGCGTCGCGATCGGCGCTGTTTTCAATTCATGGATGGGCCGCCGCGCGTGTGACTATCGCCGCATTAATCGAATTGCGGAAGACCTCGGCACGGCCGTGAACGTGCAGGCAATGGTCTTCGGCAATATGGGTGCAAATTCCGGCACCGGTGTGGCCTTTACGCGCAACCCGTCGACGGGTAAGAAAGAGTTGTACGGCGAATATCTTTTGAATGCGCAGGGCGAAGACGTCGTCGCCGGCACGCGCACGCCAAATCCTATCAGCCAGCTTAAGAAAGAGTTGCCGAAAGTTTATGAGCAGTTCTCGGCCATCACCCAGTTGCTGGAAAAGCATTATCAGGACATGCAGGACTGCGAATTCACGATCGAGCGCGGCAAACTGTGGATGTTGCAGACCCGCACCGGCAAACGTACCGGCGCCGCCTCAGTGCGCATCGCGGTCGATATGGCGACCGAGAAACTGATCGATCGGGCCACCGCAGTCGAGCGGGTTACGCCCGAACACCTCGACCAGTTGCTGCATCCGACGGTCGATCCAAAGACTGACGCCCGGGTCCTGGCGACTGGTTTGCCGGCCAGCCCCGGCGCGGCCCAGGGCCAGGTCGTCTTTAGCCCTGACGAAGCGGAAGAGATGGCCAAAGAAGGCGCTAAGGTAGTGCTTGTCCGACTCGAGACGAGCCCCGACGATTTTCACGGGATGGTGGCGGCGCAGGCGATCGTTACGGCCCGCGGCGGGATGACGAGTCACGCGGCAGTGGTGGCGCGCGGCATGGGCAAGACCTGCGTGTGCGGCGCTTCGGCGATCGAAGTTGATTACAGTCAGCAACAGTTCAGCGTGGACGGCGAAGTGGTCACCAAAGGCGATTGGATTACCGTCGATGGATCGACGGGCAGAGTCTTTCTCGGCAAAGTCACGACCATCCAGCCATCGCTCGGATCGGATTTTCATGAACTAATGAAGTGGGCCGACAAGTTTCGTCGCCTGGGTGTACGCGCTAACGCTGACACGCCGCTGGATGCAAAAACGGCGCGGGGATTTGGCGCTGAAGGCATCGGCCTTTGTCGCACCGAGCACATGTTCTTTGGCGATCAAAGACTGGCAGCAATGCGCGAGATGATTTTGGCCGACGGTGTCGGCGCCCGAGAGAAAGCGCTGGAGAAGCTGCTGCCGCTGCAACGCGGCGACTTCATCGGCATCTTTCGGGAAATGGCGGGCTTTCCGGTAACAATTCGTTTGCTGGATCCGCCACTGCACGAATTTTTGCCCAACATCGATGAATTGCTGAGTGAGCTGGCGGAGCTGAAGATGGGTTTGAAGCAGGCCAGGACGATGGTCGAGATGGACCACCTGCTTGATCAAATCGACGAAAAGCGCCAGTTGCTGAATCACGTCAACAAAATTCGTGAAGCCAATCCGATGCTCGGCTTTCGCGGTTGTCGCCTGGGCTTGCTATTTCCCGAAGTCACCCGCATGCAGTGTCGCGCGATATTTGAAGCCGCCTGCCAGGTCAAGGGCGAACGCAAGCAGGTAACTTTGGAGATCATGGTGCCGCTCGTTTCCATCAGTGAAGAATTGCGGCAACAGGCAGAGCTTATCGACGAAGTCGCGCGCGAGGTCATGGGCGAGCACGGCCTGAAGATCGAATACCTGATCGGAACGATGATCGAACTGCCGCGGGCGGCGCTCACTGCTCATAAGATCGCCGAACACGCTGCTTTCTTCTCGTTTGGCACCAACGATTTGACACAGACGACCTTTGGCCTAAGCCGCGACGACTCAGGCCGCTTCTTGCCTTCCTACGTCGATCGAAAAATTCTCGCCGACGATCCGTTTCAGGTTTTGGATACTGAAGGTGTCGGCGAGCTGGTGCGCACCGGCGCCGAGCGGGGGCGCAGTGTCAAGCCCGATCTAAAAGTTGGAATCTGTGGCGAGCACGGGGGCGACCCGCAGTCAATCGCTTTTTGCCACGAGATCGGTTTGAATTATGTGAGCTGTTCACCATATCGCGTTCCGGTGGCGCGTCTCGCCGCGGCCCAGGCCGTACTCGCGGAAAAGAAAGCGATGGCCGCCGAGAACGAAGCTCAGCCAACCGAAGTCGCAGCCTGAAACTCATGACGCAATTTTTCTGACGGGGGTCCTGTCGCCAAGGATTTCGGTGTATCATCACGCCCATCGGACAGCCGGGCAAAGCCGGGTAAATCCAGGGGGAGTCAGTTCAGGGTTCAAACTTCAGCTTGTCCACATCAGTTTCCGAACCCTCAGCGTCGTCATCACCCAGCTTTATGAATTCGTATCGTATTTCTCATTACAATATTCTCGCCAAACTGGGCGCCGGAGGCATGGGCGAGGTCTATAAAGCCCATGACATAACGCTCGATCGTCCCGTGGCTCTGAAGATCCTGCCCCTTGAATTGGTGGAAGATCAGGATCGACTAAGGCGCTTTGTCCAGGAAGCAAAATCAGCCTCGGCCCTGAATCATCCGCACATCATCACTATCTACGAGGTTGGCGAAGCGAAAGCTGAGCTCACCGAGGCGAAGACCGATCCCAAAGGGACTGTCGATACCACCGGGCCCCTCGTATCTCTCGCCCGCGAGACGCCCATTAACTATATCGCGATGGAATTCATTGAAGGCGAGACCCTGCATACCAAGATCCACCGCGATCAAACCCCTCTGCGAAAGCTGCTGGAATATCTGGTCCAGACAGCTGATGGACTAACCAAAGCCCACGCGGCCGGTATTGTCCACCGCGATCTGAAGCCCGATAACGTAATGATCAATCGCGATGGCTACGCCAAAATCCTGGACTTCGGATTAGCAAAACTGATCGAGCCTCAGCAGACCACTACGCAGGAAGGGCGGGAAGAGGCGGCTACCGCGATCCTGAACCGTAGCCAACCGGGAATGGTCATGGGGACGCTGGGCTACATGTCGCCAGAACAGGCCCAGGGCCGGGCTGTCGATCAACGATCGGATATCTTTGCGATTGGTTGCATCCTTTACGAAGTCGCGACGGGGCACAAGCCCTTTGTGGGCGATTCAATCATCGACAGCTTGCACAAGATCATTTACATGCCGGCCCCTCCGGTGAAGGATTTCAATCAAAACTGCCCCTATGAAATTCAACGCATTATCCGGCGCTGTCTCGCCAAGGATCCTGAAGACCGCTATCAACGAGTTAAAGACATCGCGGTGGATCTGCGCGATTTTCTGGATGAGACCAAAGCGCTCTCGAGTTCGGGCATTCATTCCGGAATCAGCTTTTTGCCTGAATCCAGTTCAGACCGGCTGCTCGACGCGCCGGTAATTGAATCCCATCTGGAGGAATCCGACCCACGCGTGTTGCGGCTTTCTCGATTCTCAACGGGAAGCGTGGCCCTCGTCATCCTCGGGTTGATTGCGGCCATCGCTCTGTGGCCACTGCATCAACGCGGCGACATGGGCGCTGAGCTCAAACTCGACTACACCAAAGAGGCCGCGCTCAGCAAGGCCCGCGAGGTGGCGGCCGGTCTTGGCTATAGCGTTAACAATCTGGAAATGGTGAGTCGTTTTGCCTTAACTGGTTTTGACCTCAAGTACCTGACAAACAAGGAAGGACGCGCGGCCGCGCAACGCGCTGTGCGTGAAGGCAAGACCGCGGTCTGGCAGTTTCAGTTCGCGCCCAACGCCGACGAGGCGAGCAGTGCGTTCTTCAGCACTAATCTCCGGCCGGGGCACGTGTTGGTCACGATTAGCCCTCAGGGTCAGTTGATGAATTTCAGCACCTCGCCGCAGGAATCCGGGGACATTGTCGCCCTGGATCAAAGGCAGGCGGTGGCGGTGGCAACCGAGCAAGCAAGACGGTGGCTCGCTCTTGAACCCGAAGGCTACAACATTGAAGTCGTTCCGCGTTCGAGCCCACCAGGATTAGTTGAAGTCACATGGCGCAATCCAAACCCTGTCCTCAGCCACAAGGAAACCGTGCGCGTAGACCTGCAAGGAACAAAAGTGACCAGGCTCAGCCGGCAGTTCGACGCGCCTCAATCCATAAAAGAGACCAGTGCCTTTTCGGACGTCATTACCAAAGGGCGTACGATCCTCCTGGTTTTCGGTTTCGTGGGGATGTATGCGTTTGGCGTCGTGTTCCTCATTAGTGGCAAACGATGGCACGCGTTGAGCCGCAAGATATCGGTCGTCGCAGCTGTATTAATCGGGGTGGGATGTTTTTCGCAGTTTTATTTTGAAGGTTCGCAGAACTCTCCTTTGGTATTGTTTCTAATCTCGGTTGTAATCACTCTGATGCTAAGCGTAGCGTTTTTCCCCAGCGGCGCGGGTTTCTTTGAATGGTTGCGAGTTTACAATCCGGCGCGGCTGTTTGGCGCGGAACAATTGATTGTGCGTCGTTTCTTCTCGCCTTCGGTGGCGTCCGCACTGGTCCATGGTGTGTTGGCGGGAGTGGTACTGGCGGCAATATCAGAGGCCGGGGGGTTTACAGCTACCCGAATTCGCGGGTCAGTCCCTTCATCCGCGCCGTTCGAAATCATCAACAGCGGGTGGCCACTGATAATAGGGATCATGTTTTCCGCAATGATCGCACTTATCCTCGCGGGCGGCGTGTCCATTCTCGTCGAATTGACGGAGCGACTTTTGGGCCCAGGAATACTCGCATCGCTCATCCCGGCCGTCTTAGTTGCGATTGCTACGACATCCTATTTGGAGCCAAGGTGGATTCTGGTGGGGCTGAGCTTTTTAGTTACCTTCCTGACCTGTCTGCTGACCGTTGAGATTTATCGGACGCGCGGTTTCGCCGCGGCCTGGCTGGCCTTGAGCGTTAATATGGCTTTATTAACAGCGGTCCGTTCTCGATACTTGCAAGACCCGGGGTTCGTGTGGCAATCAAATCTTCTGGTGGTTTACATATTACTTCTGCTGGCGCTCGGCGTCTGGGGATATGCTCAAGGGCGGCTGAAGACCACGCTCAGCGCTCTTGCCGTCAATAAACCCTGAGCAAGCTTTGTCAGGTACTGCAGCGCAGCGCGGCCGGCGGAATCAAGCGAAAGGATCTTGCATGCGTGCCCTTCTTCTACTAATCGTCTGTGCAATCATTGCCGGTGCTTTCATTCAAATGAACCCCGCTGCGCAAACACAATCAACGCCAAAACCACCTGAGACTGTCTGTCTTCTCAAACCCGCGCACATCTTCGATGGCGACTCGGCGCAATTGCATGACGGGTGGGTGGTGCTGATCCATGGGCAGAGGATTGAGGCGGTTGGGCCAGCCGGCGAAATCAAAGTTCCCGCGGAGGCGAAAGTGATCGATCTCCCCGGCATGACGTTAATGCCCGGGTTAATCGAAGCGCATTCGCACATCCTGCTTCATCCCTACAGCGAAACTGTTTGGAACGATCAAGTGGCCCGTGAACCGTTAAGTCTGCGGGTAGCGCGCGCGACGAACCATTTGCGCAGTGAGCTGATGGCCGGGTTTACGACCCTTCGCGACCTGGGGACTGAAGGGGCGGGTTATGCGGACGTGGGCCTGAAGCAAGCCGTGCAACAGGGAATCATTCCCGGGCCGCGGATGCTCGTGGCAACGCGCGCGATCGTCGCGACCGGGAGTTATGGGCCCAAGGGTTATGCGCCTGAATGGACTGTGCCGCAGGGCGCAGAAGAAGCCGACGGAACAGACAATCTGACGCGCGTGGTGCGCGAGCAGATCGGGCGTGGTGCGGATTGGATTAAAGTGTATGCCGACTATCGATGGGGTGCTGGTGGGGCCGCCCACGCCACGTTCACTCTGGATGAATTGAAGCTCGCGGTGGAAATTGCGAAGAGCGCCGGTATTCCGGTTGCGGCGCACTCGACCAGCACCGAAGGCGCGCGCCGCGCGATTCTCGCCGGGGTTGAAACTATTGAACATGGCGATGGTTTGACGCCCGAGCTGTTTCGCTTGATGAAAGAGCGGGGCACGGCATTGTGTCCTACTCTGGCAGTCGCGAGTGGTCCAGCGATCGAACGCAAGAAGATTGTTTTCAAACAAGCGCTGGACGCCGGAGTAACAATCGCCAGCGGCAGTGACGTGGGCGTCTTTGCGCATGGCGACAACGCAAAAGAGATCGAACTGATGGTGGCCTGGGGAATGCCGGCGGTTGATGCACTCAGATCGGCGACTTCAATTGATGCGCGCGTGTTGCACCTGGAAGATCGCGTCGGTCGCGTGAAGAATGGGTTGTTTGCCGACCTAATCGCCGTCGAAGGTGACCCGACCAAAGACATTTCCGCCTTGCGGCGCGTGCGGTTTGTGATGAAGGACGGCACGATTTATAAGCAACCCTGACCGCCGCCTGCGCCGGCAGAGTGAGGAATCAAAGTTTGCTTGACAGGGCCGGCAACCTCGCCTTTCTCCCAAGTCGATTGCAAGAAAAGCAGAGCGATTAGCTTGATGCAAACGCCCACTTCGCGCGCTCTTCTCCTAATCACGGTCCAAAGCGGCGCCGGTATTCGGTCGAGACGAGAAACGCCTTGACCATTTCCGCATTAACGAAGTTGCCATTGAACTGATTCAGCTTATCGAGCCAGAAGTTATAGCCACTGAAATCATTGTCCGGCGCAGCGTCTGGATCTCGGCGCAAGTAACCGAAATACTGCGTCAGCACAAAGGCCCGATTGAACTCCTGTTGCGCGAAGGTCGAGTTCTCTGCCACGCGCCGCAAGACCCGCCCACGAGCCGCCGGATCCGCACTGCTCGCGGCCGTCCCAAATTCAGTAATGATCGCACTTCGCTCCGTGGGCGATGGTGTGACACGTGTATTGCCAAACAGTCTGTCGACGAATTCAGCAGGTGTTAGCGTCGTGGGATAGGCGGTCAGAAACCTCGATCTGTTGACGAAGTCCAGCGCGAACGCATTCTTGTTAGTCTCTAATTGCGTCGTCCAGTCCCCAACGCCAACCACCACACCCTGTCGAATCTGCTCGGTGTCAGGCGTGAATTCGTTGAGCCTCAGAGGTACGGGCGTACCGGGCAAGTTCCCGTAGGCGGACTTGTACATCCGGTAGACTAGATAGCCGCTTTCCTGGAACTCGATCGAGAGGAAGAACGCACCTGATGTGTTAATCCGTTTCACTTCCACACACGATTGAGTTGTGCCGCACGAAGTAATCTCGTTGGTCCAGAATGCAAGGCCGCTCGCGTCCGGTTCGCGGCCCAGGAAGTCGAGATAGTGCTGACGCACGAAGAAGGACGGAGTATCGAGTGGATTCAGTGTGGGCGCGCCATTAGCAGCAGCCGTAAAGACAGCATTCGTCTGGTCGGCGATGAGCGAGAATGAACGACTTAACGGCCCAAACGTGTAGTTCACCAGCGTCGGTGTAACGGAATAGACAGGTCCAGTCGGTACGTTTTCAAAGACGTAGCGGCCCTGGCTATCCGTTACTGTGAAGCGTGGCTGTCCGCCAGTGAGCACAATGGTCACCCCTCCGACTCCTGCGCCATCGCTGGTTATGATTTGCCCGCTAATCGTCGCGGATGCCGCCGCCGGCGTTAGCGTCTGAGC
>JBHELZ010000016.1:0-100359 GCA_046262835.1 Pyrinomonadaceae bacterium
CCGGTAGGTCGTGGCATTCCGCTGCCGAGCTTCGGTCCATTGATCGAGATACTTGAGCTTGACTCTTAAAATCGCCGCCTGGATCGCATCGAGCCGAAAGTTTCCGCCGACAACTTTGTTGTAGTACTTGGGGCTGTAACCGTGATTGCGCAGCAGCTTAATCTGTTTGGCGAGCTCGGCATTATTCGTCGTGATCATCCCGCCATCGCCAAAGCCGCCCAGATTTTTCGAGGGAAAGAAACTGAAACAAGCCATATCGCCGATCGAGCCGGCGCGACGGCCGCTTGATTCTGAGCCAATCGCCTGGGCCGCATCTTCAATCACGTATATTTTATGGCGGCGCGCTATCTCCATTATGGGATCCATCTCGGCCACCTGGCCGTAAAGATGAACCGGGATGATGGCCCGCGTGCGATCGGTGATCGCGGCTTCGACCTGCGCCGGATCGATGTTGTAGGTAAGCGGATCAATGTCGACAAAAACCGGCTTTGCGTTGAGACGCGCAACCGCCCCCGCCGTTGCAAAGAACGTGTAGGTCGAAGTAATTACTTCGTCGCCCGGTTTCAAGTCGATCGCCATCAAAGCAACCAGCAGTGCGTCAGAGCCGGACGACATACCAATGCCAACGTCGCATTGCGAATAGGCGGCCACCTCTTTTTCCAGCGCTTCAACTTCCGGGCCCAGAATGAAGTATTGCGCGTCGGCCACGCGATCGATGGCTTCGCGAATTTCTTCCCGCAACGTTGCGTACTGTGCTTTCAAATCCAGCAGCGGCACAGGCTCGGTTTCGACATGAAGCATGTTCAATATCACTTTCCGAAATAATTTGAGTTACTTCGAGCTTTCAAGCGCTTTATCCTCGGGCCAATCAAGGCACCGCAACCCGCCGGCTTCGGTTTCCTGGTAGCGCCAGCCGCTTTCCGGACAGACAAACAGGTTTGCCTCGTCGCGTTTTTCCAGTCTATGTCCGTGACGGCTCATCCATGCTTTGCGTTTGCCGGGCACACCGGCCATCAGCGCATAATCGGGCACATCGCCGCGCACCACCGCGCCCGCGGCTATGAACGCATAGCGTCCAATCGTCGCGCCGCAAACGATCGTCGAGTTCGCGCCAAGAGTCGCGCCTCGTCGCACCAGCGTGTGCTGATACTGGCTGTGCCGGATAATTTGCGAGCGTGGATTAATTACGTTGGTAAATACGCATGATGGTCCACAGAACACGTCGTCCTCCAACTCGACGCCCGTATAAACCGAAACGTTATTTTGAATCTTGACGTTGTTACCAATACGAACGTCGTTCGCGACGTTTACGTTCTGGCCCAGGATACAGCGCTCGCCGATGCGCGCGCCCGGTTGCACATGCGAGAAATGCCAGATCTTCGTGCCCGCACCAATCTCTACCGGATTGTCGACGTAGGCGCTCTCGTGGACGAAATAATTTCGTTCGCTCATGAAAAAACTGCTGCTCCTTTTTCGCTCGCGGTTTCGATTGGCAGCGTTAATGGCTCGCCGTTCATGATCAACGAACGTTGCGCCGCCTGTAGAACCTGCAAGACGCGCAGCGCGCTGGGGCCGTCAGTCAACGGTTGTTTGCGCGTCTCAATGGCTTTTAGAAACGCAGCGCACTCCAGGCGTAGCGGCTCATCGTTTCTGAATGCAACCAGCTCACCGTTCCCTTTGATTGGTACCGGCTCACCTTTGTGCAATTCGACGCGCTGATCGTAAAACGTCAGATCCTTTGTCACGTCATCGAAGCTCGCCATCTTTTTTGATCCCACCACGACCAACCGCTGCTCTTTGAAAGGATGCAGCCAGGAAACGTAGATATGCGCGCGCACGCCGTTATCGAACAGCATGTGCGTGATGGTCACATCGGCGATATTCGGCTGGACATAACTACCGCCGTGCGCGGAAATCTGGAACGGCATTCCGTGCATCAAGCGAAGAATGACCGCGATGTCATGCGGCGCAAAACTCCACAAGATATTTTCTTCGCGGCGCACCCTCCCCAGGTTCAGGCGATTGGACGAGATGTAACGCACCTTGCCCAATTCGCCTTCGTGGATCAATTCGTGCAGTCGAATGATTGCGGGGTGATATTCAAGGACGTGGCCCACCATGAGGATGCGGCCATGGTCATCTGCTGTGCGCACTAACTTTGCACCCTGCTCGTAAATTAGCGCCAGCGGTTTTTCGACGAAAACGTCCTTACCGGCGTTCAGTGCCGCCATCGCTAACTCATAATGCGTTTCCGCCGGCGTAGCGATCACAACTCCGTCAACCGATGACTCGAAAACCTTTTTCACGTCGCTTAAGACGATTGCCTGTGGCGCTAAATCGGCTGCTGTCCGGCGGCCGATTTCGGTAGTGTCGCAACAAACAGTCAACACGCCGAGGCTGCTGAAATTACGCACCAGGTTGCGGCCCCAATAGCCACAACCGATGACAGCAATTGTCGGATTTGCCTGCATTCGTCATTCTATGCCAGAGCTTAGTGATTTTAGCTGAGCGCCGACAGGCTCGTAACCGCCGTTTTTAAAAGAGTTCCTGAACGGTCCGTTATTTCGTCACAAATAGACAGCGCAAGAGGGCCAGTCTATCTGCCTAAACAAAGAGGGGTCAAGTAAGGTCTACCGACCGTTACTCAATGAAGCTGTTAATAAAAAGCATGCGGGAAGCGCGCTAAAAGCTCGTCGTGTTCCGATGCCCGCCGCAGCCCGATTATCGGGGCTAGCCTATGAACCCCCCGGGGGAAGCCGTCTGGAGACGGCTACGTGACTGGAAGAATCAATGCAGTAGTCGAACTGCACCCGCACCTTGCCTACCATTAGGCTCTCGATTATAGGACGCTTCTGCGCCTCCAGAGACGCCGGGCGCGTGCAGACCGCGCAACGGCTTTACTGCAGCTTAATTCCGTTGTCTCGGGCCACTTCCTGCAAATCGTTGCGGACCATCTCTTCGACCAGATCCTGAAAAGAATAGGACGGTGTCCACCCCAGTACGCGGCGGGCCTTGCCGGCATCCCCCATCAGGGACGCGACTTCCGCAGGCCGAACGAATTGTTCATCGATCACGACAAAGTCCCGGTAATTTAGGTCCAGAATGGCGAAAGCTCGTTCGCAAAATTCTCTTACTGAATGCGTCTCGCCCGACGCGATTACATAATCATCCGGTTGCGGCTGTTGCAGCATCGTGTGCATTGCCCGCGTGTAATCCGCAGCGTGACCCCAGTCGCGCCGCGCTTCCAGGTTACCGAGCCGCAGTTCACTGGCCAGGCCGAGCTTAATGCGTGCAGCGGTGCTGGTAATCTTGCGAGTGACAAATTCGTAACCGCGGCGTGGCCCTTCGTGATTGAATAGAATTCCGTTAACGCAAAACATTCCATAGGCCTCGCGGTAATTTCTGGCTAACTGAAATCCCGCCACCTTACTGATACCGTACGGGCTGCGTGGGTAGAAGGGTGTTGTTTCTGATTGCGGAACTTCGCAAACATGGCCAAACATTTCGGACGTTCCGGCGAAATAGAACCGGCAGGCCGGCCGCAGTTCACGCAGCGCCGCGAGCAGATAATGAGTGCCGCTGATGTTGACATTCATCGTTGAGAAACCATCTGCAAAGCTTTCGGCCACAAAGCTCTGCGCCGCCAGGTGGTAACACTCGTCAAAATTATTTCGACTCACGATGTGAAACAGGCTGGCGTAGCTTTCCATATTCGCGGCATGAAGCTGGATCCGGTCGAGCAGGTGTGAAATGCGCGTGAACCGCCGCACCGGATCTTCCAGCGCTACTCGACGAACGGTCCCGTGAACTTCATACCCGAGGCTGAGAAGTTGTTCGGCCAAATAACTGCCGTCCTGACCCGTTATCCCTGTGATGAGAACTTTCTTGTTCGAAGACATGCGCGGCTTTGGTTTTCGAGCGGCGACCTATGCTATAGGATGTTTGTCGCTTGAACAACGCGTTTCGACCCGTGTCTGGGATTCACGGACAGCGATAGTACGGGCTTGAAGCACATATTGTTAGACCATCGGAATTCAGCTGAAGTTCTGCTCGACGTCAAATTTCAGATACGACTTTAGTCATAGACGTGCAGCGATTATTCGTCACAGGAGGCGCAGGTTTCATCGGTTCTGCATTTGTGCGCCTGGCTTTGGAAACTTATCCCGCTTGCGAAATCGTAAACATCGATGCGCTGACCTACGCGGGAAACCTCAACAACCTTATCGGAGTCGATCAACGCCGTCATCGTTTCGTCAAAGGCGATATCGCGGACGCGCCGGCAGTTCTCGAGGCGTTGGCGGAAGGAACTGATGCCGTAATTAATTTTGCGGCTGAGTCGCATGTAGATCGCAGCATCGTTTCAGTAGATGAATTCATCCGAACCAACGTGCTCGGCACCCAAGGACTTTTGGATTGCGCGCGCCGGCGGGGGGTGAGTCGCTTCGTGCAAATCTCTACCGACGAGGTAATGGGAAGTCTGCGAGAAGAAGACGATGCGTTCTTTACTGAAGACTCTCCGTTTCGTCCCAACAGTCCTTATGCCGCATCGAAAGCCGCTGCTGAGCACCTGGTTCGCGCCGCGCATCATACCTTCGGCCTGGATACGGTGATTACGCGGTGCGGAAACAACTATGGGCCGCGCCAGTTTCCCGAAAAGTTCCTGCCGTTGATGATTGCCAATGCGATGAGCAATCAACCGATTCCCGTGTACGGCGATGGCCGCAACGTGCGCGACTGGATCTACGTAGATGATCACTGTCGGGGCATTCTGGTTGTATTGAAACAAGGCCGGAGCGGCGGGACTTATAACATTGGCGCCCGAAACGAGCGACGCAATATCGAGGTAGCAAAGTCGGTGCTGGACCAGTTGGGTAAGCCGCATTCGCTATTGTCGTTCGTCAAGGACCGTCCGGGCCATGATCGGCGCTACGCGATTGATCCGTCGCTGATTGAATCTGAGTTTGACTGGAGGCCTCGCGAGACGTGGCAAGGCGGCCTGCGCAAGACGATTGAGTGGTATCAAGCGAACACCGGTTGGATTGAAGGCGCGCGGAGTGGCGCTTATCGTGAATTCTATGAGCGGCAATACGGCGGCGAGGTCGGTACAGATTGAAAGTAATCGTCACGGGTGCCGGTGGGTTAGTCGGACGGGCCGCAGTCGCAGCGTTCGCAGCGCGGGACGGATCCGTCATGGCATTGGACCATGCCGCCCTCGACATTACTGACGAGGCAGCAGTTGTCTCCACTCTGTTGTCGCGTTCACCGGAGGTGGTTATTAACTGCGCCGCCTGGACGGACGTGGACGGCTGCGAGTTCGATCGGGATCGCGCGCACGGCGCCCATGCCCGCGGGCCCGAGGTCCTGGCGCTGGCTTGCCGGAAAGTTGGCGCTTTACTGATCACCATCTCAACTGACTACGTATTCGACGGTGAAAAGCAGGGGTTCTATACACAACGCGATCAGCCCAACCCAAAGAGCATATACGCAGCTTCCAAGCTTGAGGGCGAACGTCGCGCGCAGGCGGCGTGGGCCAGAACGATCGTTGTTCGCAGCGGATACATTTTCGGCGCGGGCGGAACAAATTTCCTCAGCACTGTCCTCGAACGAGCACGCCGCGGCGAAAAATTGAAGGCGATTAATGATTCATTTGGGACGCCGACCTATGCTCCGCACCTGGCGCAGCGTCTCTATCGTCTAACGGCCCTGGATTTGCCCGGCATCTTTCACATCGTAAACGCCGGCGAAGGGGTCAGCTTCGACACATTTGCGCGAACCGCGCTGAATATCGCGGGATTGGACGACAAACTGTTGGAAAGCGTCCCGCTGGCCTCGCTCAACCGCCCCGCACCCCGGCCGCGAAACTCCAGATTGAAATGTCTGCTGTGCGAGGCCGTGCGGCTGGAGCCCTTGCCTTTGTGGACTGACGGCCTGCGAGATTTTGTTACTGGGGGGCATGGCGCGAATCAGTCGCAGGCCAGTTAATTTGCCAGCGGGCCGGGGTCTGATATCATGTCGAATCTACGAAGTGCCTTGAGTGGCTACCAAGAAGTAAGGTTTCGAATTATGACTCAAGATGAACGTTTAGTTCCCGCGCGGCCGTCCCGCGAGTTGGGAAATCTCGCCGACCTGACTCCGAGCAAGGGGTACGCGGGTCGATATGCCGGCTCGGGCGATGAAGTCAATCTGAAGGAATACCTGTTTGTTATTTTGAAGCGCAAGTGGCTGATCTTGAGCCTGGTGCTAATAATCACTTCACTGGCTACTATACAGGCCTATCGTGAGCCCTCGATCTATGAAGGTGCGACAACAATAAAAATCGAGCAGAAGACGCCAAGCATTCTTCAGTCGGGCAGCGGCGGCGGCCTGGTAATTGGCCAAAGCGACCCAAACTTCTGGGGAACACAACTTAAGCTTTTGCAGAACGAGGCATTGGCGCGTCAGGTCATCCTTAAGCTCGATTTGCAGCACAACCCGACTTTCTTTGGGCCGCAGGGACAGAGCACCATTTTTGCCTCACTGAAGCGAATTTTCTCGAATGACTCAGCTCCAAAGTCTTCTCCAATTCCGCCACCGACCACGGCGTCTGTGAATGATGACGCTCTCCAGAACCCGGAATTTACGCCGGAGCAGTTAGCCGCCCTCGAGCCGTACGAAGACACGATCACGGCAAACGAAATTGTCGAACCTCAACCGCAAACGAATCTGGTCACTATTCGTTATCATCACACCGATCCGCAGTTAGCCCAAAAGATTGCCGACACCCTGGCCGAGGTGTTCGTCGCCAACAACGCCAACATTCTAGAGAGTGGAACAAGTAAAAACGAGCAAGACCTGACCCGCGAGATCGCCAAATATCAGGAGCAGGTCAAACAGAAACAGCAGGACGTTTTCACCTACGCGAAACAATACGAGTTGCCGCTGACCGATGCGCCGGCGAGCAACCTGCGCCAACAACGCGTCTCGACTTACAGTTCACAATTGCTCGAGGCCGAGAATCAGAAGCGCAGCCTGCAATCGGCTTATGACTCTGCCAAGAACTCACCGGATCCCTTCGCCAATCCCGAAGTGCAAAAGGATGAGCGCATCATTAAATTGCGCGAGAAGATTAGTGAGCTGAAGGACAAGGAAACCGGTTTACTGCAAAAGTACACCAAAGAATGGCCTGAGGTGCAGCAGACTGAGGCGCAAATCGCCCAGCTTGAGGTTGAATTGAAAAAGGCGCCGGCTGAGGTGCTGTCTTCCATGAAAGCCAAGGCAGAAGCCGCTTCGAGCCAACTCGCAGATTTAAAGGTCGCCTATACGAGGGAAAGCGGGCTGACTGCCCAGCAAACCAAGAATGTAATCGAACTGGCTTCCATGCGCGCAGATTTGGCCAGCGACCAGCAGTATCTAAATACTCTCTATCAAAAACGCCGCGAGCTTAACGCCGTTCAAGGTGAAACAGGTACGAGCGTCTCGATCTCAAACCCCAGCCGCCTGCCGCACACGCCGGTGGGGCCAGCGCGGATGAAGACTATCGTGATCGCACTGATCCTCGCACTGATGGCGGGAATCGGACTCGCGTTCCTGCTCGATTTCCTTGACGATACGATCAAGTCCGTTGATGACGTCGATCGATATATCAATTTGCCGGCGCTGGCGGTAATTCCGGCAGTACGCAGTGAGAGACCGCGCTTGCGCGGCACAGAGCCGGCTCTGGCGGATCCGAACGACACCACGGCGCTGGCCATGGTTAAGGACGTAAGATCCCCTATCGCGGAATCATATCGTCACCTGCGCACGTCGCTTTTGCTTTCATCCGCCGGCACGGCTCCGCGAACTATTCTGGTGACCTCGAGCCAGCCTTCGGAAGGCAAGACGACCACGGCCATCAACACGGCTTTCATCCTGGCCCAGACCGGCGTGCAAGTACTGCTCATCGATTGCGACCTGCGGCGCCCGCGACTGCATGTGCATTTCAACATTTCAAATGCGCGCGGGCTGACTAACTGTTTGTCGGGCGAAGCGAGCGGGATCGATTCCGTCATCCAAAGTTATAGTCAACTTCCTAATTTGAAGTTGTTGCCTTCCGGACCCATGCCGCCGAATCCCGCGGAATTGCTGGGCTCGGAAGAGATGCGCAAGCTCCTGGTTTCCCTGAGCGAGAAATTCACGCATGTAATCGTAGACTCGCCGCCGGCGATTTCGTTCACCGACGCATCGATCCTTTCAACCTTTGTTGACGGCGTGATTTTGGTCGTGCACGGCGGCCGCAGCTCCCGGGCCGTGGTGCGGCGCGCAAAGCAACAACTGCAGGATATCGGCGCCCACATCTTTGGCGTGGTGCTGAACAACGTGAAGATCGAAAAAACGCACGACTACTATTACGGTGGCTATTACGGCTACTACAAGTCGAACTATTACACCTCGGAAGAGGAGCCGGAAGCGGATCAAGGCAGCACAGCCAGCACTTAATGCGAACCACCTGTACGCCTGATCGCACGGCGGCCGGCTTAGTTTCAAATCACTTCTTCTCAGGGCCCTTAAGTTTCAAGCCTTCATGCCTGGACAATTTTGTGTCATCGCGCCCGACGTTAAGCTCGGCCGAGACGTGGTCATCTATCACTTCGTCAACCTTTATGGTTGCGAGATCGGTGATGGATCGAGGATTGGTCCGTTCGTTGAGATTCAAAAAAATGCCCGCGTCGGTCGCAACTGTAAAATCTCCAGCCACAGCTTTATCTGCGAAGGGGTGACGATCGAAGACGAAGTCTTTATCGGCCACGGTGTCACTTTCATCAATGATAAATTTCCTCGCGCCACCAACTTTAAAGGCGAGCTGCAAACTGAGGACGATTGGAAACCGGTGCCCACAATCGTCAGGCGCGGCGCCAGCATTGGCAGCGGGTGCACAATCCTGTGCGGCATAACGATCGGCGAAAGAGCGCTCGTCGGCGCAGGCGCGGTGGTAACCAAAGATGTTGCCCCGGGCGCAACTGTTACCGGTAGTCCGGCGAAGCCCCTGCCGGATTCCATCTGACGTTCAATCTTTGTGTTTTCCTCGGCGACTGTGTCTTTGCATCAACAATCTTAGCGCTTGGGCACTTGACACTAGTCCGGCAAAATTCAATCCGCATTGAGTCCATGCTATCAATTCACTTTTGATGGAATGCTCGCTATGCTCTGTCCCTGATGAAAACGACAAACATCGGCGTCATTGGGTGTGGTTACTGGGGCCCGAATTTGTTGCGGAATTTCGCTGAGAACGAAGGCGCGCAACTTCGTTGGATTTGTGATGTCGATGAAGATCGTCTGGCCAGCATGTCGCGCCGTTATCCCACGGCCCAGACGACGGCTGACTATCGCCCGCTGGTTGCCGACTCAGCACTTGACGCCGTTGCGGTAGTGACTCCCGTTGCCACTCACTTTACGATTGCCAGCGAATTATTGCGGGCGGGGAAGCACGTCTTACTCGAAAAACCGCTGGCGGCTTCTACGCGCGAAGCAGAAACACTAATTGAGCTGGCGGAGACCAATCACCGGACACTGATGGTGGATCACACGTTCATCTACACCGGCGCCGTTCGTAAGATGAAAGAGATTGTAGGCGATGGTGAGTTGGGTGATCTGCTTTACTTCGATTCCGTTCGAATCAATCTAGGATTGTTCCAGCGCGACATTAATGTGCTCTGGGACCTGGCGCCTCATGATCTTTCGATCATGGATTACCTGATTGACCGGGAGCCCAAGGCGATCAGCGCGCTGGGCAGCTCGCACATAGAACGCGGCATAGAAAACATTGCCTACCTGGTATTGTTGTTTCCGGATGAGTTCATCGCTCACTTTCATTTCAATTGGCTGGCGCCGGTCAAGATTCGCCGTACGATGATCGCGGGCAGCAGCAAAATGATTCTTTACGATGACATCGAGCCGACCGAAAAGGTTCGCGTTTACGACAAAGGCGTGACCGCGAGTCGAGTGGGTGATCGCGAGGCTGCTTATCAAACGCTGGTGAGTTATCGCACTGGTGATGTGTGGGCGCCGAAACTGGATTCGACTGAGGCGCTGCGCTATGTCGTCAAGGAATTTCTGGATTCGATTTGTGAAGGCCGCAAACCGTTGACCGATGGATATGCCGGTCTGCGCGTAGTGCGATTGCTTGAGGCGGCCCAGCAATCCATCAAGAATGGCGGTCAGGCGGTACTCCTCGCCGATTCCGCGCGGGCAACGCCTGACTAACCGGATATGATAGGACCCTGAAAGTTGTGAACGTTCCGCTGTTCGATCTAAACAGTCAGTATCCGGCAATTGGCGATGAAATCCGCCAGGCAGCCGGTCGTGTGTTTGACTCTCAGCAGTTTGTATTGGGCGCGGAAGGTCAGGCTTTGGAAGAGGAGATCGCGCGTTACTGCCAGACTAAGTTTGCGGTCGGCTGTGCCTCCGGTTCAGATGCGTTGCTGCTGGCTTTGATGTCGTGCGGAATCGCTGAGCGTGATGAAGTAATTACAACGCCGTTCACTTTCTTTGCCACTGCGGCTGCAATCGCCCGCCTGGGGGCCCGACCAGTGTTCGTCGATATCGACGAGCGCACGTTCAATATGGATCACGAGCGCGTCGAGGCCGCCATCTCGCAACGGACCAGGGCAATCATTGCAGTTCATCTGTACGGGCAGTGCGTCGACATGAATCCACTTATCGAGGTAGCCGCCAAATACGGTATTCCCATCATCGAAGATGTCGCACAGGCTCTGGGGGCTGAAGACCGCCGGCGTCGGGCGGGATCAATCGGCACAATCGGGTGTTTGAGTTTCTATCCTTCAAAGAATCTCGGCGGCGCGGGGGACGGCGGCATGTTGATTACGAGCGATGGGGATTATGCGAAGCGGCTGCAGATGCTTCACGTGCACGGCGAAGCAACAAAATATCATCACGACCTCCTGGGAATTAACAGCCGGCTTGACGAACTGCAGGCGGCGGTATTACGCGTGAAGCTGCCACACCTTGAAGACTGGACGCGGGCACGCGAACGAAAAGCACAACGGTATGAATTGAGGTTTACGGACGCCGGTTTAGGGGAGCATCTGACAATTCCGTATTCGAGAGGTGACGGTCGTCACGTATTCCATTTGTACGTTATTCGCGTCGCTGCGGACAGACGGGACAAGTTACGCGAACACCTGGGCGCCCACGGCGTTGGCAATGGTGTTTACTACCCCGTGCCGCAGCATCTTCAGAAGTGTTTCGCTTATCTTGGTTACCAGAGCGGTAGTCTGCCGCTAGCGGAATCTGCCGCCGCGGAAACCATTGCGCTGCCGATATATCCGGAATTAACGGATGCGCAACAGGACTATGTAGTAAGTACGGTCGCCGAGTTCTTCCGTTGAACCTTTAGATTGATCCCCAACGAGCTTTGGCGGTGGCCACCTGATTCATATCCCCAGCTTTAGTTTCCTCTTTCGCCAGCGTGAGATCGTGGTCGACCATCAACTTTACCAGCTGATCAAAGGTTACTTTTGGTTCCCAACCCAGCTCGCGACGGGCTTTACTTGCATCGCCTAACAACAGATCGACTTCTGCCGGTCGAAAGTAATGTGGATCGATTTCCACGTATCTTTTCCAATCCAAATCGAGGTAGCCAAAAGCCTTTTCAATAAATTCGCGTACTGAGTGAGTTTCGCCGGTAGCGATGACGTAATCCTCTGGTTCACCCGCGTCCAGCATCATCCACATTGCCTCGACATAGTCGCGTGCGTACCCCCAGTCGCGCCGCGCCTCGAGATTTCCCATGTAGAGCTTTTCCTGCAGACCGAGTTTTATCCGGGTCGCGGCGCGCGTGATTTTGCGCGAGACAAAGGTTTCGCCACGACGCTCTGATTCATGATTAAAAAGAATGCCGTTACACGCAAACATCCCGTACGATTCGCGGTAATTCACAGTGATGTAATACGCGTATGCCTTCGCGCAAGCGTAGGGTGAACGTGGATGAAACGGTGTCGTTTCGGTTTGTGGCGCTTCCAAGGCTTTGCCGTAGAGTTCTGAAGACGAGGCCTGATAAAATTTTGGGCGGATGCCCGTCTCGCGAATCGCTTCAAGAAAACGGATAGTGCCGAGTCCGGTTACTTCGCCGGTATATTCGGGAATGTCGAAGCTGACGCGAACATGGGACTGGGCGCCAAGGTTATAAATTTCATCCGGTTGCACCTGTCTGAGAATAGTATTGAGAGAGCTCGAGTCGTTCAGGTCGCCATACACCAGACGCAGGCGCGTGCCTTTTTGGTGCGGGTCCTGGTAAAGGTGATCGATGCGCTCGGTATTGAATGATGACGACCGGCGAATGATACCGTAAACGTCATAACCTTTTTCCAGCAGCAGTTCGGTCAAGAAGGAACCATCCTGGCCGGTAATACCTGAAATGAGGGCCTTTTTTGCCATAGTACCAGAAAGGTTGATTCAGGAAATCGCGGCGCGCGTTACAACGGGGGCAACTTTCTACGGCGTCGAATTCTTTGATACCATAGCGAACCTGAGGCCTCAGGGCAAGCGTTGCTTACCGATGATTTAGCGGCAAGGCAGGCAGAAAAGGCGAGTTTATCTTCGATTGAGCGTTGAATTTCCTTACAAGCGAGTTCTGGTTACGGGAGGCGCCGGATTTCTCGGGCGTTTTGTCGTAGAGAAACTCAAAGCGCACGTCGAGGCAGAAGTCTTCGTGCCCCGAAGTTGCGAATACAACCTGGTGGACCGCGCCGACATCGTGCGGCTGCTTAACGATTCGCGACCTGAGCTGGTTATCCATCTCGCGGCGGTGGTGGGTGGTATTGGTCACAACCAGGAGAATCCCGGCAGATTCTTTTACGAGAATCTGATGATGGGCGTGCAGCTCATCGAACAGTCGCGACTGTTCGGCGTAAGCAAATTTGTGGCAACGGGGACCGTCTGCGCGTATCCGAAATTTACGCCTGTGCCTTTCACGGAAGATGATCTGTGGAATGGTTACCCCGAGGAAACAAATGCTCCCTATGGGCTTGCTAAAAAAATGATGTTGGTGCAATCGCAGGCTTATCGCCAACAATACGGGTTTAATTCAATTTTCCTGTTGCCGGCGAACCTCTATGGCCCGGGTGACAATTTTGATTTGCAAACATCGCACGTAATTCCGGCGCTGATCAGAAAATGTGTCGAAGCTCGCCGCACCGCCGCCGACTTTATCGAGGTTTGGGGCTCGGGAAAGCCATCGCGAGAATTCTTGTATGTCGAAGACTGCGCCGCGGGCATCGTGAAAGCGGCTGCGAATTACAATGAAAGCGATCCGGTCAACCTCGGCAACGGCCGTGAAGTGGTGATTAGGGATCTCGTAGAGATGATCGCCAAGCTCACGCGGTTCGAGGGAGACATTCGTTGGCAATCAGGTAAGCCTGACGGTCAACCGAGGCGTCAGCTTGATACATCGCGTGCTTTTGAACGTTTTGGCTTTCGCGCCATGACCTCTTTGGAAGACGGATTGAAAAAAACTATTGAATGGTTTGAAAAGGATAGCCCAGAGTGTGAATCAGAGAGTCTGGAGTCTCTGGCAAAAGCATAGTTGCGGACTACTTCAAACGTTTTACTATGCAGCGAAGAATCAGCATCGTCACTCCCTCTTTCAATCAAGGGCAGTTCATCGAAGAAACAATTCGTTCAGTGCTGGATCAAAACTATCCGAACCTCGAGTATCTGATCATAGACGGGGGCAGCACGGATCAGACGATCGACGTCATTCGTAAATACGAGATGCAACTATCCTATTGGGAGAGTGAAAAAGATCGCGGTCAGGTCCATGCGATTAATAAGGGGTTAGCGCGCGCCACCGGTGACATCTTTGCATACATTAATAGCGATGACATCTATTTGCCGGGAACATTTGCGACAGTCGCCAAATATTTTGACCAGCATCTGCGGGCCGAATGGATCTGCGGAGACACACGGATGTTTGGTAAAGGATACGATAGTGAAATAGTGCGGACTGTTGTTCCCAAATCAGCCGCGCATTGCTTGTCGTGGGCTTACAGGGCGCCACAGCCGGGGCATTTTTGGAAAAGGGAACTGCTGGGCGCAGGGTTTGACGAAGCATGGCGATACGATTTCGATCATGATTTCTACGTGCGTCTCTTGCTGGCGGGTCACAGGTGTGAACATGTACCGGCCATGTTCGCGGGATACCGATTGCACGAAGCGAGCAAGACTGTCGCTGAAACGGGCGCGTTCGATGAAGAATTCGAACGGAGCGCTGAAGTTTACGAGAACCGTCTTCATGGCGCCGATCGCCGGTGGTGTCGCTCGACCCGGTTTCTGCGACGATCTTATGCGGCGAGCGGGTCCGGCAATAAATCCGAGGGCGCGCGCTGGTTGATGCGCGCCCTGGCAACTTATCCTGAAGGAGTGATGAAGCGTCCCTTTTGGGGTTGCTTTCGCAAGCTTACGACAAGCTGAGCGACGGCGTTTGTTTGTCTGATCCGTTTTCTTCCGCGGTTGACCATAATCAATGTCCAAGCCCGTCACGCAAAAGAAATTGTTGCGCGCCGAACGCGAATTCGGGCTGATTGTGGGCGGCCTGTTGCTGCTGCTGAGTTCGTGGTGGATGCATCGCGGCAAGTTTCATGTGGCAACCCAATTCACGCTGCCACTCGCGTCGTTGCTGCTGTTACTTGGTATCATCTTTCCGCGGGCGCTCATTTATCCGAACAAGGCCTGGAGGGCGCTGGCGGAGATTTTGTCATTCATTTCCACGCGTATAGTTCTGGGGTTCGTGTACTTCGCCATAATGACGCCAATCGGAGTCGGCAAACGATTGTTTGGCTGGGACCCTTTGAATCGTCGCGCCGCGGCCAGTGGCACGTATTGGCGATCTTATTCGGAACGTCAGCGCGACAGCCGCCATTATGAAAAGATGTTTTGAGGAGTGCGATGTCGAAAGCACAGGTAATCAGCGAACTCTGGCAGTTCATGAAAGAAAATAAGAAGTACTGGCTGGCGCCAATAGTTATTACCCTGGTCCTGTTCGGCGTGCTGCTGGTGCTGGCCAAGAGTTCGGCAATCGCGCCATTCATTTACACCCTCTTCTAAAATTCGTCCTGATTGGCCATGTCGTAAGGCAAACTGTTAGTTTGCGCGCAAGGTAACAGCTTGCGTTACATTAGCGTTTCAATTCGCCCAGTGTCGAACATTCTTGGCATCTCTGCGTTCTATCACGATTCTGCGGCTTGCCTCGTAGTTGATGGCGAGATTGTCGCCGCGGCGCAGGAAGAACGCTTCACGCGCATCAAGCACGATCACAATTTTCCCGTACACGCCGCCCGTTACTGCCTGCAAGAGGCGGGCATAACTGCGAACCAGCTGGATTATGTTGGCTTTTATGACAAGCCATTGCTGAAATTCGATCGGCTGCTCGAAACCTATCTCGATTATGTGCCGTTTGGTTTTCGCTCTTTTCTGAAAGCTATGCCGCTATGGATGAAAGAAAAACTCTGGATGCCGGACTTGATTCGGACTGAGATGGCCCGGGCCGACGGCGTGGAAGATCACCGATCAGCAAAAAAAGCCGGCAAAAAATTCGAATGGAAACTCCTCTTTGGCGATCATCATGAGAGTCATGCGGCCAGCGCCTTTTATCCTTCGCCATTTGAAGAAGCGGCCATCTTAACCATTGACGGCGTGGGTGAATGGGCCACGAGCTCGATCGGCATTGGGCGCGGCCACGAAATCACTTTGCTGAAAGAGCTGCGCTTTCCTGACAGCCTTGGTTTGCTCTACAGCGCGTTCACTTTTTACACGGGGTTTAAAGTCAACAGCGGCGAATACAAAGTGATGGGGCTGGCGCCCTATGGCGAGCCGAAATTCGTCCGGTTGATCAAAGACAACATTGCCGAGATTCGCGAAGACGGCAGCATTCGCATGAATCACGATTATTTTGGCTACTCGGCCGGGCTGCGCATGACCAATACAGCTTTTGATCGAGTTTTTAAGGGTCGCCCGCGAAAGCCAGATTCAAAAATTACGCAACGTGAAATGGATTTGGCGCGCAGCATTCAAGCGATTACGGAAGAAGTAATGCTGAAAATGGCAAGCTTCGCGCACAAAGAAACGGGCCTAAAGCGGCTCTGCATGGCCGGCGGTGTCGCACTGAATTGTGTTGCCAACGGCCGAATTCTGCGTGAAGGACCCTTTGAAGATATTTGGATTCAGCCGGCCGCTGGTGATGCTGGCGGAGCAGTGGGAATTGCCCTGGCGATTTGGCATCGATACCTTGGTCATGAGCGAGTGAGCCCTGCGAAAGCGGGCACATGGCAATCGTCGCGCTCACTGAAACATCGCCTGGCCCCTTATGCGGACGGAATGAAAGGCTCGTTTCTGGGACCATGCGACACGGTCGAAGAAATTGAATCGTTCCTCAAAGCAAAAAATCTTCCCTACAAGAATTATTCGCGCGAACGCCTGCCGGAAGTGGTGGCTCAGTTCCTGGCCGCCGGAAAGATCATTGGCCTGCATCAGGGGCGGATGGAGTTTGGTCCGCGTGCTCTTGGCAGCCGCAGCATCATTGGCGATCCCCGGTCGCCCTCGATGCAATCCGTGATGAACCTGAAGATCAAATATCGCGAAAGCTTTCGGCCCTTCGCGCCGAGTGTTCTGCGCGAGCATGTTTCGGAATGGTTCAATCTTGACTCTGATAGTCCCTACATGCTGGTGGTGGCAGACGTTTTGGATCAGCACCGGCGAAGATTGAGCGCTGAAGAGCAGCAGCGTTGGGGCATCGACAAGCTGAATGTGGCGAGATCTGAAGTCCCGGCCGTTACGCACGTTGATTACTCTGCTCGCATTCAAACTGTGCGGCGCGAAACGAATCCAATCTACTGGGAAATTATTGCAGCGTTTCACCGTCGGACAGGGTGTCCGATGGTAGTCAATACCAGTTTCAACGTGCGTGGCGAGCCAATCGTCTGCACTCCGGAAGATAGTTATCGCTGCTTTATGCGCACTCAGATGGATTTTCTCATGCTGGAAACGTGCGTGCTCGATAAGAAGCAACAGCCACAGTTTGCCGAGAATGTCGATTGGCGAAAGCAATTCGGGTCCGATTGATCGTGGCACACAGTTAATACCTGATACCGGCGTTTAAGATTTAGCTCGTTTCGGTTCAATGCGGCTGCCACCGACCTTATCGCCATGCCGTTTGTTGCTCCCGTTGTGAGTAGAGATCCGTTGGGTCAAGATTCAGTTGCAATTCGCGGGTGTCATCACCTAATCTCCAGACGTTCGTTCCCAACGCTGGGCACTGCCAAACTAGGGATATGGTATTCCCGCGCCTGTTTAATAAGATTCGCAATAAATTGCGGCCTTCTATTAATATCACGGACGAATATGTGCGCTGGCTTACTTTTCGCTAACGCACGACGAGTCCTGCAGCGCGGTGGATTGTTTTGTTCGACGATTCCGCGGACGGCTCAGATTGGGAAGTATGTCGCGTGATAAGCGAAATCAAGCAGGCTGGTATGTATGGGGTTGTCGTCAACAATCCGAATTACCCGTTTAGAAAAAGATAAACAGTTGAGCACGACGGGCCCCACCCTGTATCTTCTCTTATCCCTTTGCAACAATGCCGTTTGCCAACGACGAAACCAACCCAAAGGCAATTGAAATCACGGTTGTAGCTCCGGTACGCAACGAGGAATCGTCTGTGCGTGCATTGCTGGAGTCGCTTTTGGGGCAGTCTTTTCCTCCGACCGAGATCGTTATCACGGATGGTGGTTCCACGGACGCTACCAAAGCTATAATCCAGGAATTTATCACCGCCGGCGCGCCGGTGAAATTGATCAGCGAGGAAGCTGCCCTGCCTGGCCGCGGTCGTAACATCGGCGTCCAAAATTCCAGTTCCGAATGGATTGCCTTTACGGATGGGGGTAACAGACCTGCACACGATTGGTTAGAAAGCTTGGCGGCAAAGGCCCGAGGTGAGTCGCCGCCCGATCTGATATATGGTTCTTATTCGCCGATCACCGACAGCTTTTTCAAAGAATGCGCGGCTATAGCCTATGTCACTCCACCGGAGGAAATTGACGGTACTCTGGCCCGATCCCGCTCCATCGCTTCTGCCCTTGTGCGGCGGCGAGCGTGGCAAGTAGTCGGGGGGTTTCCGGAAAATTTGCGTTCGGCAGAGGACCTCTTGTTTATGAACGCAGTCGAGCAGGCCGGCTTTCGTGTTGCGCGAGCTCCCCAGGCGATCGTTTATTGGACCATTCAGAGCGGATTTCTTGGGACATTCAGGCGTTTCTCCGTTTACGCCCGGCACAATCTGCGCGCCGGTTTATGGCGCAACTGGCAAGCGCCAATTCTCCGTAGGTATGCGGTAATTGCAGTTGCCTTAATTCCGGCGGCCATAATAGGCCTGAAATGGCTGCTGCTTCCCGTATTGTTGTGGGTGGGGTTATTGCTCTCGCGTGCTTTTACTGCGCTTGCCAGAAACCGCCGTTGTTATCGGGCCGGTATTTTTCGTAATTTATTTCGGCTCGGTCTGATCGTGCCGATTTTAGTGACGCTCGATGCCGCGACCATTAACGGAACCATTTGGTGGCTGATCAAAGACAAAATCTCCTCTTTAATAAAGCATGGCCACAACCCTCGCTAATCGACGCGTTCTTTATATCTCTTACAACGGAATGCTGGATCCTCTTGGTCAGAGCCAGGTGATTCCGTATTTGAAAGAGTTGAGTAAATTCGGCGTCAATTTTACCTTGCTTAGTTTCGAGCGCGCGCAAGCTTACACTCGTGAGGGCGAGCAGCATTGTGCACTGCTCAGGCAAGAACTGTCGCAGTTCAATATTGAGTGGCATTACCTTCGTTACCATCAGTATCCGTCGCTGCCCGCCACCGCTTTCGACGTTGCCGCGGGAATTCGTTTCGCCGGCCGTCTCATCGCACGAGATAAGATCGATCTCGTGCATGCGCGCGCGCACATTCCCGCCGTCATTGCCTTAAGCTTGCAGCGCAGATTCGGCAGCAAGATGATTTTCGATGTGCGAGGGCTGATGGCTGAGGAGTACATCGATGCCGGCCATTGGCGCTCGGCCTCGATTGCGGCCCGGCTGACAAAGACTTGCGAACGACGGGCGCTGGCCAATGCCGACGGCATTGTCACCCTGACTGAGCGCATTTGGCCGATCATTAATCAGTGGGATGGCTTGCGCGGCCGGGACGTAATCCATGAAGTCGTGCCATGCTGCGCTGATTTGGAATTGTTCCGCTTTAGTGATCAAGCGCGCACGCAAAGACGGCGCGAACTCAATCTCGAAGATCGCTTTGTTGTGGTCTACAGCGGCTCGATTGATGGCTGGTATCTGACTGACGATATGGCGGATTGTTTTCTCACACTCCGCCGGCACAGACCTGACGCTCATTTTTTATGGCTGACCCCGACGCGTCATGATCGGATCAAGTCGCTTATGCAGGCGCGCGGCTTGAATAAACGCGACTATTCTATAGTTGCCGTCGCGCCTCGAGACGTCCCATCCTATCTCTCGGCGAGCGATGCGGGAGTGGCGTTTATTAAGAATTGCTTTTCAAAGCTGGCTTCGTCGCCGACCAAATACGCCGAGTATCTGGGTTGCGGACTTCCCTTAATCATAAACGCCGGAATTGGCGACTCGGATATGCTGGTCAATCAGGAGGGTGCAGGCGTATTACTCAAAAATCTTACGGAAGCTGAGTACGCAAGAGCCGCGGTGGCTATTGAACAGCTGGCCGGCAATAACGAGCAGATCCGCGATCGATCCCGTGAGCTTGCCGAAAGGCTGTTCGATGTGCGTCAAGTCGGCGCTCCACGTTATGCACGGCTGTATGAAAGAGTGTTGGTTAACAGAGAGATTTAGTCGACGCATCTGGGCGACCTCCTGCTATCTGCTGGCTGCCTGTTCTCAAAATATCGATATAAGAGCAGTTAAATGCCGAACAGCGAAACATATCATTGGGTTCCCCAGGACTGTCCAATTTGCGATGCGCCGCCGACGACTTTGCTGGGGAAGCGAGGCGGTTCTGCTCATCGGGCAGGGCTTGGGGTTGAATGCAACGTATGGCGGTGCGATCAATGTGGGTTGATCTTTCCAAATCCAATGCCGGTTCCGGTAAAAGGGCTGGAACAACATTATTGCGTAGAGCCAATGGAGTACTTTGAGCATCATCATGTTGACGAAAAAGACATGGCGGGAAAAGGTCTGGTCACGCAGGCCGAGTGTTTGATCGGCTCGAAAGGCAGGCTGCTCGACATCGGGTCAGGCCGCGGGGAATTGCTGCGTGCGGCGAAGCTCGCAGGCTGGGATGCGGTGGGAATCGAGCTTTCACCAACGTTTGCAGAATATGCCACGCGACACTCCGGGGCCGAAGTATTACGCAAGCCGCTGCAAGACTGCGGCTTTGCCGCTCACAGTTTCGATGTGGTCCTGCTGTCGGCGGTGCTCGAGCATCTATATAATCCTGATGAAGTAATTTCAGAGATCGCGCGTATTATGCGGCCCGGCGGCGCGCTCTTTCTTGATGTGCCCAATGAAGCCGGTCTGTACTTCCGCCTTGGCAATCTTTATGAAGGATTGAGAGGCCGCGACTGGGTAGTTAATCTGGCGCCTACTTTTCCGCCATTTCACGTTTTCGGCTTCACTCCCGGGGCGCTACGCACCTTGCTTTCAAAGCACAAATTTGAAGTGCGAAACTGGACTGTCTACGCCGGCGAAAGTCTGGTGCCGCCGCACGGGGGACTGGTAGGACGTCTGGAACAATACGGGGCGCGCCTGGTCACTGCCGTCAGTAAACTTGGAGAGCTGGGGACGTATATTGAAACCTGGGCCATCAAGGGTTGAGAGCTAAAATCTTTCCGACTGCGACCTTGCCTAACATCTCGTGAGAGTACTAGCCCTAGCATCGTATCCTATCGAAGCGGCCGCAACCCGGTATCGATTGGCGCAGTTTATCGCGCCCCTGGCAGAGCGCGGCATTGAACTTTCGATCCGTCCGTTTATCGATTCAAAGCAGTTCGTAAATCTCTACCGAAGAAACGCGTGGCCGCGAACGGCTGCCGGTCTTGCCAAATCAACGCTGTTTAGATTACTTGATATGCCGGCCGCGCGAAGCGCCGACCTTGTTTTATTCCAGCGAGAGGCGATGATATTTGGTCCGCCGGCGATCGAGTGGGTGCTTACGCGCATCTTCAAGCGACCGATGGTGCTTGATTTGGATGATGCGACTTACGTTTCGTATCAGAGTCCAACTTACGGAGCCATCAGCAAGACCTGGAAGTGGTTTAGCAAGACCGACGATTTGATAAGATGGTCCACAATTGTTACTTGCGGCAATCAATCGATCGCTGAATACGTTTCCAGTAAAGGCGCGCGTGCGCGCATCATTCCCACGGTGGTGGATACGGATGTTTTCAAACCCGTTCCGCATCCAGTGCCGCATGCGCCGCTCACGCTCGGCTGGATTGGCACGCATTCAACTTTTCCGTATCTCGGGTCGATTTTGCCGGTGCTTTCATCGCTTGCCAAACGGTTCGATTTTCATCTTAAGGTCGTGGGCGCAGGTCGACATGACGTCACGGTACCTGGAGTGCACGTTGAGAACCTGACGTGGGATCTTGAGCGCGAAATTACGGATTTTCAATCGATCGACATCGGTCTCTATCCCATTGATGCCAGTCTGTATTCCGGAAAATGGGCACAGGGAAAATCAGGTTTCAAGGCCATCCAGTATATGGCCGTCGGCGTACCTTTCGTGGCCACGCCGGTCGGAGGGTCGACCGAGATTGGCGAAGCCAACGTCACCCATTTTTTCGCATCTGAGAATGACGAGTGGTATCGTGGGTTGGAATGTCTGCTCAGTGACGACCTTCGCCGGCAGGAAATGGGCGCGGCTGGACGCGCTCACGCGGTTGCGCATTATGGCCTCCAGGACCAGGCTGACAAACTGGCAGCGGCGTTGCACGAAGCCATAGCCGGAAAAATTGAGACTTGAAAAAACTTAGCATCATCGAGGGACGGTCGATAACAGAACGCGATGATACTCGGCAATCTCAGCCGATGGCGTTTAGTGGTATCGCGCCGCGATCTGTCAGCAAAATTCGCTTAATTGTACTCGGCCTTCTTGCTTTGCTCCCATCGTTTCTGATGCGGCCATGCTATCGCCTGCTGTTTCGCTACCAGGTGGGAAAGCGTGTGCGTTTCGGTTTTAGCATTGTCGACGCCAAAGACTGTGTGATTGAAGACGATGTTGAAATCGGACATTTTAATATGATTCTCGGAGTCGAGAAATTGACGCTGGGCGATCACGTACGCATTGGTCATTTGAATATCATTCGTGGTGGCGACGAAGTGCGAATCGGCCGGTACTCTGACATAATAAGGCTCAACGAGATCAACTCAATCCCCGATCCTGAAGTAGTTAATTCCGTCGATCCCAGGTTTATCGTTGGGCCGGGAAGTATTATTACCACAGGACATAAGATCGACTTTACGGATCGGGTTGAAATCGGCCGGCGCACAATTTTGGGTGGCCGAAATTCTTCCCTCTGGACGCACAATCGCCAGCGAACTCAGCCGATTTCAATCGGGGATTTTGCTTACGTTGGATCCGAAATTCGCATGGCTCCCGGGGCATCGATTCCACCCCGCAGTGTCGTCGGCATTGGATCAGTCGTCGTCGGAAAGATCGACGCTGAGGGTTGTTTGATTGCTGGTGTGCCGGCCAAGCGTATCAAAGAGCTAAGTCCTGAAGACAGGTTTTTGGTGAAGCGGAAGACTCGTCCGGATCTGCCGGACGATGTATAGATCAATTCATTTTCCGCCCAGGAAACAGAAGCTAAGTGAACGCCTTATTACTCGCTGTTGCCTTACTGTTGCTCGCCGCGATCTCTGTGCTTACCCCCGCAGACGGCACGCCGGCGGCGCTTTTGGCACTGCCGCTGGTCGCGGTGGCGACACTGGCCGTTTACCGCCTTAATGACGACCGAAAATTCCTGGTAAGGCTTTTCTTTTCCGCATTACTGGTTCGAGTATTAATTGGGACGTGTATCTATGTGTTTCACTGGCAGGTTTTTTTTGGCGGCGATGCGCTTACCTACGATTTCTTAGGCTACGGATTATTAAATGTGTGGAGCGGCAACCTTGCATTCCAACGGTCAGTCGATCTATTTACCGGCGGCGGTTCCGCCAGCGGCTGGGGAATGCTTTATATGGTGGCGTCAATCTATAAAATCGTCGGGCGTAACATGCTGGCGACGCAATACGTGAATTGTCTGCTAGGGGCCGCAACGGCTATCCTCGCTTACATGATCTCGATGGAGATCTTTCCCACCCGGCGGGTGGCGCGCGTCTGCGCGCTTATGACCGCGTTTTTTCCATCATTGGTGTTGTGGTCATGTCAGGGCCTCAAAGACGGTCCTATAGTTTTTCTTCTCGCTTTGTCCATGCTGGCCACATTAAAGCTCGGCAATCGATTTAGCATCAAATATCTCACGGCGTTGGCGTTGGCGCTTTGTTGTCTCATTACCTTGCGTTTCTACGTTTTTTACATCGTCGCAATTGCTGTCACGGCCGCGTTCATTCTGGGACGGCGGCGCCTTACGGCCCAATCGTTTGCGCGTCAGTTGGTTGTCATGATCGCAATCGGAGCCGCGCTCGCATACTTTGGTGTAAGCTACTATACAACTCAGCAGTTCGAAAAATATGGCAGTACCGAACAGTTGCAACGCATGCGCCTTGACGCGGTCCAGTCGGCTCAATCCGGGTTTGGCAAAGACGTTGACGTGACGACGCCGGGGGGCGTCGTGACTGCGATACCCACCGGCTTGACCTACTTGCTGCTGGCGCCGTTTCCGTGGGAATTATCGTCTCTGCGACAAATGATTACTTTGCCTGAAATGATCGTCTGGTGGTCATCGCTTCCGATTCTCGTCCTTGGCGGTTGGTTTACGATCAAACATCGACTCAGAGAGATTGCCCCGATCTTAATTTTTACGACCTTGCTGACTTTGACTTATTCGATCACGCAGGGCAATGTCGGCACGGCTTATCGTCAACGCGCCCAGTTACTCGTTTTTTATTTCGTCTTTGTCGCCGTTGGCTTTATCCTCGTAAAAGAAAAACGCGAAGCTAACGCGCGAAAGAAACGAGCCGAACGCGAAGCGTTCCAGCGTCCGCGATTTAAACCGGAGCAGCCAAACGATCAAATGCCGGCAGCGGGATGAGGGACGAAACTGTTGACTTAAACCCGCAGCGCGTGTCGTTCAGGCAAGCCCTGCAATACTACCGCGGCCAAGACATAATCCGGGACCCCTGTCGGCGCCAAATTGAAACGCAGGTAACGTTATTTGTTCGCGGCCATCCGTGTGCAGCGGGTGGTTTTTTCATCCCGTCTGATATCGAACCGCTGAAAAAGGCGTCGATGTGGACATGAATACTCGCCTATATTAAGGCCAGCACAGTCAGAGGTTCATGCGTGTCATCTGCGGCAAGCTTCCGCAATCCTGATTTTCAACACAATTTCAACGATTGCTTATTCGGTCTTTAGGGAACGTTGGCACGGCATATCGCGAGCGTTCGCAATTACTCGTCTTCTATTTTATTTTCGTGGCCGTCGCTATCGTCCCGCTCAAGGAAAAGCGAGAGAATGCCAAGCGGCAAAAAGAGCTGACGTTGCGTCGCATCACTGCCGCCGCTATGAGACTGCGAACTCGAAGCGAACTTAACAGTGCCCGTCACACGGTAGAGTATGTGACTGAATACATGGCAAGCATTTTCCCGGTGGTCTTCGTTATACGGTTTTCATCGCCGTCTGCCAGACTCTCTTTCGCGAGGGCACGGCGAGCGTAGTATTTTGTGCAAGGTCTTGTGGCATCTCATCACGGCTCCACCGTATTCCGAATGAAGCCCGGCAGCAAAATTTTCATAGCAACAGCTTTGCTGATGGCAATCCTGTCGGGATGCGCATTTAAACGGCAAAGTCGTAATCGACTGGACGAATCTCATTTCCCGCGCACGGTCCTGTGGGCCTGGGAGAGGCCCGAAGACTTGCGCGGGTTGGATGCAAAACAATTTGCGGTGGCGTTTCTCGCGCAGACCCTCCGCTTAAAAGAAGACCAGGTTGTTTTGATTCCGCGTCAACAGCCGCTGCAGGTTTCGTCCGATACCAAGCTGATGGCAGTCACGCGAATCGAGTCATCGAAGACAACGGGCGAACAGGCCCAACTGAGCGATGAGCAAAAACGGAAATTGGTTTCACTGGTAATGACGACGCGGCAACTGGAGAACGTCTCAGCCATTCAAATCGATTTTGATGCTGCCAGCTCGGAACGCGACTTCTATCGGTCGTTGTTACAGAATTTGCGCGCCCAACTGCCGGATGATGTGCCACTTTCAATCACGGCGCTGGCATCATTTTGCGCCGGCGATCGCTGGTTGAGAGACCTGGGCGTAGATGAGGCCGTGCCGATGATTTTCCGCATGGGCGCGGATGATCGAACGATCCGGAACATGCTCGCGGCCGGCGAGGATTTTCGCGAGCCACTCTGCCAGCGCAGTTACGGGGTGGCAGTCGATGAGCCCCTTGAGTTTAAGCGCGTTGCATCACGACGCGTGTATATTTTCAATAATCACTCCTGGAGCGATAGCAGCATCAATGCTCTGAAGAAAGGATGGTTAAAGTAGCCGGCCGCGCGCACAACGCGGAATCTTTCAGGTCAGAATCGTCAATGCGGCGTCAAAGACTTTCGTTTGCAGACCCAGCCAGCGTTTTCTCAGCCTGCTCGCATGACAATCAACCGCCCGACTGGTGGCCAGATCGGGAAGCATCACGCGTGAGCGAAAATCAGCAATCACGCTCGCGTCGGTAAAGATCGCCAGGATCTCCTGATACAGCCGGTAACTCAGGTAATCAAAATTAGACGAGCCGGCCACCAGATACTGATTATCAATTAGCATTCCTTTCAAATGGGTCATGGCCCCCTGATACAAGCGCAAATCGATTGGCGATCGCGCTGACTCCAGCCGCGCATAATTCGAAAAGTAACTCCAGTTGTTTGCCTCAGGCGTGACGACTTTGCAGTCCACGCCGCGGCGCGAAGCTTCGCGCAACGGCTCGTAAAACGGAAAGGTGATGTAAGGACTCTCAACAAAAATTGATTCTTCGGCGCGATCGATGAGATCGATTACCCGCTGAAATGCATTGCGATTCGCCCGGCCGTCGAGCGTTATGAGTCCGACGCCGGGAAATACTCCGCTGGCCATTCGATCTTTGCCATCCCACGTGGAACGGAAGTCTTTGTAGAGAAATGCGACGGCCTCGGGATCGTCGATGCGAATCATCATGTCGTGCCAACCGGCGTTGTGCTCGCTGAAGTTGATTCCGCCGATGTACGCCGCACGCTTATCGATGACAATTAATTTTTTGTGATTGCGACTAAGTAAGCGCCGCGGAGTTGCGCCGTAGCCATTGGTATATCGAATCTGTGCCCCGTCCCTGCGAAGCGCCCGCATCATCAACGCGGTAGCGCGCGCTTCGTCACGCAAAGCGCGATCGAAAAGATTTGCCGGCGAATACCTGAGCCGATCGCTCAAGACTATTCGCGTAAACGAGTCCGCGAGAATCCTTTTGTCTGCTGCCCGCGATGACAGCAGGGCTGCGGAGAGTTGCAATCCAATACTATCGCCTTCAAGGGCGAATGTTTGAATATGAATTGAGTCGCGTGCCGCAGCGATATCTTCGCTCAAACGCGACCAAAACTCTTTGAAGTTGACGAGAAGTTCGCTGGGCATCGGCTCAATTCCGAAAGGGATTCGGCTGCGACGCTGATTGTATTCGATAAGGAAAGTAAAGAGCGAGTCGTATCGTGGCGCTTGCGTGGGGCGGATGAGTCCACGCTCAGGCCGCGTGAGCCACACCTGATCGCGATAGTTGCGCGCCAGTGCTAGAATGTCGCTCCAATTCTCAGTTTACAGAAGTTGGCTGCCCCCCATGCTTCACATTCACAACGGCGATTCGACCGCCGGTACGGCCCGGCAGGCAAACATCCCGGGCGAGCACATTGCGTGGCGCGAAGCGCTGGTGTGCGGGCCCACGCCCGCGGGCCTTTCGGAACAGGAGTTTATAGACACGCGCGCGCGACACCTGGCCGATTCCTACGACGTACCGGTTGAAAAATGCAAAAAAGAGCTGCGCGCGATGCACCAGGCGCTCGCGGCCTTTTCTGAACACGATGAAGTGGTGCTGTGGTTTGAGCATGATCTGTTTTGCCAGATCCAATTGATCTATCTCTTGAACTGGTTTGCCGGTCGCAATCTCGGTCAAACAAAGTTGCAGTTGATCTGCATCGACGAGTTCCCGGGCGTGAAGATCTTTCACGGGCTGGGCCAGTTAAATGAAGAGCAGTTGCGATCACTTTTTCCCGGGCGGCGCCAGCTGACCGCAGAGCAACTTGCACTTGCCACAAAAGCCTGGGCGGCCTATTGCGCGCCGGATGCGCTTCGACTTATTGCCTTACTCAAATCGGACATGTCCGCACTACCGTTTTTGAAAGACGCGCTGTCGAAACATTTGCAGAGGTTTCCCTCAACGCGCAACGGGCTGGGCCGCGTCGAGAATGCAGGGCTCGAATTGGTCCCGGCGGGATATGGGAAGTTCAGATCCTTGTTCCCCGCTTTCATTCGCCGTGAGAGCGCGTATGGCTTTGGCGATGCGCAGTTGTACGCGTCGATGCGCCGGCTGGCGCTGGCGCCGAACCCTCTGCTCAAGCAAAAGAACGGACCGGGGGCCGGGAAGGATCCCGGAAGCATGCTGCTGTCTTCGTTTGAAATAACCGACGATGGAAAAGCTGTGCTGGCCGGCGAGCAGGATTTCGTGATCACAAATGGCATCGATAAGTGGCTCGGCGGAATTCATCTGCGGGGCAGAGAGTCGGCGTGGCGCTGGGACGAAGACAGCCAGCAGTTATTGGTTAGTTTGTGCGTGTGACTGGAGCGCAAGCGTCCTCGCTTGCGAGTTAGTCACTCGACCGCCGACAAGCGGCACGTTTCGCTCCAGTCGGGAATCGGGGCATTCGCCCGTAACAGGACAGCAAACTAAGGCTTTTTTCTTACTTTGCACACCTGAAGCCGGCAATCATCCAGCGCTCGTGAGGATGAAAGAAGTTTCGATAGGTTGAGCGAATGTGAATTCGTGGGGTGGCGAACGAGCCTCCGCGCAGAACTTTCTGGCCGACGAACCACTTGTCATTGTACTCATCAAACTCTGATTTAAAACCGGGATAGGGAACATAATCTGACGTGGTCCACTCCCAGACGTCGCCGATCATCTGTTGACATCCGTAAGCGCTCTGCCCATCGGGAAATGCGCCAATCGGAGCTACGCTCCATAATCCGTTCTCAAGAAGATTTCCTTTCGCTTCGTCGGGCTGTTCGTCGCCCCAGGGAAAATCATGTTTTGAATTTGAAGAACCCGAGAACGTGGCGGCCTTCTCCCACTCAGCTTCAGTCGGCAGACGCTTGCCGGCCCACTTCGCATAGGCCGAGGCTTCGAGAAAACTGACGTGAGAAACCGGTTCCGCAGCCTTGTAAGAGGCGCGGTGTAATCCGGCGAAATCGCGAATCATCCATTCACCCTGGTGCAGCTCCCAATAAAGCGGCGCCTGCCAATGTTCCGTGTTTACCTGCTCCCATCCCGCCGAATGCCACCAGCGAAAATCTTTGTAGCCGCCGGCAATGATGAAATCGAGATAGTCGCCGTTACTCACCGGCGCCCGATCAATCGAAAAGTCTTCCAGCCAAACTTTGTGTGCTGGTTTCTCGTTGTCCCAGGCGAAGTCGTCTCTTTTTTTGGAGTGCGGCGGCTTGACGCCGCTGTCTCCGGCGCCCTCTCTTACCGTCTCACCCCAGCTTCCGAGTTCAAACAACCCGCCTTCAATTTCAACCATGCCTCTCACGTTCTCCAGCGAACGCGGCGCCGGCTGCATTGGCGCGTGATACTGATCACAAAGCAGATGCTTAATGTCGTAAACGAGCAATTCCTGGTGCTGCATTTCGTGTTCAAGCCCGAGCCGAACTATCTTCAAAATTGCGTCCGCATCCTTGTGCGACGAGAGGTTCTCGATGAAGCGCGACATTTGCTCATCTATATGCGCGCGATACTGTTTGGTTTCCGCGACGGTCGGTCGTGATCGCGTTCCGCGCTTCGGGCGTTCAATTCGCGCGCCAAAACCTTCGTAATAAGAATTGAAGTAAAAAAGAAAATCGTCCGAGTAAGTTTTGTATCCGGGCTGGAATTTTTGCAGCACCGTCTCAAAAAACCATGATGTGTGCCCTATATGCCAGCGCGGCGGACTCATAAACTCGGCAGTTTGAATGACGTAATCTTCAATCTCGAGCGGAGCAACAATTTCAAGAGTGCGCGCGCGGACGGATTTGTAGAGATCGGCGATTGTCGTTAACTGAGAAGTTAAAAGTGTCATGGGGGCCGGTCTCATGAAATGCAATGGCGGCTTTGCCGCCGCACGGTAAGGCTCGGCCCTACCGAAATAATCCGCTGGAAATTCCGGTGTTACGCCTCAGTTCGACCCGTAGCCTCTCACGTATTTTCAGATACGCCGTGCCGGAAAGGCAAAGCCTTACGCACTGTGCGGCGGCAGAGAGGTGGCGTCACTTAACCACGATCCGCTTCTCGCCTGACTTGCTCACTCTTCCAATAATCTGCGCTCGCTCATAATCCCGTCGTAACGGGCTCAATAACGCATTCGCTTCGTCTTCCGGAATCGCCAACAACAATCCTCCCGCGGTTTGCGGATCATAAAAGAGCTTCAACAAATTCGAATCGATGTCATCTGCAATCGAAACGTCACCGCCGGCATATTCCCGATTTGTTTTATCTGCTCCGGTGGTCATTCCGATCCGCGCCAATTCCAGCGCGCCGTGGATCAATGGCACGCGCCCCGAGTCGATCTCAATCGTTACGTTGCTCGCGCGAGCCATTTCCCAGGCATGACCGAGCAAAGCAAATCCGGTTACGTCAGTCGCGCCTTTCACGTTGAATTTGGCGATTGCTTCCGCGGCCCGCTTCCCCGGCGTCAACATTGTCGCAATTGATTCGGCGACAACCTCCGGACCTGCCTTCGCCTGTTTGATGCCGGTTGAGATGACACCCGTTCCAATCGGCTTGGTTAAAATGATCACATCGCCCGGGCGAGCCCCGGCGTTGGTCGCGACCTTATTTGGATCGATTACCCCGGTCACTGAATAGCCGAACATGATCTGTTCGTTGTCAACGCTGTGACCACCAACCAGCACCACTTTGTTTTCCGTCAGAACGGACAGCCCGCCGCGCATGATCTCTTGCAGAATCGAAAAGTCCACGCCTTTTTTTGGGAAACAGGTAATCGCCATCGCCGTGACTGGCGCTCCCCCCATCGCCCACACGTCGTTAATTGAGTTGAGGGCAGCGATCTGACCATAGATAAAAGGATCATCGACGATGGGGGTGAAAAAATCGAGTGTCTGGACCAGCGCGAGATCGTCGCGCAAACGATACACTCCGGCGTCATCCGCTTTGTCAAAACCGACGAGCAGATTAGGATCGAAGGGTTGTCTCTCAAGCCCGCTCAACACTTGAGCGAGAACGCCAGGCGCGAGTTTGGCCGCTCAACCAGAGCACGAAACCATCTCAGTGAGACGCATTGGGAATCCTCCTTTCGCGTACTTGAACCACGAAGTGATTCGAATCTTCAGCCCAGGGTTGTGCAGCTACCCTGGGAACGTTTGGTAGTCTATCATCCTAAACGCAATGCGGTTACGCCCGCCCCGTTTTTAGGAATTAACAGAAATGCCCCAATCGCTCTCGGCGCTCCATATTCATCTGGTCACAACGGCTTTGCCGTTCGGAAATCTTGCAACTAAATCGTGGTTACGCCAGTCTCTCCAACGACTGCATTTTGGAAAACGGATTAACGTGATGAGAAAGATCGTTGTTTTTATGCTTCTGATGTTTGTCTTTGCAATTTCTCAGAAATTGTCAAAGGCTCAAGATCCCGATCTCGTCCGTTACTTCGACTACGATCAGAAAGCGCCGCTCAAGATCAAACAAATCGATGTCCGCCGGCGAGCGGCCGCGACTGTCTATGACATCACTTACGACAGTCCAGGATTTACGTGATTACCAGGATTGGGAAAGAGTTCGTTTTCACCTTTGAGGTCGTCAATGCCGTTAATACTGTCTGGTAACCTGTGAAATGAACGATGTCTTAATCATTGGAGCCGGTCCTGCCGGATTGTCGGCAGCGCGATGGTGCGACGAGCTGGGTCTGGATACGCTTGTGCTCGAACAAAGCGCCGAAGTCGGCGGGCAACTCTCTCTCATTCACAATCCGATCGACAACTATCTCGGTCTTCACGCGGACAACGGCCAGGATCTGCGCGCCCGGTTCATTGCCCAAACCGAAGCCTGCGATTTCGATTTATGGACCAGCGTTGAGATCGACAGCATTGATCTCAACGCCAAGCGGGTCACGCTCAAGAGTGGTAAGAAGCTGCAATCCATTGCCATTATCCTCGCCACCGGTTTGCGGCGGCGCAGGCTCGGCATTCCCGGAGAAACCGAATTCGCCGGTCGCGGCATCATCGAATCGGCGACGCGGGATGGTGAGCATTGGGCGGGCCAAGACGTTTGCATAATCGGCGGTGGAGATGCGGCGGCAGAGAACGCTTTATTGCTGGCCGAGGTTTGCCCCACGGTTACCCTCGTGCATCGTGGCAGCAAATTGCGCGCGCGCCGTGAATTCACCGAACAACTACACACTAATCACTGTATCACTGTGTTTCCGGAATCGATCGTGCGTCGCATTATCGGCAACGATCGAGTGGAAGCGGTCGAGATTGAGCGCGCGCAGGCAATCAAGCCTTTTCAGATGGCCGTGCAGGGCGTGCTGATCAGGATCGGGTTCGAACCTAATATCGATCTCGTTCGCGGACAATTAGAGATGGACGAACACGACTTTGTAGTTGTTAGTTCGCGACAAGAGACAAGCATTACGAATGTTTTCGCGATCGGTGATGTGGCGAATCCCTTAGCGCCAACCATCGCCGGCGCGGTCGGCGCGGGCGCGACGGCGGCGAAGGTTATTGCTTCGCGATTACAAAAAACCTAACGACTGTCTACAGGGCGGGCCCTGGTGAGAGACAGTACCCCCCCTAAACCACCTTTCCGCCAGTTTATGCTCTGCGAATAAATTTCGCCGCCAGCCAGCCAACCAAAATCAATATTGCCAGGTGAATCCAATCGTATCCTCCGGTCGTCGGACCACCGAAGTGGTTGCTAATCATGAGGAAAACAACCGGCACCACCATGAATGTGTTTTGCTTTGAACGCAGCTTGGCCTGTGCGGCCAGTCTCTCGTCGGGCTTGTTGCCGGCTCTGATGGCTGCAATCATCTTTCGTTGGGCGGGAAGAATTCGCATCCAGACATTCGCCGCCATGATGGTGCCGAACATTCCGCCCACGTGAATGTAAACGGCGCGACCGCTCAGTATCCGCGTCAATCCGAATGCCGTGGCGACGATCAGCAGATACGCGATGAGAGCAAAGAGCATTTCATTGCGGCCCAGCGCGGAGATCATCAGCAGATCATAAATGACCCAACCAACGACGAGTGTCGCGATTCCGACACCGATCGCGCCCGCGACGCTGATATTGGATACGTCGCGATCCACCAACGCTCCTCCACCAAGGTAGTAAACAATGATCAGCAGCGCGAACCCGCTCAACCAGGTCGTGCCGGCCTCCCATTTGAACCAGTGAAGCTTGCGTGAAAGCTCGTCGGGAACCTTTCGTTTCTCGACCACATAGAAGCCGCCACTGTGAACCATCCAAATCTGCGCGGCCTTTCCGGTGTTGAGCAACGCTTTTTCTTCTTCGGTCAGCCGTGCGTCGAGCCAGGTGAAGTAATAGGTCGTGCCAACCCACATGATGCCCGCGAATACATGTATCCAGCGCGCGATTAAGTGGAGCCATTCGCTGATTGTCGGATTGATCATTTTTTGGAGTGCGGCGACGAGTTGCCGCTTTGGAAAGCGCTGACAAGTCAGCGCACTCCAAATTTCAACTTCCCCGGTACGTCGAATATCCGAAGGGACTAAGCAAGAGCGGCACATGATAATGCTGGTCCGCGTTCTCGATGTTGAAAACCACGGTGACCTGCGGATAGAAGCCCTGAACGTTATGGCCGCTGAAATATCTTGCGGTATCGAAGATCAAGCGATACACCCCGGCTTTCATCGCTGTTGGGTCAGGCACGAGATTGGAAATTCTTCCATCGGCGTTTGTCTCTCCTTTTCCCACCAGTATCCAGCCACCGGCAGCTGCCACCTCAAGAGTGACCGGTACGCCCGCGCCGGGCCGTCCGCGTGCAGTATCAAGCACGTGCGTAGTTATGCTGCTCATTTTAGTTTGTTATCCGAGACCTCATTAATCGCGGGCGTCAAAGGGTATAGCCGCGCTTTTCGATCGAGACCCTGAAATTATTCAAGCTGGCTGGTCGCTGTCCGTTACAAAAGCCTCCGACCCGTGACCTGAGACTATTGATTTGGAAATAGTTCACCCCAACAGTTTCTGTAACCTCAGACGCGTGATCTTTCTTTGCTCTTCAGCAGCGATGGACAATTCCGCGCGAAGATCGCTGTGAATCCGGCTGTTTAGAATGGCCAGCATTTCATCAGGCGATTTTCCGCTGGCGCAAACAATGAAAATGAATCCAAACCGATCTTCGTATTCGCGGTTTCGCTTAGCCAATTCGGACTTTGTCTCGGCTGAAGCCGCACTGAAATTAGATTGCTCCTGGGCCGACCACTTCTGTTCCTGATGCGATTGCCCGGTAGCTGCTTTCTGCTCGCCGATCTTGGGATGGGCGCGAAAGGCCTCCAGCCAATCTTCATCTTCCAGCGTCAATAAAAGTCGATCGGCCGCGGCGAACAATTCTTGCTCACTGGCGAAAGGACGCGTGTCTGTCATTGCGCGCGCCCATTTTGTCGAGCCACAGCATTTCAAGAACTCGGCTTCGGCCTCCGCTTGCGGTAACTCGTTAAGACTATCAAGGCTCATTGCATGCTGTGTCAGAAGCCCCTACCGTCAGGGAGGCCAGTTGGCCAAGAAGCCCTGCTGACGCGCGGGCTTCTGACACGCTATTCAATCGACCCAAAAACTCTCAGCCGGCTGACGCCGCCGTCCGGAAAAATATTGAATCGCACGTGTGAAGCGATCCCTGCGTCCATCACTTCATCAAAAAAATGACGTGTGTGCGGCTGCAATTTTGTGCGCGCCAGCACTGGCTTCCAGGCAAATTGCGGATCCTGCAAGACTTCGATTCCGAGATTCGGCGCATGAGAACTTTCCAGCGAACAACTCTCAGGAAAATTTCCTTTGAACCAGGAGGTGTCGACCTCGAGCCTGCGGACGTGGCCAGGCTTGCCGAGCTTGATAATCGTCCAATCATAGCCGGGGCCACGGCGTCGTTTGGTCTCCCAGCCGTCGCTCATGTTCAGCGCGCGGCCGGGCATGATCAGATTATGACGATGCCCGAAAAACATATCGCTACACGAAAGCACTAGCCCGCCGTGTTCGACAGCGGCCAGATCGAGCGGGCCACCAAGTTTCACCAAACGATCCCAGTCCGGCTTTACTTCACCATAGACCCGCAGCCGGGCGACACCGCCATCCGGAAAAATTTTGAACCGCAAGTGTGTCCATCCCTGCTCATTGTCGATCGCAAACGGATTGAGCGAGTCGCCATTCAGGTTCGACTGCGGCAGAATCTCAGTCCATTGAACCGAATCACTCGTCAATTGTTCGGTCGTGGGGTGCCCTTGAACCGCGGTAGCTTCCAACGAAGCGCTTTGGGGATAATTGCCTTTGAAATGACTCGTGTCGATGACGACGCCATGAATTAGACCCGGCAGACCCAGCCGCACGATGCACCAGTCGAATCCCGGAGTGCGGCGGCGACGGGTTTCCCAGCCGTCCATCCATTTACCAAGATCGGTGTATTTGCCTTCAATGAACACGGGGACCGAGGGCTTCAGCAGGTTCTCTTTAGGGGCGAAGAACTCGTCATTGGCGAACAGCACGGCACCCCCGAGGCGTTCGGACGCGAGATCGATTAGCTCAGTAAATTCCATAAGAACAATCAGTCACAGAGTCGCCGGGAAGAACAGCGGCGAAGATATCTATTCTTTATCGCTCGGACTCTCCGTGACTCTTTGCTGATCTTCTTTTCTAAAGATTGGCCGGCCATGACCCAGCGAGACAAATTCGCCGCCATCATAAACCATCTGCCCGCGCAGGAAAGTCTTTTCTACCACGCCGCTCAGGGTCTCGCCCGCATAAGGCGTAAGCGTGTGCCGATGATGAATCACTTCGGGAGTCACGCGAAACTCTGCGTCGGGATTCCAAATCACAATGTCCGCGTCAGCGCCGGGCTTTATTGAACCTTTCAAATGATCCATGCCCACCTGCCGCGCCGGCCCGGCACACAGCCACTCGGCAAACCGATTCATTGTGAAGCCGCGCGGGCGCGCATCCGTCCACATGATCGGCAGACGAAGCTGCAGGGAAGAAATTCCGCCCCAGGCATTCATGAAATCCCTCTCTGCGCGTAGCTTCATGCCGGGAGGGCAGGGCGAATGATCAGACACTACGAAGTCGATCGTGCCATCGCGCAGCGCTTCCCAAAGCTGCTCGCGATTTTCGCGCTCGCGAATTGGCGGACAACATTTAAACTCCGTGGCGCCATCCGGAATGTATTCGGCGGCGAAATGCAAATAATGCGGGCAGGTTTCGACAGTAATAGGAAGGCCCAATGACTTTGCTTTGCGGATCATCGGCAAGGCCTCTGCAGATGAATGATGCACAATGTGAATGCGACATCCAGTTTTACGCGACAGCTTGATCATTAACTGAACTGCCTGGTTCTCGGCCTCAGCTGGGCGCGAACGAAGAAACGTCTCGTATGAATCGCTCTCGCTGCTAATCGACTGGCAGCATGCTTCTACTGGGCCGGGGACCTCCGCATGAACTATCAACGGCGCCCCCAGGCGGGCGAGTTCCGGCATCGCCTCGCCCAGGTCGTGTTCGGTGACATTCGGAAACTCGTCGACTCCTGAATGAATCAGGAAACATTTAAAGCCGACAACCCCAGCCTCCCAGAGCCGGGCCAGCTCATCCGTATTTCCTGGAACTACTCCGCCCCAAAACGCCACATCGACGCACAACTTATCGCGCGCGGCTTCTAATTTTTTCTGCAAACCTGCAACGGTCGTCGTCGCGGGAATTGAATTCAATGGCATATCCACGATCGTCGTCACGCCGCCGGCGGCGGCTGCGCGCGTGGCCGTTTGAAAGCCTTCCCATTCGGTTCGGCCAGGCTCGTTAACGTGAACGTGGGTATCAACCAACCCGGGCATGACAACTAATTCCGGCCCCGCGTCGACCAGCGGACAGCCCGCGGGAACGTCTTCAAAAATTGATACCGAAGAGATGTAACCGCGGGTTATGTGAATAGACGCCGGCGCTACTGAATCATCAGTAACGACCCGGCGTCCGCGAATGACCAGATCGGGAGCGTGCATCTGCTAGGCCCAGTTTCCGGGCGGGGGTGGCGGCGATGGGAACGTGGGCGCGATATCCGGAAACACCCGGCGGTACGCTACAGCCTGGGAAGCGAAAGCGACGGGGAGATAAAAATAGAGCCCAACGAAACAGCACAGCACTCCCACCACACTTAAAAGCACATTCAAGAGGATCAATCCAAAGACGCCGCCGATGTTTGCTTTGCCTGCTCGAAAGCTGAGTTTGACGGCGTCCAGTCCCGTTAAATTTCGATCGGCGACCAACGGAAACGCAAACATGAAAAAGATCTCGATTAAAATGCTCATCACGATGATCACCACGAAGAAAACTATTTCAACTCCAAAGAAGGACAGCATAAACTGTCGTGACTCCTCCGGACTCGCGCTACCGCCGCGCGGCATAGAAGTGGCCATCATTGCAATCAGGAAGATGTAATACGGCACCAGGACAACGAAGAGGGGCACCAGTTTGAGCACCGCCACCACCAGCCCCGGCACAAACTGCTCGAAGCCCTTAAACAGCGTCCCGAATTCAACCGGCCGGCCGCGCTGTTTTTGCAACAGGCAAAGAAAGATTCCGGCCATCATCGGTCCCAGCAAAACTATCGGGACGGCGCCGCCGATTAGAATGCCCACGAATGAGATACCAAAGAACAACCAATACTGATCTTTAATTAGGTTCCACCCCTCCTTAATGCACTCGACAGGGGCGATGACCCCGCGGCGAAATTCTAAAAGGTCTGCATTCATGGATGTTTTTCCTCCACTCGCGGGCATTTAGCACGGCGTATCAGCTGTGCGCAATAGCATTTTTTGGCGCTAAGGCAGCGGCCCGGCCGTTGCAGAAGGCGCGGTTTGCTTCAGCCATCCGTCCACATTTATCAGCGGCTTTAGCAATCTACCGATTGCATCTGCGTACATCGCAGCCCCTTTGCGGTTTGGGTGACCAACCGCCGCGAGTTTGCAGCGGAGCAGCCGGTCTTCGCGCTTTGCATCCTGGTCCGCCGTTTCGTGCGCCGGCTTTTTTAACATTGATTCGCATAACTCGCTGCGATAACCCCTGCGCTCGTCGTTGGTCCGCAACTCTAGTTTTCCCAGAGTCAACACAACCAGCATTTTTCTCAACCATGAGGCATCGAAACCCCACAAGCGCGACTGCGGAGCCGCGAAAGAATTTTCAGGATAAAAAGCGGGATCAGCAAACAGCACGCGCTGATGCGAGCCTCGGGCCGCCAGCTGTGCGTCTACTTTACGAGCCGCCGCGGACAACATTTGGTCAGAGGTTTGGTACCACTCGCGAGAAATCAGAATCAGGCGGGCGCGCAGCGTTTTATCATTCATCTTCGGCGTGCCCGGCTCTGGCGAATAAAATCTTTTGGCCAGGGCCCTGATGAACAGATCGTTGGCAGTCTTGTCGGAAAGGACCGGATAATAACCAATAATCACGACGTGAGCCGCCGGAAAAACGGTCGCGATGCGCGTCAATAAAGCCTCAACCGGAGGACCGCACTTCGCCTGGGCCAACTCGCGAATGTTGTCCGGAGTGTTTGCTGCGTTCAATAGCCGGCGTGACTCGACATCATTAATACATCCGTTGACAATAACCAGATCGACGCCCGCGGGATCTAACTGCTTCAGAGCATAATCGATCTGATCGTGAATCGTTGGATAGGCACGACTCAATTCACCATCAAGTTCCGAAGCGGCATTGCGTGCGGCCTGATCTTCGGTGTTCTTTGCCGTGCCGATGACGGCCCCCGAATGCGCTTCAATCAGCTGATGTACTTCTCGGCCGGTCTGTTGCTCCAACCAACTCTTAACAAGAGAAGAGGCTTTGTGCTCTTCCTTTAAGCCCTGGCCCCACGAAATTGAATCGCCGAGCACGAGCATGTTCACGGGACGCCGGGATGTCGCGGCAGGCTCCGGCCGTTGTGAAAAAGCGCTGGTTGAAACGAAAAGGAGAAACGCCGCGATCGCGGCAGACAGGTACTTCGCTGGGGGCGCGATAAACTTCATGAAGTTCGAACGGCGATTGTAACTCACGCGAGGGTGCGCGACTAATCGCACCTTGCATGGGCAGATGTATCTTGCGTGTGATCCACAGACGGGACGTGCCACTCACGGCGTTATCGCGCGCGCAAGAAAATCCTGAAACAAGTTCAAGGAAACACGCAAACGATAATCGCGGGTCGAACGAACGTCATCGATGGGAACAATTTCAGAAGTGAGTGTCGAAGTGGCGAGGGCAATGGTTTCGCCATTTAGCGGCTGATTGAGTAGAGACGCTTCAGTTCGATCACAGCGGATTGGGATGGGTGCGACACTGCCGAGCGCGATGCGAATGTGTGCGACCCTGCCCTCGACAATTCGAGTAACTCCTGCAAAACAAACCTTCGAGATTGCCTGCGCCTTGCGGGTGCCAACCTTGCGATAGTAGTGAAATCGATCGTCCATTCGCGGTAAACGAATGGCTCGCAACAACTCGTCCCTACGGAGGTCCATCTGCTTGTAACCACGGTGAAATTTTGCGTATGGAATTCGTCTTGTGCCTGCTTTCGACACCAGCTCCAGTTCGGCGTCGTACGCCAGCAGAGCCGGGGGTGAATCCGCGGCCGGGGATGCATTTGCGATATTGCCACCGAGGGTCCCGCGGTTTTGAATTGCGATGCCGCCCGTCTCTCTGGCGGCCTGGAAAAGCATCGGAAATTCCTCGCGCAAAGTTGGATGGGTTTGAATTTCCGTGTAAGTCGTTAGCGCGCCGAGCGTCACCGATTCCTCACTAACTTCGATTCCGCCCAACTCGTTGAGGTTCCAGATGTTGACGTAATTCTTGTGTGGCAGCCTGCCCGCTTCGAGCAGGACCATGAGATCCGTGCCGCCGGCGAAGGGTCTCCAGCCATCCTTCTGCGAGAGAGCTTCCAGAGCTTCGCCGAGCGAGGCTGGAGAAACTAATTGATAGGATGGAACGAAAGCCCTCATTTTGAATTCTTTCGATGACTAACCGAGCTTTCTTTGTTGCGTCGACGCTTTACATCAGGGTTTGATTCGATTTTCGCAGTGCTGAGCAACAGGCAGAGTTCCCTTAGTTCGGAGACGAGCTTAAGGCTGGTCGTAATGGCTTTAGCCGACATATCAACTAGTGGCTCGCACTCCTCCCTTAAGGCACTTATGTCAGCGATATCCTGCGGTCTGCCGCTAATCTCCTTCAGAGCTATTAGACCCTCTTTGGAAACAACAGAGAGTTTACCGTCTTCCAGGTTCGCATTAACGCGCGTCTCCCAAACATCCCTAATCGCCTCAGTGACAAGAATTATATTTAGCGTAAGCACAAACCGGGTGGATCGATCAAGTTTCGAAACTCGTTTGATTAATTACATCTTTTCCAAAACTCATGTCTAATCCGCGTATCGTGTAACCAAGCTGCCCAGCGATACTCAGGATCTGAGGCAAAGATTACCGCGTGATCAAGATGTCTATGTCAACTGTGGCTCGCGGGCATCCGTGTATTGCCATCGCAATTCCGCCACAAAGCGCATACTCGATTCTGTCGCGGTCGAGGGCGCTGACTAAGCTTCTTAACTCGTCGTAGAGCTTTAACATTTTCTAGCTTCGACAGGCTCTCACCACCGCTTCAAATATTTTCATGTAGCCGGTACAGCGACACAGATTTCCCGCGAGGCCATTCCGAATGTCGGCGTCGCTGGCATTCGAATTCCTTTCGAGCAGACTAACGGCCGCGATTACCATTCCGGGTGTGCAGATACCGCATTGCGCCCCGCCGCATTCGATAAATGCCTGCTGGACGCTATGCAATTGATCATCATTGAGCGCGATGCCTTCGATCGTTTTGATCTCGCAGCCCGACGCCTGGGCAACCGGAACCAGACAACTGTTTACCAGTTGACCATCAATTAGCACGCTGCACGCGCCACACTCGCCTTCGCCGCAGCCTTCTTTGGTGCCGGTCAGACGCAGCTGGTCGCGCAGTACATCGAGCAGGCGCTCCATGGGAAAAGCTTGAAGCGTCCGCGGCTGCCCATTTATCGTGCTCTTAATTTCGATCTTCTCTGCCAAATTTAATCCTTAACGCGTATAAGTCCGCGCTTGAGTACGATTCGCCGGAACCATGGATGAGTGCGCGAAATGGGAGAATATCATGTTCCCAAGCGACCTTTGGGAATGATCTGGTCAATGCCGGCGGACAGTAGCAATTAGATTGTTGTAGTAGTCAAATGCTTGCACCAGCCAATCCGTCTTTCCTTGTGGCTTGCCGAGTGACACGGTGGTCGCCCGCAGGGCGCCGTTTCGGGCGCTCAATGATTTATGCGGACGGCCGTTTACACAAACGTCCACGCGACAGATGCGCTGCCGGTTATGACCGGGGCGAACTTTTGCAGAAGCGGCGATACGCAACCCGCGCTTGACGCCCTTGACCGGTTGCACTGAAAGCGAATACACGGGCTTGGTCTGCAGAATGCGCGCCGCTCTTCGGATCAGATCGACATTGCGATTCATCAGATCGCGTTTTGTCATGTAGTGACGGTGATCCGGGGTGATCCCTAATTCTTCCAACGGCCGGCCGTCGCGCTGGCCGACCCGCACGCTGCGACGCATCGCCAGCTGCAATTCAGTATCCCGCGGTAACGGCTTGAACTGAGTTCTCGCTCCTTTGCCAAGCGCGTTGATTAGATCTTCGTAGTACCACATGTTAGCCCCGCCCGCGCCGGTGTTGTCGCTGGTGCCGAGGATTTCGCCAACCCCATTGTCCTGAAACCCGGCGGCAAATATGTCGGTGGTGCTGTATGACAGCGCGTCAGTGATCAGAAGTACCGGGCCATGGTAGACCTGGCCGATCTCGTTGCACCATTCTTCGGGCTGCAAGGGAAAGCCTATCGAATAAGTGGCCCCTGTTTTTACGGCTTCGGCAATCGAGTCCGCCCAACGCAGGAGATTCATTTGCTTAGGCGCACGTCGGCAAATCTCGAGGTTAAGCGGTGAGTTAATGAATTCAAAGGGTTCCGGTCTTATGCGGCCAGGGGTGAATAGCTGCAGCAAACGTTCGCCGGCGCGGATGGTTCCGCCCGGGTTTCCGCGCACGTCGATGATCAGGCCCTGCTGCGGAAAAGTGGCGCCGGTGATGATGCGGCTCACCTGGTTGACGAATTCGTCAATGATTCTCCGGTCATCCTGGACCTCGAAACTGAACAGCCGGACGTAACCAAATTCGCGACCGTTCACTGTCCGCGCTTCGGCAGAAAAATTTTCCCGGAAGGCTGTGCCCACGGCGATGGGCCGTGGTACTGCAAAAAACCGTCGCTTGAAGTCGTTAATTTTGGTTTTCTTGATATCGACGGCGGCGCGTTTTTTTTGCATTGATTTGCGCGCCATGGGTTGATCACCCGCGTAGTAGACCAGCCACTCGAGTTTCAGGGTCAAAGTCTCTCCGGCCGCCGTTTTGTAAGTAATGTCCACCCACTTTTCGTCTGGCGGCAGCGACGTATCAAGCGGCCGGACGGTGAGATTGTCGAGTCCACGCGCGAACCGGGCTTCGGGGTTGCTGCCCGCCTGATTCTCGCCATTTACTTCAATCGCGCGACGGATCGGCACGCCATTCCAATAGAGAGCTTCGACTCCGGGCCGAAAGAAAGCGGCGGTGGATGCAGTGGCCGAGCTTTCTTCAAAAATTTCACTTAGCACCCGTGAAATCAAAAACTTCTCCATTCGGCCGCGCTTGCCGCTCGGTTCGAAGTACTGTTCAACGAGAAAGGGAAGAAAGGCTATTTGATCACGAAACGGCGTCGGCAAAAAATATGACGTGTGCACGTCCCGCAGCGAAGCGAATATTTCCAGCAGCCGCTTATGGAACTGCATTACGGGTTCCATTTCACCACCCTCGATCGCCAGGCGGTACTTCAGCAGCTTCAGTCTTTGGATCGGGTTGATCGCATGCATCGCCTGCTTTAGCGGCAGATGCACATAATTCATTTCGAGTAGCAGGAGGGCCTGGTCGATGATTCGCAGCCGCTCGCGGCGTGACAAGCGGCTCTTTCTTTCGGCGGACTTCAGAAATTTAGCCAGCGGCATCATGCCGCCCGCGCGCTCAATCTCTTGAAGTGTTGCGCTTGCGCCTGTTTCCGCGTCGAACACGATTTGAGTTAGATATGGACTTTGACGGAGCAGCCGCCGGTGCTGTGCGCTTCGTGATTTGAAACGCACAGCGCCATCGGCCATCAGTTAGTCGCGCGTCGAGCTACTTCTTCGCCGCGGGTTTCTTCTTGGCGGGTTTCTTGGTCGGCGGCCGCTTACGTCCCCCACCACCGCCGCCGGGATCACCCGGGCCGGAACCGAATAGTATCGTCGAAGGAAATGTCATTATTGGGTTCTCCTTTTTGAGCTGAATCATGTTCATTTCACAGTCTGAAGTATTTGTTCGAGCTGCGTTCGATACGTCTGAATGTCAGGTCGTTGCAAATAGCCTTTATAGGCCTCCTCGCCCCAAACCTGCTGCAAGGCAGTGCAGGCCGCATCGGCTCTGGAAGCGTAATCCGCAGCGGCCGATTTATCGCCCGTCTGTTCGTTGGCGCGTGCCGCAATCAGAAGCGCGCGCCATTCTGAATCTTTCTGTCCGGATTGTCCAAATATTTTTTGCGCGTCCAGGGCAGTTTGCATTGCCGCCGCCGGGTCTTTGTCGAGAAGCATCACTTCAGCCAGAGCAAGTTGAGCGCTGGTGACCAGTGGCCGCGACTTCAACTTTTGCGCCATCGCCAGCGCCTCCTCACAAAGTCTGTGGCCTTCTTTCGCGGCGCCGGACAATGCCTGCGCGAGGCCCAGGCTGTATTTCGCTTGGAGCGCCACGTCTGGAAACTCGCCACTCATATCCAACGCAAGTTGAGCCTCTTTTTTCGCCTCAGGATACCGACCCTGGCTCACGGCCATGCGGGCCCGGTTCGCATGCACCAACGCAACCACGGTTTTCAGTTGCGCTTCTTTCTTATTTGCCAATTCAAAGGCGGTATCCAGGGCCACGCGCGCCTCGCTGTAGCGTCCCAGTTGCCAGAGAAAATTGCCGCGATTCAACTCGTCAGAAGCCTTGCCGCGATCCGAGTGAATGGACTCATCGATTTCCAGCTTTTCATTCAGATGTGAAATGGCTTCCGGGTATTTCTCCTGGTTGACACCCAGAAGAAAAGCCAGGTTCATGTGTGAATCACCGATGCCCGATTTGTCATCCGTCTGTTTCACCAGTTGACTCTGCTCTTCAAACAGTTTCAAGGCAGTGTCATCCTCGCCTTTGTCCTGATACGCGCGTCCCAGCAAGGTCAAAACTAGTGAAGTGTCGCGAAGATAACCCGCGGGTTTATAGAAATTGAGTGCCGTCTGAAGTTCAGCAATGGCGGCATCGTTGTCGTTTTTCTGAAAGTTTAGCCGCCCCAGCGACCGGTGCGCTCTCATTTCGATCGCCTGCGATTTATCTCGCCGGGCCAGGTCAAGTGCCTGCTGAAAATAATTGCCCGCTTCGTCAAAATTGCCGCTGCTCATGAAAGCCAGGCCGAGATCGATCAGACCGTTTGCCGCCACGCTCTTAATATCACTGGCTTGCGCTACCCGGATCGCGTCAGTCGCCAACTCTTTTGCACGTTCGACGTTTCCCTGGTCTCGATAAACCAAACTCAACTCAAGCTCGGTCCTGGTGAGCTGATAGTTGTTCTCCTGGCTCTTTAGCATGTCCAGAACTTTTTCAAACTCAGTTTGTGCTTCGGCCAGTTTGCCTGCGCCATAGAAAAGCAGGCCGCGCTGGAAAACTACTTCGACCAGTCCTTCATGGTTCGTGAGCACCTGGTAGATGGCTTCGGCCTGCTTGAATGCCTTTTCCGCATTGTCCGCGTCACGTTTACGGTTGTAGGCAATGCCCAGATGCAGAAAGGCGCCGGCGGATTGTGCCAGCGTCGCTGCTTTCACGTAATTCTCAATTGCCTTATCGAGCTGTTCACTTCGTTCGTAAGCACGTCCAAGATCGACATACGCGTCTGCTTTCTCAGACGCGGGGGACTGATCGGCAATTCTTTGATACGAAGTAATCGCAACCGGAAAATCTCGTCGCGCAATCGCATCAATGGCATCAAGGCGCAACTTATCAGCCGTTGCCAGACGGCGCTTGTCCGCCAGCGAATTCGCCGCCAGCAGTTCGTCTTTCGCCTGTTCAGTGTTGCTTATTTCCAGGTAAGCTTCGGCCAGGCGGGCGTGCGCCGAAGCATATTGGGGATCGAGCGTGACGGACTGCTTCAACGCTTTGCTGGCTTGAAAATAGGTGGCTGCGTGCAGTGCCGACAGCCCCTGGTCGTAAAAGAATTTCGCCTCGGCCGTGGGTTGATAAGGCGGAGCGTGCCTTAGTCGAACAGCTATCCAGGTCGCGATGATCAAGACGGGAACAGCGACCAGAAGGATCTGGACCCATCTTAATCGCAGTGCGTTTTGACCCAAACCCGGGGCAGAAGGAGGGCGGCTCACGCTCGGCAGCCGCTCAGTTGCTCCCGACAACGATGATCTTAAGTGCTTTAGATCCTGAAGCATTTCATCGGCGGTTTGGTAACGGTCGCCGGCGTGCTTCGCCATTGCCTTGAGAATGATTTTTTCCAAACCCCAGGGAATTCCAGGATTCAATTCTGAAGGCTTGCGTGGGTCAACCTGAAGAACTTTTGAAGAGATCTCAATTTTGCTGGTCCCCGTGAACGGAGGCTTTCCGGCAGCGCACTCATAGAGCATTACCCCGAGCGAAAATAGATCGCTTCGCGCATCTACCCGCTGTCCCCTCAGTTGCTCTGGCGACATGTAGGCAACCGTGCCCACGATGTAGCCTTCTTCAGTCAACTGCGTGACCGTCTTGGCTTCCGGATCCGCAGATTGCTCGGGCTGGATTACGTGTGCCAGACCAAAGTCGAGGACCTTGATTTGGCCGCGCGGAGTAATCATGACGTTCTGTGGCTTAATGTCGCGGTGGATGACGCCGCGAGAATGCGCTTCTGACAATGCCTCAATCACCTGAATGGCGATATCTATGACTTCGTCGGGGGCCAGCGGAGTATGAACCAGTCTGGTCGCCAGCGTCTCCCCTTCTACGTATTGCATGACGATGAAGAGGCAGTCGTTGTCTTCATTCACTTCATGAATAGAGCAAATGTTCGGATGATCCAGCGTGGCGGCGGCCCGGGCTTCGCGGAAGAGCCGTCTTTTGGCCTGCACATCATCGATCGATTTCGCCGGCAGCATTTTGATCGCGACTTTGCGTTCCAGCCTGGTGTCCTGGGCCAGAAAAACTTCGCCCATCCCGCCGGAGCCCAGCTTTTCAATAATGCGGTAGTGGGAAAGTTGTTGGGCCGCCAAGTCGGATTACCTCGTGATGACGAAAGGATTCGAGAAGGTGTGATTCATGCTTGCGGATTATCCAAAAATATTTGAGTGAATTTAATCCGCTGTGTTACGACCGAATGACGAGCTTTCTACTCTGAAGCAGGATCAATGTCAACGCAACCGTTGGCAAGCAACAACTGGAGTTTAGACCGTGCCTGCGGCGAATATTATGGTAAGACGCGCTATGTCCTCTGGAACGAGCGCTGTCAAAAAACGGCGCCGCATTCCTATGGTGCTGCGATTAGGATCTGCTCCATGATCACTTCCGGCATCAACGGAATTCGATTAAAACTTTCACCCGCGGCATTTTCGATCGCCGCCAGGATCGCCGGTGCGGGTCCATCCATCGGTAACTCGCCGATTCCTTTCGCTCCCGCTGGTCCAAAGGCGTAAGGATTTTCTTCAAAATAAACCCGGATCGGGGGAATGTCGGCGGCGGTTGGCATGATGTAATTAGTCATCTGCCCGTTTGCCATGCGGCCCTGCTGCCAAACTACGTTTTCGTAAAGCGTCATTCCGATCGCCTGCGCAATTCCGCCTTCGATTTGTCCCGCGGCCAGAACTGGATTGATTACCCGGCCAACCTCCTGCACAGCGACAAAGTCGTCAACATGCGCTTCGTATGTCAAAGGATCGTATGAAACCTCAGCGATATAGACAGCCCACGCAAACGCGCCGTAAGCGTCGCCCTGATACCTTTCATCGTCCCAGTGAACGTTTGGAGGAGGTTGATACTGGCTGAACGATTTTAATGGTCCATGCTTCGCGATGTAACCGCCGCAAGCTTTCTGAAACTCATCCCGGGTGAATTGAGCTTTCAAGAGCCCGCTACCGATTAGTGTTTGCTTCACTCCCAGTACGGCCGATTCGACCAACTTGCCGACGATCATGCAGGTTCGTGAAGCGACGGTTGGACCACTGTTAGGTACATTCGCCGTGTCAGGTTGAACTACTTCAATAAGATCGTAATCGATACCCAGAGCTTCAGCCGCAATCTGCGCAAAGATCGTGTTGGTACCCTGACCAATCTCAGTGCTGGCCGCGAGAATTTTGACGCGGCCTTCGGCTGTTGCCTCCGCGCCGACTACCGATTGCAGATAGACTTCACCCGACCCGGTGAACCCCGCGCCGTGCATAAACGAAGCAAAGCCAATGCCCCGCAGCGGCAGAGATTTCAGTTTGTGCTTTGCTGCATTCTCTTTCGCGAACCGCGCGCGTTTCGCATAATAGTCACTTAACTCAAACGCGCGATTCAACAAGCCATCGAGATCGACCTTCTCGCGAATGATCTGATTGGTCGCCGTCGTCTGCCCTTCACGAATAAAGTTGCGCCGTCGAAAATCTTCCGGACTCAAGCCGACCGTCTGGGCGACCTTATCCATGTGACGCTCTAATGCAAAAATGCTTTGCGGCGCGCCAAACCCTCGAAAAGCGCCATGCGGCGGAACATTCGTCGCGACGGCCGTGCTTTTAATCCGAACGTTGGGACAGAAGTAAGGCCCGGCCGCGTGAATCGTGCCGCGCGACAGGACCACGGGCGACAGCGTGCAGTACGCGCCGCCATCGACTACGAACTCGATTTCCTGCGCCAGCAGCTTTCCATCTTTACTCACAGCCGTTTTGTGTCGCGTGCGCGAGGGATGACGCTTTGTCGTCGCGACCATGTCTTCGGCGCGATCATAGATCATCTTCACGGGCAGTCCGGATTTCCAGGAGAGCAGCGCGGCGTGCCCGGCAATCATTGACGGATATTCTTCCTTGCCGCCAAAACCGCCGCCGGTCTCAGTTTGAATGACCCGGACTTTTTCTTCCGGGAGGCCGAACAGTTTGATCAAGGCTTTGTGAACATAGTAGGGACACTGCATCGATCCCCAGACCGTGACCCCGTCGTCAGGGTTCGATACAGCAATAGCCCCGTTGTTTTCGATGTAAAGCTGTTCCTGCGCGCCGGTTTCGTATTCCCCTTCAACGACGAAATCCGCGCTGCCCCACACGTCATTGACGTTTCCTTTGTCGACCAGGAATGTTTTGAAAACATTGTCTTCGCCCCAGATAATTTCCTTTTGCGCCAGCGAATCCTGCAAAGAAAAAACTGCCGGCATCTCTTCATATTCAATGCGGACATGGCGGCGCGCTTGTTCAAGCAGGTACTTGTCTTGATGGGCCAGCAGGACGATTGGCTCTTCAGGATGATTTACAACTTCATCGGCCAGATATGGCTGGTCATTCAGAATCAGCGCGACATAGTTTTCGCCGGGAATGTCTTTGGCGGTGACAATGATGAATTCATTCCACGGGATGTCGCGGTCACCTGATGTAGCGCGTGGTTGATCGAAGGAAATATTCTTTATGCGACCACGCGCAATGGAACTACGCACGGTCACGCCATGAAGCATGCGATCAAATTTCAGATCGTCGACATACAAAGCCTGGCCGGTAACTTTCTTCCGGCCTTCTTTGCGGGGGATGGATTTGCCGACGAGGGTCATGGGGTGATCGGAGTCTCAAACTCAAGTGGCCTCGCGCTTAGAGTCCATCAATTTGGGTTCAGACTAACTCAGAACCTAACAGGATTAGTTTGCGTCCGGCGCTTGACTTACTTGACGATCTAATGGGCGCGCTGGCACTCGCTATTTGAAATGTTGGGCCTTTCGGGCACCGAACTGCTCCATCCCGAACATTAACATCAAACTTTTCTAACAGCTCCCAAACCGCTGTTCGGTACTCCTAAAGGTCGTACGTCGATGAGATAAAAACCATCTTGTTCATTACGATCTATTCTAACAGGACTTAGTTACAGAACCGCGAGCGGTAGCGGGCGGATGCTAGCGTCAACTCGGGATATTATTGCCGATCATCCAAACAAACTGATCACAGCGAGTGGTAGCATCCACTCGCTATGTCTCGGGGTTCTGTAAACCCCTGGCTCTTGAGATCCGCAAATGGCGATAGAAGAGCAGTCCAGCTATGTCTCCACTGCCACTTTCACCGCTGCCGATTCATCACGCGAATGCATGGTTTCGGCGGCGCTCGTGATGCGCGTGGGATAGCGTTCGTTCCAACAGGCGACGCACGATTCGTCAGCGCTGATTCCGGTAGCTTTCTGCATACCCTCCAGTGAGAGATAGCCGAGCGAATCTGCTTCAACGAAATCGCGAATGCCCTCAATCGAGTAATTCGCGGCAATCAGTTCCGATTTATCGGGCGTGTCCACCCCGTAATAGCAGGGACTGATCGTAGGCGGACAGGAAATGCGCAGGTGGATTTCTTTGGCTCCGGCGTCGCGCACCATGCCCACTATTTTTTTCGAAGTAGTTCCCCGTACGATTGAGTCATCAATTAAGACAATCCGCTTGCCTTCGATCAGATTGCGTACCGGGTTCAGCTTGATGCGCACGCCAAAGCTGCGAATCGACTGGCGCGGCTCAATGAAAGTGCGGCCGACATAATGATTGCGCACCAATCCGAAGCGAAAAGGCAAACCACTTTCCGAGGAATAACCGATCGCTGCCGGCACGCCGGAGTCCGGCACCGGGACCACGATATCAGCGTCCGCCGGTTGCTCAATTGCCAGGCGCTCGCCCATCAAGTGCCGCGAACGGTTCACTGATTGACCAAAGATCAATGAGTCAGGCCGCGCGAAGTAAACATGTTCGAAGATGCACATTGAATGCTTCCGGGCCGACAGCGGCTGCGATGAACGCAATCCGTCTTCATTGATCACAACCATTTCGCCTGGTTCGATGTCGCGCACGTACCTGGCGTCAATCAGGTCAAACGCGCATGTCTCTGAGGCGACCACCCAGGCATCGCCCAAACGTCCCAGGGCGAGTGGACGAAATCCGCGTGGGTCACGAACGGCGATTAATTCGCGCGGCGTGAGAAACAACATCGAGAATGCGCCTTCCGTTTCGCGCAGTACTTCAGCGATCGCTTCAGACACGCTCGCCGCGCGCGAACGTGCTACGCCATGCAGCACGACCTCCGTGTCGGATGTGGATGAAAAGATGGCGCCTTCGCGCTCCAACCTTTTACGCTCCTCGCGCGCAAAAGGAAGATTGCCGTTGTGACAGACGGCGATCTGACCGTGTTGACAAATCACCAGAAACGGCTGGCACTCACGAATTGAAACTTCTCCGGCCGTCGAATAACGAACATGACCGATCGAAGCGTGGCCGGGAAGACGATCGAGTCTTGTTTGATGAAAAACTTCCGACACGTAGCCCATGTCCCGTTCGGACAGCAGATGCTCGCCATTGGAAGCCACGATGCCGCATGACTCCTGTCCGCGGTGCTGCAACGCATAAAGTCCGAGATACGTCATGCGTGCGGCTTCCGCATGTCCGTAGATTCCAAAGACGCCGCACTCCTCCCGCAGCTTATCGTCCAAAATTTGCGTCATTACTTTTTAGATTATAACGGGTCGCGCCCCTTTCGACACCTGTTCGCGAGAGACGCAGTGATATTTGTATGGAGATGAGATTCAACCGAGCATTGGAGCATGAGCCGAATGTGAACCAGAACTCCAATAATGACGCGTACAATCAGTCCTCCTTTATCGTGCGCTGTTGCCGATACCGTCCGGTCTTGACCCACTACACAAGACAAACAATCGCACTTGCGATATAAAAGTTAGAGACGCGTTCGATAGTGCGCATAAGCACCGGGGCCTGTTGTTTGTGGGCCCCGCGCGAGATGCAAAGGGCTGCCTCAGAAAAATTTCGGGAGAATGGATCACATGAAACAACGATTGAAGCCTTTGATTATGGCAGTCGCCGTCACAGGAGTTTCGGCGGCCGTTTTGATGATTGGCATAGCGAAATCGCGTCAGCCGGCTCCCTCTTCAATGACGGCCGTTGACGCCTCCTCTATTTTCAACAGCAAATGCGCCGGCTGTCACGGTAAAGACGGACGCGCGAGATCGCGGCACGCTAAACACGAACATGCACGCGATCTTACCAACGCAGAGTGGCAGGAGAGTGTCTCTGAGGAACGCATTTATAATTCCATAAGCAACGGCAAAGGCAAGATGCCCGCTTTTAAGAACAAACTTTCGGACAGCCAAATCGATGAGCTGGTCAAATATGTTCGCCGGTTCAGAAAGTAACGATGTGCCAGAAAACTCTCCAGCGTTGCGCGCGGTCCAGGTCATTTTGGCGATCGCGCTGCTCGGCACTCTGGTGTGGGCCGGCTCGCGCATCTATCGCGCTCTGCCACCAGCCTACGGCGCGCCCGCAGAGACACAGCGAAGCGGCGCGCCACAGGATCTGACTATAGTCTTTCGCGCGCCCGTTTCCGTGGGTAACACCAACGTTAATCTTTATCCGATCGACTTTTCGGCTACCGAACGCGACTTCCTGATGAATGCCCGGCCGGGTAAAAGTCTTGAAGATTTTCTCGCGCAGCGTCTGAAGAATGTCGAACCAATTAAGGTGCGCATCGATGCGAGCGGGCAGGCGGTCGCGCGCGTCAGCGAAGGCAGCTGGTGGATGCACGCAACTTCCGCTTTAACTAACGGCGAATCGATGGAATGGCGCGTGCCCCTTACGATTTCTCGCAATCCGCAAACGATTGAACTGTCCTCAGTCAACGCGTACGAACGAACGAAGAAGTTTTGATATCCCGTCCTGGGACTTTGATCTTTGGTCTTTGAAAAGAGAGTAAAGTTCAAAGGACCCAAAAACAGAGACGTTTTTTGAGATGAAAGCCCTGCGTTACCAAAACGGAATTCTGGCCGTTGCCGACGTGCCCCGGCCTGTGGTGAGCGGAGAGGCGCCCGTACGCGTGACGCTCTCAGGCATCTGCAATACCGATCTCGAGATCGCGCGCGGTTACGCCGGCTTTCAGGGAACGCTGGGCCATGAGTTTGTCGGGGTAATGGAAAATGGGCAGCGGGTTGTCGGTGAGATCAATGCCGGCTGTGGTCATTGCCGTCTCTGTCGCGCGGGTGACTCGCGTCATTGCGCTAAGCGAACCGTGCTGGGGATTGTCGAACGGGATGGCGCGCATGCTGAGTTTCTTACCTTACCGAACGTTAATTTGCTTCCGGTGCCGGATACGGTCCCAGACGAGCATGCCGTCTTCATTGAGCCGCTGGCCGCGGCGTGCGGAATCCTGGAACGCACATTGATCACAGATCGCACCAAAGTTGCCGTGGTTGGTGATGGCAAGCTGGGTCTGTTGTGCGCCCAGGTGATCGCGACAACCGGGGCGCCGGTAACTCTTATTGGAAAACATCCGGCCAAACTACAGATCGCCGCGCAGCGTGGAATTGAAACGGCCATTGCTGATCAAACTAACGGCCGCGCGCGAGAATTCGATGTAGTTGTCGAAGCGTCAGGCTCGCCAACCGGATTTGATCTGGCTCTTGATCTTCTGCGTCCGCGGGGCGTGCTCGTATTGAAATCGACTTTTCACGGAGCGACACATATTAACGCGGCGCGAGTTGTCGTCGACGAGATCAGCGTGGTCGGCTCGCGTTGTGGGCGATTCGCGCCCGCCCTGGAGTTGCTCAAGAACCAGAAGATCGATGTACAAAACCTTATCAGCGAAGAATTCCCCCTGAGGGAAGGCGTCCGCGCAATGGCTCGCGCGGCGGAACCCGGCGTAATGAAGGTACTGCTGCGGCCTTGATTCCGGCTTTTAAAGGTGTCACAGCGTTTTGCCGCGTGTCACGGGCAAGGTGCGCCTGTTCATAATCAAGCCTGGTTAGGCGGGACTTCCTGGTAAGTACGCAAGTCGTTTATACTCACGGAACCTGGTCCCCCGGTGCTCCAACCAATTGTGGGTGTTTCGCTCGCTCGATTCGTGACATTTTTAAGGCGGTGAATGATGTTCGACTCTTCAAATCAAACGACTGACGCTGAAAAAGTTCTCTTGCGCAAACTGCGAGTGTGGATTGCGTCGCTGGCTGCGGTCTGCATTTTAGCCGGTATTGGGATCGGCGCGGTGCTGGCCGGTCGCACTGCCGTGGCGCAGGACGGGCTGCAGTCCGCGAGTCGTGCGCCCGAAGCTCTTTCCGCGTCGTTTGTGGAAATCGCGCAACGCGTTGAGCCTGCCGTCGTCAATATTGACACCACGCAAGCCGCCGACAACGACAGCGACAACGAAGACAAAGCCGATCGCACGCCGAACCCGCTGTATGACATGCTGCGACGTCAACCGCCGCGGCCCACTCATGGCGTCGGCAGCGGATTCATCATCGATTCAAAGGGCTACATTCTCACGAACTATCACGTCATCGATGGCGCTTCGAGAATCACCATCGGGATGCAGAGCGGCGAGCGCTTTCGCGCGCGGACCATTGGCGTCGACAAAGAAACGGATCTCGCCGTGCTCAAGATCGATTCGGACCACGAATTGCCGGTCATGAAATTTGGCGATTCCAACGCCGCGCAGGTTGGCGATTGGGTGCTCGCAATTGGTTCGCCGTTTGGATTAGACCAAACCGTGACCGCGGGAATCATTTCCAAAAAAGATCGCGACACGACATCTTCCAGCTTTCAACGATTCCTGCAAACAGATGCGGCGATCAATCGCGGCAACAGCGGCGGGCCGCTCGTGAACGTGCACGGCGAAGCGATCGGCGTGAACTCGCAAATCGCGACCCTGACCGGCGATTACAACGGGATTGGTTTTGCTTTGCCTTCCAACGAAGCAAAGTTCGTCACGGAACAGATCCTTTCGCAGGGCAAAGTGCGGCGCGGGTTTCTGGGCGTGACACTTGAGTCGGTGCGCGCCGAATTTGCGCGCGTGTATCGCCTGCCGGATGCCAGGGGCGCAGTAGTTGTCGACCTGCCGCCCGACCGCGGCGGACAGGTTACCCCCGCTGCCAAAGCCGGGATTCAGGTTAACGATGTGATTGTTGAGTTCAACGGCCAGCCGGTTCAAGACTCGAACGATTTAATTGCGAAAGTCGCCGCGACTAATGTTGGGCAGAGTGTCTCACTCACATTTCTGCGCGATGTGGATGGCAAGCTCGAACGTCGCACGGCGGTGGCGATGCTCGCCGATCGATCGGAATCGATCGCTCGCGAGAATGACGTCGCGCCGCGCGAAAGGCCCGACAGAGATAAGAGCAACAGCGCGCGACTTGGCCTGACGTTGTCCGAGTTGACGACGCAAATAATCGAAGACAAGCACTTGAACGGGATAAAGGGTCTGTACATCAAGGACGTCGATCCGAACGGTCTCGCGGCAGATGTGCGCCCGAACGAAGTACAGGCCGGCGAAGTCATCACGCGCATCAATCGTGTTCCGGTAAGCACGCTGGCAGACTTTCAGCATGTGATTGAATCCCTGAAACCGGGCGATGCAATCGTGCTCAATCTGTCAACTTATTTTCGCCCGCAGAATCGAATTACATCGCGCATCGTTCAGTTTACTTATCAATAGGAGAGCGGGTGTCGGCTTAGGGTGTCGGGTTTGATTGGATTAGCCATTGACTATTAATTCGATGAGTCAATGAGTTGAGAATCAATACCCCTTACCCAGAGCCTATACCCTTACCGTAATGGCCCAAGCACGAAAAGCACTCGCAAAAAAATCTCGCTCGACTCCGCTTAAGAAGCAAACTCAGAATTACGCCAATTACATTGACGGGCGCTGGGTCCCCAGCGCGAGCGGCGAATGGATCGAAAATCGAAATCCTGCGGATACGCGAGATCTAATCGGCCGCTTTCCCCAGTCCACTGAAACCGATGTTGATAACGCCGTGGCCGCGGCGGCCGGCGCCTTTGACGGTTGGCGACACACACCGGCGCCGCGCCGCGCCGAAATTCTTTTTCGCGTCGGCGAAATCCTGATACGTGATAAAGAAAAATATACCCGCGACATGACGCGCGAGATGGGAAAGGTTTTAAAGGAAGCCGGCGGGGACGTTCAGGAAGCGATCGACTGCACTTACTATGCGGCGGGCGAAGGCCGCCGCCTGCACGGCTTCACGACCCCGGCCGAGATGCCCAATAAGTTCGCCATGTGTATGCGCCAGCCCGTCGGGTTGTGCGGATTAATCACCCCCTGGAATTTTCCCATGGCGATTCCCTCTTGGAAATTGATCCCCGCGCTCGTATGCGGCAACACAGTTGTCATCAAACCCGCCGAAGACACGCCGCTGTCAACTTACAATTTGATCCAAGCTTGTGAAGAGGCCGGCGTGCCCCCGGGTGTCGTCAATCTCGTTACCGGATATGGCGAGACCGTGGGCGCGCGCATAAGTTCGCATCCATCACTCCGTTTGATTTCGTTTACGGGCTCGACTGAAACAGGTCGTACGGTTGCGTATGCCTGCGCCGAGCGCAATGCGATCTGCTCGCTCGAGATGGGCGGCAAGAACGCCATCATCGTGATGGAGGACGCTGACATTGATAACGCAGTTGAAGGCGCAGTCTGGGGCGCGTTCGGAACCTCAGGCCAACGTTGCACGGCATCGTCCCGATTGATTGTGCACAAGAAAGTCTACAAAAAGTTCAGCCAAAAATTGGTAGAGCGCGCGAAGTCGCTGCGTGTCGGCAATGGCGCCGATCCAGCGGTCGATGTTGGCCCGGTCATCAATGAGGATGCTGTCGAAAAAATCATGCGTTACATCGATATCGGCCAGAATGAGGACCGCGCGACGCTCGCCTGCGGCGGGAATCAATTAACAAAGAATGACTACGCGCATGGCTATTTCATCGAGCCGACTGTTTTCACCGATGTTAGCCCGGACATGCGGATCGCGCAGGAAGAAATCTTTGGCCCAGTCACCTCAGTCATCCCAACCAGGTCGTTGGATGAAGCGGTCGAGATTGCCAATGGCGTGCGCTATGGTTTGTCGGCGGCGATTTACACCCAGGACGTCAACCGCGCATTTCATGCGATGAATGAAATGTACACCGGGATCTTCTACATCAACTCGGCCACCATTGGCGCGGAGGTCCATCTACCTTTCGGCGGCACCAAAGCAACCGGCAACGGTCATCGCGAAGCCGGCACGCAGGTTCTGGATATCTTCTCAGAATGGAAATCGGTGTACGTCGATTACAGCGGCAAGCTGCAGCGCGCGCAGATCGATAATGCGGTAGAAGACGTCTAAGGTTCGCGGGCGGCCCCGCCGCACCCAGGCAGGAGAATCTTATTCATGAAAAAGCTCACCCTCTTCCTGGGTCTGTCCCTCGTGCTCCTGACGCACAACTCGGCTTCATATGCTCAAGGTCTTTCCAAGTCACAAAATACTGGGCAACCGAAACCTGTATAAGGATCTGAAGTAGCTCTCAAAGCGCGCGTCACTAAAAAACCGGAACCAAAGTACACCAAAATTGCCAGGAAACATGCGATCGAGGGCACAGTGGTCATTCGCTGCGTATTTTCGTCAACAGGTGAAGTTACAAATATCCACGTCGTTTCCGGCTTGCCCGATGGACTGACGGCTCGCGCGGTTGAGGCCGCAAGAAAGATCAGGTTTGTTCCAGCAATGAAAGATGGTCATCCCGTGTCGATGTGGATGGAACTCCAATACAACTTCAACCTTTACTAAACTCCACGCCGCCAACAGCCTCTTCTCTCCTGCTTGAGTTGCTTTGTACAGGTTTGCAAAATCCTCTCTGTTCCCATTAACTACACTACTGACAACTGACTATTCAAAATGGATCCATCGCGCATTCGCAACTTCTCGATCATCGCCCATATAGATCATGGCAAATCGACTTTGGCGGACCGGCTGCTTGAATTGACGGGAGCGGTGACCGGGCGCGAGATGGAAGCGCAGGTGCTCGACGATATGGATCTCGAGCGCGAGCGCGGCATTACAATCAAGGCGCACGCCGTGCGGCTCGACTATAAAGCGCAGGATGGACAAACCTACCTGCTCAATCTGATTGATACTCCGGGTCACGTCGATTTCTCTTACGAGGTTTCGCGTTCGTTGTCGGCGTGCGAAGGGGCGCTTCTCGTCGTTGACGCCTCACAGGGGGTCGAGGCGCAAACCCTGGCGAATACTTATCTGGCAATCGAAAATAATCTCGAGCTGATTCCGGTCATCAACAAGATCGACTTGCCGGGTGCTGAGCCGGAAAGAGCGATTGAAGAGATCAAGCACTTTATCGGGTTGGAAACTCACAACGCCATTCTCACCAGCGCCAAAACCGGCGAGGGCGTCGCCGAAGTGCTGGAAGCGATTGTGCGCGATGTGCCGGCGCCTAAGGGTGACGCCGCCGCTCCGCTGAAAGCCTTGATTTTCGATTCGTGGTACGACTCGTATCGCGGCGTGATTGTTTTGTTTCGAGTGATCGACGGCGTCGTACGTCCGGGAATGAAGATTCGTTTCATGAGCGCAGGTCGCGACTATCTGGTTGATACCCTGGGCGTGAACCGTCCGCGACCGGCACCGATCGATCAGCTTGGCGTCGGGGAAGTAGGGTTCCTGACTGCTTCAATCAAGACGGTAGCGGACGTGCAAATCGGCGACACGATTACCGAAACTGCGCGACCCACCACTGAGCCTTTCCCGGGCTATCAGGAAATCAAACCGATGGTTTTCGCGGGACTCTATCCCGTGGATACAAACCAGTACGAAGAGTTGCGTGATGCAATGGATAAGTTGCGTCTGAATGACGCGTCCTTCTTTTACGAACCCGAGTCATCCACCGCGCTTGGCTTTGGATTTCGCTGTGGCTTTCTCGGCCTGCTGCACATGGAGATTGTGCAGGAACGTCTGGAGCGTGAATTCGATCTTGATCTGATCACGACGGCCCCGGGCGTGCGCTATAAAGTGACCACCACCGACGGCAAAGTCATAGAAATCGATTCTCCGGCCAAGATGCCCGACCCCGGGCGTCTGCTGAAGATTGAAGAGCCGGCCATCCGCGCGACGATTCTGACTCCGGAAGAACATCTGGGCGGGATCCTGGCCCTGCTGGAGGAAAAGCGCGGAGAGCAGAAAGGCTTCGAGTACATCACCTCGAATCGAGTGATGCTAACTTATGAACTTCCGCTGAACGAGATCGTGCTCGATTTTTATGATCGGTTGAAGTCAACTTCCAGGGGGTATGCTTCGCTTGACTATCACCTCGCCGGTTATTGGGAAAGCGATTTGGTCAAGCTCGACATTCTCGTAGCCGGCGAGCCTGTGGACGCGCTCTCGCTGGTGCTTCATCGCGACACCGCGGCGGCGAAAGGCCGGGCCCTGGCGACGAAGATGAAGGAGCTTATTCCGCGCCAACTTTTTGAAGTCCCCATCCAGGCGGCGATCGGCGCGAAAATAATTGCGCGCGAAACGGTGAAAGCAATGGGCAAGAATGTGATCGCGAAATGTTATGGCGGCGACATCACCCGCAAGCGCAAGCTGCTCGAAAAGCAGAAGGAAGGCAAGAAGCGGATGAAGAAAGTCGGCCGCGTAGAGATTCCGCAGGACGCGTTTCTAGCGGTGCTGAAGGTGAATGAATAAACCTTAGCTTTACGTAGGGGGGCCCGGATACACCCAGCGTTCAATCAAACTCGCTGTCATCATCCGATTCGACGATCTGTTCGCGCATGGCAAACTTCTGAAATGTAAGAGCTCCGGGCGACTCATGATATTAACCCCGCTGAACCCATTCAGCTTACTATAGGGCACTGCATACTGAAGTATTTCGCTACATTTCTCCAGCAAAATAAGGGCAAGAAGCGCGCCACTCTCCTTTGTGGCGGGAGCCGGTGGGGGATTGTCCCGATATCGGATGAAGGACTTCAAACGGAGTGGTTGTTCAGGGATCGTCACCGCTTTTGAGGTCAACATGATTCCATGCTAAAAGGCTCTGTCTGGTTAGACTTGGTTGAGGTGTGAAGTGAAAATTAATGTCGTCGTTATTTTTGCCGTTCTATTCTCTGCCACTACTTTCGCTCAGCAATCCGGCACAGAGATGAAAATGTCTGAGCCGAGTCCGGTCCGGATTTTAAGTGGACTTGGGTCATGGCATCACGCAACTTCCACAAAAAATTTTGAAGCACAAGAGTTTTTCGATCAGGGATTGCGAATGACCTACGGTTTCAATCATGAAGAAGCCGTGCGCTCGTTCAAACGAGCGGCGGAACTCGATCCGCAAATGGCCATGGCCTGGTGGGGCGTGGCGTACGCGCTGGGGCCGAACATTAATTCCGATGTCGATCCGGATCGAGAAAAATCCGCTTACGAAGCGGTTCAGAAAGCTCAGGCGCTGGCTGCCAATGCCCCGGCCAACGAACGCGATTACATCGCCGCGCTGGCGAAGCGTTATTCGAAGGATCCGAATGCCGATCTGAGAAAGCTGGCCGTCGATTACAAAAACGCGATGAACAACTTGATGAAGAATTATCCGGCCGACTTTGACGCTGCCACGCTTTACGCCGAGAGCATTATGGACCTGCATCCCTGGCAACTTTGGAGTGCAGATGGAAAACCGAACGAGGGCACCGAAGAGATTGTCGCAGTGCTCGAAGCTGTGCTTAAGCGCAATCCGAATCATCCAGGCGCGATTCATTATTACATTCACGCCGTCGAAGCCTCGCTTCATCCCGAGCGCGCGCTGGCGTACGCGCCGAACCTGCCAAAACTGATGCCCATGGCCGGACATCTGGTGCACATGCCGGCGCACATCTACGAACGCGTGGGAAACTATGACGCGGCGGCCCGGGCAAACGTCGACGCCTCGGCCGCCGACGAAGCTTACTTCGAGGCCACTGGTGTGCAAGGCGCCTATTCGATGTACTACGCACACAATTTGGATTTCCTGGCGATTGCGAACAGCATGCAGGGGAATTACACACAGGCGATTGCGACTAGCAGGAAGTTGGTCGATTTCGTTGTGCCAATGATCAAGATGATGCCGATGGTCGAGCCGATCGCGGCCAAGAACTTCTTGATGTGGGAGCGTTTTGGTAAGTGGGACGAAATCATGAAGCAGCCGCAGCCCGACTCTTCCATGGCTGCCAGTCTCACATTCTGGCATTGGGCGCGAGCGATGGCCTTCGTCGCGCGCGCTGAATCAGGCAATGCCGAGTCAGAAGAAAAGGCTTTCCTGGATACTGCCAAAACCATTCCCGCTGATTCGCTGTCGTCGCTCAATCCAACCAGTAAGATGATTGCTATCGCCGGCAACCTGCTACGTGCGCGCATCGCGGAAGTGAAAAGTGACCGCAAAGCTGCGCGGGAGTTTTTCGACCAGGCCGTCGCGGCTGAAGACGCGCTCAGTTACGACGAGCCACCGCAGTGGTTTCATCCGGTGCGTGAATCACTGGGTGGTTTTCTTTTGCGCACACGGAAGTACGCTGAGGCCGAAAAAGTTTTTCGCGCGGATTTAGAGCGAAACAAAAATAATGGTCGATCGTTGTTCGGCCTGATGGAAAGTCTGAAAGGACAGAAGAAAAGTGTCGATGCCGTGCAGCGGGAATTTCAAAATGCGTGGAAGAACGCAGATACGAAATTGACCATCGCGGGCTTGTGAGAAGTGAATCGCGCTAAACAAATTTCCAAACGACAAAAGATTGAACGATAAAAATCCCAACCGCAGACCAGCCAAGCTGGTGACTATTTTCTGTGACGGCTCGAGTCTGGGAAACGGACGCGATGCCACACGCGCTGCCGCGGTGGCCCTGCTCGGTTACCAGGGACTTTGGCGCGCGTTTGGAAATTATCTCGGCAACGCCACTAATCAGCAGGCTGAGATCGCGGCGGCCGCGCTCGGCCTCGAGGCTCTTAAGGAACCTTGTCGTGCGCGCGTGCATACTGATTCGCGTTACGTGATCGAGACGATGAAAGGAAATTTTCGTCGTAAGACAAATCACGATTGGTGGAAACGTCTGGACCAGGCTGTCAGCCGTCATCAGGTCGAATGGCAATGGTCGCAAGGACATGCGGGCCATGTGATTCAGGAAGCAGCCGATCGCGCCGCGCGCAAGATAGCCGCCCTGGGTCACGTCGAACCCGCGGTGTTGCAGGATGCAGTGGATCGGATTGGCGTGATTGAGCCGGGGGATGAAGATCAATCCGATCTGTTCTGAGTTCAGCGCTAAATGGCACCTGCATCAGCCGGCGGGGTAATAGACTGGAGCGCAAGCGACCTCACTTGCATAAGCGTGATAAGGCGCTACAGCAACCGAGACGGTTGCGCTCCAGTCTGGTCTCGCTTTCCATTGCATCCGAAACTATAATCGGGCCACCGGCAAATCCAGCGTTACTTCTCAAGCGAGAGCCCGTGTCCAGTTATTCGCAAAAATCAATCAGGCGGTTCTGTCTGACGGCCATCTTCGCCGTTTCAGCTTGTGCGGGCGTTTATTCGCAACCGGCGGGCCGGGGATGGGAATGGCAGAACCCTCTGCCCCAGGGAAACGCCATTAGCGCGATTCGGTTCGCCGGCGACAAACTGCGCGGCTGGGCTGTCGGAACCGACGGACTAATTCTCTACACCGCCGACGGCGGGTTCCGGTGGGAAACTCAGCCCACCCGGCTGGTCAATGCGCTTAACGGTTTGTACGTACTCGATCGGCAGCACGTATTTGCGGTGGGCGCGCGCGGACTGATCCTGGAGACGCGAAACGGCGGCGAGAAGTGGGTCCCGGTCAAGACCCCGGCGAAGGACCATCTGTATTCAATCACGTTCGCTGGAGACGATCACCGTCGCGGATGGGCCGTCGGAACTTACGGCTGTATCCTTACCACCAATGACGGCGGGGCTTCCTGGTCATCTCAGAAGAGTTCGACGCGCGCACATATCTATTCAGTGTCATTTGTGAACAGGAATGTGGGTCTTGCAGCAGGAGATCACGGAATCATCCTGCGCACAAGCGACGGCGGAAAACATTGGAAAGAAGTCGTGCGGCTCACCTCGCTCCCGTTTACCGGAGTCACATTCATTAACGAAAAGCGCGCTCTCGCAATTGGTTATGGAGGCCGGGTACTCATTAGCGACGACGCGGGCCTAACCTGGGAACCGAATGACATTCTCGTCGCCGAAGACTTGCTCGCCGTATATTTTTCAGATGAGCAGCATGGCTGGATTACGACCAGCAACGGCACGGTCCTGAGCACGAGCAACGGCGGCAAACTCTGGCTGCCGGCCAGCGTGAAAACAAATCCCCGATTGGTCACGGTTTACTTCGCCGATGCAAATACAGGTTGGACTGCGGGCAGCGACGGTCTGGTTTTGCGCACGGACGACAGTGGCACCGGCTGGTTGCGACTGACAGAAGGCAGCCGCGATGACCTCGCGGATATGCTTTTTCTTGATGGGTCTCGCGGGTGGGCCGTGGGTGCTCGCGGAAAAATCCTGATGACGCGCTCAGGCGGCAAAGTTTGGACCGCTCAACTCTCGGGCACCACCGCGCATTTGGATGCCCTCACCTTTATAGATGAAAAGAATGGATGGGTGGTCGGCGATCGGGGAACCATCCTGCACACCGATAACGGTGGCGTCGTTTGGTTTAAGCAGGACGCTGATACGACCCAGCAACTGCTTGGTGTCTGTTTCATAAATGAGAAGTTAGGTTGGGCTGTCGGAGCCCGTGGTTACATGCTGAAGACTGAGAACGCGGGCGAGTCATGGCGAGTCCAACCGGCGACGACAAAAGCATGGCTTGAAGACGTTAAGTTCACGGACGAGAAGCACGGCGTGGCAGTTGGATCGGGCGGCACGATCATGCGCACCGAAGATGGCGGCGAAACCTGGAAAGATGTTTCGGTGAACCTGAAAGAATGGCTGCACGCAGTGGCCTTCGCTGACGGCGGGCGGGGCTATATCGTCGGCGAGCGCGGCATTATTTTGCGCACCGACGATGGCGGCAAGTCCTGGAAAGATTCGGAAACGCGCATAAAGAGCAACTTGTTCGCGATCGCCGTGGCTTCGCGCGACGATGCTTTGATTGCGGGAGATCAGGGAATTGTTCTGGCCACAAACGATGGCGGCGCAACCTGGCAGACGCAAACTACACTAACCAGCTCGCCACTATTCGCCGTCGCTTATCGTGGCGGACCAAATGCGTGGATTGCGGGTCGAGGTGGTGCGATTCTTCGCCGTACTACCGAACTCGCTACCGTGAAGATCCCGGTCCCAAAAGTCGGCGGATCCGGAGAACGTGAAGCGCCTAAATTAAAAGGACAGGAAAACAGCCAGCAGCTAAATTTCGACAACGACGACATTCCCAAAGCCGTGCCGCCAGTAAGAAAACCGTTGAAGCCTTGAAGAAAGACTAATGTCACAAGAAGCCCGCGAAACGAATCCAACCACCCGCATCGAAACCGATTCGATGGGTGAGATAGAAGTGCCCGCCCGTAAGTACTGGGGCGCCCAAACTCAACGTTCGCTGATTCATTTCAATATCGGCAACGACGTCATGCCCCGCGAGATGATTCGCGCCCTTGGCCTTCTCAAAAAAGCCGGCGCGCTTGTTAATCAGGATCTCGGTAAGCTGCCGCCAGATAAAGCGAAGCTGATTGTGCAGGCCTGTGATGAAGTAATCGAAGGAAAGCTGGACGAACATTTTCCCTTGCGCGTGTGGCAAACAGGCAGCGGCACGCAGACCAACATGAACGCCAACGAAGTAATCTCGAATCGCGCGATCGAGATTGCCGGCGGCGTTATGGGATCGAAAAAACCAATTCATCCGAACGACGACGTGAACATGTCACAGTCTTCGAACGACACTTTTCCGACCGCCATGCACATCGCCGCCGCCGAGCAGATGAACAAGCTGATACCGCGGATTGGCGAAGCAGAAACTGCGATCGATGCGAAGGCCAAAGAATTCCAGGACGTGGTTAAGATCGGCCGCACACACCTGCAGGATGCGACTCCCCTGACCGTTGGGCAGGAGATGTCCGGCTGGGCCAGCCTGCTGGAACGCGATATCGATCGTCTCAAAGATTCTTTACCGGGTCTCTACGATCTGGCGATTGGCGGCACCGCCGTCGGCACCGGCTTGAATGCTCATCCGGAATTCGCCGAGCGCGCCGCGAAAAAGATCGCGGAGCTTACGCGCCTGCCTTTCAAATCCCATCCGAACAAATTCGCCGCGCTCTCAGCTCACGATGAAATTGTTTTTTGTAGCGGCGCGCTGAAAACTCTCGCGGCATCGCTGACGAAGATTGCGAATGACGTGCGTTGGCTGGCATCAGGCCCGCGCTGCGGACTCGGCGAGCTGGTGATTCCGGAAAATGAACCCGGCTCGTCCATCATGCCGGGCAAGGTTAACCCGACGCAGAGCGAAGCCATGACCATGGTTGCCGTTCAGGTGATGGGCAACGATGCTGCGATCGGTTTCGCCGGCTCGCAGGGCCATTTTGAATTGAATGTCTTTAAGCCGGTAATGATTCACAACCTGCTGCATTCTATTCGCCTGATGCATGATGCGTGTCATGGTTTTGTCGAATATTGCATCGCCGGCATCACGCTCAATCGCGAACGCATCGACGAGAATCTTCGTGACTCGCTGATGTTGGTAACGGCCTTAAACCCGCATATCGGTTATGACAACGCGGCGAAAATTGCCAAGCATGCGCATCAAAAGAAAATGTCTCTACGCGATTCGGCGGTTGAGCTCGGCTTGATGACCGGCGAGCAGTTCGATGAGTGGGTTAAGCCGGAAGAGATGACCCATCCGTAGGTAGCGTCCTCCTTGATCTAGCGCCGCAATTGAACCGTTTGCAGGGCAGCTAGTTTCTGATTGCCACTTTCAATGAAACGATGACGGTGAGCGCTGCGCCGGCAGTCTTTGCGAGTCAGGCAGCTTTGCGGTGTCGCGCTGGAAGCCTCATTTTAACCCTCTCTACTATCAAGCCGTAGGATTTTAGGAGGCCGCCGCGAGGCCCGTCCGCTTGCCTTTTACCGCTGCAATGGAATAGCTTTTTTGCGCGCACTGCATTTAATCCGTGACCCCGATCAACCCACCGCAGGTAATCGTTCCGCTGGTGTCGTTCGCGCTCGCCGCGGCTTTGACCCCGATCGTGCGCAGCCTTGCCCGCCGCTGGGGATTCGTGGCCAAACCCAAGATTGATCGCTGGCATAAACGGCCGACTGCGATGATGGGCGGAGTAGGGATTTGGCTGGCCGTAATCACAACTTACCTGACAATGGTTCCGCACTCGGGTCGGGGATGGGTGGTTGTCGGCGCCTCATCTTTTCTCTTTGTGTTTGGCCTGATTGACGACTGGCTGCATGTCAAGCCCTATCAAAAATTGATTGGTCAGGTGATCGGCGCGGCCGTTGTGGTGAACTATGGACTGGTTTTGCCGTGGACCCGATCCTATTCCGCCAACATCGTAATCACGATTTTCTGGCTCATCGGAATCACGAATGCGATCAATTTGCTGGACAATATGGACGGGCTCGCCACGGGAATCGCGGCCATCGCCACCGGCTTCCTGACGCTGAATTTCATCGGCGCAAATCAAACGACGGAAGCGTTGTTGCCGGCCGTTTTCGCTGCGGCTCTGATCGGCTTTCTGATCTACAACTCGAATCCGGCTTCAATCTTCATGGGTGACAGCGGTTCGATGTTCATCGGATTCTTTCTGGCGAGTTCATCCTTGATAAACCTCGCGGGCGGACGATCGCGCGCGTTTGTGCCGGTCCTGGCAGTGCCCATCCTGGTTCTCTTTATTCCGATTTTTGATACGACCTTCGTTACCATTCTGCGCAAGCTTTCCGGCCGGGCCGCGTCACAAGGGGGCCGTGATCACACCTCGCATCGCCTGGTGGCCCTCGGCCTGTCTGAGAAACGCGCAGTGCTGATGCTTTATGGATTGGCCGCATTGTCCGGCTTGTTGGCAATCACCGTCCGCCATTTGCACCCGGACGTAAGCATTGCGCTGCTGGCGATCTTTACGCTGGGCCTCACGCTGCTGGGTGTTTACCTTGCGGGCGTCAAGGGATACGACGAAGTAGAACAGGTTCAGGCTGAGCGGGACCGTCCGCTATTTGCCTTCCTGATCGATTTTTCCTACAAGCGGCGCGTCTTCGAAGTATTGTTGGACGTGATCCTGATTGTCCTCGCTTACTGGTCGGCATATGCGATCAAGTTTGAGCCTTTCTCAAACAGCCCCGCGTGGAAATTATTCCTGCGCACGGTGCCGGTTCTAGTCGTCGTAAGATTGGCCGCATTTCTGGGCTTTGGCGTGTACCGGGGTATCTGGAGATACACGAGCATGGACGATTTGCTCGGCTTCGCGAAAGCGGTTGCGACCGGGTCAATCGTGAGCATGATGATTGTGCTGTTCAAGTTTCGCTTTGAGGGTTTTTCCCGAGCCGTATTTCTGATCGATGGGTTGGTAATGTTGTTGCTGTTGGCCGGTAGTCGCATCGCATTTCGTTTCTTTCGTCAGGTGCTCCCGTCGGGAGCGGTCAGCAATGGCCGGCGAGTGCTGATTTATGGCGCGGGAGACGCCGGGGAATTACTGTTGCGCGAACTAATGAACAATCGCGAACTGAGTTATGCCCCGGTCGGATTCATGGACGACGACACCAATAAGCACGGAAAGTTGATTCACGGCTTTCGTGTGTTTGGCGGGAATGGTTTGTTGCCGAAGATCATAAGCGATCACCGGGTTGAACAAGTTTTGATTTCAACCCCGCGAATCTCACCCGCGAGAATCGCCGAGATAATCAGCGAGTGTGAGGCGCGCAACGTTGAGCTGCGACGCTTGTCCATCCGCCTGGAAACAATCTCTGACAATCCACTCAAGTCGGTTCCGCATATCCCGGTGAACGGAGATCTATAACCCCCCCCTTTTTTGAGCTCCCTGTGCCGCAAACAAAACGTCCATCAGTCATCACCTTTACGTTCAGTCCTCCGGCCTTACGTTGGTTGTTGTTGCTGCCAGCACTCGTCGTGCTGATCGGGGCATGGTTCGCAATGCGCTGGTACATAGGTGACACGATTGCCGAATATCCTTCAGCGGCGAATGCCGAGGGCATCGAAATGGCCCGCCTGGCGACGCGGTGGGCGCCGGGTGATGCGCTGACCCATTGGCGGCTCGCCATTTTTGAAGAAAAAAATTTCAGCGCTGAGAGCCTGGCCAGAGCAGTTCGCGAATACGAACTTGCGGTCGAGGATGAACCTTACGATTATCGATACTGGGTGGAACTCGGACGGGCATTAGAAGCAACCGGCGACACGATCAATGGAGAGAAAGCTTTAAGGCGCGCGGTTCAGCTGGCGCCCGCCTATTCGAACCCGCGCTGGCAATACGGCAATCTGCTTTTACGTCAAGGCAAGGTCGACGCGGCCTTCGCGGAGTTGTCGCGCGCCGCAGAAGCCGACGAACTAATGCGACCGCCTGTATACAATCTGGCGACACAGGTTTTCGGCGATGATACGGATAAAATCGCCAGAGCTTTGCCGTCACCCTCACTGCGGCTGCAATTTGCCCTCAGCCTGATCAATAGCGAAAAGTCGGACGCCGCGTTGCGTATTGTGCATTCGGTTACCGGCAGCGAGCTAATGTCGGATTCTGCGCTTACAGATCAGCTGGCGAAAGCGTTGCTCGATCATCACCAATTTCGGGACGCCCTCTCGCTGTTGCGAGAGCTGCACCAGGACAGGAACGAACTGCCGGTTTTGGGGCAGGTTTGGAATGGCGGATTCGAAACGCCGGTTCCCCTCTCAGACCCGAAGCCATTCCACTGGATAATTAATTCTCGATCACAGGTACAGATTGGTGTCGACGATGTCCGTCCCCACAGCGGGCGCACTAGCCTGCGAATTGTTTTCAAGTCATCAGGCAAACTCGAGTCCATCCCGATCACGCAAACCGTGATCGTTGAGCCGGACACCCAGTACAAACTTCAGTTCTATCAGCGGACTGAAAGTTTGATTAGCGCAAGTAATCCCATTGTCGTGGTCGGCAATGCTAACGGACACGAGAAACTAATCTGGTCGGCACCGTTACCGTCGGGGACAAGCGATTGGCAACAGGTTACTCTGACGTTCAAGGCGCCACCCAAAGAGGACGGCATATTAATAAGTTTCTACCGCAATCCGTGCGGGGAAAAGGATCCGGTTTGTCCGATTTTCGGTACTGTCTGGTATGACGACTTTACTCTTCAGCGAAGCAGCGGTCCCGGCTTTTCAAGGCAGGGAGCGGGAACTGCCCGTTAGAACGGCGACGCAGGAAGCATCCAAGCGCCGACACACGCTCGCCAGCCGTCTGGTGTTCGTGACGATTTGTGTGACGATTGTGATGACGACGCTGGCGTTCGGGACGGTCCACTACTGGGCACTGGCCGCTTTTACTGCAATCGCCGCAGCACTCGTCTGCTTATGGTGTCTTGACGGGCTCACGCTGCACTCGGTGCAGCTGAGTCGTAACGCGTTACAGTGGCCCCTGGCGGGAATGATTGTTTTAGGCCTGGTTCAGCTACTTCCGCTGCGGGCCCCGGACGACACTGCCGGGTTACAGCTGTCGTTGTCGCGTGCGCTTTCACTTGATCCGAACAGCACACGCCTGGTTCTGGTCCAACTGTTATCGTTGCTGATCTTTTTTTCCGCAACTCTGATCTTCACTGACTCACCGCGCCGCCTGCGCGCCCTGACGCGCACAATAATCATCTTTGGATTCCTGTTGGCCATGTTCGGAGTGACGCAATCGTTGACCAGCAACGGCACGCGCATCTACTGGTATCGCCAGTTAACGCAAAGCACGGGTTTTGGGCCATTCATCAACCGGCATCACTTTGCCGGGTACATGGAACTGGTAATTGGTTTGCCGCTGGGCCTCTTGTTCTCTGGATCGCTTGAAGCGCATAAGCGTCCTCTGTACGCCTTTGCCGGCTTGCTGATGGCGGTCGCCCTGATACTTACGACTTCACGTGGCGGGATCATTAGTCTGGTCGCAGAGATCCTTTTCATAGTCGTCGTCGCCGCGCCAGGTGTGAAATATAGCGAGCAATCACGCAAGGGTGCGCTAATGCGCACGGTGTTGTGGCGCGCGGCCATGGCGTTCGGGCTGGTCCTCATTTTGTTTTTTGGCGGCCTCGCTGCCGGCGGACCAGGCGTATTCGACCGCTTGCTGGGGACCGTTAACCTGGCCGATCCAACGACAGGGCGGGCGCATTTCTGGGATGTCACGCTCGATGTAATCAAGAATCATCCGGTTCTCGGATCAGGTTTGGGGTCGTTCGGCGTTATCTATACTCGTTATGATTCGCGCAACGGACTTTATCGTCTTGAGCAGGCTCATAACGATTATTTGCAGACGTTGGCGGATGGCGGAATTGTGGGTGGATTGCTGGGATTGAGTTTTCTGATCATTCTTTTCAGGGGAGGTTTTGCGCGTCGTCTCACCAGCGATAAATTTCGGAGCGGGGTGGCCACCGGTGCACTGGCGGGTTGCTTCGCTGTCCTGGTGCACAGCGCTTTTGATTTCACTCTGCACACCACCGCGAACGCACTGCTCTTTCTCGTGCTCGCGGCGATGGCCACCCTCGATCGACGCGTAGACGAAGGCACAACTCATCGCCGGCGGCGCCGCCGGCGAGGATCAACCGCGACTGTAACCGAATCCGAAACTGCCTCTGCGGAGGCGCCGGGCCTGCGGCAGCCAAAGCCTGCCTAATCCTCAGTTAACCGGTTGTGTCTTTCATCAAAGACGAGGTAGTCTTTGCCCAGCTTTCCCTTGACGGCAAATTGAAGTTTTAACCCCGATCCATTAAGGAGATCGTTTTCAAAGTGTCTTCGGCAGCAGCCGCCAGCGTCTCACCCGATCAGGAAAATTTGAGCGCACCCCAAACATTGCCGGGCTTGTGCCTCGAGGCCGTGGCTCGCCACAACAAGGCTGATACAGTTGGCGAGAAACGCGGCCGCGAATGGGTTTATTTATCGGCCCCGGAATTCATTCGCCGGGTGCGGCATATCGCTCTCGGCTTGGCTCACACAGGCATTCGCCCACAGGATCGGGTGGCTCTGATTTCAGAGAACCGACCTGAGTGGTCGATCGTCGATCTCGCGATTCTCAGCGCCGGCGCGGTGACAGTTCCGCTTTACACTACTCAATCGGTTGATCAGATCGAATTCATTATGCGTGATTCAGGCGCGCGCTCCGTCATGATTTCAGGCGGCCGCGTACTCAAGCACGCGCGTAAAGGCTTCGCCAACCTGGACCACCTTGAAACCATAGTCGTGTTTGACGCGGAAAGCGCGGACGGACTGGAACGGGCCACGACGCTTGAAAATGTCGAGGCCCAGGGGGCGGCGATTGAACGAGACAACGCGGACGCTTTCGAGAAATTAATAGGCCAGGTGCGGGCAGATGATCTCGCTACCATCATTTACACGTCGGGAACGACGGGCGAGCCAAAAGGTGTGATGCTCACACACGACAATTTCATCTCGAATGTGCAGTCGATCATTATTGGCCTCCCGATTTCACCTGCAGATGTTTCGCTGTCGGTATTACCCCTGTCACATATTTTCGAGCGCACCGTCTTTTACGTCTTCTGCTACGTCGGAGTGTCGGTCAATTACGCTGCGTCATTCGATCAAGTCGGGGAGTTCCTCCGTGAAGTGCGGCCCACCATCATGACGGCCGTCCCGCGGTTGTTCGAAAAGGTTTATCACCGGATCGTAAAGAAAGGCATGTCCGCCGGCGGCCTGAAAACGAAAATCTTCTCTCGTTCGTTAACGATTGGCCGGCAGTACGCGGAATTGAAAGATAAAGGGGGGCGTCTTCCACTGACTTTAAAAGCACGCCATGCGGTCGCCGACGCGCTCGTGTTTTCAAAATGGCGTGAAGGCATTGGCGGGCGCCTGCGATATTTTGTTTCCGGCGGCGCGCCGCTTTCACCCACGCTTTCTTATGCGTTTCTGGGCGCCGGCATCAACATCCTGCAGGGCTATGGCATGACGGAGACTTGCGTCGTCTGCGCCAACCGGCCGGAAGACAATTGCGTGGGCTCCATCGGCAAACCCTTCGCCGGCATCGACGTCGGTATCGCCGCGGACGGGGAGATGATGGTGCGCGGACCGAACGTCATGCGCGGTTATTATGGCCATCCGGAAGCAACGGAAGCAGCCATGCACGACGGTTGGTTTGCGACCGGCGATGTCGGCTATAAAGATGCCGAAGGCCACATCTTCATTACTGATCGAAAAAAGGATCTCTTCAAACTTTCGAACGGCAAGTACATCGCCCCGCAGCAACTCGAAAGTCTGCTGAAGCAGAGCGAATACGTAAATCAGGTTATTGTGATTGGCGCCAGCCGCAAATATCCCACCGCCCTGATTGTCCCCGACTGGGAAGACTTGAAAGGCGGGTTGCGCGCCGCCGGAGAAGATGTCAGCGGCACTCACAGCGAGATCAGCCGCCTGCCCGCGGCAATCAAGTTGGTGCAGAAAGATGTGACCGCGATTACCGCCCACCTGGCCGATTACGAGCGCGTGCGCCGTATCGCTTTACTGCCTGAAGAATTTTCGATTGAGAAAGGCGAGATGACGCCAACGCTGAAAGTGAAGCGCGCCGTGATCGATAAAAAGTACGCTCAACTAATCGACGAGCTTTATCGTGGTGCGTAATAATTGCGGGCGTATTCCCGACGCATAGCCGCGTGCGAAATCGGGCTCGGGTTGTTCCTGCCGCTGTTTATGTATTGCCTTGAATGCGGATCTGCGAATCAAGCCGAGGTAAAGTTTTGCCGAGGTTGCGGTGCCGGTCTTACGGCTGTGTCAGTTGCGATGGCGCGCTACCCTGAACCAGCTTAGCCAAATCAGCGCGTCGCGGAACTTGTCAAGAAATATTACGCGCGTCGTGACCGCTAATCCGGGGCGCGCTTTCACTTGCGGCCGGCATGGCTATGCTGGCCGTCATACTTGCTGTTGGTAAGTAAAAATTGTTTTGGATTTTCCTATGGGTGTTTATGGGAGTCTCGGGCAATGGGGTCGGGCAATTCAATAAAGGGTGGAGCGAATGGAGCGTTGCTAACAGCGAATTGAAAGCCCTGGGATACCGGAACTCCGGTAGGAAATCAGGCTTTATTGGAAAAGCCTGCATCGCGGCAAATTGCGAAACCCACTGACCCCGAGTCCCCTGCGCCCCGTCAACAACCGCCCAGCGTTACTGAACCAACCACGAAATTTCTGAATCGATAAGTAATAAGCCGGGACGAACTGTGGTACCAATAGCGTTCAAGCCGCCCGCTTTCGCTTCGCGGGCTTAAAGATCCGACGCATTAACCAGGCCGGCATCGACCAGGAGCGATCGTCGATGTCCCGTTGCACCATCACGCGACGCGGATCGTTCAGGCACGTCTCGATCACGGTTATCGTGGCGTCACCTTCCTCGTAGGCCTGGCCAAGTAAGTCCGCGTTTGAGTCTGTTCCTAACTCTACCCGCCGCCATCGAAACGGGAGGGTGATCTGTGTTGCGCTCATTAAAACCTCTCTGGGCGATGACTATGCCTTATCTACTTAGATTACGACGCGGTCAAAGAAGTTGTTCGGATTCTTCGGATTGTCAGTACGACTATCGAGCCTCAAAGTTAAGAACGCATGAACAGAATAAGAATTTACAATTAACTGCCGATGGCAATCGCAACCCTGGCCGTGGAAAATTCGTAATATCAACCACGAATCCATCGTTGTTTGCTTGATCCGTCGCGCCGGACAATAATTGCTTAGTCTCCGACGCCTAATTACCAAAACATTATGAAGTTTGACCAGGGCATTACTTTGCGGTTCTTGATAACCGGTTTCGTACTTTCGGCCGCCACCGTTTTCGTAGGCTGCACAAACAAAGCCGCGCAACAAGGCTTTGATCGGCCGCCGGCTCCAGTCACAGTGACCGCCGCAGTGATGCAAGACGTGCCGACATACCTCGACGCAATCGGCAAGACCGTGGCTCGCGAAGTAGTCTCAATTCAACCACAGGTTTCGGGACGCATAACAAAAATCAATTTCGCCGATGGCGCGAACGTGAGAAAGGGTGACCTGCTCTTCACGATTGATACGCGCCCATTCGAAGCCAACGTGCGCCAGGCGGAAGCAAGCGTATCGAAAGGTGTAGCCGTGAAAAAGCAGGCTGAGGCAAATCTCGCCAAAGATGTGGCCCAGGCAAAGTGGGGCGAGGTGCAGGTCAGGCGGTATGGCGAGCTGATCAAAAGCGGCGTCGTTCCCCGAGAACAGTACGAGCAGTTGCGAGCTACTGCCGATTCGCTTAACGCGACCGTCGATGCCGATCGCGCCGCCGTCCACAGCGCCGAAGAAGCGATAAAAGTCGATTCCGCCGCAGTGGACAGCGCGAAACTGGAACTGAGTTATTGCTACATTCGTGCGCCGATCGATGGCCGCGCCGGCCAACGGCTGGTGGACATCGGGAACGTGGTGAGCGCGGGAGGATCGGGCACCGGGAGTGCCGGCAGTTCAACCAACACAACTCCGGCTAGCAACTCCCTCCTGATTATCGAGCGGCTTGACCCGATCTATGCCGACTTCACGATCTCGCAGAACGATCTGGCGAACGTCCAGCAGCAGATGCGCGCCGGCACGCTCAAGACTGAAGTGCGTCTGCCGGATGCGACCGATCCCATCGCCGGACAACTCACGTTTTTGGACAGCGCTGTGCAAAACAGTACCGGGCAGGTGAATCTTCGGGCGACCGTTCCGAACTCAGACCATCGCTTTTGGCCGGGGCGATTCGTCAATATTCGGCTGGTGTTAAGCACTGTACATGGCGCCGTGCTGGTGCCGGCCACCGCGCCGCAGATGTCCGCTAAAGGATCGTATGTTTATGTCGTCAAGCAGGACTCGACCGCAGAACAAAGACAAGTAACGCTGGGCCAGCGACAGGGTGATCTGATCGTTGTCGAACAGGGAGTTTCACCCGGCGAGCAAGTTGTCGTCAACGGGCAGGTCGGGGTCACTCCGGGTGGCAAGGTGCGCGTTGAGCAAGCGCGAGAAGCGAATCAAACGAGCAGTGGCGAGGCGAAGCAATGAATCTCTCTGAGCCCTTCATTCGCCGGCCGGTTATGACTGCCGTTCTGACTCTGTCCGTAATCCTGTTCGGCATTCTCGCTTACATTCAATTGCCGGTAAACGATCTGCCGGCGGTTGATTATCCGGTCATCCAGGTCACCGTCGGCTATCCCGGCGCCAGTCCGGACACAATCGCGAACAATATTGCCACGCCCCTCGAACGACAGTTCATGCAGATTAATGGGCTCGAGGTCGTGACTTCCAAGAGCACGCAGGGCGTGGCGACTTTCACTCTTCAATTCGCTCTTGAAAAAAATATCGACGCCGCGGCCACCGACGTGCAGACGGCAATCTCACAGGCGGCCGGCAGCTTGCCGGCAGATCTGCCTTCGCCGCCCACCTATTCCAAAAGCAATCCCAATGATCAGCCGATTATGTACATCGCTTTAACCAGCGATTCAGTCACTTCGGGGCAGCTTTACGATTATGCGAGCACGCAGGTGGGGCAACGCATCAGCATCCTGCCGGGCGTGTCGCGGGTAAATGTCTTCGGCACCAAGTCTGCGATTCGCATTAAGGCCAACCCTGCGGCGATGTGGGCCCGGGGAATAACGATTGACGATCTGAGCGCCGCGATTAAAAACGGCACGAGTTACACCGGCGCAGGCCAATTGGACAGTGCTTCGGGCACAGCGATCCTCCGCCCGCAGGGACAACTTGAGACAGCTGATCAATTCAGCAACTTAATTATCGGCGGCAACGGCAACGGCCCCGTCTACCTGCGTGACGTGGCCACCGTCAAGGATTCAGTTCAGGACGAACGCATCAATATGCGTTTCTGGGTCCGGGGCTATGAGGTACCGTCAGCAACTGTCATCGTGGCCGTCAACCGCCGGGCGGGCGCCAATGCGGTGGAAGTCTCAAAAGGCATCCGGGAAGTCTTGCCTATGATCAGTAACGAGTTGCCGGGCTCAATTCGCATAACTCCAATTTACGATCGTTCGCTGAGTATTGTGAATTCAGTTATTGATGTCGAGACCACCCTCGGGATCGCGTTTGTGTTGGTTGTAATCGTGATCTTCGCGTTCCTGGGGCGCGCGACTGACACGCTAATCCCCACCGTCGCTTTGCCGTTGTCGCTGCTGATTACGTTTGTCGCGATGCGGGCGCTCGGCTATAGCCTGGACAATCTTTCTTTAATGGCCCTGACCCTGGCAATCGGCTTTCTGGTCGATGATGCGATCGTTTTTCTCGAGAATACCGTGCGTCGGATGGAGCGTGGCGAACAGCCTTTCGAAGCAGCCATCAGCAGTGCCAGAGAGATTAGCTTTACCATCATGTCGATGACGATCTCGCTGGCGGCCGTGTTCATTCCGCTGGTGTTTATGACCGGCCTGGTCGGCCGCATCTTTCGTGAGTTTGCCATCACGATTGTAATCGCGATCTTCGCTTCGGGTTTGGTATCGCTGACGCTGACACCGTTAATGTGTGCGCGCCTCCTGAGAGAGCGAGGAGAAGGCGCCAAAAAGACCTGGGTCGAGCGGGTGATCGGCGGGGTCGAAAAACGCGTGCTTTGGATTTACGGCGGTTCGCTTTGGTGGTTTCTGCGTCATCGTTGGATCTCGCCGGTTATCTGGCTGGTCTGTCTGGCAGGAACGGTCGCGCTATTCGTGCTGGTGCCTAAGGCCTTTCTGCCTACCGGTGACAGCAGCGTCATTTTTGGCGCGTTCATCGCGCGCGAAGGATCATCACCGGACCAGATGCATGCGTTACAAAATCGCGTAGATGAGATGCTGCATGAAGATCCAAACGTAATCACGGATTTCACCTTAACCGGCGCCACGGGATTTCTATCCGCAAATCAAGGGATCACCTTCACCTTTATCAAGCCACCCGAACAGCGCGCGCCGATTCAACAGGTAGCCGGACAGATGATGGGAAAGCTGAACTCGATTCCCGGTGTCTTCACCTTTCTGCAACCGTTTCCGGTTTTGCAAATTAGCACCGGCGTCACCGCTCAGCAGCAGGGACAATACGCGTACGCAGTCTCAGGAGTGAACGGCCCGCAGGTCTATGAAGTCGGTCAGAAACTGATGGGTAAGCTAATGCAATACCCCGGCTTTCTATCTGTTTCGTCAGACTATTACGCCAACACCCCGAACCTTAATATCGATTTACGGCGCGATCACGCAAAGACCTATGGGGTTTCCGAAAGCCGCATTTTGACTCTGCTGCGCAATGCGTACTCGCAAAATTTCGTTTACCTCATCAAGAAACCCACCGATCAGTATCAGGTGATTTTGGAAGTCGAGGACTCTGCCCGCGCGAGTGCTACGGACCTCTCGAAACTCTACATTCGTTCGGACAACGGTCAGCGGTTGGTGCCCCTGGGCGAGCTGGTCACGTGGAGGCAAACGCTGGGTCCGCAAGCCGTCAATCATTTGAATCAGTTCACCAGCATGACGCTCTTTTTTAACTTGAAGCCCGGCGTAGCTTTGGGCGATGCCACCAGTTACATTCAGAAAAGTGCGGCCGAGATTGTTCCTTCCACGATTCGTGGAGAGTTACAGGGCGAAGCGCAAACCTTCAACAACACGGTCACCAGCCTGACAATACTAATGGCCATGGCTGTTTTTGTGATGTATGTGATCCTGGCGATCCTCTACGAAAGTTATGTGCATCCGCTCACCGTCCTTTCAACACTGCCGACCGCGCTGGTCGGGGGCCTGCTGACGCTCTTTCTATTTGGACAGGAGGCTTCGCTCTACGCTTTTGTCGGCATGTTCATGCTGATGGGAATTGTGAAGAAGAACGGCATCATGATCGTCGACTTTGCCCGCGCCCGCGTCGACGCAGGCGAAACAGCCGATAAAGCCATTCACGATGCCAGCATGGACCGGTTTCGTCCGATTCTAATGACGACCCTGGCGGCGGTCTTTGGCGCCTTGCCGATCGCACTAGGTTACGGTGCAGACGGATCATCGCGACGGCCACTTGGGTTGGTCGTCGTTGGGGGACTGGTGGTCTCGCAATTCATTACGCTCTATATCACGCCGGTGATTTACCTTTATTTCGAGGATTTCCAGGAGAAAGTGCTGAACCGCACGAAGTTCTTCGGCAAGCGCCACGTGCAAGTTCCGGCCCCGGCGAATTCTTCCGAACCAACTGCTTAAGCAGCTCACGGCCGTCGATGAGCGTGAGAATGGTTTCCTTGCTGGTTATGATGGTTAATTCATGATTGCGGCGGCAAAGCCGCATATACCTACTTACTTACTGCACGCCGTACTGATTCAAAAAACTTCACATTCGGCTTTCGATGGCCATGACAGCTTAATATATTTGGTCGTCGCAACCCGGGCTAAACCTAGCCGCCTTTATGCCTCCAACTGCGCCGCAGGTTCTCGACCTGGCCTGGGAGTTAACATCGATTTAACCTGAAGTTTACTCGACTGTAATGACAGTCCTGTAGTTTTTCTTCTTACACGCTATCCGTTTTTTATCGCTTCCGCTTCCAGCTAGTTCATTGGGCGGTCTATGTAAAACCTGCAGTTAGAGATGACAGGAGAATGAAGATGTTGCGTGAAAACTCGCGAACCAGATTTCTACTCATGCCATTGAGCTTTTTCTTGATGCTACTCATTGCGGCAACGGCATCCGCTCAAACGTCGCGCTTGCAGTCCCCGGCCGCGAGAAGCGAGCCAACAGATGCTGCGTCTCTTGCTCGCACATCTTTAAATGCCGGCGCAGGAGATGCCAATGTTGACGCTCGCTTGCGAGCCCTCGAGCAAGAGTTGCGTCAGCAGAAGCAGATGCTAACAAAGATGCATGACCTCGTCGCAGACCAGCGCCGCGTAATTGAAACCTTGTCTCAACGTGCTGCCGCCGCCGCGATCATGGACGTGAATGAAACTGTTAAGCCCGGCGCCGGCGCGGCCAGTTCTGCAGCCTCCGCCGCACAACCTCAAACATCGCCGCTGGAAGACCGTGTAAAGAAACTCGAGGGTAAAACTTTAGCTATTGGCCCGCTGCGTTTCAGTGGCGACTTTCGTTTGCGATTCGACGGCATCTTTCGTAAAGCCGATTTCACGCCGCCCACCGGCTTTGCGCCATTGACCCACCGGCAGAACGCGCGCGTACGGTATCGTCTGCGCTTTAACCTCGACACCGACATCGATTCAAAAGTCAGCTTTCATGGCCAGCTCGCGACTGGCCCCGCCAATAACGCCTTAACGATGGATCAGGACTTCGGCGAAACCGCACTTCGCCATCCATTCCTGGTCAACGAAGCCTGGATCGACTACCACCCAAACAAGGCCGTCCAATTGCGAGCGGGACGCTTGCAGGAAATCTTTGCGGACAATTCGCGGTTCCTCTTTGACGATGACATTCGATTCAACGGGTTCAATGAAAAATATGTCATCTCCTTCAAAAATAACGGTCTGAAAGTCTCGAGTGTGGAGTTTCGGGGGGGCCAATACATCCTCAGTAATCCGAATGTGGCGATTGTCACTGCCGGGAATCCTTTGGCCGAGGCCGGCGCGGTTCTTGGATCAAGCGGGCGCAGCGCAAACCTTTTTCATCAAGGGCTGCTGTTCAATCAGAAATTCAACGACCGCTGGAGCAGTCAACTTGGCGGCGATGTCCAAGTCTATCGCAATCCAAACCAGATTCAACTGGCTTCGACTGCTGATGGTGTCGCTTTCATCGTGCAGAACGGACTAGGCATTGCCCTTTCAGGTCCGGTGACCGGGACGGGCAATGCGACCAGAACTTCTGACGGCGCGATTTACACGGCGCGCAATTTTCAGATTGCGCGGGTGACTTATCGTCTGAACTGGGCCGGATTCAAGAGTGGCAACCGCGTGTATCCAGTCGTTTTCAATATCCAGGCCGCGCGCAATGCCGGTATCGGGTCGAAAGAACGCGACACCATGCTGGCTTCCTTTGAGATCGGGAAGGTAGCCGAGCGCGGCGATATGGCATTCCTATATGTCTTTTCCAGCAAGGGTGCCAACTCGATGATCTCACAGGTGACCGATGACGATCTCGGGACGAACAGCGGCGTGAACATTCGCACCAATCATTTTCGTTTCGATTATGGGCTGGCGAAGAAGATTACTTTGCAAAGCCTGCTCTACATTCAGCGAGAGCTGCGCAACAGCGGGGACTTTCCCAACTTCTTCGTACCGTTGAACGCCTTCTCGCCTCGTCAATACCGTTTGCAGGAACAAATAGTTTTCAGCTTCTAACTTATTGAGGGGATTTCAATGTCAATCTCAAGACTCATTACGCTGATTCTAACTGCTTTATCGATGGCTTTCGTTTGGCTGGGCTGGCGGGTCAAGCAGTGAAACTTGTCTGCCAGGCGCGGGGGCGAGGTTTCGAAATCTTTACCAGAAATGGTTAAGCGAATATGGCAAGACGCACCGAAACAACAAAATTGATTATCAATCAATTGGCTCGGGTGGCGGGATCAAGCAGATTCAAGCGCGCACGGTCGTTTTTAAGCACCGGCATTCAAAACTTTATGTCGACCGGGTTCCGTGTGGCCAATTACTAGCCACTCGCGCGCAAGTATGATTGAATGGCCGACGTTGCCCGCTAGCTGAGATACGCATGACATCTACCATAGTGATTGCGCTCTTGATCGTCCTGGTTGCGCTGGTTTTTGATTTCACGAACGGGTTTCACGACGCCGCTAACTCTATCGCCACGGTCGTTTCGACGCGCGTGCTGTCGCCCCGTTATGCGGTGATCTGGGCGGCAATTTTCAACTTCGTTGCTTTCGCCATCTTCGGTACCAGGGTGGCGAAGACAATTGGCGGCGACTTGGTCCGCATCGATCTGATTCAGCAGGATCTTCGCCTGTATGTTCTTTGTTGTGGACTGCTGGGGGCGATCATCTGGAACCTGATTACCTGGTATCTCGGACTGCCGACATCCAGCTCCCACGCGCTGATCGGTGGGTACGGCGGCGCCGCGATCGCGGCCTATCGGGGTTTCAGTGGTTTGCTAAAACCGGAAGGTTGGACCAAGACGCTGATTTTCATCGTTGCCTCTCCCGTGATCGGATTCATTATGGGATTCATGATCATGGTTGCAGTGTATTGGATTTTTCATCGAGCTACGCCGGCCCAGGTCGATAAAACATTTCGACGCGGACAATTATTGTCTGCGGCCGCTTACTCGCTGGGACATGGCGGCAACGACGCCCAGAAGACGATGGGTATCATCACGGCCGTTCTAGCCACCGCCGGGATCTTCAATCTGCACATGGGAGACAAAGGCTCGCTGCCGGCAATTCCGCTTTATGTCGTGCTCCTGGCCCATGCGGCGATCGCTTTGGGAACTTTGTCGGGAGGATGGCGCATCGTTCATACGATGGGGTCGAAAATTACCAAACTGCGGCCAGTGGGGGGCTTTTGTGCTGAGACGGCCGGCTCAATAACTTTGTTTGGCGCGACTTTTCTCGGCATTCCGGTTTCGACAACCCATACGATTACCGGCGCGATTGCCGGCGTCGGCTCGACGACAAGATTGTCGGCGGTGAAATGGCGCGTGGCCGGCAGAATTGTTTGGGCGTGGATTCTGACCATTCCGGCGGCCGCGATCTTTGCTGCCATATCGTTCCTTATCTTTGAATCGATTCTCAAACTGATTCGATAGTCCCGCCGATACCGGCGCCTTTGGTTATGCCGCGACCTGCCTTGATCATCGAAGACGACCCCGATATTGCGGAGAGTGTGCGCTACAACCTGAAGGGCGCCGGCTTCAAGACGCTGGTTGCCGCCACTGGCGAGCAGGGATTGTCACTGGCCCTGGAAAATCGCATGGCGGTGAAGTTGTCGTCAGATCCGAATTTGGGAAAGGGACAGATTTTATAATTGAGCTTCCATCTCAACGCCGAGGGTCGAACCAGGAATCCGCGGAGGTGCCCGGCGACCCTGTCCCATCGCAATCAATGTGATAGTTGATGTCGCTCGCTGAGTTCGCTTATTAGCGAAAGCCGCCTTGCGGTTTTACTCAACAGATCTTCCGCCAAACTGCGAAGCTGACTTGGCATCTCTACTGCTCGATACTCCTCAAGTTCGTTTCGATGCCGCTTTAACAGCTGAAGCTCGGCGCTACAAAATTCACATTGGTGCAGATGACTTTCAACCGTCGCGCAATCAGCGACCGGCAGTCGCTCGCGGCGAAAGCGCAAAAGCATTTCCGACGATGGACAGCGAAGTGTCTTACAAAATCTAAGGGGGGAATATGTAGCCTTCATGTGACCTTCGAGAGATTTATCCATTTGGACAAAAGCTGAATACTCTCAGAATTCCAGAGAACATAATTGACACATACAGGCTTTCCTTAACTATTTCAACAGTTAACCCGCTGTAAAAAAATGTTGCGCCGTGTCGCATCGGTTTGTTAGTATGGTTCCAGCTTAATCAAGGACCTGCCTTAGTCCTTGATTCCGCACTCTCGGTGACGTAAACGTTCTCAGCTCACCGGACCGCAGTTTCCCGCGCTTGGATCTGACGTTGCCAATCAGGCCAGCAACCTTTCCAGAATTTGAAAAGGTAAACAGAATAGCTGAACGCGTCGCGATCACGCGCTCGATCTCTTTATGAATGAAGGTTGCGCCCCAATCCATCGCTTATTCCCAGCGATGATTGTGCCGCGACCGCGTAGCGCAAGATGTCATTCCTGGATTGATCAGTGCGTTAGCCGTTGATTAGTAATGCATCCATTCTCATCTTTCGGACAAAAACTATCGTGAAATCAATCACTCAAAAGACGCACGAGTCCAGTGTTTCCGTGCCACGCGAAGTTGCGCGTCCCAGTCGGGCCGCCGAACGAAGCAGCCGCGCGGGTCACTGGGTCGAAAGTCTGCGCAACTCTGACGTTAACCGTCTGTGGGCTGAACTCCATCGAATCGTCAGTAATCATCCGCTGGTTCGCGCCTCACGCAGTGCCGGGCTCTTGATCGAGGAAGGGGCAACAAGCGCCTACACGGATCTTACGCAGGAATTGTTTGTCCAGCTGTTAACAAAGTCACGCTTCCAGCATTACCTGGATACCGCGATGACTGACGCCGAGATTGAGTGCGAGATTGGCCAGATCGAGTTAACAAATCTATTAACGGCCGAACTACGAAAGCGTCATCCCGAAAGCTATCGATTGGCACGCCGCATTTCAACCCTGATTCAGTCAAGTGCCAACTTTCGCCGCTTTGACAGTATTGGAAGCACTGAAGAGATACACCGGCGCCTCGCGGATCGCGTGTACGGGTTGAGCGAATGGGCCGATAGCAAGTCCGGACGCGGCTCGCACGAGATGGAGCAGCGGGCACACATGATTCCCGTGCGACAGCGCGACACCCGGATGGTCGGTTGTACCGGTGACGCCCAAATCGTAATCAGCAATGCTGACCTGGAAGATCTGCTCGAGGCGATCGACGGGCCCGCTGACGTTCGCACCTTACGCAGTTTGGTGATGTCGCGTCTACCGGTAATGGATATCTATCTCGTGCCACTCGGCGGCGACGATCCGGACACAGATGGACCACATTACGATCCGGCTGATCTTCGAGAAAACCCGGAAGAGAGCCTGCTTCGGCATGAATCTCAGCAGGAAGCCGCCAACTCAGTCGATAAGTTCCTGACCAACCTGCGCGGCAACGTGCGGGGCAAGATCAAGCAGTACAACCGCATGCTGGGCGTACTGTGGCACTGTTATTTGAGCACCGACCACGCGACGCAATTGGAAGTTGCCGCCGCATTAGGTGTTTCTGATTCTCTGGTATCCGACTACCGGCGCCGCATTGAAGAAGAATTGCGCGCCCTGTCGTTTACCGAAGTTGAGGAAGCGCGCATGTTTGAGTTGGCCCTGCGTGAGCGCGTCCGCACGATGGTTGCCGTGGAAAGCGAAGTAACGCCGGCTTAAAGTGTTTCGCCTTTCGTGAGCGATATCGAGATTTAAATAGAAGCGCGGGCCCGCCTGCGCTTCTTTGCTTTAGAGAGCGGGTGCCATACATGATCAGGCGTCATCAAAAGCAGGATTACGAGACTGTCTCCCGCTCGCGGAAACGAGGAGCCGGGGAATTCTTTGTGCGCGAAGGCCACCCTGAGCCAAAATCCTCTAAAGCGAAGAAACCTACCGCAAACCAAAGTGCGCCAGACTTAAGTTTCGTAAACGCAGACACCTTTTTGAGGCCCGGTCACGTTTTCTCCTATGGCGCGCTTTTTATGTTTACGATCGTCTTGTACGCGCGGCCGGCTGAGTTCTATCCGTCGGCAATCACAAATTCGTTGGCTCTGGTCGTTGGCATCATAACGCTGGCTTGCTTTATCCCCACGCAGATATCCCTTGAAGGAAAATTGACCGCCCGCCCGCGGGAAGTGAACCTGGTGCTGTTGTTCCTGCTCACGGGACTGCTCTCGATTCCGCTGGCCATCGATCCGGCCATCGCCTGGGCTGAATTTAGCGGCACGTTCGTTCGCGGCATTCTGATTTTCACTGTGATTATTAACGTCGTGCGCACCCCACGTCGCTTGAATGTCCTGCTGTTCTTATCGGTGGCAACCGCGATCGTACTGAGCGTCCAGGCGATGAATGATTATCGGCTTGGGCTTATGACTGTAGAAGGATATCGGGCTGCCGGTCGCGGGACAGGCATTTTCGGAAACACAAATGACATGGCGCTGCATCTCGTGACGATGCTGCCGATTTCGGTTGCGTTCTTCTTCGGGTCGCGAAATCTTATTAAGAAAATTCTTCACGCGGTCTGCGCGGCATTGATGATTTTCGGAATCGTGCTCTCTTATTCGCGCGGAGCGTTTCTTGGAGTACTGGTCGTCTTCGTGTTTTTTGCGGTGAAAATCGGCCAGCGCAGCAAGTTTGAGATTGCCGTGCTACTTGTCGCCGGTGCCGCCGCACTGATTGTGCTCGCGCCGGCTGGCTACGGCGATCGGCTGCTATCGATATTTATGCCGGGCCTTGATACCAATGGCTCAGCGGATTCGCGACGCGGCGAACTCTTCCGGTCTATCTATGTCGCACTGCGCCACCCGCTGCTCGGCATTGGAATGGGGAATTACCAGGCGAACATGTCCTACAAAGGATTAGTGACGCACAACTCTTACACCCAGGTGGCGTCTGAGATGGGGATGATCGCGCTCGTTCTCTACACCACCTTTATCCTAACGCCTCTGAGAAAGCTGGGGATAGTCGCGCGCCAAACACTCGGTAGCGGAGAGAACTCACCCATCTATTATCTGGCGCTGAGTCTCCAGGCGTCGCTACTGGTGTTCATGGTTTCCAGTTTCTTTCTCTCGGTTGCTTACGGCTGGAACGTCTTTTACCTGGTCGGATATGCAGTCTGTTTTCGCCGCATCTACGAATCAGAAACCGGGAAGTTTGTGGTGATCGAAAAGCAAAAACGCCGCGATCGTGCTACAGACGAAATTCCAATGGGCGAACCAGCACATCGCCCGGCAATCGCATGAGCCCAACAGTAGCAGCCCAGATCCTCTTTTGGTTGAGCGGCGCGGCGCTCTTCTATACCTACGCGGGTTATCCGTTGTTGATTGCTTTGATCAGTACATTGCGTCCGCGTAAAGTCCGGCGAGGCACTTATGAGCCATCAGTGACGATGATCATCACTGCCTACAACGAAGAACGTGCGCTGGCCGCGAAACTCGAAAACACCCTGGCTCTTGATTATCCGCGCGAACTATTGAAAGTCATCGTCGCCTCAGATTGCTCAACCGATGCCACGGATGAAATCGCGCACGCTTTCGCAGACAAAGGTGTGCTGCTTCATCGCCAAACAAATCGCCTGGGTAAGACAGCCGCGCAAAATGCGGCCGTGGCGAAAGCGGGGGGCGATATCATTCTATTTTCCGACACCACGAGTCTATACGCGTCGGACGTGGTGCAGAGGATTGTCCCTAACTTTGCCGATGAATCAGTTGGCTGTGTCGGCGGACGGCTGATTTACGTCGACCCGGGCGACACTCACGTTGGCCGCGGGGCAAAGTCTTATTGGAATTACGAAACGTTTCTGAAGCGACATGAGAGTCGCGCCGGGTCTCTGATCGGCGTGTCGGGATGCTTATATGCAGTCCGCCGTTCAGCTTACGTCCCCCTCTACAACGAAGCATGCAGCGATTTCATCATTGCGACGAAGATGATCGAGCAAGGTTTGCGCACCATCTACGAACCGGATGCAATTTGTACTGAAGAAACAAATCAGCAACACGACAATGAATTGCGTATGCGGGTGCGCATCATCACACAAACATTTACCGACCTTTGGCGGCACCGCTCGATGCTAAATCCATTCCGCAGCGGGTTGTATGGCTTTCAACTTCTCTCACACAAAGTCTTGCGGTACTGCGTGCCGTTCTTTCTCATAGCGCTCTTTGGGGCCTCGGCCGCACTGTCAGGTGTGTCGGTCTCTTATAGAGTGTTCTTCCTGGCCCAATCTATCGGATATCTGTGCGGAGTGGTGTCCTGGCGCCTGGAAAACCTCGGCGTGCGCAACCGAATCCTGGCGCTGCCGCATTACTTTGTGCTGGCGAACGTGGCTTCGCTGATTGCGTTGTTCAAATTCGTGCGAGGGGAAACGTATGCGCGTTGGGAGCCGATTCGATAATTTTCAATTACACCTCGCGAGTTCTCGATCTGACAGTAACTAACGAAGAATGAAGCCAAACGTCCTCTTCATCATCGACAGTTTCGAGCAGGGCGGCAGCGAGCGCCAGGCGCTGCAGCTTCTCCGCCAGTTACACTCCAGCGGCGAGGTGCGGATGCATCTTGCGTGTTTGCAGGATCGGGGTCCACTGCGCGCTGAAGCCGAGGCACTTGGAATTGAGGAGATTCACGAATATCCACTGACGAGCTTCTACGACTTCAACTTTGTCAAACAGCTTCGCCGGTTAGTCGGCTATATCAAGAAAAACAAAATTGATGTCCTTCATACGCATTGTTTTTATACAAATATCTTCGGGATGACCGGCGCGTATCTCGCCGGCGTGCCGGCGCGGATAACTTCCAAAGGCGAGACCGACGGTTTTCGCACCCCGATGCAGAAACGCGCCGAGCGAATGTCGTTTCGTTTGGCCCACCGGGTGATCGCAAATTGCCTGGCCGTCCAAAACCAACTGGTTCGCGAAGGCGTGAACCCAAAGCAAATCATTCAACATTACAATGGTCTGGATCTGGATCGCTTGCAGCCGGCTGCCGGGCTTACGCGCGAAGCAGCATTGAAAGTATTTGCGCTGCCCCCAGAACGACGCTTCATTACGATCGTGGCAAACCTGCGAAATCCAGTGAAGAACCATCCGATGTTTCTGCGCGCGGCGGCGCGCGTGCGCGCGGTGACTCCGGATGCGGCATTCGTCCTCGCGGGAGAAGGCGAACTGATGCCGGGCCTGCGCGAACTCGCCGAGGATCTTGGACTTTCTCACGAGGTTCATTTCATCGGACGTTGTGATGACGTATCCAGCCTGTTGTTCGCTTCAGTCGTAGGCGTGCTCAGTTCGAAAGCCGAAGGCTTTGCGAATGCCATTCTTGAATACATGGCCGCGGGCCTCCCGGTGGTGGCGACCGATGTGGGCGGCGTGCGCGAAGCAATAGTCGAAGGCGAGACCGGTTATGTCGTGGCGAGTGGCGACGATGAAGCAATGGCGGCAAGAATTATTCAGCTTTTACTGAATGATGAAAATGCTCGGCGGATGGGGGCCCGCGGCAAAGCAATCGTGTCCGAAAAATTCTCCAGCGAACGCCATTTGCGCAACACACTCGAGCTGTACGGCGAACTCTTATCCTTGCCAGCGGCGAATTCCAAACAACAGCGCGCGATATCAAACGGGGCGTTGGCCCGACCGTAAGCGAGGCCATAAAGATTTTGAAATTATTCAGACGAAAAGCGGCGAGGCCTAAGCGCCGCTTTCTTATTCTGGCGGCCATCCTGGTGGCGTTGTCCCCCCTGGTGGCCTGGGGCGCCGCGCGGTTCTTGATCGTCAAGGTGGAACTGCCGGCCGCCGATGCAATCGTGGTCCTCAGCGGCTCGTCCACCTACGTCGAGCGCGCCGCCTGGGCCGCACAGCTGTATCGCGAGGGCCGTGCGCCCCTGATCGTGCTGACCAACGATGGTTTGATCAGCGGTTGGGACCATCGTGAAGAGCGCAACCCTTATTATTATGAATTGAGCATGCGACGATTGCAGCAGCAAGGCGTGCCTGGGGACGACATCACAGTGACACCCGGCCAGGCGCTGGGGACATATGAAGAGAGTTTGCTCGTACGCGACTACGCGACGGCACACAAATTGAAGCGGTTGCTCATCGTAACTTCCGGTTATCATTCGCGCCGGGCGTTGTGGTCCATGCGCCGCGCCTGTGAGGGCAGCGGCATCGTGGTCGGGATCAACAGCGCGCCGGCGGGTTGGCAGACGCCTTCACCGTGGGCATGGTGGAGAAAGCGTTGGGGTTGGAAAATCGTCGCCGGGGAATATTTGAAGATAATCTATTACTGGACGAAGTATTGACGGCATTCGTCGTCGCTCGCAAGCCAGATCAAGCGCGGCTCTCGCGTGCGGACACCTGCTCGACATAAATCGTTATTAATCTTCTGACGTATTGTGCCGGTGAGTGGTTCTTTACCACGAGCTTTGCGGCATTTTGAGTCAAACGCCGACCGAGTTCAGCGTCAACGAGCAGGCGCGCGATGGCAGCCGCTAACGCTGCCGGAATATTCGCCGCCACCAACAACGCACTTTCTTCATTCTCCACAATTTCGGGAACACCGCCGACTGCGTTGGCGATGATTGGCACGTGTGCAGCCATCGCCTCCAACAAAACATTCGGCGACCCTTCGGTATGCGAGGGCAGGACGAATACGCTGGCCATTTCGTAATAGGGCTGAACGTCGACCGCCTGGCCCGCGAAAACAATGTGTCGACGCAGATCAGCCCGGGCTGCGAGCTCGTCCAGTCGAGCGCGTTCCGGTCCATCACCCACAATCACGAGTTTGCAGTGCAGATTCGCATTGGTTTCGCGCAACTGCTTGAAGCCCATGATTAAATCCGAATGTGCCTTCTCTTTTGACAGACGTCCCACCGAAAGAACGACCGATTCATTCGCAGCGATCCTCAGTTGCTCGCGCAACCTGGCGACCTCTTCAGCGCCCGGCCGCGGGGCAGGACGAATTGAATTGTGCTGTACTCGAATTTTCTCAGGCGCGACACCGGCCGTGGTGCTCAACTCGCGCGCGAAAGCATTACAAACGGTCACGACCAGGTCGGCTTTGGGAAGTGACCATCGATCAAAGCGATTGTAAAGACCCATCTTCCGATTGGTAGTGGTGTAACCATGATGGAAGGCGATCCAGGGACATTCTTTCCACAGTCGGGAACGCCACATCAGGAAATGGGACTTCACGGAATGCGTGATCACGATGTCGGGCCGGCGCTCAGCGGCGATCTGTTTCAACCCTGAAATTACGGACAGATCGAACCGCCGGCGTTCTGGAATCACATCAATCTCAATCCCAGCGTCTCGCGTAGCCAACACAAATTCGTTCGCTCCCAATTGAGAATCCGGCCCGCGACTGAAGGTGATTAAAGAGCCTTCGATGTCAGGCAGATCTTCTGACGTTTGGCTGAGCTCGCCGGCAGTCCGATGAAAATCTAGTACGATCTTTGCAACCGCGTTGATCGTCGTCGCTTCAACGACTGAAACAATTTTCATGCTTGATTTCATCGGTGTCAGCCATGGATCGCGATGTTTGGGACGCCAAGGGTTTGATAATAATCGAGCAGCTTTGCCCCCAGGGTTGACCAATCGTAACGCTCACCAACGAGCGCATCGCCGCCGGCGATCAACCGCTTTTGTAATTCACGATTGTCTACGAGGCCGATAAGAGCTGCGGCCATCGCCTGCGGGGCGTCTACGAGGACGATGTTTTCGCCATCACGCACATTCAGGCCTTCAGCTCCCAACACCGTTGAGACGACGGGCACGCCGGTGGCCATTGCTTCTAAAATTTTCAGGCGACTTCCCCCGCCCACATTCAATGGCACAACGGCCGCGATCGCTTCCGCATAATAAGGGCGCACGTCGGCAAGACTGCCGGTGACTTCGACGCCGGCAATCGATGATAACTCTCGCACGGCAGGTGACGGATCCCGGCCCACGATCGTGAAGACAAGTTCTGGTTTCTTTTCTTTCACCTTGGGCCAGACGTCGCGCGCGAAAGTTATCGCGCCGTCTATGTTTGCGTGATAGTCCATCGAACCGACAAAGATAATGCGATTTTTGGTTGCCGATTGTTCGGTGGCGTAATGAGCGGCATCAACGCCATTCTCAATCACAAGAATCGGCGCCCGCGAGTTTAACCCCCGGAGTCGCTCAGCATCCTGGTCGCTCACTGCGAGGTGAGCGTCGAATTCATTGAGAGCTTTAATTTCAGATGCTTTCAACAGGCGCGCGGTGCGGCGCGCATACGTCTTGCGCGCCCGGTTTGTTTCGCGCTCGGCGTACTGGCTCATCAGATCGGATTCGACGTTGTGCCAATCGCAGACTACGACGGGACGGTGACGCGCCGAGTGAAGCAACGAGAGGTAATTCATCAAGTGAATGCTCTCGACCTGGACAATATCGAATTCATCATCCGCAAGGACTTGGGCGAGCGCGTTCATCATTTCATTGGTGGTGTAATTCAGGAGCGGCAGGGGGGTGCGACCGACGGCGCCGCGTAATACGTTAGCGAACGAATATCCAGGCGAACGCGACACCGTTACGATTCGCCGGTAAACCTTCCCGAGGGCGCTCGTGTCGATTTGCTGATCGTTAAAAGCCAACAGGGAAATGCGGGCCTGCATCCCGACAATGCGAGCGAGATGATAGTTCCGCAGTTTGGCTCCGGTATCGAGGGGCCAGGGCGTGCGCGGCGCAAACTGCAACACGCGAAGGTTTGGCAGGTCTGTTTTCAGCGCGAGTCTCCCAACAAGTCGTATTTCCCTGATACGCCCACGCCCAGATTCTAACGGCAAAATCACAGCATCCCTCAGAAATTTTCGCAAACTGAAAAAATCGTGGATTTAACGTCGTCTTCATCCTGTATACTGTTCGTGGCAGTTTTCCCGCCCAGGTGGCCCACCACACGGATCCCGCGCGAATCAACTTTCAGGATGTCGTCGATCGAATCTTCATCTGCGCACAACTTCGTCAATGATGATCGCAATCGTCATTTTCGAACCGATCACTTGAAAGCCAATCTGGGCGCTCGGTCGGCGAGAGGCGGCGCGGTGACGCTTACGGCCCAGGTGTGCAAGTTTATTTTGAGCACCGTGTCGGCGATCGTTCTCGCCCGGTTGTTAACGCCACAGGACTACGGACTTATCGGAATGGTCGCGATCATCGTCGGCTTTCTCGGCATGTTCCAGTACCTGGGATTATCGACGGCGACAGTTAACTGGGCCGAGTTGAATCATGAACAGGTCAGCACGCTCTTTTGGATGAACGTGGGATTAAGTGCCGCAATCATGATTCTGACGATTTGCGCGGCGCCACTCGCGGCCTGGTTTTACAAAGAGCCCAGGCTGAGAGGCATCACCATTGGCTACGCTATCGCAGTCCTTATCACTGGTCTGGCAATTCAGCACGAAGCGATCCTGATTCGACAAATGCGTTTCACCATCATAGCTGCGATTGAAATTTCAGCGATGGCAATCGGTCTCGGCGCGGCGATCGCGGCGGCCCTGTACGGCGCACGTTACTGGGCGCTGGTGATCAATCAACTGGTGTTGGCGGCGGTGACCGTGATTGGAATGTGGACGGCTTGCAAGTGGCGACCCGGGTTGCCCTCACGCGTAGCGGGGGTTCGCGCGATGCTCTCGTACGGTGGCAATCTCACCGGCTTTAACCTTACCAGTTACTTCGCTCGCAATCTGGATAACCTGCTGCTCGGCAAATTTTGGGGCGCATATCAACTTGGCCTCTATTCGAGAGCATATCAACTGCTCCTGATGCCGATGGCCCAGATAAACAGTCCGCTGTTATCGGTTGCCGTACCTGCCTTAAGTCGTTTGACTGACACGCCGGAACGCTATCGCGCTGCGTACCTCCGCGTGCTGGAAAAGATCGCCATGGTGACGATGCCGGGAGTCGTTTTCATGATCGCAACCTCAGATTGGTTGGTGCTTTTTCTGTTAGGCCCGCAATGGCGAGACACCGGCCGTATCTTCATGCTGCTGGGAGTGGCCGCGGTCATTCAGCCGGCGACTCGCACCGTGCTGTGGCTGTTCACAACCCAGGGCCGCGCGCGCGAAATGTTTTTGTGGGGAATCATAAGCAGCGCGATCGCAGTGGCTTCAATTGTCGCCGGTTTACCGTGGGGAGCAATTGGCGTCGCCGGTGCTTATGCAGCTACTGATGTTGTGGTTACAACGCCGCTTCTGTTTTGGTTTGCCGGACGCCGCGGTCCGGTCAAGACCTATGACTTTTATCGCACCGTGGCCCCCGCCGGTTGCGCTGCTCTTTGCTCACTGGCTGTGCTGTTGATTAGTCGTCCGTGGCTGGCGACTTTACTTCTCATTCCCGTGCGTTTGGCGCTCGCGTTTGCGATTTGCGCGGGCGTATCTCTAATGGTCTTCTCAGCGCTACCAACCGGAAGAATGGCAATGCGCAGTTTCAAAGAGATGTTGCTGTTAATGCTCAAGCGAAACCGCGAATCGGTCGCGTAATCAATCGTCATGGTCTTGAAAAAATTCAAGCAGGCAACCTTGATGTCGCTCAAGACGGCGGGCGTGGCGAGGGCTGTGCAGAACAGTCGCTGGCGGCGCCGGCGACTTTTGATTCTCGCCTATCACGGCATTTCGCTGGACGACGAACACGAATGGAACTACACGCAATACATGCCGGCCGCTGTTTTGCGATCGCGGCTCGAACAATTGAGAAATACGCGCAGCAATGTCCTGCCTTTAAATGAAGCGATCGAGCGGCTTTATCAAAATGATCTTCCGCAACGTGCGGTGACGATAACCTTCGATGACGGCACCGCCGATTTTTATCAAAAGGCCTTTCCGCTGCTGCAAGAGTTTGCAATGCCGGCGACGCTTTACTTGACGACTTTTTATTCTCACTACAATCGCCCGGTCTTCGACATCATGTGTTCGTATCTGTTGTGGAAGGGCCGCCACTCACAACTCGAATTGCGCGGCCTGACCGGTGAAGTTGGCACCCTTAATCTCGGTAGCGCTAACGGGCGTGAGACGGCGCGCGTGGCGATCCTTGGCTTTGCGCGCAACCAGAGATTTTCAGCTGAAGACAAAGATGCACTATTGGCCAAAGTCGCCGCCCACATCGATGTTAATTACGAAACGCTGGTCGCGCGCCGAATAATGCAGAACCTGACGCCCGAGGAAGTTACTGAACTTTCCGCCGCGGGAATTGACGTCCAATTACACACTCACCGTCATCGCACGCCGAAAGATCGCGCCCTCTTCATGCGCGAAATCGAAGAGAACCGCAAGAGCATTCAGGGCATGACCGGCAAACCGGCGGCCCACTTTTGTTATCCGAGCGGCGAGTATGACCCAATGTTTTTGCCCTGGCTTAAGGAGTCAGGCATCGTTTCCGCTACGACGTGCGAGCCAGGCTTTGCCTCCATCAGCGACGATCGTTTGTTGTTGCCGCGCGTCCTCGACAACCCGGCGCTCTCCCCAATCGAATTCGAAAGCTGGTTGAGCGGCGTCTCAGCCGCGCTGCCACGACGGGCCCTGAACGGAAAGAACTCGGGAGGGCGCCTGGGATGAGCCTGATCGCCGGAATCATTAATCGCCAGGGCTGCCCGTTGCCCGACCTGGTTTGTTGGGGCCTGGGCCAGTCGCTCTCTCGAAACCCCCTGGATGAGGTCACTTCGTTTCGATATCCGAGCGCCTTCTTCGCGAAGATGGACACCGGAGCATTCGGCGAATCAGGCACCTTCGCGGATCAGGCCGGAACTCTGTCGTTGCTGGCAGGCGAACCTCTCCTTAGGGGCGATCGCCACTCGAATCGTCAGCTGGAGCTGCGCATTCTGCACGACCAATACTTACAAAACGATTGGGACCTGTTCAAACACGCTGACGGAACGTTTTGTTTTGTTCATTATGTGCCGCAAACCAACATCCTCACACTGGTTGCAGACAAACTCGGCGTGCGGCCGCTGTACTTTTGGATGAACGATCAAGTGGTTGTTCTGGCCAGCACTTTGCGAGTTCTTGAAGAGTGTCCGCTGGTGCCGAAAAAGATGGATCTTCGCGCGGTTACTGAAATGGTAGCGCTGGGCGCGCCGCTCGGCGACCGCACGCCCTACGCGGGTGTTCGTCTGTTGAAGGCCGGCGAGATCGTTCAGGTTACAAACCAAACCGTGTCGACTCGTAGTTACTGGAGTTGGGACCAGATCGAAACCTCCAGGGATCCAGAGCGGGCGCGCTTGCAAGCAATTCACGATCTTTTTCAAGCCGCCGTCGAGCGTCGTATAAGAAATGACAAAGCCACTGCAGCGTATCTTAGTGGCGGTCTGGACTCCCGTTGCGTGGTTGCGGCCTTGCTGCGCCATCAGGTGAAAGTGCACACCTTCAATTTTGCGCGCCCGGGAACGCAGGACTATGTCTGCGGCAATGACTTCGCTGAACGGGCTGGTTGTATTCACCAAAGCCTTCCGAAGCAAAGCGGCGACAGCGTGCCGGATTATTCACGGTTGATGGCCCAGGCCTTAAAGAATTCAAATTCCGATCAGGAACATTTGCGACTGGTATGGTCGGGCGAAGGCGGCAGCGTGCTGCTCGGGCTGGTTCACTTGAATGAGTCGATTGTTGAGTCGATGCGCGCTGGCAACGTTGATCGGGCCATCGATGAATTTCTTGAACGCGAACAGACACAGATTCCGGCAAAGCTTTTCCGCCCACGTGTTCTCGAGGATACCGGCGTTCTGATCAAGCGGGGAGTACGCGATGAGCTGGAAGCACTAGTTGCCAACGACGCGGGCCGGAACTATTACCTGTTCTTAATGCTGAACGATCAGCGTCGCAAACTGGCTCTACATTTCGAGAACCTGGACTTGCACCGGCTGGAATTCCAGTTGCCCTTCTTTGACGCTGCATTCCTCGAAGCCGTAATCGCGACGCCGCTGGACTGGTGTCTGCGACATCGACTCTACGTCAAATTACTATCGCTGTTTCCAACGGTCGTAAGCACGGTGCCGTGGCAGGCTTACCCCGGACATGAACCGTGTCCGCTGCCGCTCGCGCCGGAGCTGGCTTATCAATGGGACGAAAACCATCAGACGAACGAAAGCGCTGCCCGCAAGCGCCGCGTGCTTCGCAATGCATCTGCGGTACTGCACTCAGTTCATTTTCCTCACCAGATTTTGAGCAAACGAAATTTGCGTTTAGCCACCTGGATACATTCAACCGGTTGGCGGGATTACCAATACGCAATTGAGGCCGCGGAAACTTACTACAAATACGCGAAAAACTGCGGAGGCAGCTTTAGTTTGTCTCTTTCATAAAGAATGCATTCCTTTTCGACAACATCACCGGCTCTGGCCGGGCCATCGGCGATCCCGGCCGCTGAATTACCGGCGGAGGGGAACCTTGCTCCGGCCCGTCCGTCTGTCAGCGTGGTGATTCCCGCCTACAACGTTGCGCGATACATCGGCGAGACGCTGGAATCAGTCTTCACGCAAACGTTTACGGATTACGAAGTGTTGGTGGTGAATGACGGCTCGCCCGACACGGAAGATTTCGAGCAGGCGATCAAGCCATACCTCAGCCGTATTCATTATCTGAAACAGGAAAATGGTGGCGCCAGCGTCGCGCGGAATGCGGGACTGCAAGCCGCTCGCGGAGAGTTCATCGCGTTTCTCGATGCCGACGATCTCTGGTTACCGGCTTACCTGGACCAGCAGATGAGATTCATTCGCGAACATGGCTGCGACCTGGTGTGCGCGGACGCAACATTTTTCGGCGATGCTGCAACCGAAGGTCAAACGTACATGACGACGTTGATGAAAGACGCGCCGCCCTCGGGCGACGTAACCTTCCTTGAACTGGTAGTGTCCAAGCGAAGCCTAATCACTTCGGGAGTTGTGGTACGGCGGCAGCCCATTATCGAAATCGGATTGTTCGACGAAGCTTTGCGAAACGCGCAGGATTTTGATCTCTGGTTGCGACTGGCGCGCCGTGGAAACCGCCTCTTTTATCAGCGTCGAGTGCTGCTCAGATACCGTTGCCGTCCTGATGGATTGACTGGCGATGCCATTAATTCTCACCGCCGGGAATTGCGCGTCTTTGACAAAATCGAAGAGTCGTACGATCTGACGGCTGAAGAACGCGAAGAAGTTTCCGCGGTCATTAAGAACCGCCGCGCCCTTTTGGAGTTCGAAATCGGGAAGCACCACGCCGCCCAGGGCGAATTCGAGCAGGCCCGCGATTCATTCAAAGAATCGAATCGCTTGCGCCCAGGCTCGAAAAAATGGATCACGGTTTGGCTTACCAGGTTTGCACCGCGGGCGGTGCAGGCCATCTGTTCGCGCCGCGTATGAAACAGCAATGAAACGCTTCAAAGATTCAAACCTTCAATCCGCAGACGCGCGCGAACAGAACGTTCGTCTGGCGTCGGTCGATGCGCTCGTTTCGGAGCTCGAGACGAACGGTGTCGTGCTTTTGCCTTCCTTGCTTAACGCCGAGCAATTGCGCGGATTGCAATCTGCATTTAACGCGCGGCTGAAGCGTCTGCGCTGGAACCAGTTCGATGGTTATCAACGAACAGAACCTTATCGACTGATGATCGAAGATGTGTTGCTGCTGGATCAGGGGTTCGTAGATCTCGCTTTGCATCCTCTGGTGAAAGGGATACTTGGGCGATATCTCGGTCCGGCTTACGAGCTGACTGAGGCAAAGGGCTGGAAGTCATTGCCGACTCGACGGGACTTTCACGGCTGGCACGGCGACATGTGGTACGACCAGACCGTTGAGAAAAAAATTCACCGTGAGATCAAGCTGGCCTTGTATCTCACCGATGTCCGCAGCGGCGCGTTCAATGTAATCAGGGGCACGCACCAGCAACAGCACCCGCACAATTTAAAGCGGGCCGAAATCAGGGAACTGCCAATGTCCGATCGCGTAGAACTAGCGGGACCGGCCGGGACAGCTTTCTTATTCGACACTACCGTCGTGCATCGACAGGGGATTCCCATGCTGGAACCACGCCAGGCGATCTTTTACGCCTACCACGATCCGGGCGTCGCTCTTCAGGAAGAGGACATTTATTACAATCGTTATCATCCGCTATTTCTAAACGCTGCCTTTCTGGGAAATCTCTCGGAAGAAGATCAACGGATTCTCGGTTTCGGAAACAAGACAAATTTTCAGCCCGCATTTGCCCGCCATGAAAATCCACCTCTGGTTTACCGGGCTTACTGCGCTTCATTGACCGCGTCCCTGCGCTTGGAACAGTTTCGCGAACAAATGGCGGCGCGGTGGCGGAGAGCCCTGAAAATAAAGCCAAACACTCGCTACTGATCATTTCCTTAATGCAAACTGTTTCGACAAATGGCCAGCTCGCTCGCCGCAACAAGACCGTGGTGTCGGTGTTTGGCGTGGAGCCGCGTCGCATCGGCGGCACCGAGATGTTCGCGCGCGAGTTATCTTTGCAGCTAGGGCAGCAGGGGTGGAAGAGTGTCCTCTGTTTTTTGTCTGAACCGGCGGGCGAGGTGCGCCGCTTTCTCGATTTGCCGAACGTCTGGTTTGAGACGCTGGCCGACTCGACGAACGGAAGCCGGCAGGCATGCCGCAATTTAAACCGGATCATCGTCCGCCATAAGCCTGAAATTCTACATCTTCATTTCGTGAGCTTCCTGACGTTGTACCCATGGATCGCGCGTTTGAGATCAGTTAAGAAGGTCTTTTTTACGGATCATCATTCGCGTCCCGAAGGTTACGTACCGCGACGCACCTCGGCGTGGAAGCGAGCCGCCGCGCACTTTATTGGGCTGCCACTAACAAAGGTGATTTGCGTGAGTAACTATGGTTACCGGTGCATGACTGAAATCGACCTGTTGCCGCGAAGTCGCTTTGAAATGATCTACAACGGCGTCGATGTTTCGCGAGTAAACCCCGACCCGGATGTGGGGAAAGCTTTTCGTCGACGATTCTCCATTTCCAATGACCGCCCGATTGTCACCCAGGTAAGTTGGATGATTCCGGAAAAGGGAATCAGCGATTTTCTCGAGATGGCTCGTCGTGTCAGATCACAAAGAACCGACGTTCAGTTCGTCCTTGTGGGCGATGGCGCGAATCGCGAAGCATACATGAAAGAGGCCGCCGCCCTCGGGCTCGGCGATCAAATTACTTTCACGAAAACGATCGACGATCCATTCGGCGATGGAGTTTTTCAGGCAGCCGATGTGGTTTGCCAATTCTCGCGTTGGGAAGAAGTCTTTGGCTGGATGATTGCCGAAGCCATGGCCCACGCAAAACCGGTGGTGGCGACCCGGGTCGGCGGAATTCCAGAGTTGATTGTTGATGGCTCATCCGGTTTTCTCGTGGACCGGGGCGACGTCGAGGGCATGAGCAAGCGTGTCCTTGAGCTGCTGGATGTTTCGGCCAGGTCTTCAAGCATGGGCGACGCGGCCCGTCAAACCGTGCAGGCGAAATTCAATCTACAGGCCAACGTCTCCCAACTGGTCCGGTCGTACGGCTTAACAGCGTACGAAGCTCGAGCATCAGCGACCGCAACATCGCATTCACCGGATCCGGCGCGCTCCGACTGTCGGGCTGCTGACCCGAGGAAAATCAGCGGTATTGATCCTTTATTGGTTTTGGAGGAAAAGTCTTAACCTCGCCTGCCGAAAAGCCTTTCGCGGCCGGGATTGCCCCCTCGGCTGCAAGATTTGACCGCCTGATGAGTGCCGTTCTCAGAAAAATCCTTCCGCCCGTAGCGATCGCCCTCGCGCTCGCATTTCTTTATTTCACCGTGATGGTAAAGCTCGCGAACGATTGGTGGCACGATGAAAACTATTCTCATGGCCTTTTAATTCCCTTCGTTATCGCTTTCATTCTGTGGCCGGGGCGCAGAAGTTTTGTTGCTTCCCCAAGCGCGCGTTCGGCATGGTTGGGAGCTATTGGAATCGGCGTGGCCTTGTTCGCCCTGTGGGCGGGAACAGCGGGCGCTGAACTGTTCATGCAAAGAGTCTCGCTGGTGCTAATGCTCGCCGGCATTGTCATCTACTTCTTTGGCGCTCGCCTCATGCGATTCGTCGCGGTGCCACTCGTGCTGCTGATGCTTTCGATCCCGATACCCCAGATCATTTTTAACCGCATTGCATTTCCTTTGCAGCTCTTCGCGTCCCGTTGCGCCGTGGCAGCGATGTCATTCTTTAGCATTCCAGTCTTGCGCCAGGGCAACGTCATCGAACTGATGCCGTTCGGTGCGAGCGAGCCCAAAAAACTCGCCGTCGTGGAAGCCTGCAGCGGCATTCGCTCGCTGATGACGCTGGTCACGCTGGCCGTGATTTACGCGTATTTCACGCGTCCCAGACCAGGTTCGACAAACTTCAATTTGTCGTCGCCAGTGATCGGAGATCCAGAAATGGCTAGCGACAAACTGAGGTTTGTTGGACATTTCGGTTTCTGGCGCGCGCTGATTCTTGTCGTCGCGGCGGTTCCCATTGCGATTCTCACCAATGCTTTGCGTGTCAGCGGCACTGGTGTTCTAGCGCATTATTACGGCACCCGCGTCGCCGATGGTTTCTTTCATACGTTTTCGGGTTGGGTGATTTACGTGGCGGCAGCGTTGCTGCTCCTGGGCACGGGATGGGTTTTGGATCGAATCGCGCTGATCGGAAAGAACAAAACGAGTAATAGTTTAGAAGGCGGGCTGCCGCCCGCTTGGCCGGGCAGCAACCCGACCCTAACGAATGTCGGAAACTAATGAAAGCTCGCCAAAACTCAATTAGGTTCTGGTCGTTGCTCGCGGTGCTAATCGTTAGCGGCGGTATTATCAATGCGTGGGAGCGTGCCGGTGAGGCGCGCGTGCCGCGCAAGCCGCTAAAGGAATTCCCGCAGCAAATTGGTTCATGGCGTCAGCAGGGCGACGACGTGCGTTTTGATGATGATACCCAAAACGTCTTGCGCGCGGATGATTATGTCTCACGCAACTTTGAATCGAAGGACCGAATCGCATCGCTCTACGTGGGTTATTACTCGACGCAGCGAAACGGCGCGACCTATCACAGCCCGTTGAATTGCGTGCCCGGCGCGGGCTGGGTGATGAGTGACGGGGGCAGAATCACAATCACGCCCGCCGTTGGGCCGGCGTTTGAAGCCAATCGATACGTGATTCAAAACGGCAACCAGAAGGCGCTAATGATCTATTGGTACCAGGGCCGCGGCCGGGCCCTCGCAAGCGAGTATTGGGCGAAAATTTACACCGTCATGGATAGTGCACGAAAACGCCGCTCAGACGGCGCGCTGGTGCGCGTGATGACGCCGATGAATGACTCACCGGTGGAAGCTGAGAAGTCGGCAGTCGAGCTGGCTTCCCAAGCTGCTAATGAACTCCCTGCGTTTGTTCCCAACTAGAATTTGGTGTCCTGCCTAAAGACGGAAACTGCGAACATTTTCCTGGGAGAAATCCTCAATTAGCCCTTTCTTTCCTCTGACTCGCGAGTCCGCGAGTGACGTTTTTTGACACCCTACTAACCCGCCGAAACGGCCTTCGAAAGCTTTGCCCGCCGACGAAGACAACCGCTGAAGCGACCAAAGGGGTCCCGATCAAATCGGGACTCTCGGAGACCAGTTGTAATGAAAAATCACGAGTGCCGCCGAAAGTTCTCTGCTGCTTTTCTGCTTATCCTTCCGATGGTTGCCGCGCTTTTTATCGGCGCGTGTACGACACCCGAAAAAGCCAAAGCCCAACACGTTGCTCGCGGACAGGCGTTGCTGAAAGACAAGAAGTTTCAGGAGGCTGCGCTCGAGTTCCGCGGCGCTCTGCAAATCGACGAGAAGCTGGCCGATGCCCATTGGGGACTGGCGAGCGCCTACGAAGGCCTCCAGCGTTATCAGGAAGCATTCGAAGAAATGAAACAGGTGGTCGCACTGGATCCGAACAACCTCGACGTTCGCGTACGGCTCGGAAATTATTACTTAATGGGCGGCAAGCAATCGCCCGCGGCCATCTCTGAAGCTGACCGTCTGGCGAAAGAGGTTCTGCAAAAGGACGCCAACCACATCGAAGGTCACATCCTGATGGGCAGCGTCCTGTTCGCCCAGGACAAAAAGACCGAAGCGTTCGCGGAACTGAATCATGCGGTCGAGTTGAATCCAAAACGCGTGGAGTCTTACCTCAGCCTGGCGCGGTTCTACGTGCTCACCAGGGAC
>JBHELZ010000017.1:0-89605 GCA_046262835.1 Pyrinomonadaceae bacterium
GTGTTGGCCGTATCGGGTCATCAGGGTAAGCACGCCGGGTTGGGCGGCGTTTACCATTTGTTTAGGAAGTAGGAACTGAATAGATGAGCAAGCATTCGGAGAGCACTGTCAAGGGCCTTTTGCTACTCTACAATCATCCGCTCGCTGCCGACGCGGCGACGATCATGGAGAATGTCCATGCCTTTGAGCGACACTCTCGTTTTAAGGTCTGGACCGTAAATACGCAACTCGGACTCCCACAAAGTTTAGGCAAATTAAGATTTCAAGGCATCGTTTTTCATTACTCTATTTTCGGCGACCGTTACGCTCTGAACGATCAATTCTTAAGTTATCTTGAAGAGAATAGAGAAAGCTACAAGGTGGCTTTCTTTCAGGACGAATATCATTACTGCCGCCAGCGATTTGATTTTCTTAATCACCATCGGATTGATTGCGTCTACACGCTCCTTGAACCCACCCACTTCAAGGATGTCTATCAGAAATTCACGAACGTGCCGAAGCTGATCTCTCACATTCCCGGCTACGTAAGCGATGATTTAATCGGGATTGCGCGGCGCAAGGCGCGGCCAGATGAAGAGCGCGCGATCGATATCGGTTATCGCGCCAGGCCGCTTCCCTTTTATATGGGTCAAGGCGCCCAGGAAAAGACCGGCATCGCCACGCGTTTCTGCGAGCGCGCCAGAGCTTTGGGGCTTCGTCTCGATATTGCGACTGAAGAGCAGAGCCGTATTTACGGCGAGGCGTGGTATGACTTTATCGCCAACTGCCGGGCCTTTCTCGGCGTGGAAGCCGGTGTTTCAATCTTTGACGTTGACGACGTCGTAAGGCACGAGGCAACGCGTCTTTTGGCGGAGCGTCCTGGCATCACTTTTCAGGAGATGTCTGAGCGGTTGTTGAACTCCCGGGAAAACAGGATTTATTACCGGACGATCAGCCCGCGCCATTTCGAGGCCGCAGCCTTCAGCGTCTGCCAAATCCTCTTTGAGGGCCGCTATTCCGGCATCATTCAACCCCTTGTCCATTACATTCCGCTCAAAAAAGACTTCTCCAACTTTGACGACTGCATCCGCATGTTTCAAGATAAGGCACTGCGCCGTGAATTGACGGACAATGCTTATCGTGACCTAATTGGTTCCGGGCAGTATAGCTATCAAAAATTCATCGCTGAGTTTGACCAAACCCTGCTCGAAGCCGGTTTGCAAAGAGAGGTCCAAGCAGAGGAAGCAGCACAAATTACGGCCCGGCTCAAGCGAGACAGATTGTCTCTGCAATTACGCGCCAGAAAAAACGCGCTCCTGTACCATACGGCTTTTCCAGGCCGGCGCCCTCTCTCGGTTTTGGGCGGGCCTGTGCTGAGGCTCCTGCGCAGACTAAGAGAGACAACCTCGACCCGAAATCCGACGCTGCATTCGAAAGAGAGAAACTGAAAATGTGTGGAATTGCCGGAGCCTTGAGTCTCTCTTTGCAGGAGCTTCCTGAGCTCGGCCGCCGAATCAGCGTCATGAACGATCTGCTGCGCCATCGCGGGCCCGACGGCGAAGGTGTTTGGCAGCATGAACGCGCGTGCGTGGGCCTGGCGCATCGCCGCCTTAGTATTATCGATCTCTCCACCGGTGACCAGCCGATGACCGACGAGGCGGGTAATTGGATCACCTATAACGGAGAAGTCTATAACTACATCGAACTCCGCGAGGAACTTGGCGCAGAGAATTTCAAGACGACCTCCGATACTGAAGTCCTGCTGGCGGCGTATCGCCGTTGGGGAAAAGATTGCGTCAGTTACTTGCGCGGGATGTTCGCGTTCGCTCTTTGGGATGAAAGCCGGCAGGAATTATTTTGCGCGCGTGATCGCTTCGGAATAAAACCATTCTACTACGCCACCGTCGGTGATAGCTTTTATTTTGCTTCCGAAGTAAAAGCGTTGCTCCCGTTCGTTGATCAGATCGAAACCGATCTCGAGGGGTTTAAGGATTACCTCGCCTTCCAGTTTTGTCTGGCCGGCAAAACTCTATTCAAAAACGTAAAGGAGTTGCTGCCGGGGCACACCTTGTCGGCCAAAAAAGGCGCGATTGAAATTAATCGTTACTGGGAAGTTTATTACGAACTGGATTTCGATCACACCTCCAGGTATTTCGAAGAGCGCTTGAGGGCGCTCTTGCCCGCATCAGTCGAACTTCATTTGCGTGCTGATGTGCCGGTCGGCACATACCTGAGCGGCGGCCTGGATTCGAGCGCGATCGCCTCGCTGGCAAGCCAACACAGTAATGGCAACTTCGCTGCCTTCACCGGAAAATTTTCGTTTAGTCAGGATTATGACGAGAGTCGTTATGCACGCGCGCTCGCGGAATGGCGCGGCTTCAGTCTGCATGAGATCGATATCACGGCCTCGGACTTTGTAGAGAATATTCGCAAAGTCATCTATCACCTTGATTATCCTGCGGCTGGCCCCGGCTCGTTTTCGCAATACATGGTCTCGCAACTCGCGGCTCGTCATCGCAAAGTCGTGCTCGGCGGGCAGGGGGGCGATGAAATTTTTGGGGGCTACACGCGTTATCTCATTGCTTATTTTGAGCAGTGCATCAAGGCGGCAATTGACGGCACCATCAATGACGGGAACTTCGTCGTGACCTATGAATCGATCATTCCAAACCTGACCGCGCTGCAAAACTACAAGTCGCTGTTGCAGGAGTTCTGGCGCGATGGACTGTTCGAAGGGATGGACCGGCGATATTTTCGTTTGATCAATCGGGCGCCTGAGCTCCAGGACGAGATTTACTGGAATCGTCTGGGTGACTATTCACCGTTCGAAACATTTCAGACAATTTTTAATGGTAGCAATGTCGGCAAAGAATCATATTTCGATCGGATGACGCATTTTGATTTCAAGACTTTGCTGCCGGCGCTGCTTCAGGTCGAGGATCGGGTGAGCATGGCTCACGGTTTAGAGTCGCGCGTCCCCTTCCTGGATCATCCACTGGTTGAGTTCGCCGCGACTATGCCTTCGAACGTTAAATTCAAAAACGGCACGATGAAACAGATTCTGAAGAGCGCGGTGCGATCTGAACTGCCCGACGTGATCGTCGATCGAAAAGACAAAATGGGTTTTCCCACGCCTTTGATGCAATGGATCAATGGCGAAGCGCGCGAGTTTGTGCAGGACACCTTGACGACGCGCCCTGCTCTGAATCGCGACCTGGTGGACAATCGAAAGTTGATTGGAGATTTAGATAAAGAACCAAAGTTCGGACGCAAAGTGTGGGGACTGCTTTGTCTTGAATTGTGGCAACAGGAATTTCACGATAAAGCCGCCGAATTCAAGGGATTGCTGCGTTCCTAATCTTGCCAGGTTCGCTTTAACGTTCATCTCTGAATTGGCCGGGGCGCTCACGAAGCGAACGCCGGCGGCGGCAAGCTCCGAACAGCAAGGAGACAATTGATGAGAGTTTTAATCACGGGTGGTGCAGGATTCATTGGATCACATCTCGCGGATCGCTTAGTCGCCGGGAATGATGAGGTGCTCGTTATTGATAATTATGCGACGGGCCGCCGAGACAATTTGCAGCCGCAACAAAATTTGCGCGTCGTTGAAGGCACCATCGCAGATTCCGATTTGGTCCATCGGCTTTTTGATGAATTCAAACCCGAGGTGGTTATTCATGCGGCCGCTGCTTATCGTGACCCGGAGGATTGGGCCGAAGATGCGCGCACCAATGTGCTTGGCTCGGCGAACGTTGTTCAGGCCGCGAAAAGGAGCGGCACCGGACGGCTAATCTATTTTCAAACCGCGCTCGGTTACGGTTTAAAGCCCCTTGAGCAGCCCATCACTCTCAATCATCCATTGAGACCTCAGGGCAGCAGTTATGCGATCAGCAAGACTGCCGGCGAATACTACGTCGAGCTGGGCGGCCTCGATTTCCTCTCGTTTCGGCTGGCGAATGCGTATGGCCCGCGAAATTTGAGCGGACCCTTGCCGACTTTTTACCATCGGCTCACTAACAACAAACCCTGCTTTGTGATGGATACCCGTCGCGATTTCATATACATCAACGACCTTGTGGCGGTGGTGATGAAGGCGATTGAAGGACGCGGCGACGCGGGTTATTACCACATCTCTTCGGGCACGGATTACGCCATCGTGGAACTTTTCCACGCCACCGTTAAAGCGCTTGGCATTAAACTCGATCAGGAAGTCGAAGTGCGCCCGCGCACTCCCGACGATACCTATACCATTTTGCTGGACCCCTCGAAAACGGAAGCGACCTTCGACTGGCGCGTCTCAACGCCTCTTGACGAGGGTGTGCGGGCCGCGATTGACTGGTACCGGCAGTACGGCATCACCCAGACATACACACATCTCAAGGACGTTGAGGCAAAAGACGCGAAGGCCTGAAAGGAAAAGATGAAAGATGAACGCTGAACGCTGTCTTTCACTTCGCAATCCATTCTTGATTTTTGTTAATGAGGTTCAATTTGGACGAGTTCAAAGACAGGAAGGTTCTGGTAGTCGGTGGCGCCGGTTTTGTCGGCAGCAATTTAGTGAAACGGCTGCTCGAGGCAACCCCGCAGGAAGTAGTCATCGTTGATAATCTGCTGTCGGCTGAACGCGTGAATGTGCCGGATAATCCAGCTGTGACGTTTATCGAAGGTTCGATAACCGATGATGACGTCCTTAACGGGCTCATAAACGACCTGGATTACGTTTTTCATCTCGCGACTTACCATGGCAATCAGAGTTCAATGCATGACCCGCTGGCGGACCATGAGAACAATACACTGACGACTCTCAAGCTCTACGAGCGCCTTAAGGATTTCGACAAAATCAAACGCGTCGTTTATTCATCTGCGGGCTGCACGGTCGCGGAGAAAACTTACGACAAAGCAGAAGCGACCCAGGAAGATTCGCCGGTCTCGCTCTACCTCGACAGTCCATATCAAATTTCCAAGATCATCGGCGAACTCTATTCCAACTATTATTTTCAACAACATAAACTACCCGTCGTTAAGGCACGCTTCCAAAACGTTTATGGCCCCGGCGAGATTCTGGGCGCCGGGCGCTGGCGCGGCACGCCCGCGACCGTCTGGCGCAACGTCACGCCGACCTTCATATATCGCGGCTTAAAGAGGATGCCGCTGTCAGTGGAAAATCGGGGGGTAGCGACACGCGATTTCATTTTCGTTGACGACATAGTGCGAGGGTTGATGCTCTGCGCAACTGCGGGCGAGCCGGGCCAGGTTTACAATCTGGCGAGCGGTGTCGAGACCTCGATTCAGGCGTTGGCGACGCTGGTGAACCTGTATACCGGCAATCCAACCCCAATTGAATATCTGCCGCCGCGCACGTGGGACCATTCCGGCAAACGCTTCGGCAGCACAGAGAAATCCAAACAAGCACTCGGCTTTGCACCGCAGACAGATCTGGAAGACGGTCTGAAGCGGACGATCGACTGGACGCGCGCTCAGCTTCCGCTGATTGACGTGTGCATCGCCAGGCATGCCTCGCACATGAACCCTGAGACTCGTCAAATTGGATTGTCAAAGTGAGTGAGATGGGTTCGATTGTCTTGAGAAAGCTGCTTCCAAAACCAATTAAGAGGATGATGCGATCTGTCCTCGACAGAATTCCCCTGACCGTTGAAAGACGTCCGGTGCGGCTCGATCTTCAGAAATCGGTGCCGGGGCGATTCAGTTACCAGCAGCGCTATATCAATTTCGATATTCGCCCGGGAGAGCGCGTCCTGGACATCGGTAGCGGCGGTAATCCTTTCCCGTTGGCCACCCACTTGGTAGATCGTTTTCTCGAATCGACTCCGCATCGCGAGGGCTCAATTGTGCAAGATGGTAAGCCGCTGGTTACGGCAGATATTCATCTACTGCCTTTTCCCGACAAGAGTTTCGATTTCGTGTATTGCGCGCACATTCTGGAGCACGTTGATAGTCCCGTGAAGGCTTGTGCAGAAATCATGAGAATCGGTAAGCGCGGATATCTCGAGACACCGACCATGGGAGAGGATATGCTTTTTGCGTGGGCCAAAGACCGGCACAAATGGCATGTCGTCGGTATTAACCGGACACTTTGCTTCTTCGAGTACACAGCGCGACAGCAAGAGGGCATCCGCACGTCCGTATGGGAAGAGGTGATTATGAGCAGGCGGCAACACCCGCTGCAACAGGCTTATCACGGGAACATCGACATTTTTGCCGTGATGTTTCCCTGGACGGATAGTTTTACGGTGTATGTCTTTCACCTTGATGGCAGTGTTGAGAGTTTGAACGCGCAGGGCTGAGCCAGGTTTGCCGCGATGCTGAAACGAGCTGTCGTCCAATTGTTGGGCCGCGAACGGGCAAATCTTCTGTCGGCGCCTTATCATGACTGGAGAGCGCGCCAGCGAACACAACGGTTTCTGGCTCAACTCCGAACTAAGGATCTCCGTGTCAACATCGGCTGTGGTCCCAATCCATTGCCGGGGTGGGTTAATGTGGACTCGGCGCGCAATGAGAAGGTCGATGTTGTCTGGGACCTGCGGAGGGGCCTTCCCTTTCCTGAGGAGAGTTGCGCGGCCATTTTCGGTGAACACGTAATTGAGCATATGACGAAGGAAGATGCCGCGGTGCTCCTGCAGGAAATCTATCGCGTCCTGCAACAGGGTGGCGTGGTGCGCCTTTCGACGCCCGATGCTGCACGCTACTTGCGCGCCTACGCGGGCGACGATAGCTTCCTCCACCATCCTTCTTTCGAGTTGGCGATGGAAACACCGATGGATCGGGTAAACCAAATGATGCGCGAAGGAGGTCAACACCTTTGGACGTACGATGCGCCGGCATTAATGCTGCTGTTGCGACAGGCTGGATTTTCCGAAGTCTTAGAACAGCAGTTCGGCTGCTCGCGGGACGTGCGCATGCAAGACATCGACACTCAGGCGCGCGCTTTTGAGAGCTTGTATGTTGAGGCGGTAAAGTAAAAATAACGCGCGCCTCCCCGAGAAGCTGCTCGAATCGATTTTCCATTTTATTTTGAAAGGCTGCTTTGAAAACACCCGTCGCTCTTTTTATCTTTAATCGACCCGAGACGACTTCGCGCGTCTTCGCCGAGATTAGCAAGGCGCGGCCGCCAAAGCTGCTGGTAATCGCGGATGGCCCGCGGGCGGATCCGCCAGGAGAAGCCGCGACGTGTGCAGTCACGCGCGCGATCGTCGAAAAGATTGATTGGGATTGCGAGGTTTTTACGAACTTCTCGGAAGTCAATTTGGGCTGTGGATTGAGACTGGCGTCCGGCATAGACTGGGTCTTTCAAACCACCGAAGAAGCCGTTATTTTGGAAGACGATTGCCTGCCCTGTCCTACCTTCTTCCGTTTTTGCGATGAATTGTTGGCGCGGTATCGTAACGATGAGCGAGTCATGATGATCAGCGGCAATAACTTTCAGTCCGGCCATACGAGGCCGCACTACAGCTATTATTTTTCTCGCTATCCTAATACCTGGGGTTGGGCCTGCTGGCGCAGAGCTTGGCAATACTTCGATAGGGACATGAAATTGTGGCCCACTTTGATGGACACCGATTGGCTCATCGATATCCTGGGGGACCAGGTTGCCGCGGCTCACTGGCGTCAGGTTTTTAGCAGCGCCATCACTGATAATGTAGGCATCTGGGATTATCAATGGCTCTTTTCGTGCTGGGTTCAGAATGGTCTTTCAATTACCCCAGGCGTAAATTTGGTTTCAAATATTGGCTTCGGAAACAGCGCCACGCACACCAAAGCTGACGTAAGTTCGATTGGCGAATTGCCCACAGAAGAAATGAGCTTTCCACTCCGCCACCCTCCGCACATGCTGCGAGATCGAAACGCGGACGGGTTACTCTTCAAGATCTATGAGATGCAGAGCCGGGGGAAATTGCCGAATTTTCTTCAACGCTTGCAACGATTGCGAACCGGACGGTACAGTTAGTTCGACGCTATTTCTACTCGATCCCCCCGCCGGCTGGATTGAACAGACGCGCGGACTTCCGATTGGCCATCGCGGAACAATGCGTAGATTGCTCAAATCAATCCTGGTTGCTCCCGCGATTGATCCACGGGCTGAATGGGCGCGCAGGTTACACGGTAGAGTTACCATCGGAGACGGGACTGAGTTATCACATGCTCGGCTTGTCGTCAGAGATCCAGAAAGTTGTCACTTGACCGTTGGCGCCGGCAGTAACGTTGAGGCTTCGATAGTATTCGAGAAAGCTGATGCGCAGATTTTCATTGGCTCGCGCACACATGTCGGAGGTGGCACAGTGTTGGGTGCGGCCCAGTCGATTGAAATCGGAGATGACGTACTAGTAGCTTTCGACTCGCTGATAACCGATCACAATTCTCACTCGCTTTGCTTTGCTGAACGAAGCAGTGACGTCAGCGAATGGATCAAGGGACGAAAGGATTGGTCACACGTGTCCATGGCTGCGGTGAGGATTGGCAATAAAGCCTGGATTGGCGCGCGCGCGATCATTCTGAAGGGAGTCAACATTGGCGAAGGCGCGGTGGTCGGAGCCGGCAGCGTCGTCACGAAAGACGTACCTGATTGGACCATTGTCGCAGGGAATCCCGCGCAAATTATTCGGCCGCTGACCAGCGAGGAACGAAGAATTAAATGAGCCGAATGACCTGGGAACACGCCGTTCGCTGGTATCGCGACCAGCCAGATCATGAGGCGGAAATTCGGAATAACTATTTCGATCTGCCAGTGCTCCGCGCGGCAGAGCGTTACGCATGTGGCGAAGAATTCGCCGAAGTCCTGAGACTGCTGGGGCCCGGCAACGAACGTCGAATTCTTGAACCGGGTGCGGGAAACGGCATCGCGAGTTTTGCGTTGGCGAACAACGGCTGGCTCGTTACAGCCCTCGAGCCTGACGACAGTCAGGAGGTCGGGGCCGGCGCGATTCGTGAAATTGTGGCGCAGACCGGGCTACCGATTACCGCAATTGAGGAGTTTGGTGAGAAGCTTGCTTTCGCCGACGCTTCTTTTGATGCGATCTATGCCCGGCAAGTGCTTCATCACGCCTCGGATCTCGAGCTGATGGTGCAAGAGCTGGCACGGGTCCTTCGGCGTGGCGGCCTGTGGTTGAGCACCCGCGAACATGTTGCCGACGACGAACAACAGTTGCTCACATTTCGTGATGAACATCCGTTGCATAAGCTCTATGGCGGAGAGAATGCCTACCCGCTTGATCGTTATTTGCAAAGCTTTCGTAGTGCCGGTTTGCGGATCAAAGAAACATGGGGACCTCTCGAATCGATCTTGAATTTCTTCCCCGGGACTGAACGCGATCGTCAGATTAGTTTGCGCCAGGTTGCCAACCATAGTTATCTGCGGCTCGGCCGGGTGCTGGGCTGGTCGAACCGATTTAAGAAAACACAGGTGCGCCGTCACACACTACGCGATCGCACGCCGGGCCGCCTATACAGTTTTCTTCTCGAGAAACCATGAGAGTTTTGATTACCGGCAGTTCTGGTTTTATTGGCGGTAGCCTGGGGCGCTATGCTGCGCGCTGTGGGCATACCGTGATGGGAACCGGTCGCTCGGCGGGACCGGGCGAGGAATGGCCGGGTGATTATGTCCGGGGCTACGGCACTGCCGGCAAGCTGTCCGATATTATCGCCAACTTTGACCCTGACGTGTTGTTTCACGCGGCGGGCACCGCGTCGGTGGGCGCTTCGCTCCTCGATCCTGCGGCTGATTTTCAGGGGTCGGTATCGTTGTCCGCCGACACCCTTGAAGCCGTTCGCTGCTCAGGCAAGAATCCGCTCATCTTCATTCCCTCGAGCGCGGCCGTCTATGGTAACCCGGCCTCTTTGCCGGTGCGAGAAGACGCTGCCATTAATCCCATCTCGCCATACGGTTTTCACAAAGCGATGTGTGAAATGTTGGCGCGCGAATCGGCTGAGTGTTTCGGTCTTAGAGTTCTTGTCTGTCGTCTGTTCTCGGTCTTCGGCGTAAATCAACGAAGGTTGTTAATTTGGGAGTTATTCAGGCAACTGATTGGCGACAGTGAAGTTCTCTGGCTCGAAGGCACCGGCTCCGAATCCAGAGATTTTCTTCACGTTGATGACGTGGCCGCGGCGGTGTTTCACTTGGCGGAAGCACTTCTTGATACGCCCCGGGGTTACTTCGAAATCGCAAACGTCGCGAGCGGAGAAGAAACGAGGGTAGCCGAGATCGCGCGCCACACTCGGGACATTGTTGCGCCGGGCAAAGAGCTGCGTTGCCGCGGCACCGCTCGGCCTGGCGATCCGCGCAATTGGTGCGGCGACATATCCAAGCTTCGCTCGCTCCTGCCATTGTGGAAGCCTCGCCCCGTCATCGATGCTTTGACTGACTGCGCAACCGCCTGGCAGCGAGAGACCTACGTCTTTCACCATGGTGCATAAATCGCTTCCAGGTCGGATCGGTGTGGTCGATCAATCTTTCGCCGGCTGGACCGCAGCCGGTATTTACTCGAAGATGATGATTCGATCGCTTGAATCGGTCTGCGATCAGACTGACTGCGAACTCTACTTCCTCTCGCCAGGCGAACCGAGCGACGATCAATTCACTAAAGCTGAATGGATCAAGTTAGCACCGGCCCAGTCGCGCGCGCTCAAGGGCGAGACACGCCTGCGTCATTTACTTCATCTCACCGACGATTCGGATCCATTTTCTGTTGCCAGGAAGCACGGCATCGAGGTCCTGCTGCCGCTCCTGGATGTACCTCCATGGGAGGTTGCATCAAAACTGATAGGATGGATTCCAGATCTTCAGCATGTTTATTTGCCTGAATTCTTTCGTGAGCCGGAACTGCAAAACCGGAATGCCACGATTCGACGGTTAGCCGACCGCGCGGCGTTCATTATGCTGTCCAGCAACGCGGCGCGGAAAGACTTTGTTTCTTTAATTCCTGAAGGTGATAAGAAGGCGCGCGTGCTTTCCTTTCCATCACTTCTCGCCTTTGACAATTTGTCTGATCATCCGCAATTGAGCACGACCAAATTCAAACTGCCTGACAAGTACGCCCTCGTCGCCAACCAATTCTGGGCACACAAGAATCATCGGATCGTCGTCACTGCCATAAGTCAATTGCGCGACCGCGGCGTGACCGTTCCCGTAGTTATGACCGGCTTGCCGGTCGACTATCGGGATCGCAATAACAGCAATTTTTCCTCATTACTTCAGGCGATTGCGTCTGCCGGATTGAATGGCCAAATCATCATTCTGGGCCACGTGCCTTACGCCGATCTGGTCAACCTGATGAGAACCGCGGCGCTAGTGATTCAGCCTTCGCGCTTTGAGGGCTGGAGTACGATCGTGCAGGACGCGAAGGCGTTGGGACGGCCGTTGGTTTGTTCTGACATTGCCGTTCATCGCGAACAAGCTCCTGCCGCGCTGGGCTTTTTTTCCTGCGACCGGCCCGACGGACTCGCCGACCTGCTCGCCAGGCATTGGGCACGATTGAAAGCAGGGCCCGACACGGAGATGGAAAAAGCATCACTGGCGACTGAACGTGAATTTGCGCGACAGTACGGCGAGGGTCTTCTCAGGCTGTGCGAGGAAGCTTGCAAATAGAGCGCGAAGCGCGAGAAATCGGAATTTGAATTAACCCATAACCGCGCGCCGTATATGAGTTGGTGCGACAGCGTGCGCCTCGCTGGGGTTTCTCTCGCGGCAGGCTGGAGCCGCGCGCGCGCAGGGTGACGGGCTGATCGCGACATCTGCCGCCGGCGACTCCCATTGACCGAAATTCGAAGCGGGCCTCGATTCAATGCTAAGATCACCAACGAAGAGTGGCTAACGATTCTCGCTGGAATGAAAAGTTTCGAGCCGTAGCGAAGATTATGTTGAGGAGCGTGGGATGGCGGAAACACTCGGTTCATTGTGTGACAAGTTGGCGACCGTTAAGCTGAAGCTGTGGCATACCGACGATGCGCAACGCCTGGAGAGTCTGCGAAAGCAGGAGCAACAACTTCATCATGAAATAGATGAATTCATGAGCTCGGCGATTTCCGGTCAAATCCCGATTGAGCGGCTGACCTTCGCACAAAACAAAGTTTATAAGAAGGAAGGCAATGCAGTTCCCGAATTCAACGGCTCTCTCGGAGAGACCTTCGCCCAATTGGCCCATACTGTTTGCAAGCTTTGGCATGTGCAGGAAAAAGTCTATGAGTTTGAAAGCGTGCCACTGAATCAAAAAGACAATGTCATTAAAGAACTCGCGATCGTGAACCTGGAAAGGAACCAGTGTATCGATGGACTCGACCAGCGATTTCGCGAATTGATCGCCGCGGCGCGTGCCGATAGATAGATCTCACCGGATCGTCCTTCACCAACTATGTACTATCACCTGATCGGCATTTGCGGTACGGCAATGGCCTCGCTCGCCGGAATGCTGCAGGCCCGTGGGTCCATCGTGACCGGCTCGGACGAGAATATCTATCCCCCGATGTCGACGATGCTCGAAGCACTGGGCATAGAAATTATGAAGGGCTACGAGGCCGCTCATATTGCGACACCGGATTGCGTGGTTGTGGGCAACGCTATTCCGCGCGGCAACGCGGAAGTGGAGAGCGCGCTCGACCGCCGTCTTAATTATCGCTCACTGCCGGAAGTTCTGAAGGAAGAATTCATTCGTGGTCGCCGTTCGCTGGTTGTCGCCGGGACGCACGGCAAAACGACCACGACAAGCCTGGCTGCGTGGGTGATCGATCAAGCCGGATTGAATCCCTCATTTCTGGTGGGCGGCGTCGTGCAAAACTTTGGCGTTAGCTTTCGAGTGACCGACAGCGATTATTTCATCATCGAAGGCGATGAATATGACACCGCCTATTTCGATAAGGGCCCAAAGTTCATGCACTACCTGCCTGAGGTCGCAATCGTCAACAATATTGAATTCGATCACGCCGACATCTACAAGGATCTCGATGCGGTCAAGCTTGCGTTTCGCCGGTTGATGAATGTCGTGCCTGGAAATGGAAAGCTGATTGCCGGTTGGGACAGCCAGCCGGTCCGCGACGTGGTTGCGTCGTTTGGCGCGAAACTGTTTACCCGGCTGGAAACATTCGGAACTGCCGATGACGCAAAATGGCAGGCGCGCAATATTAACTATGCCGATGGGATGACTCATTTTGATGTATTTGTTGAGGGTGCGAAATGGGCTCAGTTTCGGACCGTATTAATTGGCGAGTTCAACATCCGCAATTGCCTCGCGGTAATCGTGGCCGCCGATGCCTGGGGAGTTGAACGCCAGGCAATAGTTGACGCGATCGCCAGTTTCAAGAGCGTGCGGCGACGTTGCGAAGTGCGCGGTGAAGTGAGCGGCATCACGGTTATCGATGACTTTGCTCATCATCCGACCGCCGTCCGCGAAACGCTTACGGCTCTAAAGCTGAAGTATAAGGCCCGGCGACTGGTCGCCGTATTCGAACCTCGCTCGCGCACTTCATGTCATGCGACGTTTCAAAAAACTTATGTAGAGGCGTTCACGCCCGCTGACTATGTGATTGTATCGAAGGTGTTCGACTCGCAGCGCGCAGCTGAAATGGGCGGCGTGCTCAATATCGAAAAATTGATCGAAGATATTTCTGCCCGGAACAATGCCGCCTATGCGATCACGGATGTCGACGAAATCGTGACGCGATTAAAGTCCGATCTTCAGGCAGGTGATGTGGTCGCTATCATGTCCAACGGAGCCTTTGGCGGAATTCATGAAAAACTGCTGGCGGCCCTGGCGGTGCCGTAGCCCGCGTAAAGTGAAGAGGTTCGGTTTGGGGATCATGAGCCCTCCGTCAGCGTGGCTATTGCCCCGTGACAATGCGCCAATTATTATCGGCCTGCGTGGCCACAGTCTTGTTTCTCTCAACCCAATCAATAATCAACTCGCGCACTTCTTCGCTGGAGCGATAGACGACGGGAGCATTTTTGTACATGGTGAAGCCGCCTCCACCATTTAGGCGATAGTTGTTCGTGACGACGCGCAGTTTCTGAGCAGGAGATAAAGGCTGACCTTTGAATTTGAGATTTTGAATCCGCTGGCCAAACGGCCTGGTGACATCGATGTCGTAGGAAACGCCCTGCGCAATATCGAAATTGAACCCGGGAACGCGAGTGTCAATTAATTCGTTAAGGTTTTTGCCGGGCTGATACTCGTTGAAGTAGCGTGCAGAATGTTCCAGCGCATCTTTCAATTGCTGTCCGGTCATTTCCACCGTTACCAGCGTATTTTCGTATTCGTAGAGTCCGGCGATGTCGCGCACTGTGACTTTGCCTTTGGGAATCCGAGCTCTTTCATTGAAGCAGGCGGCCATTGAAACATCCGCGCGGCCCGCTTCGAGTTGCACCCGCTGAATCAAATCAATAATCGCCGAGTCCTGCAAGCGACATTGGTCGGCGACCAGTTCTTCAGCAGATTCGCCAATCGCGCGTCTTAGCCAGGCTTGTGTTTCCTTGTCATAGGGCTCGCCGAGTTTGGCCATCTCCGAATCGATCTCTGTCTTCTCAGTCACGGGAATGGTGCGTGAAGTTTCTGCCACCGTATGCCAGTGATTTGCGCCGCCTTTTTCCAGATATAGATCGACGCGCGCGACATGGCTGGCCCAACGATTCGCTTGCGTCAACAAGACGCCGTTAACAAATAGATCGGCGACTTCCCGATGTGTATGGCCCATCAGGATTACATCGACGCCCGGGACCTGCCGCGCGATGGCCACGGCGGCGTTTTCATTAGACACGTTTGAAGGATTTAGCTGCCCGGTGCGCAAGTCTTCTTCGATGCCCATGTGCATTGCGATCACTACCACGTCAGCCTTTTCCTTGTCCCGCAACACCGGCACCCATTTTTTCGCCTCGCTGACGGTTTCGTGAAACTCCAGACCTTCGTAATTCGGTCTGTTTTCCCAGTTGGGAATGGCGGGAGTCGTCAAACCGAGCACGCCGACGCGTACGCCCTGCACCTCTTTGACGATGTAGGGTTGGTAATGAGTAGTCCCCGTGGCGGTGTCATAGGTGTTGGCAGACAGCCAGGGAAACTTTGCTTCGCGACGCGCCTTTTCCAGAATCTGCAACCCGAAGTTGTATTCATGGTTGCCCACGGTCATTGAATCGTAATGCAGAGCGTTCATCGTCAGCATCATCGGGTCGGGCGGATTGTTGTTTCGCTTGTTGTGAAAATACTCGAGCGGGGTGCCCTGAATTGTGTCGCCGGAATCAATTAACAACAGATCCGGATCATTCTTGCGCGCTTCTTTCACCAGCGTCGCTACCTTCGCGATTCCGACGTTATCGTATTTGTTGGTGTAGTAATCAATCGGAAAGATGCGCCCATGCATGTCGGTCGTGCTGAGAATGACGACGTGCGCGCGCGGCGGCGCCGCTTGATGACTGGCACCTGCAAACAACAGCGCCACTAAAATGAGAAGAAGGTTAATCGAAAAAAGTCTTATGATTTTCATATCTAATCGTCGGCCGGGGGTTGGCTTAGTTTAGATCGAAACACCCGCAATAGTTTAGGGCCGGCTACCGTTTCAATCCAAGAGGTCTAATTCATACTTCGCTTAAGCGAGGTGTGAATGAAAGCGAGTAGACCATTTACGGATAATTGACCGTTCGAATTAGTTCGATTCGGGCGCAGTGAGAGTTGCAACGCCGTTCTCAGTAAGCGCCTGCTCAGCATCACGCGCCACAGCCCGCAGAGACAAACCGCGATGCAGCAACAAGGCCAGGCCGACACAGGCCCAAAACAGGTCGCGTGCTTTGCGAATGATTGCGAGCGTCACGCCTGCCGCCTGAGTGAACTGTAGAATCCTTGACACTCTGCCGGTACCGGCTTCGTCAACACCCATGCGCAGCGGAATAAATTTGAAGGCCATGGTGATGACTCGATTGACTGATTCCAGAATGAACGCCGTGAATAACGTCGGCGGCTGTTGCGGGCTTATGAAATAGAGCGTCACGTAAATCTCAACTGCGCCCGCCAGATGGAAGCACGCTTCCAAAAGTAGGATCGGCAAGAAACGCGATCTGCTGGTTCGATAGAATCCGTAGACCCGATCTTCAACTACACGGCTTTTTTCTATCCATTTCTGATTGAGTCCGCGGCGATGAAGTAAGGTTGTCGCGCCACTGATGAATCTTACTTGCTTTCGAACCAATGCCACCCCGACTGCGACTATTATCGCGATCACCGCGACTGTGATAAGGCTCGCCAGGCGCAAACCCTTCGGCAAAGTAAAGCTGAGCAGCAGCGCAAGCATTCCTGAAACAACGAATACGACTACTGAAAGGCTGTAAAAGATATTTTCAATGACCATCGCTGAAAATCCGGCCATCAAAGGAATGCGATCCCGAATAAGCGCGGGCTTGGCGGGCTCAGAAATTACAAAGCTGCCGAGTGGCAGAATGTTTCCGATAGCGTCACCCATGAGGCGCGCCCGCAACGCATCCCGGAATCGCAAACGGTGTGGCGCTTCCACGCACATCATCCAGGCGATGGATCTGGCAATGTGACGGACCCCTGAAATGATGAGGATCAGAATAAAGCCGGCGCCCAGGCGTCTGATTCCATCGGCGATTTGACTAACCCCGGCCTGTTTGACGAAGTAAGCAAACATCAGCACTCCGCCCAGGGTGAGGATAATTCCCAGCGGGGTAAATCGTTTTCTGTTTGTCGCGGGCGTATTTGTCATTGACTTTTGCGCGCCTGGGCTGAACAGCAATGCTTGTGCCCGTTGTGGGCTCACAAAAAATACCGCAACTTGAGGAACAGCCCAACCCGAAACGCAGGACAAATCGGACAGTTAATACCAGCCGACGTACTCGGTGGAAACGAAGAGACCGCCCAATCGATTAGCGTCACAATTCATGACTTTAGGTTGCTGTTCAATGAACCGTCTAAGCGACCGGAAAGCAATGACTGAGCGTAGGTGTCATCGCTTGCATCATAACTCAGAGCAGCACCGCGACGGTTGCGCACCCAGCGTGCCCGACCAGGTTGAACTTCAAACGTTCGTTTTTGCGTTTTGCTCCACCGGTTTATTATGATGTCGATTCAAGATTGGTCAACTAATCCTTTCCCTGCGGTCCGGCAAAATATGAGTCAGCCTCAAGTAGCTATTGAAGAATCGGTGGCCCGTCCGTTGACGACGCTTTCGGAAGACGAACAGATGTTTCGCGACAGCGTGTGCGAGTTCGCCGAGGGTGAAATTCGCAAGCGGGTCCAGGAAATGGACGAGCAGGGTCATCTTGATCCCGCGCTGCAGAAACAATGTTTCGAGCTGGGTTTGATGGGCATTGAGACACCTGAAGAATATAACGGCGCGGGCGGATCCTTTTTTCAGGCAATCCTGGCGGTCGAAGAACTTTCGCGCGTAGATGCATCTATGGGCGTGTTCGTCGACGTGCAAAATACTCTAGTCAATAACGCTCTCATTCGCTGGGGGAACTTGGAGCAAAAAGAGAAATACCTGAGGCAGTTGGCGACCGCGAAAGTCGGGGCTTACGCGCTAAGTGAAGCGGGCTCCGGGTCAGATGCTTTCGCCATGCAGACCCGGGCCGTGGATCGCGGCGATCACTTTGTCTTGAATGGCCGCAAGCTCTGGATCACGAACGGCAAGGAAGCGGAAATCTTTGTGCTTTTTGCGAACGCCAATCCTGAAGCCGGTTATCGCGGCATCACAGCCTTTATTGTCGAGAAGAACTTCGAGGGATTCACAGTCGGGAAAAAAGAAAACAAGCTCGGCATTCGCGCCTCGTCAACGACTGAATTAATTCTGGAAGAATGCCTTGTGCCGAAGGAAAACGTCCTGGGTGAAGTCGGCAAGGGTTATAAGACTTCGATCGAAACCTTGAACGAGGGCCGCATCGGCATTGGCGCGCAGATGATTGGAATTGCCCGTGGCGCGCTGGAGAGCGCGTTGGCATACACCAGTGAGCGACAACAGTTCGGCAAGAGCATAAACGAATTTCAAGGGCTGCAATTTCAACTCGCTGAAATGGCCACGGATTTAGAGGCGGCGCGCCTGATGGTCTACAACGCTGCGCGAATGAAAGATGCGAAACAGAATTTCGTCAAAGAAGCTGCCATGGCCAAGCTGTATTCGTCGCGCGCTGCGGAACGGATCACCTCGAAAGCTATCGAACTCTACGGCGGTTATGGGTACGTCAAGGACTATCCGGTCGAGAAGTTCTGGCGCGATTCGAAGATTGGAGCGATCTACGAGGGCACTTCGAACATGCAGTTACAGACGATCGCGAAACTCATAATAAAGAATTAATTGAATTGATTCATTGACGCATTGTTTCAATGAATCGATGAGTTACTGACAATGGGTCAATCTCGCATTGAAATCTTTGAACAAATGCTCGCGGGCGATCCCGCGAATACCATGGTCATGTTTGGCCTGGCGAAAGAATATGAAAAGGCGGGGGACGACGCCAAAGTCATCGATACGCTCGAGCGGTATCTTGCAACAGCTAACGATGAAGGGAACGCCTACGGCATGTTAGCCGGCGCTTACGAGCGTACGCACCGCGGCGACAAGGCGCGCGAAACTTATCAGCGCGGGATTGAAGTGGCCACGGCGCATGGCCATCCGGGGATGGCTGAGGAATATCGACAGATCGTCAGCAGCGAATAGTGACTGGAGCGCAACCGCCCCGGTCGCTGAATTCTCGGCGCCGAGCAGACGAGGACGCTTGCGCTTCAGCACGAACCTTAATATGACTTGATTGGAGTGCCGCCGTGACGGTTGCGCACTCTCTGGATCGACCCGCAAGCGAGTAGGGCTGCGCTCCAGTCATCACCAGAATCATGAGCGACACTAAAGTTCTCAGGCTTGTAAGAAAGACCGAAGGCGAACTCCCCGAGCAATCCTTTACCGCCAGATCAGTCGCCCGGGCCGAGCCGAAACCGGCCCCGCCGATCAAAGCTGCGCCTGCGCCCAGACCGGCAATAGCTCCGAGGCACCGGCCGCGTGAAGTGCCGAAGCTCAGCCGCGAAGAAATGGTGAAGATGTTTCGCACCATGTACGCCTCCCGGCGGCTGGACGACAAAGAGATTCAAATGAAGAACCAGAACCGCATTTTCTTCCAGATTAGCGGCGCTGGTCACGAAGCGATCCTGGTTGCTGCGGGAATGTGCCTGAAGCCGGGTTACGACTGGTTCTATCCCTATTATCGCGATCGCGCGCTGTGCCTGCAGCTCGGCATGACGCCGCTCGAGATGTTGCTGGAGAGTGTGGGCGCTGAGGCTGATCCGAACTCGCACGGCCGCCAGATGCCTTCGCATTGGGGACACAAGAAACTGAATATCGTCTCTCAGTCTTCACCGACCGGCACTCAGCTTTTGCAGGCGGTCGGCTGTGCCGAAGCCACCTATCGCATCAAGCTCAGCAAAGAACTCAAGAAACGAATCAGGAATTTTCACCAGGACGAAGTGGCTTACGTTTCCCTCGGGGACGGCACCACCAGCGAAGGCGAGTTTTGGGAAGCCCTGAACACCGCGTGCAATCTGCGTTTGCCGGTGGTCTTCCTGCTTGAAGACAACGGCTATGCGATCAGTGTGCCCCTCGAAGTGCAAACTGCCGGCGGCGACGTGTCGAAGCTCATTTCCGGTTTTCCAAATCTCTATCGCCAGCGATGTGACGGCACCGACCCGGTTGAATCCCTCGCGGTGATGCGCCGCGCGGTTGATAACTCTCGCAAGAACCGCGGGCCCTCGTTTGTTCATGCGAAAGTAATCAGGCCTTATTCGCATTCGCTTTCCGATGACGAAAAACTCTATCGCGCGGAAGCCGAGCGGGTAGCGGACGCGGAACGCGATCCGATCAAAAGATTCGGCGCCCTGTTGGTGCAGGAAGGCATCGCCACTCAGGACCAACTACAGGTGCTAAAAGACGAAATCGATCGCGAGATAAACGAAGCGGCCGAGACCGCGCTCGCCAGCCCACAACCGGCGGCTACGACCGCCACCGACTTTATCTATTCTCCGACGGTCGATCCAACTTCGCAGGAGTTTGATACCGAAGACCAACTGACGCTGGGCGACAAAGCAGGCACAATGGTAGATCTCATAAATCGGTGCCTGCATACGGAGATGAAGCGCGATCCGCGCATCCTGGTCTTTGGTGAAGACATTGCGGATTGCTCGCGCGAGACGTCGCTGAACGAAGTAAAAGGCAAAGGCGGCGTCTTTAAAGTGACGGCGAACCTGCAGCGCGAGTTTGGCAGCGGGCGCGTCTACAACTCACCGCTCGCCGAAGCGAATATAGTCGGCCGGGCGATCGGTCTCGCGACGCGCGGACTTAAGCCCGTGGTCGAGATTCAGTTCTTTGATTACATCTGGCCGGCCTTCCATCAAATTCGAAATGAACTGGCCCTCATGCGCTGGCGGTCGGGAAATGAATTCTCAGCGCCGATGGTGATCCGAGTTCCCGTTGGCGGCTATTTAAAAGGCGGTGCGATCTATCACTCGCAATCCGGAGTTTCGCTTTTCACCCAGATTCCCGGACTGCGGGTGGTGTATCCATCGAACGCACTTGACGCCAATGGACTGCTGCGCACCTCGATTCGCTGCGACGATCCGGTCTTGTTCCTGGAGCATAAACATCTCTATCGCCAGGCGTATAACAAGTCACCATATCCGGGCGATGACTTCATGGTTCCTTTCGCCAAAGCGAAGACCGTGCGTCAGGGAACCGACATTTCAATCATTACCTATGGCGCGCTGGTACAGCGCTCAGTCGTGGCCGCCAAAGAAGCCGAGAAGCAGGGCATCAGCGTTGAAATCATTGATCTTCGCACGCTGAATCCCTTTGACTGGAATGCCATCGCTGAGTCAGTCCGGAAAACCGCTCGGGTGATTGTGGCGCACGAGGACTCAGTCTCATGGGGTTATGGCGCAGAGATCGCCGCGCGCATTTCCAACGAGCTCTTTGAATTTCTCGATGCTCCCGTGCAACGCGTCGGCGCACTCGATACCTTCGTGGGATATGCGCCGCAACTCGAAGACGCCATCCTCCCGCAGAGTGCGGATGTTTTAAAGGCCATCTCAGAACTCAGCCAGTACTAACTTTCTCGCGATGAATTTTATTGCCGCGGTGGATCGCCGAGAAGCATCGCTTGGCGGTGCTTTTCCATTTGGAGCTTTGCATGGATGTTCTTAGCAGGAAGCTAATTAAACAGGATGCCAGGCGGAAAGTTGTTTATACATTCATCTTCGGCGACTACGACGATTTGAAACCTCCCAGGATCCTCACGCCTGGCTGGGACTACATTTGTTTCACCGACGATCCCACGCTGCGGTCCGATATCTGGGACGTGCGGTTGTCGTGGCGGAACGAGACCGACAAAGGTCTCGACGATAAGCGGTTCGCGACGAAGCACAAGATCCTGTTTCATCAATACCTAAGCGGCTACGATCTTTCGCTTTCGATCGACGCGCAATTGGAGCTGAATTGTGATCTCGATTGTCTAATGCGCCAACATTTCCGCCCGGACGACGATATGATGATCTGCTACTCGGAGCACGGTGGCGTTTATGATGAGGCTGAAGCGGGCAAACGCCGGTTAACTGACCATCCGGCGCGGATTGACGCGCACATGCAGCGCTACCGCACAGAGGGGTATCCGGCGAATACCGGTCTTTACATGAGCGGAATTATTGGACGCCGGCATGATCGAGTTAACGTTCAAACAATGTGTAATCTGTGGTGGGACGAATATGGTCGCGGATCAAGACGAGATCAATTGAGCCTGGTTTACGCCGTTTGGAAGAGCACCCCCATCAAAATATCCGCGTTGGATTACGGTGAACAGTTTTTCAAAAATCGCAATTTCATCACTCATCCCCACAAAAGAAACTTTCATTTTGGCGGCGCCAATATTCAATTTGATATCCCGGCCAAGCCGCGAAACGCACGAAGTCGTTGGCGCAGCAGGCATTACATGGGGTGCGTCGACCTGGCAAACTGCGACACGATCTTCGGTTGGGCTGTAGACCGCAATCGGCTCAATACTTCGATCAGTGTCAGTCTCTACGATGGCGCTAAGATGATCGCTACGGTGCCGGCTGAACTGAGCCGCCCGGATGTAGCTGCCTATCTCGGCGACAATGGAATGCATGGCTTTGCGATTCCGGTTCCCGCCGGCCTGAAAGATAATCAGGCCCATCAAATCAGCGTTAGGTTTGAGTCGACCGACATTCATCTCACGGTCAATCCCAAACGCGTTTCCTAAGGCGACTATCGACAGTGGCGGTAGCCAAAACTCTGAAGCACTGAGCAGTTCCAGCATTTCGGTTTTTTTACCAAACGAACCCAGCAAATTACTGAATTCAAGAGTGATTGGTCGTATGTCTGCCCGTTACTTCCGGCGTGAAGCACTGAACGCCTTTCGAACGCTGTAATCAGACGCCCCGTACGCGTTTGTTTCTTTGGCGCTCAGGAGTCCGCCTTCTCGCCTCGCTTTAATTCGCTTTTCGGTCGGCACGCTCCTTGCACCAACCTCCCCGTTAAAGCCTCAAATTCCCGACGGTAAGAAAACCATTGTTCTAAGGAGAAATGTCTATGAGAAGAAGTGTAGTTGCAGTTATGGGAGCAGCGCTCCTTTTATTTTCCCTTGCTGTTGTGGCGGCCAGCCAGGTGCAAACAACAACCGTTACGAAAGTCCAAACCGTCCAGAATCCCGACGGTACATACACAATCGTTGAATATCCCGTCGGCAAAGAAACTGTCGTTAGTCTGAATCCAGTCAACCTTACGGGCGCGCCTGGTCGCGCTACTATTTTGCGCGACGATAACGGCACGACGATCAAACTGAATCTTGATCGGTTACCGACAGATCTCACATCGTTGAATCTCTACGCCGTGGATTCCACCGGCGCAGTAACGATGTTGGGCCCAATCGACGTTGCCAACGGCGTGGGAACGTTTACTACCACCACGCCACTTACGCGTTTCATGTTGTTTGCTTCGCCTGAGGGAAACCTGAGGGCATACGATCCGCACACGCGTATCTTTTTCCGTAGTGCAGTTCCGAATGGCCTGACGGCGATTCCGTTCGGCGCGGCAGTTGGTGAACAAGTCGGGCAAGTCTCTGTGCCGATGACAACCGCCACGGCGTTGAGCAACTATGCGGTGCCGATGCTCGGTATTCCGCATTTCAAGAAGAATGACAGCACGAAGCTAAAAATAAACTTTAGCGGGGCAATGGAAGGCTCCCGCGCAAACATTTTCATCCAGCCGCGCAAACACGGACAGACCACGGAAATTCTCATGCATTTTCATGACTTGCATGAGGCGCCAAAGGGTCAGGCATTCGTGCTCTGGGCGGTCTCGCCGGACAATCAATTCCAGAAGTTGGGCCAGATTGTGAATGTTAAAGGTCGCAACGAAGCCCGGATAGAATCGGAAACCAGTTTCCATGACTTCGGGTTGCTATTGACGACCGAAAATCTTAGCGGCTCAACCATAAACGTGATTTCTCCTGCAGGCAGCCGGGTCGGAGAAATCCAGATTGTTCCGTAGTTACCCAGCGACCATCCTAGCAGCTTCTTTGAGGCCGTCTTCGGACGGCCTTTTTTTTGCGGATTACACTGGGACGGGCGCCTGGCCCGGTAAGTCACGTACCAGATGTAAATGCCGAAAAAGGTTCACGGAACGATCTGTCGGCACGTTTCGTATACTCAGCCGGACGCAAGTAGGAAGGCCAGGGTGGCGGAGACGTAAAGATGAAAGAAGCGGGTGACATTCTCAGGATAGTTGGAATCGTTTTATTGGTGCTGTTTGTGCTGGCCGTGGGGGTGCCCCTGGTGTTGGCGGCCGCCGGCGTGGCGCTTGGAATCATCGGAGCGCTGGTCGGATTAGCGATTGCCGTGATTAAAATCGCGATCGTGGTGGCGATTATTTATTTGATAATCGTGGGCATCCGGGCCGTGCTCAGGTGATCACTGCTCAAACGTTAAATCTGAAATTAACGATATCGCCTTCCTGCATGATGTAGTCTTTCCCCTCCAGCCTTAGCAAACCCTGCTCGCGCGCCGCTGCGTACGACCCTGCCCGCATTAAATCCTCATAACCAACAATCTCAGCCCGAATAAATCCGCGGGCGATATCCGAATGAATTGCCCCGGCCGCGTCTTGCGCCCGTGAATTCTGTGGAATCGTCCAGGCGCGTGCTTCCTTTTCACCCGCAGTTAAGAATGACATCAAACCAAGGACCCGATACGCGCTCTTGATCAACTGGTCGACGCCGCTGCTTTTCACGCCCAGCGATTCCAGGTATTCGATCCGCTCGGCGGGTGATAGATCCACGAGGTCAGCCTCGAGCTGGGCGCAGATGACCACACACTCGGCACCTTCTTCAGTTGCCACGGCCCGCGTTGATTTCACATGTTCGTTAACATCCGGGTCGGCGAGCGTTGCTTCGTTAACGTTCGCCGCATAAATGGTCGGCTTCATCGTCAGCAGAAAATAGTTTCGCGCAATCGTCGTTTCTTCTTCGTTCAGGGCGACGCTGCGCGCCGCCTTGAACTCTTCCAGAGCCGGCTGGAGTTTATCCAGCACTCCAAGCTCACCGCGCGCGGTTTTATCTCCGCCTTTCGCAGTCTTCTGCACTCGCTCTCGGCGGCGCTCAACTGTGGCCAGATCGGCCAGCGCCAATTCAATCTGGATGGTTTCAATGTCTCGCCGGGGATCGAGCGAATCATCAACATGAACCACTGTCTCATTTTCAAAACAACGAACCACAGAAACGATGGTATCCGTCTCACGAATGGCGTGCAGGAACTGATTTCCCATGCCTTCGCCCTGTGACGAGCCCCGCACGAGTCCGGCAATGTCCACGAATTCCACGCTGGCGGGAACGATCACGTTGGTTTTTACCAGCTTCGCGAGCGGCGCTAACCGCTCATCGGGGACTGCGACGACGCCTACGTTTGGTTTGCTGGTTGAAAATGCGTAGTTTGCAATGACCCCTGACGATTGAGCGGTCACTGCATTGAAGAGTGTCGTCTTGCCGACATTGGGTAAACCTACAAATCCTGCGCGAAGCATGCTGGCGAACAATTCCTCCCGAATAGGAAATCAACACTTCAGCATGGCAACACCACAGATGTCCAGCGAGCACGGCCTCGAGGTGTGACGCTAAAAACAAAGAGACCGGCCGAATAACCCAGCCGGTCTCATGGCTCAACATAAGAAAAGATCAATGATCTATTTTTTGCATTGTAATCGTGATAGTGGGCTCTTTCCCGGCCGTCCGGCTGTAAGAAACCCAATAGCCCGCTTTCGGGTAGCGGACCAATTTGTACGCGGACCCGTCGGCCTTGGCTTCCGGTTCACTCCCGATAATATCTTTGGCTACGGGGATTTGGCTGGCGCCACTCATGAAGTCGATCGAGATCGCCGTTACTGTCTTCGTCTTGTCGTAAAAGACCTGCACGGCTTGCGTATCATTAAACACATAGAAGTCCTGATCCTCACCTTTGTCGCGCGGGCTGCCCAATTTCTTACGCGCTTCTTCCGCAGGCATACCAATACGGACGCCCCTGAAGTCGACAAACAGCGGCTGAGCGTTATCCGCTCCCGGCCTTTGGGCAAGGGATCGTTCAGCCGGAAGAAGGAGAAACGCTAAGACGCAAACGGATACGAAACATAAGTTGCCGGCTCGATTTGAAAAGAGTTTGAGAGAAACGCAAAACATCTGATTCCTCCTGCGATTCGGGCCGGGTAAAGATTTACACGGCGGAAGGTTGCTAGCGGCGTGGTAATGTTTGATCGCCGCCTTTGCGAACAGACAATAAGACAAGCCCTGACTCAAGTCAATACTGTTTCGCTGAGTGCATTAGAGAGTTAAAATGCATTGACTCAGGCGTGAATTTGGAATAGAAGCAATCCAGCGCAGTACAAGGAAACACGACTGCAAATGTAATTAGACCAGGGAGTAGGCCAACATGAGGAAGCATTTCGCTGTCACACTTTTTTCTCTTCTGATGGCAACGGTTGCCGCCGTCTATAGCGGTTGTACAAATCAACAAAACTCGAACAGCAACGCGAACGCCGTAGCCGTGGCAAGCGCGGAGCCTACGCCCGACAAGGCGGCAATTGAAACTGAATTGACTCGAATTGAAAACGACTGGCCGCGCATTCATAAAGAGCGCGATGCCGCCGCGATCCGCAAACTGGAAGCCGACGACATCATCCTTGTTTATCCCGATGGCGTCATCGGCAGCAAAGACCAGGATATAAAAGACATCGAATCGGGATCCATGTCCGAGGAAACACAGGAGATATCTGACCTCACGGTTAATGTACTCAATAACGACTCCGCCATCGTGTGGCTGCGAACGTCGGTTAAAGGCGGCCAGTACAAGACCTCGGCCGGACAGACTCAGAACACTAGCGGCCAGTTTATCTCGGTCGATACGTTTGCGCGCCGCAACGGGCAATGGCAACTTGTGGCTTCGGCAACCGTGCCGGTCCGCAATCCGCGCGCCGCCGCGTTGGCGTCGCCAACGGCAAGACCTTCGGCATCGGCTAAACCATCGTCTTCGCCTAAGCCCACGCCGGCCGCGAAGCCATCACCCGCGACGAAACTCATACCGTCAAGGGCTGCGTCACCGCAAAGAAAATCGAGCCCGCAATAAGGATGCTTTAGGAATCGAGTGGCGCAGGCTTATGAGGCTTATTGTGTCCTTGACGCCACTCGATTTTTGGCATAGAAGCACTACGCAAAATAACTCTAACGAAGGAGCCCGCTTATGAAAAAGATTTTTGCCCTCGTGTCTTTGTTAGTGCTGGCTGGTGCCTGTGCCACGCAGCCTTCCGGAAACAAGGACCTGCCTGCTAACGCAAACAATGCAAACAAACCTGCCGAAACAAAATCCGCCGGACCTATTTCTGAAGCGGATATTATCGCCAAAGAGAAAGCCGCATGGGACGCGTTTAGAAAGAAGGACGCCGATGCGTTGGGCAAGATAATGGCGCCAGACTACGTCGAGATTTTGGACACAGGAACGCAGGACAAAGCGACAAGCATTGCGGGAATAAAAGATTTTGACGTTGATGATGTGACCTTTGCCGATTGGAAAATGTTACCTATCGACAAGGACGCGGCGATTATCTATTACTCAGTGACGGTTAAAGGAACGTACAAAGGCCAGGCCATCCCGCCCGGGCCATACCGGGAGGCCTCGGCGTACGTGAATCGAAACGGCGAGTGGCAGGCAATCTATTACCAGGAAACGCTTTCGCGACCGCCGATGGCCATGCCGTCACCGGGCAAAGCGCCCTCGAAGACGGCCAGCCCGGCGGCGACAGCTGCAGAGCCCGGACCTGATGCGGTTGCGGACGAGAAGCTGGTGTGGGACGCGTTCAGGGCCAGAAACTATGACGCGTTCGCATCCTATTTAACGAATGACTTTATGGAAATTGAAGCAGACGGCGTCTATGACAAGGCGGGTTCAGTAAAAGGTGTTCAGATGTTCGATGCATCTAAAGCGGTACTCAGCGATTGGAAAACTGTAAGGTTCGATGATGACGCATCGCTGGTCACTTACGTACTGAAGATGCCCGGCGCGAAACCTGAGACAGACTATCATTCCTCGATTTGGGTAAATCGCAACGGCAAATGGCAGGGCCTCTTTCATATGGGAACCCCAGCCGCGGCTGCGGAAGAAAAGAAGTAGTCGCTCAAAACAACAAGAGGGGCAGCAGGACTTGTGCTGCCCCTCGACCATTTTTTGCTTACGACCAGATGCCCGGAATGACCGTCGCGCACGAGGGGCAACGACCCTCGGCTGTTACGTTAACCTGACGAATGATATATCCATAGCGCTCGACCAGTAACTGGTTACAAGCCGGACAGTAGGTGTTTTCCCAACGGCCCACGCGTCCCGGCAAATTTCCCGCGTAGACGTAACGTAACCCTGCGTCGCGACCAATTTCACACGCGCGCACCAACTGCTCAGCGGTAGTGTTCGACTTGTCCTGCATGTGATAGTCCTGGTGAAAAGCAGTGACGTGCCAGGGGATGTCGGGCGATACTGACGCGATGAAATCCGCCGCACGTTTCAGTTCATCGGGCGAATCGTTGAAGCCGGGAATCACCAGCGTCACGATCTCTTCCCAGAAGCCGCGCTCGTAAACCATCGTCACGGTGTCCAAAATGTTATCGACTACGCCGCCCAACTGCCGGTAATTACGATCACTCATTGATTTCAAGTCGATTTTGTAGCAGTCCGTCCACGGACGCAGATAGTCGAGCACTTGTGGAGTCGCGTTGCCATTTGAGATGAATGCGGTGCGAAAACCTTCAGGGCGAGCTTTCTTAAATACTTCGACGGCCCATTCGGTGGTGATCAGCGGTTCGTTGTAACTCGAGCCGACCATTGAAGCGCCATACGCCCTGGCCGTGGCAACCAGGCGATCGGCGGTCACAACATTCGGCGGCGCTACGGCCGCATCGTCGCGCAGCGCTTGTGAGGTTAACCAATTCTGACAATACGCGCAGTGCAAGTCACAGCCGAGCATGCCAAAAGTCAGCGTGTCTGATCCCGGCATTACGTGAAAGAACGGCTTCTTCTCAGTTGGATCGCACGCCAGAGCGGCTACATAATTCGCCGGCACACGCAGATGCCCCGCCTGGTTGAACCGAACCTTGCAAATGCCCCGCTTGCCTTCGTTTATGAGACATCGATGACCACACGCATAGCACTTGAACGCGTTGCCGGCGAGATGTTCGGTCAGTTCAACCGCGCCTTCAACGGTCATTTCGTCCAGGACTTCAGCGAGTGAAGCTGCTGTGGCCGTGAGTGGCATAATCTTGATGCGCAAACTCAGATGAGGAATTATACTCGTTAGATGTTCGTTGTCAGTCATCAGCAGTTAGTAATTCGTGCATTCGCTTGGTGGCCTGGCATTTCGGAAAAAATGGACACTCCCGTTAAGACCAACAAGTAACCACTGAACCACTGACCTCTTTTTCATGATTATCGAACAAATCACCGTCACGGCGTTTCAGCAACACACGCGCATCCTCGGCTGCGAGAAAACGAATCGCGCGATCTGCATCGATCCTGGTGACGACTCGGAAAGCATCGTGGAAGCCATTGACCGGCATGGCTTTGAACTGCAGGCCATCGCCTGTACCCATGCGCACATGGACCACATAGGCGGGGTTGCCGGTCTAAAAAAGCGGAAGCCCGGGGCCCGGATCATCATTCATCCTGCCGACGAGCCGATTTACGATCAGTTGCCGAGCCAGCCGGCCTGGATTGGGATTCCGCGTTCACAATGGAGCGAATGTGGCTTTGATTATGAACCTCCACCGAGGCCTGATGAGCACTGGAGTAATGGACAGATTTACGGAGTGGGCGAACTGAGCTTCAAAGTAATTCATTGTCCGGGCCACACGCCGGGGCACGTGGTCCTGTTTGAGTCCCGCGAGAAGAAAGTTTTCGTCGGCGATTGTTTATTTGCCGGTTCTATAGGCCGCACCGATTTGCCGGGCGGTTCGACTGAGCAATTAATGGATTCGCTTTTTAATAAGATCCTGCCCCTTGGTGACGACGTCGAAGTTTATTCCGGCCATGGCCCAACGACTACGATCGGCGCAGAACGGCGCACTAACCCATTTCTCACCGGCGCGTATTCGATTGGCAGCAGTGGGCGAGTTTAGGAGTGTAAGATCGAGTTGCCGCCAGGAGAAAAGTCACCACAAAAGTGGTGGATTAATCCGGGGATGGAATTAGCTAATTCTTCTCCAAAATCACTTCCGCAATCGCGTGTTCGGTTGTGTGCGCAATCGAAAGATGCACGCTGGCGGCTCCCGTTTGTTCGTACAATTCGCGCGCGCGCCCATGGAACAGAATTAAAGGTGCGCCCGATTCTTTCGCAGACACTTCGACGTCCTGCCAGCTGATGCCACCGCTCCAACCTGTTTGCAGAGCTTTCAGCGCGGCTTCTTTTGCCGCGAAACGCGCTGCATAATGTTGTGCAGCCACCGCGCCGCGCGATTCGCAATAAGCCCGCTCGGCGTTAGTGAAAACGCGTTCAGCAAAACGCGGCGTGCGCTCGATAGTTTCCCGCACGCGGCTGACTTCGATGATGTCAATTCCGATTGAAATGATCACGGCAGATAACAAACCCGCAGCATCAGATGACGCCGCGCTTAAGGCGGCCGGCTTTTATTGGCGCGAACACGAGGGCGTGCGCGCCTTGATATGCGAGCCGCTGGAAAAAGATGGCTTTAGCAATGCCTTTTCAACTCGCCTCGGCGGCGTCAGCGCAATGCCGGATCGAGCTTTGAACCTGGCCGGCTTTAACGAGGATGACGCGGAAAACATTTATGAGAATCGCCGGCGCTTTCTTAAACTCTTTGCTGATGACTGGCTGCTGACCGGTTGCTGGCAGGTCCACGGAATCGACGTCCGAGTTGTTCAGTCGGAAGGCGAAGCAAAGGCGAAACCCGGGGTACTGGGTGACGACGCCTACTGCGATGCGCTTATCAGCCAAACGCCAAAGGTTCTAATCGCAGTCAAGACGGCGGATTGCGTGCCGGTATTGATTGGCGATCACGTGACGCGATCATTTGCAGCTGTCCACGCCGGTTGGCGCGGAACTTCATCGTCGATAGTCAAACGGGCGATAGAAAAATTACAAAACGAATTCGCAGCGCGCCCTGAGGATATGCGCGCGGCCATCGGTCCTGCCGCAAATGGCTGCTGTTACGAAGTCGGATCCGAAGTAATCAGCGTCTTCAAAGAACGATTTACGCAAGCAAACAGACTTTTCACCGCGACCCGGGAAGCTCACGCGCTAATCGATCTGCACCAGGCGAATCGCAATCAACTGATCGAGGCAGGTATCTCTCCGGATCACGTTTATCTCGCGCCGCTCTGCACGATGGACCGGAACGATCTTTTCTTTTCCTACCGGCGCGAGAAACAAAAATACGGTCGCGTGGGCCGGCTGATGTCGGTAATCGGAACCCGATAAGGCTCAGACGCTCATCGCTTTTTGATAAGCCGCGGCGACGATTGCTGAATCAAAGTGTTCCCGAAAGGCGGCAATCTTTCCGTCACGAATGGTAAAGATATGCACAAAATCTGAAGCGAACTCGCGGCCCGTTTCTTTCACGCGCCACCGGTAATGACCGAGTGAAACTACCTTATCGTTTTGCGCCACGACTTCGCGGGGCTCAAATTCAAGCACATCCTGATCCCGCCCCAGGGTCGCGAAAAAATCTGTCACACCATCATGCCCGGATCGCTTGCCGGCTATAGGCACATTCTTTATTTCAGGCAACTGCCACACAATGTCAACGGTCGTCTGATCTATCAGCGCAGAAATGTTTCCCGTTTTGAAATTGTTGTAGGCCTGTTGGACCACCGTGATGTTTTCTGGTTCTGACATATGCACTCCTCTTTATCTTATTAATTTCAAAAATACTCGACGGACGGTTTTGCGAAGTCAGCCGGCGGCGGGCCGTGACTGTAAACCTTGTAAACGCGCGCCTGCGGGCACTAACGCTTCTGCTGGTTTATCGAATCCTGATACAGGCGTTCTTTAAAACGCACTCGTGCGTTAAGGACCGCGCTGTCATCATCGTCCGCCAAACACCCAGCCGTTGGCGCGCTGCACCCGGTCGTTCGGAGCAACTATGCTGATGCCAAAGTCGATGTCCTGGCTCTTCGGTGGAAAGCAAACGTCATCGTTACAGCTTTGATAGCGCAAGCGCGCCTTCAAATTAAGCCATCCATCACCGTAATTCGCTGGAACGGTCACTGTGAATCGCATTATCGCGCGGCCTTCGTAAACGGCCAGCGACTCGTTATTCACAGCTTTTAGTTTCCGCACCAGCGCCCGCGGAAAACTGATGGGACCAACGACTACACCCTTCGGCGCTTCGATTTTCACTGTAGTGGGAATCGCATATTTACCCAAAGGACGATTCGCATTCACGTGATAGCCGCCGGGAATCTCCATCACCACGGCCGCGCGCACCACGCGTCCTCGTTGCGCTTTGTCGCTCGCATAATAGCCCTTGATGTCGATGTTGGGTTCGGGCGTTGGCGCGGCCAGAAACGTCCCCGGCATGGCAACCAGCAGGATCAGCACGACCACACAACAGCTGCGGTATATAAGTCTGGTGTTCATTGATTCACGAACTTTCATAGGTAATGGACACGGATTTTACCCGCATCTTGTAAAAATCCAAAGAATACACCGCTAGCTCACAGCCCGACTGCCGACGGCAATTTCACTCCGGGCCGCCAACTGTCCGCAGGCCGCGAGAATGTCGCGGCCGCGCGGTCGTCGAATGAACACGTGGACGCCTTTTGATTCCAGGATTTCCCGAAACGATTCGACGCGCTTCATCGACGATGGCTGATAAGGCAGGGGCTCTGCCGGGTTGTGCGGAATTAGATTAACTTTCGCCCTTAGGCCATGGCGATTAAGCAGGTTCGCGAGTTGCCGCGCGTCATTATCCGAATCGTTCACGCCGCGCAGCATCACGTATTCAAAGGTGAATCGCTCATTAGGCTTAAGCGACTTTTCGAAATCCTTGCAGGCTGCTAACAGCTCCTCAATGGGCCACCGCTTGTTAATCGGCATCAGCTGGTTCCGCAGTTCGTCGCCAGCCGCTGCCAGTGAAATGGCCAGATGCGGACGATCCGAAATCGTGGCGAGCTCGCGAATCCGCGGCACGATCCCCGCTGTCGAGACGGTAATACGATTAGCGACGATGTGAAGACCGCCCGGATCGTTCATGATGCGAATCGCGCTCATTAAGTTATCAAAATTCAAAAACGGCTCACCCGCTCCCATGCCAACGAGATTCCTGCCGTGGGGCGGCGGCACGCCGGCGCCATAAGCATCGTTAAGCGCAAAGAGAATCTGCTCGACGATTTCGCCGGGCGTGAGATTTTTGAGCAAGCCCAGCTGCGCTGTGAGACAGAACGTGCATTGCAGCGGGCAACCGGACTGTGACGAGAAACAAATTGTGTCGCGGCGCTCTTCGGGAATAAAAACGGTTTCCACCGGAAAGTTATCCCGGGTCTTGAATAGATAGCGTCGCGTCCCATCAGTTGAAACATATCGCGACTCGAGCTTGAAAGTGCTAATGACGGCGCGCTCGATGAGCATCGCGCGGACTTGTTTCGGCAAATCGGTCATCGCATCAAAGGACGTTACCCGCCGCGTATGGATGGCCGAGAAGATCTGGCGCGCGCGATACACCGGCTCTCCAAGCGAGGTCACAAAGTCACAGAGCTCCGCCTGAGATAATCCTGTGAGATGTACTGGTTGCATTGAGTCTTCTAATTTTATCATCACCAGCGTGGTGAATCTTATCGCGCAATAGAACCCAGGACTGGTCGCAAATAGGCTCCCAGTATTGGCTTCACAGTACTAAAGAAAAATCGCGAGCGACGCGTGCCGCTCGCGACCCTTCATAATTCCGAGAAAACCTTTGGGCTATGGCACGACAGTGAATTTGCCATAGTCCTTCTGGACCAGCGATTGGCCGCTGACTCGATCACGTACGCGCACCTCGATCGCATAGTCACCGGGCGCCAGTTGCCGCGAATCAATCAAACGGGCGAGCGTCAATCTTTGTCCCGCGTCGCTGTTGCCCCGCCAATCTTCCATTTGCTTGCCGACTTCCTTGCCGTCTTTCATGAGCGCATATTCAACATCTACGGAAGGACGCAGCGTCGTCTGATCGATGCCTGCATTATAGATTTGCATGTAAACGCCGATCGGAGAGCCACGGTGAAACGTCCCCGACACATTGGGAATTACTTTGATGTTGCCGATGGTGAACATCCCGACGGCGGGTTGATCGCCCAGCGCTTCCAGCTTGGTTGCAATTACCAATGTCGATGTCGAAAGCTTGGTCGTGTCGTACTTGGGCACATCGAAGCCGTAATGCCGCACCCCGGTGGCTCCCGATTCAACATCGCGCACGATCACGTCGACTTTGTAATGACCGGGGGCCAGGGCGACCGCTTTCTGATACGCGGATTTTCTTCCTTTGGCGTCGGCTAATTCCTCGGGCGTGGCGCGCGTAATCACAGGATCCTCAAACACGCCGGCGCGACGACCCGAAAGGTGAGTAATTTTGCCGAAAATATTTAGCTGTGCCTGCTGCAAGCCGCCACTGTCTTTAAATACCAGGTTCTGATTATCAGTCTGAATCGTAAAGGCGGTAATCACGCGCTCATCGCTCTGGCGAAAGAAATCAACCCGCAAATCAAAGTTCAGCGGATTGTCTTCGATGATTGGAGTGTTAACTGCCGATGCCAGATCGTTAAATCTGATCTGAGGCGGCCGTTGCAGGTCGGTCAGAATCTGCAAACGCGAAAACGGACTGTCCTGCTCGCGCATGTAAGCCTGGGAGCCGATGCCGCCGATGTTCGCGATGCGATCGCCCTTGTCGGACAACCCCATCTGCTCGGCGAGCGTCAGGCCCGCCCCAGGCACGTGCAACAGCGCATCCTTCTCATCGGGATTGCGGGCAATGCGATATTCGCCGCTGCCTGTTGGATCTACGAATTCAATTTCAATTCCGGACCCCACCCCCGGCAAGTAACGATAGAACCAGCGTTCGAACGGATAGGTCGAAGTCGAGCCGCCGCCTTCGTAAGATTCTCGATTGTAAGCACCGCCGGAGGGGTGAGTTTCAGTTTCGTCAGGCTTGCCGTACATGATCCAGATACGGCCGCGGTCGGTCTTCCAGCCCGGAATGCCCGAAGCGAAATGTTCGTTCGCATAGGCGATGCGCTCGTAATATTCCTCGCGGTATTCGTTTTCGTCCGTGTCCGGATCAGGATCGCGCCGCCGCCAGAATTCCTCGATAAACCTTTCCCGCTCTTCGTCAGTTTCCAGATTCTTGAAAGCCTTCCGCTCTTCGTCGTTGATGATGTACGTGACGTCTTTTTCCAGCCAGTCCTTGTAAGCCTTTTTGAGTTCGGGCCTCACGTTGCGCGGCTTCTGAGACGGATCCTGCTGGTCGCTGGGTTTGGTTTTCTGCGCCAGGGTGGAGGGGACCGCGAAACTAAGAGCTAGAAGCGCCACAGACAGTAGGCTGGATCTGCGTTTGGGCATGTGATTACTCCTAAAGGAAAACCGCGGGAAACTAAAATATATCAGCGTTTCAGTCCGAATGTCGCAGCGTGGAGACCACCAACGAATAAGGAATTCTAGGTTTGTGCGAAACCAGAGTCAAGATGCGCTGAAAAGCACCTAAAGTTGCCTGAGATGTGCAGTCAATACGATTCGCGCGAGCGGATGGATCGGGTCCAGCCTACAGGGCTGCACCGCCCGCTAACGCAAGGGGTACTGAGTTATTAGGCAGTTGTGCGCTTCCGTCCGCAAATCCAGGCCACCACAATTGAAATCGCGTAAAGCACAAACATTGGAGCCGCAAACAAAAGCATGTTAGGAACGTCATTGGTCGGCGATAGGACCGCGGCCACAATCAGAATCACAATCACCGCGACGCGCCAGACTTTGAGCATCCAACCGGCGGTCACCAAACCAATGCGCGCCAACACATATGTTATGGCCGGCATTTGCGCAACCAGCCCCATTCCCAACATCAGCAGGATGATGAAATCGAAATAATCATCTGCCTTCAACAGCAGGCGAAAATCAGAGCCCAATCCAAGCAGATACTTCGCCGCGGGCGGGAAAATCAGGTAATACGCAGTCGCCGCTCCCAAAACGAAAAAGATCGTCGATAAGGCAATGAAGGGCGTTACGTATTTTCTTTCGTGCGGATAGAGTCCGGGAGAAACGAATGCCCAAATTTGCCACAGCAGGAACGGCACCGACAAACCAATCGCCGCGTACAGCGAAACCTTCACATAGAGGGCAAAGGCCCCGATGGCGGTGTCTACGACTAATTTGTTATTTGGATCGGGCAGCTTCTCATAACCATTGTTGAGGTCGATCGGCAGTTTCACATCCTTCGGAATAATTTCGTTGCCGGCCGACAGAGGCTCATCCGTGAAGAGGCCAACGTTTCCCTGCGAATCCTTGTCGATCCGGGCCGAGACGGACGCCCCGGCCGGGATCGACGCCGGGCCGAGTTTAGTCAGGTCTGGAAAAACAAACCGCAGTTTGTCGTTTTGATGAAGAGAATTGAGCGGGATTGTCGAAACTTCCCCGTTCAATCCGGCAATGGTAACTTTTCTTTGCTGTTGTGCTTCTGCGAGTGCGCGCGTGACAGGCCTTTCCAAAAAACGGTAGATGTAAGCGGAGACCCACCAGCAAGCAAAGGCTGCGATTAAGACGAACGCCATGCTGCGAATCAAACGCGTGCGCAGCTCGTCGAGATGCTCAAGGAAAGACATCTGCCCGCCGAGGTTCTCGCGGGATTCGTTCTCTTCATCTGATTTAAGTAATTGCAAACTGGGTATTGAGTGACAGGCCGGCTCTCAATCTGGATTATAACCACTCATGTTTGCCGTGAGGATTGTCAGGGGACGCAGGCTCGGCCGAAAATTCCTGGTCGCGCGCCTGGACAAGGGCCGGGTCGACAGGCGTAATCGTGGGCGCGATAGTTTCGGCCGTCGCGGAGACTCCCGCGGAGTCGAGGGCGGCTGCTTCCCTGGCCGCGCGAATTTTCTCGGTAGCCTTGTCGAAAATTGAATTACCCGCCTCAGGTTCGAAGCCGTTGTCGAAATTCTCGAGGTTAACCTCCCGTTCCCAGGTCCGTTTGAAGTCATCAGACGCGCGGCGGAACTCCGACAGGCTCTTACCCAGTTGGCGACTCAGTTGCGGAAGCTTACGGGGGCCAAAGAAAATCAGGGCCGCGCCCAGGATAACCAGCAATTCTGTGCTGCCGAGTGAATCGAGAATGAATAAATACATATGCCGACCCGAGCGCGTTTAAGCTTTAGACGCTAAGCTGCGCAAAAAGATTGTAGCGCGGACTGAAGCGTGAGGTACAGAACCGGCCGCGTACTGATTTGGTTTAGAATCAAACTCTGGTTTCAATGCCAAAAAGCGGCTTAAAGGCTGAACTCTAAACTGGCCCGGCTTCGGGTGGTTCCTAATAGTGTATTCCAAGAGAATGAGCGTGGCTCCAGCCCGACCAACACACTAACCGGAAACCAACCCGCCTCTTGACAGTCGATGGTGGCTCACGCACTCTGTTCTACCACAAAACTCTTATGCGAATCGTTTCGCTGTTACCTTCGACAACTGAGATTGTCTCTGCGCTCGGACTGGAAGCCGAGCTGGTTGGCATTACTCATGAATGCGACTATCCATCATCTGCTATTAACAAACCGCGCCTGACGGCCAGCCACATCTCGCACGAAACAATGACCAGCAAGAAGATCGATCACGCCGTGCGATCACAATTGGACGGTCATGGATCAATCTATGATCTGGACGAAGCAAAGCTGCGGGCGCTGAATCCGGATCTGATACTGACACAGGAGCTTTGTGAGGTTTGTGCCGTCAGTTACAAAACCGTCGAGCGCGCCGCACGGATGTTCCAAAGGGAGGTAAAAGTCGTTTCGCTCGAGCCGAACACCATCGAGGACATCTTCGAAAATATTTCTTTGGTCGGCGAGCTCACCGGACGCTCCACCGCGGCGAGTCAGTTGATCGACGCTCTGACCGATCGGCTTAATCGCATCAAAGAGAAAACCACCAATCTGGATTGCCGGCCGCGGACCTTGATGCTCGAATGGTTGGAACCTCCATTTGCTCCCGGTCATTGGGTCCCCGAACAGGTGGCAATTGCAGGCGGCGACCCGGCCTTCGGCAAGGGCGGTCAACGCAGCGTCACGACAAGCGCGCCAGAGATTAGCGCCTACGCTCCGGAAGTGATCGTCTTAATTCCCTGTGGCTATTACAAGGAAGATATCTTGCGCCAGTTGCCACAGGCGGAATTGCCCGCAGGCTGGAACGATCTGCCCGCCGTGAAAGATAATCAGGTTTGGGCGACCGATGCCACCTCGTATTTCAGCCGGCCCGGGCCGCGCGTTGTCGATGGAGTTGAAATCCTCGCCCGGATTCTGCATCCTGAAATATTCGGCGCGCCCGATGATGCGCAAGCAGTGAGAGTGCCCGCGCAACTGATGAAATCCTGATCGATGAAGGCCTCCGCAACCCTGCCAACAGATTCGCTCGAAAGCTTTGCCAGAACTGCTGAAGCTGTCGGCGCCACGACTAAGAAACTGCAGAAGGCAAAGCTGCTTGGCGATTACTTCGAACTTCTTAACGATGAAGACCTTAGGCGTGCCGCGCGTTACTTTGCCGGGCAGCAGTTCGCGCAAAGTGACGTGCGCACGACCAACGTCGGCGGCAGCATTATAGGCGAAGCGATTTGCCTGGCGACCGGCATTGACCCGGCCGGTCTGGGGCCACGCTATGCTCGTTGGGGAGATGCCGGCGACGTAGCGTTTGAAGTGTTTTGCGAAGCTCGACCGAAGAATGAAACGTCTCTCACACTCGCGGGCACGGAAGAGTTGCTGTCGCAATTAAGCAGTACTCGCGGGAAGAAGGCGAAAACCGAGGTCCTCGCGCGCGTGCTTCGAACAGCGACACCGCTGGAAGCGAAGTACCTGGTGAAGTTACTTTCCGGCGATCTACGTATCGGATTGCGCGAAGGCCTGGTCGAAGATGCGCTTGCTCGCGCCTTTAAGCAGCCGCTCGCCCAAGTTTCGATGGCTAATATGCTGCGCGGTGATATCGGCGAGGCCGCGGTACGCGCCCGCGCCGGCGAGTTGCACGCCCTCGAGATGCGCTTGTTTCATCCGCTGAAATTTATGCTGGCGACGCCGGCGTCAGACCTGGCCGATATTGAGCGCACCATGCCGGCGTCCTTCTTTGTCGAAGATAAATTCGACGGCATTCGAGCGCAGGCGCATGTGCAAAATGGAAGAGTGGCAATCTACTCGCGCACGCTCGACGAAATGTCGATGCGGTTCCCCGAGTTGGACGCTTCTCTGTCCTCGCTGCCCACGGACGTCATCCTTGACGGCGAGATAATTACAGCGCGCGGCGAAGAGATTCTGCCCTTCAGCGATCTGCAAAAGCGCCTGGGTCGAAAAATCGTGAGTAAGGAACTCCTGGCTAAGACTCCGGTCGTCTTCGTCGCCTGGGATCTGCTGTACGCGACGGGCCGGGTAATGATAAATGACGAACTGCAAACGCGGCGCGCAAAACTGGAGGAGCTCGTCAGTAGCGCGAGTGATAACGAGCGGCTGCGATTGTCGCGGGCGAAGCGATTCCAGGACGTGTTGGCGCTTGATGAGGAATTTGACGCCGCCCGGGCGCGCGGTAATGAAGGCCTGATGATCAAAGACCCTGCTTCGTCTTACAAACCCGGCCGGCGAGGACGCGAATGGTTAAAACTGAAAAAGGCGCTGGCGACTCTTGATGTGGTGGTCACCACGGTCGAACTCGGCCACGGCAGGCGCCGCAACGTGCTCTCCGATTACACTTTTGCGGTGCGTCGATCAGAGGTTGATCCCGAACTCCTGAACATCGGCAAGGCCTATTCAGGATTGACGGACGTGGAAATCGCTCAGATGACCGAATGGTTTCGCGTACATACAATTCAGGAGTTCGCCCACGGCCGCGTTCGCGTCGTCGAGCCCCGCATAGTTTTGGAAGTAACTTTTGACCGGGTTCAGCCATCCAATCGTCACAAGGGCGGCTATGCGCTGCGATTTCCGCGCATTGTCCGCCTGCGACCCGACAAAAATGTCGGTGAGATCGATACCCTTGAGACGGTCCGGAAACTGGCAAGTCCCGGTTGTCGCTCGGTGCGAGACCATTGGGGCTCAATTTTTTAAGGGTGTGCGGTCACAATTTGTTTTTCTTTTGTAGAATCCCGGCGTCCTCGGTACCTCGCGGTGCCTTATTCGTTTCTAGGCGGCCGCGGAGTGGCAGAGGTAGTTGACGTTGCCCAGAGAATCAAAATTGGCCCGCTACCGGGTGAAACGGCCGGTTTTGCTGAAGTTCCCGGTTTCAAATACTAACGTGCTCAAATCGCTGACAGAGCTGCGGAGACCAGCTCCCAGTTCCGAGCAGAAAGATGCCCTGATGAATTTGCCCAGATTTATTCTTGCACTACTTGCTACTGCCCTCTTGTTTATCGTCGTGACGGCGCAGGCTCCGCGTCGCGGAACGAGAACCAGGCCTGCCACCCAGAGACCGGCAGCGACCCCCGCGCCAACCGTGGTAACGCCTTCGCCAACTCCGAATGCGGACCCAACCTCCGCGGTCGTCACGACCGTCAATGACACGACTATTACGACCTCAGACATCGAAGATGACGTGAAGGCTGCCATCTTGCGCGATCCTGATCCGTATCTCCGCGCTTATTACCTCGAACCGGCGAAAGCCATAGACGAAGCGAGGCAGCGGGCAGTCGATGCGCGCGTCAGTTCAATGCTAATCGCGGCCGAAGCAAAGAAGCGCGGGAAGTCTGTCAACGACTTTATTGAGGCTGAGATCAATTCGAGAGTCGCGCCCGCAACTGAACCCGAGATCCGCGCGGCATATGATGCTAATCGCGATCAGCTTGGGGGGGCCGATCTTGAATCAGTCAGGGCCGATTTGGTCAACTTCCTTCGCAACCAGCGGCGCGAAGAGCTGTATGGCGCATTGGTGAATCGTTTAAAAATGACGAATGTCGTTAGCAAGAGTGCTGACGTGAATACGCCCAATCTTGCGCCGGGAACCGTGGTCGTTTCAATCAATGGTGATCCATTGCGGGTCGACGCCATCAACACGCGCATGAAGGCCTACATTTTCAAGCTGCAGATGCGTGTTTATGCGCTGCGCAAAGACATTCTCGATCGCAAAATCAACGATATGCTGATTCTGGCCGAGGCAAACAAACGAAAGGTTGGTCCTGAAGAGATAATTCGCGCCGAAATTACTGAAAAACTTAAAGCGCCGACTGAGGCGGAAGTTTCAACGTTCTACGAAGCCAACAAAGTCCACATCAAGGCTGATCTCGCGGGCTCGCGGATGGCGATTGTTGCCTACTTACAGCAACAACAGCAGGAGCAGTTGGAAGTGGCGCTGGCCAACAAGTTGCGGACCGGCGCGAAACTTCGGGTGTTTTTGAAAGAACCGGAGCCGCCGGCAATGAATATCAATCTCGGCGCGGGCGCATCGCGCGGCGATGTGAACTCTCCGGTTACGGTTGTTGAGTTCACCGACTTTCAATGCTCCGCCTGCGGAGGCATGTATCCAATTGCCGAGGATGTGTTGAAATCCTACGGAGCGCGCGTGCACTTCGTGATGCGAAATTATCCGCTGACCTCGGTGCATCCAAACGCGTACAACGCCGCGCAGGCTGCGGAAGCTGCGAAAGCACAGGGGAAATTCTGGGAATACATAGATCTGCTTTTCAAGAACCAGAACACGCTCGATCCCGATTCGCTCAAAAAATATGCGACCCAGGTCGGTTTGAACCGCAAACAATTCGACGCCGATTTCGCTTCCGGCAAATATGAACCGGTGGTGCGTCACGATATTGAAGACGGCGACGGCTATGGAGTCGAGGCTACGCCGACATTCTTTATCAATGGCGTAATGCTGACAGACTATTCAGGCGAAGGGTTGCGCGCGGCAATTGAAAAAGGTTTCGCGCGAGCCGGAAGACGGCCGTAACGCTCAACAGCTATGCCCGCCAAAACCAAATTTACGCTCCTGGTCTTGGGGTGCCTCTGTTTCCCACTCCTGCGCGCATCCGCTCAAAATCAAAAGCCGTTGCCGTCCCCAACACCGGCTGAAGATGTTCTGCGCATCAACACTGAACTGGTGCAACCGATGTGATGGTTTTTGATAAGAACGGCAAATTCGTGAGCGGTCTGAGCCCGGCACAATTTGATTTGAGCATTGATGGGAAGCCGCAACCGATCTCTTTTTTTGAGCAAGTAAGGGCCGACTTCCAAAGAGGGCCGGTTGGCATTATCGGGCAAGAGGTCAACCGCAGCAGTCTCCGAAAACCCGGAAGTAAACGAGAATCGCGGACGAACAATCGTATTCTTTATCGATGACTTGCATCTGTCTCCCGACAGCCTCGCGCGCACGCGCAAGACTCTGTCACACTTTATCGATAACGAGATGAACGAAAACGATCGCGTTGCGATCGCGTCAACTAGCGGCGACATCGGTTTCTTACAGCAATTTACGGATTACAAATCAGTCCCGGCGGCGGCCGCGGGACGTCTGAATTATCACCCATACCGCGTGCGGGACATGACCGATTCGCTTACGCCGATGACTGAATACATGGCGCTGGCGATCGAGCGCAAGGACGATCCGGGCGTGCTTGAGTTCTACATTGATCGATGTTTGAAAGAAGCCTATCCGCTTAGATACAGACGCGAGACGTGCGATGCACAGGTTAAGAGTCGCGCGCGGCTGTTGCTGTTGCAGGCTGCGTCAGTAATCCTGAACACCTATGCCTCGCTGGAAAGCCTGATGCGTTGGGCGGCGCTCCTGCCCGGACGCAAACTTATTTTCTTCATCTCGGATGGTTTTCTACTTGATACCGGACCGCGGAACGCCGACCCGCGTGACAAGTTGAGACAGATTACAGACGCAGCCTTGCACGTCGGCGCAGTCGTCTACACCATAGACGCGCGTGGGCTGTTTTCCGGCCAGCTCGATGCGACCAATAATGTCCCGTTCGATCCGCAGAACCGCCTGGAAAGTGCTTCGTTACGAGAAGGGGCGGCCTCCCAGGACGCCCTCAACGCTTTGGCCGGAGATACGGGGAGGCCGGGCCCTCCGCAATCAGAATTATTTTGATCGCTGGGTGAACAAGTGTGAATCTGTGGCGCTGCCTTCGCGATGGCGTTAGGTCCACACAATTATGTCACTACCAAGAGCACACGCCATTGTCCAGGCGCCGGCGATGGTAGATGCTACGGTGAGAAGAGGAATTTATCGATGTTTAGTGCCACCTTAGGTTACGGAGGGGTGAAGATGAAGAGGAGCGTGACTTTGATCGCGATTCTGGCAATGGCCCTATTCGCGTTCACCTGGGTCATCGTTTCGGCCCGGCGAACCGGGGGTTATCGCGAGATTGATAAAGCCGATGAGGGCGCGGAAGCAGCGGCCGAGTTTGCAGTTAAAACTGAGTCCGAGAAAACCGAATTGACTTACAAGCTTGTTTCGCTCGAGCATGCCGAAAGTCAAACACTGGCCCCAATCAATTACCGGCTCTGTCTTAAGGTTGGCTATCACAAACAAGATGACGTTGTGGACACCCCAGAATTTGTCCGCGTAGTCGTCTACCGCAGCCTTCAGAACCAGTATTCGCTGAGAAGTTGGACGCAGGAAAACTGCGGCGAAGATAGTCAGTGATCAGCACACCCTCACTGACGGGCGATGGCCCGCTGTGACCGAAAGGCGGTGACATATGCAGGAATCCAACGGCCGCTCTCTCCTGGCGATCATTCTCTTCGCGGTCTGCCTGATAGCGTCGAGTGCGCGCGCGCAGGCGCAAAAAGCTTCTCAAACCAAGCCGCCCACCTCCGACGACGACATCGCTCGCGTAAAAACCGAACTGGTGCAAACCGATATCAGTGTCGTGGATAGACGCGGCCGCTTCATCGAAGGCCTGTCGCCTGAGAAGTTTCAATTGCGAGTCGATGGCAAGGTGCAGCATCTTCTTTTCTTTGATCAAGTCACCACGGGCACGGCCAATGAAGAGAAGCAGTTGATTGCCGCGCGCAGCGCAAAACCTGAAAGCTCAACGATGACGGCTGCCGGTACGAGCACCGAGGCGGCTGGCGGCCGGACGATCTTTTTCTTCGTTGACGATGTGCACCTGACAGGTGAGAGCCTCACGCGCGCCCGATCGCTCCTTACGCGGTTCGTGGAAAACAAAATGACCGCTGGAGATCGCGTGGCGATTCTTTCGACCAGCGGACAGATCGGATTTCTTCAGCAACTTACCGGCAACAAGCCCGTTTTGCGCGAGGCCATCAGTCGAATCCAGAGCAAACGCGATTCGGAAGCTGTGGCCAGCCATGTTCATATCAGCGAAGTCGACGCAAACCTGGTTGCCAATCACAGCGATCGTGGTCTGTTCACTTATCTCGTCCTCGAGACCATGCGCGAGTTTCAAATGCAGAGCCCGATAGGTGCGGTCACCATCGTGAAGAAATCGCGTGAGTCAAATCAATTCACAGGCGAAGACTGCTGAACTCGAAACGCTTTCGCGGCTCGAAAGTTTTATTCGATCGACAGCACCGGTCGCCGGGCGAAAGGTTGTCTTCTTCATTTCAGATGGTTTTGTAGTCGATACCAAGAGGGACAACGGCCCGGAGGTAATGCGCCGCGTCAGCGGCGAAGCCGCCCGGGTCGGTGCGGTGATTTATTCCCTGGGCACGCGCGCGAATGTCTTTGGGCCGGGCGCAGACGTGTCCAAAAGCGATTTTCCCGATTACGGTGGAGGGACTGCATGGCGAAGTTTGATTGAAGATAAAGCTCCGCAGGAACCGCTGGAAACTCTTGCCCATGAAACCGGCGGCCGCTCCTATTTGAATTCCAACGCCCTGGATGACGCGCTCTCCCAGGCGTTAGCGGAAAGTTCTTCTTACTACCTTTTGGCGTGGAAGCCTGATTCTGATAACCAGCGGGCCGGAAAATCGCGCATCGAAATTTCAATTAAGGATCGACCGGATCTGCGGGTAAGAATGCGGCGGCACTTCTTTGATTTGAAGCCGGCGGAAACAGTTAAGCCAGGCGTTTCATCAACCGCCACGCCGGAGGACGAACTTCGCAGCGCCCTCGGCTCGCTCTATCCCCGCCGCGACTTGCTCACGTCCGTTTCTGCGACAGTGTTAAAAAACGGCAAAAGCACGGAGCTCAATGTCCTTATGCAACTGGATTCTGAAATGCTGAACTTTGAGGCGGGAGAAAAACAGAACGCCCTGGTCGACGTCCTCGGCATCGCGCTGGATGATCGCGGACTCTTTTCGAGCTTCAGACAGAAGCTGGAAGTTTCCCAGGCCGCCGTGGCCGGAACAAATCGTTATGTTAAATGGACGCAGAGGTTGACGTTGCCGGCGGGAATTTACCAGGTGCGAGTTGCTGTCCGGGATCGACAAACCGCGCGCACCGGAAGCGCTATGTTGTGGATTGAAATTCCTGCCCCCACAGCGGGGCCCCAATCGCCGGGTTCAGGGCGCCCCGGTCTTCCTTAACATCTCTTCAATCGTCCGATCGAGAGCAATCTTCCAAACGCCCTCTTCTTTCGCGAAATACATTGTGTCCCACTTCTTGGTATCTTCGTTTCGAAGCTCGAGCGTGGCGTTGTCTCCGTCTATCTTCTCGTTGCGAGTTTCGGGTATCTTGTCGGTTTTGGCTGCGGGGTTTTCGAGCTGCTGCTTAATGGCGTCATCGATCGTCATGTCCTGCTCTTTCGCAGACTTCTCCATAATGGCCAAGGAAGTCTTTGAAAGATGCTTTTTCATTCCCGCGATGTCCTTCTTCTGCTGAGCTTCAAAGAAAGCCTTGAAGGTCGCGGTGGGTGAAGAGCCGGACTTACACCCGGCCGCTGCGATCATAAGCATTACCGCCACAAATAGAGTTCGCTTTTTCATATCTCTCCAAAATAGGGAATTTATGGCGTCGCCTTCTTGTGCGTCAGGATATTGCACGCGTCGCTGGCACTGGTCGGATCGATGGCCACATTGCCTTCGTCGATATGTTGAATGATGCCGTCCTTATCGATCACAAACGTGGCGCGGTTGCCATAGCCGCCCTCTTCGTTAAAAATGCCGTAGTCCTTCACCACGGTACGTTTAAAATCGCTGAGCAGCGGAAAGGTGATGCCGTTTTTTGCTCCGAATTCCTTGTTGGCAGGAACACTGTCAACGCTAATGCCGAAAACCTGGGTGTCCGTTCCTTCGAATTTGGCGATATCAGCCTGATACGCCTTCATTTCTTTCGTTCAACCACCGGTGAAGGCCAGGACATAAAAAGCCAGTACCACATTTTTCTTGCCCTTAAAGTCGCTCAACTTATAGCGCACGCCTCTGCCGTCAGGGCCTAGGATCGTACTCGCTAAAGTGAAGTCAGGCGCCGCCTGACCGACTTTTAGACTGGTGTGCGGCACCGCCGGGCGTTGCGCGGCCGGGCTGGGGCTCGCCGCCAGAGTTTGCGCGGCCGCAATTGATGCCGCGGCCAATAAGAACATGATACTCAGCGCTGGCTTAATCATTTTGTTGACTCCTGCTGACTGGAACGACCATAGACTGTTTGGGCCGCGAGAGTTTACATCGCGTCAGGTCAGATGACAACGAACTTTTGCTCAGCATGAAGCACTAACCAAAATAAAGCAGTAGGAGCTCAAAGTTCAACCGCGTTGTCATTCGTGCCGCAACCAGCCAAAGCCTAACCCTCAAGTTTTCCTGAACTGGCCGTAATAAACTACAGTTTCGTAATCGAAATCGACCGTCCCGTTCCGCTGGTTGGCTTCGAACACCGCACGGAGCTCCTCAATCATCTGGTCAAAATTTGGAGCTGTCTGTTGCGGCGTATAAGACGCTGAGAGCAGGCGCCCTTTTAAGCCCTCAAAGTCGAACACCTGTTTAAAGTCAAAGCGCGCTCGCCGGCTCGCTAGCGGCGCAAAAAGACCGTCGATATTGCATGCTTCTATCTCGCGGCTAACCTCGCTGTAATCCGTGCCATGGCGCAGCAGGACTTCGTGGTAACCGCGGACCAACGGGCTCGATTCGACGCGAAATCCATTCCAAACCAGCACCAGCCATCCGCGAGGCCTCAGGATACGTGCAAATTCGAGCTTGGCTTTTCGTTGATCGAACCAATGGAAGGCCTGGCCGGCGATAACCAGGTCAATTGAGTTATCCGGAAGCGAGGTCCGTTCAGCTGTCGTATTCAGGCTCGAGAAGTTTGGATACTTTGCCAGCAGTCTTTCGCCTGCTGAGCGCATTTCGGCGTTTGGCTCAATGCCAAAGACCCGATTTCCGTGCTTAAGAAACAATTCAGTCATGAATCCGGTCCCGGAACCCACGTCAGCTACCACAGTTTCCGGCGTCAGGCCGCATTCAGATTCAAGCAGCGGAATTATTGCCGCAGGGTAGCGCGGCCGGTATTTCAGATAATTCTCGGCCCGGTTCGAAAAGCGTTTGGTTGGATCGAGCACGGATAATTAACGATGACAACTCTATTTCGGTTGCGCGATTATAGACGCCAACTTCACTTGAACCTATTGCTCCCAGCGTTTAGTATCGGCGCGTTTTCGTTTTCGAAATCGGCGGCGTTTCCAGCACAATGAAAGATTCGAAGGATATTTCTCAAGGTCACGGCGCGGCACTGCTGGCCGGATTCCTGGGGTGGACCCTGGATGCCTTTGATTTCTTTCTCGTCGTCGTGACCTTGACGGCGATCGCCAGGGAGTTTCACCGCACGGACAAGGAAATCGCCTTGTCAATCGCTCTCACCCTCGGTTTTCGACCAGTGGGCGCATTCATTTTTGGTTTATTGGCGGACCGATATGGCCGGCGGCTGCCCTTGATGCTCGACCTGATCTTTTACTCGGTCGTTGAAGTGCTTTCGGGTCTGGCACCGAATTATGCGACCTTCATGGTGTTGCGCGCACTGTTCGGCATCGGGATGGGCGGCGAATGGGGCGTCGGCGCTTCGCTCGCTATGGAAAAGGTGCCCCCGAAATTGCGCGGGGTTTTGTCCGGTCTGCTGCAAGAGGGCTATGCGACGGGATACCTACTGGCTGCCGTCTCTTACTTTTTCATTTTTCCGCGTTGGGGCTGGCGGCCGCTCTTCTTTATCGGCGGTTTGCCGGCGCTCCTGGCCCTATTCGTGCGATTCAAAGTAAAAGAATCGGAAGTCTGGAAGAAAACGAAACATGAGTCGTGGGGACAACTCGGCCGCAGCATAGCCTCGCACTGGAAGTTGTTCATCTATCTAACGATATTGCTGATGATGATGAATTTCGTTTCGCACGGGACCCAGGATATGTATCCGACCTTTCTCGAACGTCATTGGGGATTCAGCCCGCGCGAAAGAATTCTTATTACCGCCCTTTCTATGGTTGGCGCAATTATGGGCGGGATCGTCTTCGGCTACATCTCTGATCGATGGGGACGCCGCCGCTCGATGATCGTGGCGTTGATATGCGCAATTGCGGTCGTGCCGCTATGGGCTTTCGCGCCGTCGCTCGCCCTGCTGGTTTTGGGCGCGTTTCTGCTCCAGTTCATGGTGCAAGGGGCGTGGGGGGTCATTCCGGCTCATTTGTCAGAGCTGTCGCCTGACTCAGTGCGGGGATTTCTTCCCGGCTTTGCTTATCAATGCGGCGTCCTGCTCGCCGGCTCAGTCGCTTATATCGAAGCATTGTTCGCCGAAAAGATGAGTTATGCCGCAGCGATGTCATTAACGGCTGTGACTGTCTTCGCCGGAGCCATTGTTGCAGTCGCTGCGGGTCGTGAAAAACGCGGCATCCATTTTGGTGAATTAGAGATTAGCGAATGATACTTGAATCACATTGATTGATATGGCTGGTTATTCAGAAACACCACTGGTTAGAAAATTGGGAATAAAGGCAGGCTTAGACGTTGCATTTGTTAACGCGCCTGAGAATTTCGTAAAGCAACTCGATCTACCAGTGGTCAACAATGTTCGACCAGTCTCGAGAGGCAGAGCCCTGGATTTCATCCTGGTCTTTGTGAAAAGTCAGAAGACCCTGATAAATGCATTTGCGCAATACTCGCGGAAAATAAAACTGAGCGGAGTGCTTTGGGTATCGTGGCCAAAGAAAACGTCGGGCGTGCAATCTGACCTCACGGAAAATGTAGTGCGCGATATTGGCTTGGCCGCCGGCATGGTTGATGTGAAGGTTTGCGCGATCGACGAGGTCTGGTCAGGTCTGAAATTTGTCTATCGATTAAAGGATCGTGGGCCACTGAAGTTTCGCTAATACTGCCGCAAAAGCAGCCGTCACCTTTTCCACAGAATCTGTTGAAAACCTGTGGATAAAACTCTTCTGCGACTTCTAAACCGTTCTGCCGGCGGCACTTTCAAGGATGTGCACAGGGCTGCGCCATTCACAGCAGACGAGCGAAATTTGATTTGATCGTTGATTCCACGCGCGCGCGTCGACAGCGCGCGTCCGCAGCCCTAATTCAGCTTTCAGAAATTCGGGACCGTGACGCGGGTATGAATTGATGACGGGACGGTTCATTTCCGGCAACAGGATTTACCAAACCTTAACGCTACGACTGAGCAGCGGCTTCGCGAGCCCCAGGGTTCCAAAAAGCAATCAACTAATAGTTGGCCCATGGTCGTGGTCCTATCAGGTTTAGCGCCAAACTTTAGGCGAACGCTTTATGGAAAATTTTTAAGTGCGCATATTTATTGATCAATCTTTCAATACAACCCGATCGCATTGCGCGCGCAACCGATCTCTATCGCAAGTTGCTATCATTGATCTCAGTGCACGTAATCGTCTCTCTTGACAGGTGTTGCGAAAGAAAAGTTTTCTTGTCACGCAACTCTGGCGATCAAAATGATTCTCCAATCGTAATTGGACCAGCACGCGCGACGAAACAGGTTGCAAAAAACTTCTCGATAAATATAATGCCGATCCCTTGTTGTTGAGAGTAAGCGAGCGACGTGTTGACGAAAATATTAGTTGAGCACCAATGCAATCATTCTCCCTCGCAAGTATCGTCAGCAATTCCAACGATCACCTCGACTCCACTGGCTGCTCCACGGGCGTTGCCACTCAGGGCGTTGCCACTCAGAAATAACTGGCGACAATCGAGGGCGCATTGTTCCGACACAATCGCGGAACGCAAGCGCCAACACCAGTCATATAGGGTTTGAGCGATCCGGGGAATTAGCGGCTTTGGGTTTGTGCCGCGCAGGTTTTTTGTTGTCAGAATTCATATTTTTCATTTTTGGTTTGGGAGACGAACGTGACGCTACTGGCAGAAGTAAGCGAGATCGAATTAAAGAGATGTCCGCGATGCGAGGAGTCCCTGCCTCTCTCTGAATTCGGCCTATGCCGCGCCCGCAAAGATGGTTTGAATCTTTACTGCAAACGCTGCATCCGCCAGAAAATCTCGTTAAGCCGCCAGGCTTTGCGCGAATACAAAAAAGCCAGGGTCAAACACGGCAGCACGACGACTGCTGATAGTTCGCGACTAAGCCTGGACAATAAAACGACCCTTTCTTCGCGTCGAATCGCCCGGATGCTGCGCAAACTATCGCCGGCCGACCGCGTTCGGGAAGCGATTCGCTGCGGAGCGCACACCCAGAAAGAGATCGCTCAGGTTACGAAGCTTCCCAAGGATGAAGTTTGTGACGCGCTGGCTAATCTTTTGCTCTGGACGCGCGAAATCCGCACTCAAATCGTCCGCCACCAACGCATGTATTTCGTTAACGAAGAGATCGAGTTGCTGGCCTCCGCACAAACCGGCGGGGCTAAACGAAAACGCAGCCTTAATCCCTCGTTTAGTTCGGTGGGGGTCTTGATGCCGGGTCGAAAGCCTTTGGCCAAAGGCAGGAAGCGAACGACGAAGGCCGCCGCAAAGGCCAAGAGCGCCTAAAAAACGGGCTGGCGGCTGACAGCGTGGTCGAAACAAGCCGCACGCGCTCTATTCATTGAAAGCCGCAAGAACCTCTTCGGCGTGATCCTCAGGTTTAACCTTGCCGAAAATCTTCTTAATCTTTCCCTTTTCGTCAATCAGAAATGTCATGCGATGATTGCCCATGTACGTTCGACCCATGAACTTCTTTTCGCCATAGGTGCCGTAAGCGTCCGATAGCCGGCGATCAGTATCCGCCAGCAGCCGAAACGGCAAGTCGTATTTCTTAACGAACTTTTGATGAGATTTTTCGCTATCCAGTGAAACGCCGAACACTTCGATGCCCCGCCGCTTGAACTTTGCGAATGAATCGCGAAACGAACAAGCTTCCTTTGTGCATCCGGGCGTGTCGTCTTTGGGATAAAAATACAGCACCACTTTCTTGCCACGGAGATCTTTCAAACGGACAAGGTTGCCATCTGCGTCGGGCACCGCGAAGTCGGGAGCCTTGTCACCTGCGGTGAGTTTTGCGTCCACTGTTTTTGAATCCGATCATTTAGAATTCGAGGAACGCTTCCGATTGTAACGACTGAAAACAAGAAGCTGCAACGAACAATGGCCAAGAAAAAGACAAAACCTGCTGCAAAAAAACCGACAACCAAAAAGACCAAGCCGGCAACTGGTTTCTGGCTGGTGAAGCAAGAGCCCGAAACCTATTCCTGGGATGATTTCGTGCGTGATGGCGGCACCGACTGGACAGGTGTCAGGAATTTCCAAGCGCGCAACAGTTTGAAGCAGATGAAAGCGGGAGATCGGGCGCTGTTCTATCACTCAGGCTCAGGAAAGTGCGTTGTCGGCATTGCTGAGGTTGCCAAAGCAGCTTATCCAGACCCGACCGCAGACGATCCGCAGTGGGTCGCGGTCGACATGAAACCGGTTAAGCCTGTGAAAGAACCCGTGCCGCTGGCCGCGATGCGCAACACGGCTAAACTTGCGAATTTAGCGCTCGTCCGGCAGTCGCAACTTTCGGTTATGCCCGTGACAAAAGAAGAGTTTGACACGATCGTGGCGATGGGAAGCGGAATAAGCAAGAACTGACCGAGTACCCGACCCGTCGAGCCTACCGGCCCTTACGAAACACTGTTGTCACAATAGGTTAAATGGTTTTCGATAGATTCGAGGCCTCTTCAGAACCGTAAGGCCGCGAGTAATTGCCGGATCACAGAGGAAGTGTTGATTCTACTTCCCGTTCACCCAAGCGACTCTCAACGCCTTTGCCTGCTGGCTCGCATTCGCTTCCTCTTCAATCCGATAATCGAAAATCTGAGGCGAGCCGAGCGTCAGCATTATCTGCATGGAGCGTCGATCTCGATGGATGATTAGTTCCACGTGGTTACCCGGTCTGTAGCGACCAATAGTAGTAAGAAAGTTATCTGGCGTCAGTCTTCTTCCGTCAAAGGTCTTGATCACGTCGCCCACTTGAAGACCCGCTTGCGCCGCAGGCGAATCTGAACGCACGCTGGCGACCTTAAAATTCACCTTCTCGCTCTCGTCACCCGTGATGCCGATGGCTACCGGCGCACGCGGTTCACGAATGAAGCGCAATCCCACCTGCGCAAATGCCTGCTCGTAAGGCGGCGGCTCGACCCCCTGGACATAACGTTTGAAGAAGTCACTCATGTCGGTGGCCGCGACTTGCGAAACCATCCGCTCGAAATCCTGATTCTGATAACCGCGCCCGCGCAAGTAATAAGTGGCGTTAGGACTCTTCAGATAAAATTCGTCGTACATGCGACGCATCACCTCATCGAGTGACAATTTACCCGAGGTTCTTCCGCGGATCAGCAGATCGAGGACGATGCCCAGCGATTCGCCTTTCGAATAGTAACTGACCGACGAGTTGGCGAGATTTGTCTGTTGCGCGTGTGGCGCGTCATCGATGAACGGAGCGGATAACGAAGACTCTTCGGCGCTCATCAGGCGGGCGCCGGGTGCGTTCTCGACCTCGGTGATTTGTTCGGTAAGAGCCTGCAGGAACTTCTTGTCGTCCCATAAGCCGGCCCGGCGCTGCATTAGATGTCCGTAATAGTTCGTGATGCCTTCCGCAATCCACAGCGCGCGCGTGTTCACTGGGCGGGTAAAATCCCACGGCCCGAGCTCAACCGGGCGCAGACGCTTAACGTTCCACACGTGAAAGAATTCATGCGCAACGGCATCCAGCGTTTCTCCGTACGTATCGGCATCGGCGAGCGCGCCCGGCAGAATGATTTCGGTCGAGGTCAAGTGCTCCATACCATCACTCGAGTGGCCGTCCCCGGCAAAGTGAAGCAAAAACGTGTAAGAGTCGAAGTCGGGAGGGCCCCACATCCCTGTCTCGGCGCGCACAATCTTTTCAATATCGCTCACCAGCGCCGGCCGTTTACCCCCTTCACCTCCCATTGAATGGACGACAACGTGATAAATCTTCCCATCGACCGTGAAATTGTCTTCGGTCCAATCCGGAGCAATTTCCGTCGACGTGTCGATCATCATGTCCCAGTTCGGAAACTGGAATTCACCCTGATCTTTCTTTTCGCTGCGGCCGTTGACAATCCGCCAGTCTTTTGGCGGATTGATTGAAAGACTGACGGAATCCTGCTTGTGGCCGACGACGTACATAAAAATGCAGCCGCCATTGATGTTTGCATGATGTGAATCGAGCTGCGAAAAAGTACCGGACAAATCGTTGCCGAAAACTTTATAATCGAGGAAAACGCTAAGCGGCCCGGACACATTCAAGCCTTTGGATTTAAACGACGTAATATCCACGCGCCATGTCTGATCGTCCAATCGCATGAGCGGTGGAGCAGGAAGCTTACAGTCCAATCCGGGCGGGCATTCGGCGTGCGTTCTTACTTCCTGCACATTCTTCGCAAAATCGAAGACTGCATAACGGCCGGGCGACCACTTGGGCATTTGAAAATCGAGCGTGTCGAGTAGAACGTCCGGTGGCTTCTGGACTTCAATACTGACTTCAAACAAATGGGAATTCGGGTTCGACATCGCGAGGTGGTAACGGATACCTATTGCGCCGTCTTGCCCAACCGCGACGTTTGAAAACGCAATCAACAGCAAGCACGCGATTAAAGTGCTCTTAAGAAAAAGATGGAATGTCTTCATGTTCGTTCCCGGCAATCGGTTTTAGATAATGCCCTCTCGTTTTGATAACATCGCGCCACGAATGAGCGCAACTGAACGACTCTATTATCACGATTCGCATCTGCTGGAATTTGATGCGCGGGTAATGGATCTAACCGAACGAGACGACGGCCAGATGGCTGTCCGGCTCGATCGCACTGCTTTCTATCCGACGGGGGGCGGACAGCCGCACGACACGGGCACGCTTGGCAGCGCGCAGGTAGTTGATTGCATTGATATGGAAGCTGCCGGTGTTCTTCACATCGTTCAGGGCCCGCCACCCAAGGCCGGCGAAATGGTCCATGGACGGATCGATTCGCGGCGACGGTTGGATCACATGCAACAGCACACCGGCCAACACATTCTTTCCGCGGCCTTGGTAAAGTTGTTCGAGGCGCCGACGCGCAGTTTTCGCATGCTCGAGCATGAATGCGAGATCGATGTCGCGCTTGACGATTCAACCAGTGAAGGGATTGAACGGGCCGTCGATCTTGCCAATCAAACCATCTGGCAAAACCGCCTCATTACTATTCATAACGTTAGTGCACAGGAAGCTTCGGCGCTCCCCCTGCGCAAAGAACCCGCGCGCGAGGGGCAGCTGCGGGTGATCGAAATCGATGGCTTTGATATGACGCCATGCGGTGGCACACACGCCCGATCAACCGGAGAGGTAGGCATTATCGCTGTCCGAAGTTGGGAGCGCGCGAAAGGCTTGGCCCGCATTCAATTTATGGCCGGTGTGCGCGTCCTTAATGATTATCGCAAGGCAAATCGCACGGCTGCTGAAGTGGCTACAGCGTTCAGCGCGGCCCGAGACGACTCGCCCGCGCTGATGACGCGATTGATCGAAGAGAACAAGAAGCTCGCCCGGCGCGTGCGCGAACTCGATCAGATCGCCTGCCGAATCGAGGCGGAAGACATTCTCGAGTCTTCGGGTTTACTGGCGGCGAACAACCGCCATCCGCTGGTCGTCGCGCGGGTCTTCGAAGATCGTGATGCCGACGCATTAAAGCGGCTCGCCCTGGCGCTGATTGCACACCCGAACGTAATTGCTTTGCTGGGTTCCCGCGACGGTGAGGCGGCGCGTTTGGTCTTCGCGCGTTCGCCGGACGCGCGCGCGGACATGAACGCCCTCATGCGCAAAGCGTGCGAGGCGGTCGAGGGTCGTGGCGGCGGCAAACCCGATATGGCCCAGGGTGGCGGCAGGAAAGTCACCGGAATCGACGAGGCATTGCAGGTCGCCCGTAACTTATTGACACAAGCTTAGACGGGCCAAGACACAATTTAACCTTTATTCAGACCATCTCGCCGAGTCTGCCGGGCCAGGTCATATCTGGCCCCGGCAGCTCAAAATTTGCTAACCCCTGGTGCCTTCAATCACGCTGAATGGAGATTCCGTCGGCACGATACGCGTTAGTTTGAATCCTGAATTTTCGTAAAGCCTGCGAAACTCTGATTCTGTTCGTTCGCGTCCGCCCGTCATTACCAGCATGTTCAGATCCATGAACTTGCTGAAGTGCGGTTCGCCGGTGGGCGGAACTACGGCTTCCACGAGGATCAATTTGCGGTTGTCAGGCAGCGCGCGACGGCAGTTTTTTAGAATCGCGACGGACTGCTCATCGTTCCAATCGTGAATAATCCATTTCAAGATAATCGCGTCCGCGCCGGACGGGAGCGTTTGAAAGAAGTCCCCGCCAACCAACTCGCACCGGTCCGCAATGCCCGAGTTCTCGACTTTGGCCTTCGCCCCTTCGATGACTCGTGGCGAATCAAAGAGGATGCCGCGCATGTCCGCATTCTTTTGCAGAATCGAAGTAATCAATTCGCCGTGTCCGCCGCCCACATCCATAATTTTCGTGATACCGCCAAAATCATAAGCCGCGTGCAGGGCTGCATTTGCTTGCGCGGTGAGGCCGCTCATCGCGTCGTTAAAGATTCTGGCGTTGTCGGGATTTTCCGCGAAGAATTCCCAGACCGGTTGGCCGAATGCTTTGTCGAAAGCAACTTCGCCTGTGCGAACGCTGTGAAGCAGTTCGCCCCACGCCGGGTAATGTTCTTCGCCCAGCTCAGTCATAGCGAACGCGCGCAGCGATCCGCGAATGTCCGATCGCAACGTATCGGACAAAGGCGTCCCACCAAATCGGTTCTGATCCTCCTGAGTGATAACCCCGACCGCGGCGAGCGCGCGCAGGACGCGAAACAGCGAAGGGGCATGCGTTTGCGTAGCGGCGGCCAATTCTTCGACGGTCTTGCTTTGGTGTTTCATCAAATCGGCAATACCGAGTTTCGCGAGAATATAAAGACAGCGCGAAACCCAAAAGCCCGACATTAGGTTAAGCATTTGAATCGGCGGCGGAATTTCCCCTGCCGCGGCAGTTTGCGAGTCCACTCTGGTCCTCCCTGACATTCTCAACTGAAGATTGGTACCCTGATATTATCGGTGAGGTGCGAGTTTCACCAAACCCCCTTACCAATCACAGACATGATTGTGTTAAGCTTCGCCCCCGCCCCTAAATCAGGCAATTTTTAATATAAGTCTTAGGAGATCAAAAAATGGCTGACGAAAAAAAATGCAAGAACCCACCGTGCTCATGCCCGCCGCAAGAAGGCGGGAAATATTGCAGCGCGTCGTGCGAAGGTACTGGTGACACAATCGAACTCGATTGCGACTGCAGTCACGAAGGTTGTCAGGGAAATTTCTAAGGAGGATTGGCGGGAACCCGACAGTTCGGGCGGGGGTGTTAAGTATTTGTGCTAAACGGCATTAGCACCCTTCCTGACGGTTGGGTTTCCGCATAAAATTATCTCTGGCGTTTGGCGATCATCACCGCCAGGTGTTCCGCCATTACCGGATCGATCGCCTGAAGCCGTTCTTTCTGTTCCTGCGCGTTCTTCACATCACCCAGCATCAGATAACTAATCGCGGAGTTGAAATAAAAGGAAGGATCTTTGGAACTAAGACTGATGGCCCGCTGATGAAACGGAATTGCTTCGCGGGCCCGCCCCGACTTTGAGAGTGCTACGGCCAGGCTGTCATACGCGAGCGGAAAATCGGGATGGTCACGAATCAGAATCCGATAGACAAATTCCGCATACTTCATCTGCCCCAAACGATCGTAGGTTACCCCCATGTTGTATCGGGCCTTTACAAACGAGCCGTCAAGCGAAACCGCCTGCTGAAAAGACCTTAGGGCCAACTGATATTGCTTCAATTCACCCAGGGCCTCACCCAGCTTGTTCTGCGCTTCGGCTGAGTTTGCGTCGAGCGAGATGGCTCGCCGAAACGAAGCGGCCGCCTTGTCGAATTTTCCGGTCCCCATATAGATGTTGCCGGCGCTCAAGAGCGCGGCCGACGCGGTTGGCGGGGAACTTCTGGCAATGACTGCGATCGTTTCATACGCCTTAATCGCGTCGTCATAGCGGTTTTGCTGTTCGGCGACCTGCGCAACCCGGGTAAGTCGCTGCGCTTCCTTGACCGCGTCCGTCACCTGCGCCGACGTGGTCGCGCAAACGCACAGGACTATCAGTTTGCTTACCAGGATTTTAGTTAATCGCTTCATGCCGCCTTCCGAGCAACTGTCATCAGGGACCACCGCGAGCAGACTGGGCTTTGCGCCTGCTGAATAACTATCAAACGAACAATCGCCCAAAAAATCTGGGAATTTCCGGGCATTCGTAGTATGAATGTAACCGTAAACCTTAAGTTATGCAGTAACGGTTAATGACAAGGAGGCTTTTCCTCAATGACCAGATTGTTTCTCTTGTTCCTGGTAGCGCTGGTTTGCGCGCCTGCGGCATTCGCTCAAAACAACAACGACTACTCACACTATGAATTTTACGTGGGCTATGCGTACGAGCGAGCGAATAACAACGCCGATACCTTCGATAAAGGCGGCCGCACAACCTTCAATGGCCGCTCTGTGGCTTTTTCAGACCGTCGTGACAACTACAACGGTTTTAACGCCGAGTTCAATCAAAACCTTAACCGGCACATCGGCATCGTAACGAGCTTTACCGGGACGTATAACAACGGGGGTTATATCGATGTTCGATCCGGCCGCGCCTTTGGGGCGAGGGCTCAGCGATACGATTTGATGATCGGCCCGCGGTATAACTGGCGCGGCAGTACGCTTACGCCTTTTGTTGAAGGAATGGCCGGCATCACGCACATGCGCGTCAGTTTTGACGACGCCCTGGGAAACAGGAAGAAGGCAGATACGGCCTTTGCCCTGGCGCTCGGCGGCGGACTTGATGTGCACGCGGGCGAGCACATCGACATTCGCGCGATACAGGTTGATTATCTGCCGACGTTTTTTAATAGTACGCGGCAAGACAACGTACGCATCGGCGCGGGCGTGAAGATTAGGTAAGAAATCACCGTGGCACACGCCCGATTGTCAGGAAGGGTCCGCCCAGACTCTATTCGGTGCGACGCGACTTTGTTCGCACGCTCCGTTTACGGTCGGGTTCTGACTAGCTCTGCGTTGAGAGCTTCAGAAACTGTGCTGCTAGTTTGGGGCCGACGCCTTCGTCTTCGTGTTTGAAGAAGATGAAGGCGTCGCTCCATTTTTCACTCTTCGTTCGCTTCATCCACTCAATGAGATCTGTCTCTTCATAATTCATCCGCCGCAGACGCAGGTAACCCCACGATGCCGTGCTGATGATCTCAGTTAAAGGCTTCTCGTCCGTGTCTGAAACTACCAGGGCGCAATCTCTGGCGCGCAGGCAAGCGCGAATCTCTTCATCCAGCCACGATTCATGACGAAACTCAAAGGCCGCGCGCGTTTTGTCGGGAAGCAATTCCAGGAAAGCTTTCAATCGATTAGCATCCTTCTTCGCGTTCGGCGGCAGTTGAAACAAAACGACACCCAAACGCTGTTCGAGCAAAGCTGCAGTTTCTAACAGATATTTAGTTTCATCCGCGCAGTTATTTAATCGTTTGACATGCGTGATTCGCTGCGTCGCTTTGATGGAAAAGCGAAAGTTCTCGGGGACTTGCGCCTTCCAGTTCTCAATCATCGACGCCTGCGGCAGCCGGTAGAAGGTGTTGTTGATTTCCACGGCAGGCAGACGACGCGAGTAGTAGGCGAGCATCTCTTTGGCCGGCAGATCTTCAGGATAGAAATTGCCCTTCCATTCCTTGTAGCTGTAGCCGCTGGTGCCGACGTGAAGGTTCATTGTTAAAAAAGCGGAGACGGCCTGCCTATTGGCCCGCGGCGCAGGACGCGCAGGATGCGCGTGCTTCTCCAGTTAAGTAACCTCCGCCTGTGGACTGATTTGCTTTCACGAAATCGCCCGCGCGATCAGAAACGCGGCGCCCGCGGCCACGCTTCCGATTAGCGCGGTCTGCAAAGCGCTGCGTAGCGGCCGCGTACCGGTGAAACGCCCCTTGATGAAACCGAAAATCAGCAAGGCGAGCACCGTCAGAGCGACGGAGACAAAGAGCGCCCTGGCGATGCTCAGACGGTGTAAGTACGCCGCAGCAATGTAAGGAGCCAGAGGAATCAGGCCGCCCGCAGTGTATGAGAGCGCGATGGTCAATGCGCTGATAAAGGCCCGTTTCGGATCGGGTTTCTCTAAACCAAGCTCAAAGCGCATCATAAAATCAACCCACTTCCTGGGATGCTTTGACAGCGCTTCGACGATGGGCGTGCTTTCGTCAGGAGTAAGACCATAAGAATGGAAGACCTGCGCCACCTCGCGCATTTCTTCTTCGGGAATCTCTTTCACTTCGCGTTGCTCTCGTTCCCGTTCCTTTGCGTAATGTTCAGCGTCACTCTTGGCGGCCAGATAACCTCCCAGCCCCATTGCAATCGAACCGGCGGCGATCTCAGCCAAACCTGCCGTGACGATGATGCCGGCGCTGTTAATGGCCCCGGTCAATCCCGCCGCGAGCGCGAACGGTACCGTCAATCCATCGGACATGCCGATCACGATGTCGCGAACGGCTTCGCCCGCCGTGAAGTGTCGTTCAACGTGTCGCGTCTGTGGCATTGGCGTTTTTCTGTCAGATGCTCGCCCTAAGCAAGCGCGAGCATCATAAAGTTACCCTTCTTGACGGCCGGTCTCTGAGCCTCCTGCGGTTGCGCGGACAAAATGTAAGCAGCCTCAAAACTTTCCGATCAAAACCAACACCCCGATAATAATGAAGGCCGCCCCGGCCACGCGCTTAATCCATTCAAGCGGCAGATACTGGCTCAGCAAACTCCCCACGATTACTCCGATAGCCGAAACCGTGATCAGCGCCAATGAAGCTCCAAGAAAAACTTCCCAGGGTCGTTTTTTCTCGGCCGCCATAGTCATCGCGGCTATTTGAGTCTTGTCACCGATCTCAGCCAAAAAAATTATCCCGAAGGTTGTCAGCAATACCCGCCACTCCATCGCACTCCTTCCCTGATTTGACAGTGAACCGCGTTTCCCGGTCGCGCAATTCCGCGCCGGCGCGCTTAGCACTGGAAAGCTCTGCCATTTGATTGCGCAATTCATGTAAGGCACAATTGCGCATCTGTCAATAAGGTTCGCGTCGTCGCTCCAGCGTTGAGGTCGACCCCACGTGGTAAAACCCGCCAGAGAATTTGTCGGTACTGAGCGCTTCACCTTGCTCCGCCGTCTCGGTACAGGCGGCATGGGCGTCGTTTATGAAGCGCACGACCGCAAGATGGACAAAGTCGTGGCCCTCAAGACGTTGACCCGGGCCGAAGCTGCGCACATCTATCGTTTCAAAAGAGAGTTTCGCACGCTCGCCGATGTTTCGCATCCGAATCTTGTAACTCTGTATGAATTGATGTCTGACGGCGACGACTGGTTCTTTACCATGGAACTGGTAAAAGGCGTCACGTTTATTAATTATGTGCGGCCGGACACGATCGGCTCACCCACCACTGACGGCGATAATACTTTACCCGTACCGCACGCACCCTCAATCAACTCTGCCGCATCTGAAGCCGACACCGAGATTTTTGACAGTTCGAGCTTTTCATTCGCTGAAAAGCAGCAACTGCGGGAAACAGAAGAGGAATTGGCGGCCGCAAATTATCTGCTGGATGAGCCGCGCCTGCGGGCTGCTCTGCGCCAGCTTGGCGAAGGAGTAAATCGCCTGCATGAAATGGGCAAGCTGCATCGCGACATCAAGCCGTCGAATGTGCTCGTGACTGAAGAAGGACGCGTCGTCATTCTCGATTTCGGTTTGGTGGAAGACATTAACCCCGAAACGCATGAAACCCTGCTCGCGGGAACTCCTGACTACATGTCGCCGGAGCAGGGGGCGCAAACGGCAATCTCGAAAGCCAGCGATTGGTACAGCGTTGGCGTGATCTTGTATCAGGCGCTGACGGGCCGCCTTCCGTTCCGCGGAAAATTCTTCGAGGTGATGTTGCGCAAGCAAACCCGAGATCCAATTCAACCGCGAGAAATCAATCCGCAGGTCCCACCGGACCTGAACGATTTTTGCATGAAGTTGTTGCGGCGTAACCCGGATACCAGACCGGCGGGCCGCGAAATCATGCGAGGGTTGGGCGTTCAACGTTCCCCTGCAGCCGCGCTGCCTTCGATAGGCGCCGGTTCGTTTATTGGCCGCGAAAGGCAGATCGCGGAATTGCACGATGCGTTTCGGGCGACCCACGAGGGCCAGACGGTCGTGGTTTACGTCCACGGCAATTCCGGAATGGGCAAATCGACGCTGGTGCGCATTTTCCTGGAACAACTCAAAGAAAAAACCCGCAACGCGATTATCCTGCAAGGTCGCTGTTATGAACGAGAATCCGTTCCGTATAAGGCGCTCGATGGCGTGGTCGACAATTTGAGCAAGCATCTGGCTTCGTTGCGACGTGCGAAAGCCGAAAGCTTAATGCCCCGCAACCGGGCCGCGCTCGCCCGAGTTTTTCCCGTCATGCTTCAGGTCGACGCAATCTTCGAAGCCCGCTCAGGCCAACCTGAGACGATTGATTTGTTTACCCTGCGGCGTCAGGCCTTTGGGGCGCTGCGCGAGTTGTTGGCAAACATTGCCAGCCGCAAACCGCTGGTCATCTATATCGATGATCTACAGTGGGCCGATGCCGACAGCATTTTTCTGCTCGAAGAATTGCTGCGGCCACCGGACGCGCCACCACTCCTGCTGGTCGCCAGTTTTCGCAGCGAAGAGATAGACGAAAAATCCTTTCTCAAACAACTTCTCCTGCAAGCCGGCACCGAAAATTGCCGCGAGTTGTTCATTGGGCCACTTGCCGGCGGCGAAGCGAGAGAATTGACGCGCTCGCTTTTCGCCGCGGCGAATGTTTCCGACGAGCCGCTGATTCACTCGATCGCACATGAAGCGGCAGGGAGTCCGTTTCTGCTGGAGCAATTAACGCATTATGGAATGATGAATGAACGGGCAGCCACAACGGGAGTCTCACTGCCGACTATGCTGGAAGAACGCATGAGGCAGTTGCCTGCCGGAGCGCGCGAGTTGTTGAATGTGCTGGCCGTCGCGCGCCGTCCGGTTGACGAAGCCGTCGCGCTTAACGCTGCCGGGGTGTCGGGCGATCCGCTTCAGTTTCTAACGCCGTTGCGCGCCGCGCAGTTCATTCGCAGCGGGGGCACGCAGTACGGCGTCGAGGTATATAACGATCGCATCGGCGAGGCGATTGGCTCTTTACTTAATGACAGCGAGCGCCGCCATATTCATCGCCGGCTGGCCCAAACGATCGAAGCCCGCGGACTCGATGACCCTGAGAGTTTGTATGAAGACTATTTGGGCGCCGGCGACACTGACCGCGCCGCCGTGCATGCCGAAGCAGCCGCGCGAAAAGCAGCGAGCGCGCTGGCATTCGATCGCGCAGCGCTCTATTTCCGTCGCGCGATTGAATTGAAACCGGATGCCCCGAATCTGGGCGAATTGAAAATAGGCCTCGGCGACGCGCTCGCGAACGCCGGCCGGCCGGCTGAGGCGGCAAGAGAATTTCTCGAAACGGCGAAAACGACTTCCGCCCGCCGCGCGCTTGAGTTGCGACAACGAGCGGGGGCGCAGCTATTAATGGGCGGACACATCGAAGAAGGATTGGAAGTGTTTCGGGTGGTCATGGAAACCGTGGGGTTTCGTCTCGCCAAAGGTCCGAAGCGCGCCCTCCTCTCGCTCTTATTGCGCCGCCTGTTGATAAAGCTGCGCGGCCTCGATTTCAACGAACGGCCGGCGGAAATGATTTCCGAATCTGATCTTCTGCGCATTGATATTTGTTGGTCCGTAGCGGCGGGCCTTGGCGTAGTTGATCTGATCCGCGGCGCCGACTTCCAGAGTTTGCATCTCTTGCTGGCCTTGCGCGCCGGAGAAATATCGCGTATCGCGCGCGCCATGGCCTTTGAAGTCAGTCAGGCCGCCGCGCGGGGCGGCGGCGGTGCCAGAAAGCGAGTTGCAGAACTAATTGAGAAGACCGAGACGCTTTCCGCCCGCGCCGGTAATCCGCACGCAAAGGGATTGGCAATCTGGGCGCGCGGATTGAGTTCGTATCTAATGGGCGAGTGGAAAAACGCCGCCGACTACTGCGAACGAGCGGCGGAGCTTCTGCGCGATCAATGCACCGGAGTAACCTGGGAATTAACGATCGCAAACCGATTCATGCTGACTTCGCTTTTGTACCTCGGTGAGATGGTCGAGGTGTCCCGGCGCGTGCCGCAACTGCTTTCTGCCGCCCTGGACCAGGGAAATCTTTTTGCCGCAACGGACTTGCGCACACGCTTGAACGCGATCTGGTTAGCGGGCGACGATCCGGATCGCGCGCGCGATGAAGTTATCGCGGCGATGTCCACCTGGCCCCGCAAGGGCTTTCATTTGCAGCATTACAGCTCCCTGGTGGCACTGGCGCAGATCGAGCTTTACACCGGCGATTATGAAGTGGCTTGGAAACATATCGAGTCGCAGGTAAGGCCCCTGGAAAAGTCGATGCTGCTGCGCATTCAGGGATTGCGGATCGACTCGATGCAACTGCGCGCCCGATTAGCGCTGGCCAGCGCTCTGGGAGATCAGCGCCGGCCCCGTTTGCGGCTGGCTGAGAAGCTGGCGGGACAAATTGAACGAGAAAAGATGGCTTATGCCAACCCACTCGCGACTTTGATTCGCGCCGGAGTCGCAAGACAACGAGGCGACGCTGCGCGGGCGTTGTCTCTGACTGAAAAAGCGCTTGAGGATTTCGAGGCTGCGGACATGCGGTTGTATGCAGTGGCCGCACGCCGTCGTTTAGGAGAAATGCTCGGGGGTGAGCGCGGGCGTCAACTCGTCGCGCAGACGGAAGAATGGATGATTAAGCAGCAGATCAAAAATCCCGCGCGAATGTTGAATCTCCTGGCGCCTGGATTTTCGGCTGAACAAAAGTTTGTTGATAATTGAGATAGGGCGCTGGTTGTTTAGCGGTCGGCGCCTATTGTTCTGTGATGCAAACGAGCAAGACACTTTCAATCGCCATTTTCCCAGCCGTGGCGTTATCTCTCTTTGTGACGGCGGTGAGTGCGCAACGAAATCCAACGACCGCGAACGGGCGTGAAGTGAAGATACGTCTCAGCGCCGTCGACAATAATGGGAAACAGGTTGATACGCTCAAGGCAGAGGATGTTCGCATAGTCGAAGACGGGGTCGCGCAATCCATCACTGGTTTCAATCGCATCACGCAGCAAAGTCTTTCGCTCGCAATGCTCATTGATACGAGCTGGTCCCAGGAAACAACCCTCGGCGGCCAACAATTTGCCGCCAAATTTTTTCTAACTTCCACAATTACCCCCGGCCGTGATCAGGCCGCGGTGGTGACATTCACCGACTCGCTTGCGGTCGAGCAAAATCTTACTGACGATTTACCAAAGCTGCAGACCGCAGTTGATCGCGCCAGGGTTATAGTCCCACCGGGCTACGCGCGCGGTGGTATCGTTTTTGGTCCGCTCCCCCCGGCATCGAAAGGTACTCCGCTTCCGGGAGCGACGGCTATCTGGGATGCAATCCTGGGAGCGTGTGGGAGGGTTTGGCCTCCATCAAAGTTTGACACTCGCAAGGCGATAATTCTGTTGACTGATGGAGAAGACACACATAGTAAGGCTAAAATGTCAGAAGCCATCGAAGCCGCCGTCAGAAACGATGTCGTTATTTATGCGGTTGGTATAGGAGATCCCAAAAGTTATGGTGTTAACAAAGAAGCTTTGCGTAGAGTGTCTGAATCGACGGGCGGACAAGCCTTCTTTCCGAAGCTCGTAGGTGATCTGACGCGTGTCTTCGCTCAGATCAGAGAAGCCTTACGAAACCAATACGTTGTAAGCTATGCAAGCACTAATGCAAAACCTTCGCGCAAGTTGCGCATCGGGATCGTCAGTCCATCTTTGAAAGACGTACAGCTCTTCTATCAAAAAACCGTCAGCACTCAACCCTGATGTCGCAACCACTTCTGGCATCGCTCTTTGATGAAACTGAACGCCGTCCGATCAGTGTGTCGGAATTGACGATGCAGATTCGTGGGGCGCTGGAAAAGCGGTTCGCGTCGGTTTGGGTCGAGGGTGAAATTTCAAACTTTCGGGCTCACAATTCCGGTCATTGGTACTTCACCCTTAAGGACGAGTTCGCGCAATTGCGCTCAGCTTGTTATCGCAGCAGTAATCAGCGAATTCGTTTTCGAGTTGAAGATGGGCTGCAGGTCCGTGCCCGCGGCCGTTTAAGCCTCTACGAGGCAAAAGGCGAATACCAACTCATCGTCGAATCAATTGAGCCGGTCGGCGCGGGAGCACTACAACTCGCCTTTGAACAAACCAAAGCGCGTCTGCAAGGCGAGGGTTTATTCGCCGCAGAGTTGAAGCGGGCGATTCCGATCTTTCCCAAACGTGTCGGGGTTGTGACTTCCACCGACGGCGCGGCGGTTCGCGACATCCTGCATGTCATCAAACGCCGCACGCGCTCGGTTCATATATTAATTGCCCGGGCCAGGGTACAGGGGGAAGGCGCCTCGCATGAAATTGTTCGCGCGATTCGCTTGCTTAATGAGCATCATCAGCGCGCTCTCCGTGACGAAGGTTCGGACGGCGCGGTCGATGTGATTATTGTCGGCCGCGGCGGCGGATCGATTGAAGATCTCTGGGCCTTCAATGAAGAGGCGGTCGCGCGCGCCATTCGCAATTCGGTGATTCCGGTAATTTCGGCAGTCGGTCACGAAACAGATTTCACGATCGCGGATTTTGTAGCTGATATGAGGGCGCCGACGCCGTCCGCTGCGGCTGAGATGGTGGCCGCGCATGAAAGCGAATTGTGCGCGCGGCTTGGCTCATTAACGGCAACCCTCGCGCGTTCCATTCAATATCGCATCGCCGGGGCCCGGAACGAAGTGCAGGAGTTGGCGCTCTCAAACGCATTTGATGCCGTCAACGGACGCGTGCGTGACGCATTGACGACCGCCGGCGCCGCCGAATATCGTTTGCAGGCCGCATTGCGCGAAGGTTTGCGAGTCGCTCATCATCGTTGGGCCGAGGCGAACCGCGGGGTTTCGCCGATGCAGCTTCGATCGGTTCTTGCGGCCGCGCGCTCGCGATTTGGATCGCTGAAAAAAGGGCATGAGGCGGCAATAACGGCGCGAATCGAGAATGCTAAACGGCACCTCGCTTTGAGTGCGTCCTCGCTCGACGCGATGTCCCCGCTGAGGGTGCTTGAGCGCGGGTATGCAATCGCTCATGATGAGAGCGGCCGCGTGATCCGGGAAGCGACGGCCATGTCTGCCGGTAACGAATTGCGCCTGCGCTTGTGGAAAGGCGAGTTGGATTGCCGCGTTGAAGGAATCAAGAATGAGTGAGACAAAACGCAATCGTATAGTTATTGATTTTGATAATAAGGAAGCGGGTAGGCGGCGCGGCCGCCGGCCGGGGGGGCAAATCGGTCGCCTTCTGCTTGTGGTTGCGGTCATCCTTCTCCTGATTGTCTGCGGGCTCGGCGCCGGCGGCTACTTTTGGTGGCGACACTATCAAAACGGCCCGGCTTATACTCTGGCTTTACTCGTGGACGCTACCCAGCGGAACGATAAACAAGCTGTCGATAAAATACTGGACAGCGACAAAATTTCGGCTGACTTTATTTCGCAGATTCGGGCGCGCGTCCCGGCTTCCGCAGTATGGGCCTCGCAAATAGATCCGGCCAAGGTACCTCTATCCACAAAAGTTAAAGATACCCTGCACGACCAATTGATTAAGCACGTGCAGGAACTGACTAACGCCGCGGCCGAAAAACCATTTGTGATTATCGCGCTGGCAGTACCTCGATTCGCCGACATCCGACAGGAAAGCAACACCGCGCACGTCACCGCAAATCTGAAAGATGAACAGATTCAGCTTACAATGTTAGAGAGTGGCGACCGGTGGCGGGTCGTCGCAGTTCAGGATGACAAGCTCGCGAAAATGGTGGCCGAGGCAATGATTGGAAATTTGCCGACGAGCGGCTCGCATGTTCAGGATGAGCTTCAGCGCCAACTGAATAATTTAAAGAACCTTCAGCCGTAGCGAGAGCGCAGCAAAAGTTGCCAACTGTGCGATTGGCGCGAGGAAAGTCCCGATTGAGGCGCGGCAGTGGCCCGCAGGTTCGCCGGCATTTTATGAGTACCGCTAAACCAAAAACCTTTGAATCGTCGCTGGAAGAACTCGAACGCATCGTGCGCGAGCTTGAGCAGGGCGAGTTGCCGCTGGAGCGAAGCCTGGAACTGTTCGAGCACGGCGTAAAACTGTCGCGCGAATGTCAGGATCGTTTGAATCAAGCGGAGCGCCGCATCGAGATTCTCATGCGCGACAATCAGGGCCGGGCGGCTGCACGTCCATTCGAACCTGAAAACGGTGCGGATGACAGCCCCGGCAAAGACAGTGTCTGATGAATCTTCATTCCTCTGTGTCCTCTGTGGTAAAGAATTCAACGGAAACTGATGCTGGTGAATTCTTCGCTTCCTGTCGCCTGGCTGTCGATACAGAACTCGACCGGTTAATTCCCAAAGAGTCTGAATCACCGCAACGTGTTCATGGCGCAATTCGCTGGAGCGTCTTTGCCGGCGGTAAACGGTTTCGGCCGGCTCTCTTAATCGCCGTGGGCCGAACCTTTGGCGCGACTCTTGATCGATTACTGCGCACCGCGTGCGCGCTCGAGATGATTCACGCGTACTCACTGATTCACGATGATCTGCCGTCTATGGACGATGATGATTTGCGCCGCGGCCGCGCGACTTGTCACGTGAAATTCGACGAAGCGACCGCTATCCTTTCCGGTGATGCGTTGCAGGCGCTCGCATTTCAAACGATCGCGGAAGATAAGGACCTCGCGCCTGAACTCCGCATACGGCTGGTGGCGGAAGTCGCTTGCGCTTCGGGAATTCCGGATGGGATGGTCGCCGGCCAGGCGCTCGACCTCGAAGCCGAGTCGTGTGACGTAAACGGCCACCAACTGGAAACCATTCACCATCAAAAAACCGGGGCGCTCATTCGCGCGGCAGCACGTTGCGGGGCGATGATCGCCGGGGCGAATGGGACGGACCTCGAAGCCGTCAACTCATACGCAAAGAACCTGGGGTTGCTGTTCCAGATTACCGACGATCTGCTTGACGTCACGGCGACCGCTGAAGATTTAGGCAAGACTCCGGGCAAAGACGCGCGGGCCCAAAAGGCAACTTTCCCGGGACTCTACGGAATTGAAGCCACGCGAGCGCAACTGACGACGGTACAGACCCTGGCGCGCAACGCTCTCAAAAGCATTGAACCAGATACGCAACTGCTGGAATCAATCGTAGATTTCATCTCGCAGCGCCAGGGTTGATGTTTACGTAAAAGCTTCTACTTTGCGGTTTTTCGTTGCGGCTCGGCGCCTTTGCGTGAAACTGTTGTTGTAACGAACCAATTTCACGCCCGGACACGAAGGCGCAAAGACGCGCGTCTCGCGCGATATAAACTGAGGGTCAGAGGGCGTAGCTTGCGTAAACACTCTTCACTTTTTCGAGAAAGTCGCGGCGGTCGATAAGGTAGTGTAGCTTTACGAGCTCAACAACGTCGTCGTCGGGTGCGGTCTCCGCAGTTTTGGTTTTGGTTTTGCTCTTTGACGATTTCTTCGCAGCCTTCTTCGTTGTTTTCTTCGACCCAATTACCGCTCGGCTGCGGCTCGGCGTACTGAGACGTTGCCGATCGCCAGTCCTAACCGCGCTGACCCGTGACCAATTCGTGGTCGAAGCCAGATGATCGATCAGCTTTTCAAAGATTTCGCCCGGATCATGCTCGGTTATTCCGCCCTGCTCGAGATAGCCGCTGTAACGAAGACGGCGGATTAAATCCATCAGCGTTAATCGCCCTTCGAGCGTCACGCCCCCATGCGCCTGCGAACGGCTGACGAGATATTGAATCAGCAACGCTTCAGCATAAACTTTCGGCGCCAGGAACAGACGGGCGCCGTCGCGTTCCCATCCTTCCGGTAATCGGCTGGATCTTCGCACCGCGCGAACGTCGCTGAACAATTCGTCCCAATTTGTTTTTGGATCTCGCCGCTCAAGGTAGTTTCGCGTCGCCTCCAGCAGCCAGCTCTCATTACTCAAATCAAGATTCAGGCGCAAAGTGTCCAGCCAATCAAAGAACACGGCGCGGGAATCGGATTTCTTTTCCAGCACCAGGAATTGATCGCCAGACTGCGCCAGTTTTTTCAGCAGCCCGCGGCGCGGCGCATCCGTTGTTTTTCCACCCTCAATGCAATAAGTGTCGAAACGCGCAAGCCAGCGCTTTCCAGAGCCGCAGTACGGACAATGCGGGTGCTTTTCGTCGCTGTCGAAGTAAGGCCGTCTGGCGCCGCGAGTGGTCAACTCGGCAATCGCCGGGGTGTGGCGCTTGATTTCTGAAAAGGCCGTGCGCGGCGCCAATCTTAGTTGCTTGGTGAAGATATCGAAGATGCACGCCAGACAAACCAGAGTGGTGAATGGGGTCACCGTGCCCCCTGGAAATTCACTAAGATCAAGCTCGCGGTGTTGGATGCGCGCCATCGAATGGATTTAATCACAGGCACGAGGTCAGTACCACTCGCAGTAAACGGTGCCTAAGTCGTAAGACTACCTGCTGGTATCGCAGGCGGATGCTGCTTTGGAGTTAAGCCAGTGCGACCAGCGACGGCGGACTGTCGGTATGGCCCAGCGCGAGATCAAGCTCAGCCGCGACATCCCCGGTCCCGGCTGATAGCTTTGTGAAATCGAAAAGGGTCGGATCGAGCAAGTGCGTAGGCACGGCGTTACCAAGGGCGGTCAGCATCGATGCGCGAATATTCGGGATTTCCTTTTCCAGATCTTCAATCAGCCGTTTGATGCGGGCGCGCTGTAAGTTAGGTTGGGAACCGCAGAGGTCGCACGGGATAATTGGAAATTGATTTTCAGAAGCGAATTGCGCGAGGTCACTCTCGCGGCAGAACGCGAGTGGACGAATGACGGTGTTGCGGCCGTCATTCGAGCGGAGCACGGGCGGCATCGCCTTCAGCGTGCCCACGAAAAAGAGATTCAGCAGGAAGGTTCCGATAATGTCATCGGCATGATGCCCCAGGGCAATCTTGGTGCATCGCTCTTCGACGGCGATGTTGTAGAGAATGCCGCGCCGTAAGCGCGAACAGACGGCGCAGGACGTCTTGCCTTCGGGCACTAATCGTTTGACGATTGAGTAGGTGTCGCGCTCAACAATCCGAAAAGGCACATGGCGCGCTGTTAGATACAGGGGGAGCACTTCAGCGGGGAACCCGGGCTGTTTCTGATCAAGATTGACAGCCAGCAGATCGAAATTCACCGGGGCGCGCTGCTGCACGTCCAGCAGAAGGTCGAGCATTGCGTGGCTGTCTTTACCGCCTGAGACACACACCATCACTCGATCGCCGTCTTCGATCATGCGAAATCGGTCGATCGCTTCGCCCATGCGGCGAAGCAACCTCATCCTAATCTTGCGCTCGACGACCATCTGTAATCAGCATGCCACGCGCGTCTGAGACTGACAAGAAGCGCGCGAACCTTGACGCGCTCGGCGACAGCGGAAATAATGCCAGCACTCAAACGGACTCCCCTGAGTCTTTGCGTTCCTGATTTTCCCGGCGCGGTCAAATGAAATGAAAAATAAAAGACTTTACCTTGCGCTGATCACGATCAGCGTCCTCGTGTTTGCCCTGCCACTTGTCGACGTTTACGGCGCCGGCGGCCGTATCGAGGGCAAAATCACCGACCCCAGGGGGGCCATCATTATCGCCGCCGCCGTCACGGTCACCGACGCCGATACTAACCAGACGTTTACCGCCGTCACCGATAAGCAAGGGCGGTTCAAGATCGAGGGCCTGCCGGCCGGAACGTATACCGTCACCGTCGCGGCCCAGGGATTCAGCGAATCACGGCGCACGGACGTCAAAATCGAAGAGGGCGCGCTCGTTACAATCAACTTCACCCTCGAAATTGCGCCGGTTGAAGTCGCGGTGACTGTCGCGCCGGGCGAGAAACCGAACTCGGATCCTGCTTATCAGAAGCTGCGCGAAGCGGGAAAAGCGACTGAGGATTTCGCCGGGGCCTATGCAACGGTCAACAACCTGGTATTAAAACGCGATGCGGCCAGCTTCACATTGACGAGCGGCGAGATTTACTTTGCGCCGGCCGTTGAAGGTCGAAACGTCGGGGCGGTATTCTTCGGGCAGGGTGAACTGAACCTGACCCCGCCCACCGAAATTGAAAAGCACAATCTCGCGCTCTTCATAAATGAACCCGTGATCAAAGAGAGTTTTGATCGCCTGGTCCTGCGCTTCACCGACAAGAGCTTTGAAGAGATCAAATCTTCGGCCCAGGCAAGGATGGGCACGAACGGCCCGCAGGCTGAGCGGGCGCGCGATGCGTATCGCGACAACCAGACGCTGTTGCGAAAGACGCTGCGGCGAAATGTTGAGTTGCGGACGCTCGTCGATCTCTACAATCCCAACCGCCCGGGCTTTTTCGCGGCATTTGTCAACGGAAAGCGGTTCAGCAAACTGATTTTCCAATATGACTCGCAGGGTATTCCACAGGTTTCCCCTGAGGAAGTTTTGCTGTCGAGCTATGGCGACGATGATCGTGGACTGTGGACGGCGTTTCACCGGGCCGAAGAATACGCGGACGCGACGGCTTCATCGGACGAAGACCATCGACTTTATGACATCACTCACCACGAGATCGATGCGGCAATCCGTGGCACAAAATTCGTCGCCAACGATACGGTTACCTTGCGCGTGCTTGATAACGGCGCCCGCGTACTTCCCTTCCGCTTGTTTAGTTCGCTGCGAGTTTCGCGCGTGCGCGATGAGGCCGGGAACGATCTGCCCTTCGTGCAACAGAACAAGGACGAGGACGCTGACTTCGGTATTATTTTTCCAAAACCGCTGGAAGCGGGAAAGACTTACAAGCTGAGTTTTGAGTATGCCGGCGGCGATACCCTGATTAACGTGGGCGGCGGCAACTATTTTGTAAATCCCGGTGCTCGTCTGACCTGGTATCCGAACAACGAAGGCACGGCTTTTGGCGACCGGGCGCGGTTCGATGTGACGTTCCGCTATCCCAAAGGGAAAACCCTGATCGGCACGGGCGCCGCAGTGGCAGAAAGCGAAGATGGCGACCTGATCGCGTCAAAGTGGTCCAGCGGCGACACTCAGCTAGCCGTGGCCGGATTCAATTACGGAATCTTCAAGAAGAAGCAGGTCGTCGATCCCGACACGGGATACACGCTCGAATACTACGCCAACGAAGAGACACCCGACTTTATGCGGAGGGCCGGCGACCTGGGATCGATGAATACGCAGGGGATGGCCGGACGACTCTTAGCCGATGCGCAAAACTCGACGCGCATTTACAACGCGTATTTCGGCAAGCTGCCTTTCGACCGACTGGCGCTTACGCAACAACCGGCCGGAAATTTTGGCCAGGCGTGGCCCACACTTGTCTATATGCCGTTCACTGCGTTCATGGATTCCACCCAACGTTACCTCGCAAGTGGGGGTAACGTGCGGGCGGCGTCGGATAACTTCTTCCGCTATGTTGCCCCGCATGAGATCGCCCACCAGTGGTGGGGTCACATGGTCGGCTGGAAGTCCTATCACGATCAATGGATGAGTGAAGGCTTTGCAGAATTCTCGGCATCGCTGTTCGTGCAACTGGCCTTGAAGGACGAGCATAAGTTCCTTGATTTTTGGAACGAGCAACGGGATCGCATTACGCAATCCAGACCGGCCACACACGACCTCAAGCCTTACACCGTCGGGCCTGTGACCCAGGGGTATCGTCTAAGCAGCGGCAAAACTTACGCGGCCTATCAGTTCCTGGTCTATCCAAAGGGCGCCTACATTCTGCACATGCTGCGGCAAATGATGTTCAACCACGCCGCCGGGGACGACAAACGCTTCATGTCTATGATGCAGGATTTTATTAAGTCCCATTACAATCAGGACGTTTCGACCGAAGACCTGAAAATGACCGTGGAAAAGTTCATGACCAAGCCGATGGACCTCGACGGCAATGGAAAGATGAATTGGTTTTTTGACGAGTATGTTTACGGTACTGAGATGCCTACTTATCGCTTTGAGTATCAGTTGACCAATGGAGGCACGACACTTAACGGTCGAGTAACGCAATCAGGGGTGTCTGACAAGTTTAAGATGCTGGTGCCCGTCTACGTCGATTACGGCAAAGGAATGGTCAAGCTCGGAGACGCGCGGATGGTCGGCAATACTTCCGTAGAATTGAAGGACGTCAAGCTCAGAGAACCAGCAAAACGGGCCGCAATCTGCGCCATGGATGACGTCCTTGCACTTAACATTCAGAACTCGAAGTGAGGCGCGCCCCGAGACATTGGAGCCCTGAAATTCTCACGGCGTGTAAGCCCCGGGACTGTCTTTTTAATTCTCACCGAAATCTCAAAATTTCGTGTCAAAAATCTTGAATGTGTAAGCATGCTGTGGTAAGGTGCGCGCCTTCAAGGCGGATTTTCTCTTTACGCTCGCTCAATGATGGTTTTTGCGAGCCCTCCCACGACAATCTAATAAGCGAAACCTGAGGGTTTCCGTGGAGTGACTAGATGGCTGCTTTCACCCCCGCTCTGCAAAAAGAGCTAGGTACGGACGACGTTCCTATGGCAACGCCCCACAACAACGTATCGCGTTTGGCGGCCGTTGCGCCGAGACGAATTCCCCCGGGGCCGCTCGCGTCCCCCGCGGGACGGCGGCCGCTGACGGTCCCCCTCAATCCGCCACGAAAAGAAACGAGCTTCCAGCCAAGAGTCCCCACCATCACGGGCGAGGCTAGTTATCGAGGATCAATTCCCGTTGACGGGATCATTTCCGGGCAATTGGGAGCGGTAGGGAGCGCGATTAGTATCAAGCAGCGCCCAAAGAACGGCGCGCCCGATTCCACGCCAGAGCTTGATGGCGAACTGAGCTTCAAAGACATGCTGCGGATCAATGGCCATGTCGCCGGTAAAGTTTTCTCGTGTAACGGCACCTTGATCATCGATACGTCAGCGAAGGTCGAAGCTGAAATCAACGTGGCCGTCTGTGTGATCAGTGGCATCGTGATAGGCGATGTCATTGGCCACAAGCGCGTCGAGATGGGTGCGGGCGCCATCGTGACCGGTAACATTTCCACACCCACACTTTCGATCAAACCCGGCGCAGTCTTCCAGGGTGATTGCCGCATGCTGAAGAATGAAAGCAGCGAGGGTAAGAATTGAAGCCATTTTCAGACGGCTGCCGCAGCGTTCATATATCAGCCGTTAGGGCTGGGTCGCGGCGGAACACCCCGAACCTTCGCGCGCTTTCATCGTGGTGTTCATCAACAGTTCAGCAATAGTTGGTAGCCCTGGACCTTAAAACGCGCAAGAACAACGCTAACAAACCAGCCTTTTCCTCCCTCGGATCTGACCCATGTGACTTTGGTTTTTATGATAGAGTTGCCGCGTTCTGCTAACCCTTTCCAACTGAAATTCGAACGATGATTGATCTGCGTAGCGACACTGTTACCAAACCAACCGCGGCAATGCGCCGCGCAATGGCCGACGCTGAAGTGGGCGACGATGTCTACGGCGAAGACCCAACCGTTAACCGTTTGCAGGAACGCGCCGCCGAGATTTTCGAAAAAGAAGCGGCGCTGTTTGTGCCGACTGGTTCGATGGGAAATCAAACGGCGGTGAAGGTGCATGCCAAACCCGGTCAGGAAGTTGTGATCGAAGAGCGGGGCCACATCTATAATTTCGAGATGGCCACGATGTCCGCTTTCGCGGGAACGATTGCCCGACCTGTGAAAAGCAATGATGGCAGCGGCATATTAACGTGGCACGAAATCGAGGGCGCCCTGCATTTCAATTCGGCTTACTATGTCGCGCCTACCGGCCTGATTGCGATTGAGAACTCGCATAACCTCGCCGGGGGATCCGTAATGACACGCGATCGGACAGAAGACATTTGCGCCCGCGCTCATGAACGTAAACTGCCGGTTCACCTGGATGGCGCGCGGATTTTTAATGCCGCGACGGCCCTCAACGAACCGGTCGCAAATCTGGCGCGGCCCGCGGACTCAGTGATGTTCTGTTTGTCCAAAGGCCTGGGAGCACCGGTGGGATCGATGTTGCTCGGCCAGAAAGCATTTATCGATGAGGCGCGCGTGGTTCGCAAGATGCTCGGCGGCGGCATGCGCCAGGCAGGCGTGCTGGCGGCGGCGGGATTGATTGCGCTCGAAGAATCACCAAAGGGTCTGCCGGAAGATCATGCGAATGCGAAACGCTTGGCCGAAGGTCTGGCCGAATTGCCGCGCGTCAAAATCGATCCTGAGAAGGTTGTCACTAACATTGTGATCTTCGACGTCAGCGAGACGGGACAAACTGCCGATGCGATCTGCTCGCAACTGCGAGAGCGAGGTGTACTAGCCTCTGGATTTGGATCATCGATTCGGGCCGTAACGCATTACGATGTGCGGCGCGGTGATATTGAAACGGCGCTGCGAGAGTTGCGCAGCGTTATCAGTAACACGCCGCATGTTTAGGGCGGCATTGCCCGCCATTATTCTTCCGTGTCCTTGAATCCTATGACAGGTTCGGCGACCGTTCGAAATCCCAATCTTAAAACTGAAGCCATCGCCGGCATCACCACCTTCTTCACGATGGCTTATATCATCATTGTCAATCCGCAAATTCTTTGGGCGGGCGGAAAGACCGGAATGGCATTCAATGGCGTCCTGACGGCGACGGTGATCATCTGTTTTACGATGACGCTTTTGATGGGCCTATATGCGAAGCTGCCCTTCGCCGTTGCGCCCGGCATGGGCATTAACGCCTTTTTTACTTACACGATCGTTCTCGGCAAAGGCGTGCCATGGCCGACGGCGCTGGGAATGATTTTTTGGGCCGGTGTTTTCTTCCTGGTGATCTCGATCACTCCGATTCGCGAATCGATCGCCAAAGCAATTCCCACAGAAATCAGAATTGCTGCGGCTGCGGGCATCGGAATTTTTCTCACGTTCATTGGTTTGAAGAGCGCGGGTTTCATCGTGTCCGATCCGGTAACGTTGGTTAAGGTTGGTGCACTAGGGAAACCCGCATTACTCACGATCCTGGGTGTCGCGATCTCAATTCTCCTTATGGCGCGGAAAAGCCCGTTTGCTTTTCTTGCGACCATAGTTGTCGTAACTGTGATCGCCTGGGCGCTCGGGCTGGCAGCAGCGCCGGCACAAAAACTGAGTTTGCCTGATTTCAAAAGTGTCTTTCTGAAACTCGACGTTTTCGGGGCGCTGAGATTGAGCTTAGTGCCTTCAATCATTGCGATCCTCTTTACCGACCTCTTCGACTCGATCTCAACCTTCATCGGGGTCGCGCACGCCGGCGGTTTGCTCGACGAGCACGGACATCCGCGCAATTTGCGTCAGGGGCTAATTGTTGATTCGCTGGCAACCGTGGGCGCGGGGCTCGCTGGTACCTCGTCGGGCACTGCCTATATTGAAAGCATCGCGGGCATCGAGATGGGTGGGCGAACTGGGTTGACTTCCGTATTCACGGCGTTGTGCTTTCTCCCCTGTCTGTTCATCGCCCCGCTCGCCGGCATGGTGCCGCCCTACGCTAGTGCGGCCGTCTTGATTTTGGTCGGCGCCGCTATGTTTCGCACTGTCGGCGGGATTAATTTCTCGAAAATCGAGGAAAGCATTCCGGCTTTTCTTACTCTGATTTTGATTCCTCTCACTTTCTCGATCACCCAGGGAATACTTTGGGGATTCATCTCGCACGTAAGTTTGTATCTAATAGTGGGCCGCCGCCGCGATATCCATCCATTGATGTACGGCCTGGCCCTGGTCTCGATCGGTTTGCTCGTGCTTGAGCGGTTGAAGTTCTGATAGAGTTGCGCGCAAGATTGCCGCGTCGCATACTCAACCGCAATGAAAAAGCGGCCGATAGTCGCATTGATAAACCTGTGCCTGGGGCTGGCCTGGCCGGTGTGCACCCCGGGGACGGCGCGCGCGGTCTCATTCCAGGAGAAAACCCCGGCTGTCTTCTTCGATGTCCTTGATCTCCCGGCGCGCATCGACGCACCAACGGTTGGCAGGAAAGCGAATGGCTATGTCTTGAGCTGTGCGCTCGCCAATCGATCGGGAGAACAGTTAGTCGGATTGCGACTGACTTTGTTAATCGTTGAATCGGCCGGTAGAGTGCGAACCATCCGGACTACGTGGAATGAAGCTGCCGAGGTACCGGCCTATTCAATCAAGACATTCGAGTTTCATCCAATAATTAAAGATGAGATGAGCAAGAACGCCACGCTTTTTCTGGGCATCGACGACGTAATCGGGCGGGAAACGATCTGGCGCACTGTTGATGCTGATAAACTGCTGCGCGCTTACGCTCGTGGACAACACGACCTGGTACCGAAAGTTCAAAGCTTCGCGAATAAGTTCGATCCGCGCGCGCGCGCGATACTCATTCCTTTGGAGGAGCAGGAATGAAGCGATCTACCCAAGGATGCGGCTGCGCTATTGCGGTACTGGTTATGCTGCTGGGGGCGAGCGGCGGCGCGTTTTGGAAATGGGGCTTGCCCTGGCTTCGTTCGCGTCCGCCTAAACCGACTGGAGAGTTACAAGTTCACGTGCTCGATGTTGGTCCAGTCGAAGGCGATTCAATTCTGATTATCTCGCCGACCGGAAAATCCGTTTTGATCGATGCGGGCGACGCCGGCAAAGGCAAACCCGTTCTTGAGGCGCTGAAGCGCTACAAGATCGAGAAGCTGGATTATTTCATCGCCACGCATCCGCATCCTGATCACATCGGCGGCGCCGATGAAGTGATGAAGGCGATCAAGGTGGGGGCGGTGATCGACAATGGAGTGGACTTATCAACTCCGGCGCCGTCGCCTGCGCCAGTGAAAAAAGGATCAAAACCGGCGCCGGCGCCCGCTGCGGCAAAGAAGAGCAAAGCGAAATCAATCAACACCTTCTTTGACGAATACAAAGAGTCGTTGAAACAATCGGGCGCTCAATATGAGAAAGCCGTAGCCGGGCAAAGATACGATCTTGGCGGCGGGGCAATCCTGACGGTTCTGGCGCCGAGCGAACCTTTCTTCACCAGGGACCAAATGAAAGCCGGCGGCAATGATACAAACGCAAACTCGATTGTGTTGCGGCTCGATTTCGGCGATTTTTCCATGCTCCTGATGGGCGATGCGGAGGACCAGACTGAAGCCCGGCTGCTGAGCAAAGACCCTAACCTAACTGCGAAAGTGATTAAGATTGCTCACCATGGATCGAAGTACTCGACTTCTGAAGCTTTCCTGAGGCGCGCGCAACCAGAAGCTGCGATCATTTCGGACGGCGAGTGGAACCGGTACGGACATCCGGCGCAATCAGTGCTCGATCGTTTAAAGGCAATAAATGCGAAAGTATTTCGCACCGACTTGCAGGGTGAAATTAGTTTGACCACACACGGCAAACTTGATTCGGGAAAACTCTATGACATCAAGCCGGCCAAAGAGGCGAAGGCAGATATTTGGACCGGGCGCGAAGGACAAAAGGACGATGCATCGCGATCCGGATTCATCGCTTATGGAGATTTTGGCCCGCCCCCGAAAGCGAAGCCTGATAAGCCGAAGAAGTGAGGTCTAATAACGGAGCGGGGGCATGACTGCGCGCAAGACCGTGCGCAGCAGGCTCAGGGAAATGTTCAACCCAATAAATTTTTTCTCAGTGAGGCGCTCATTGCGGGCAGGGATGCCCGCGCTGCAATCATGAGCAAACCTGCCACTTATGCTGACGCGGGCGTCGATATTGACGCAGCCAACCGCGCGACTGAAAAAATCAAAGAGCTTGCGCGCACCACTTTCAATGCGCGCACGTTGTCAGATATCGGTAGCTTTGGCGGCATGTTCGACGGCGCTTTTCCGGACATCCGACAGCCCGTATTGGTTGCGTCTGCCGACGGCGTCGGAACCAAACTGAAAATCGCTTTCGTCACGGGAACTCATAATACGATTGGCCGCGACCTGGTCAATCATTGCGTCAACGACATTCTGGTCCAGGGCGCGCGGCCCCTCTTCTTTCTGGATTACATTGCCACCGGCCGTCTGTCCCCGGACACAATTCGAAGCGTCATTGAAGGCATTACGGACGGTTGTCGTGAAAATAGATGTGTTCTCCTCGGCGGCGAGACCGCAGAAATGCCCGGCTTCTACGCAGACGGAGAATATGATGTGGCCGGATTCATTGTTGGTGTCGTCGATCGTGAAAAGATCATAGACGGCCGCAGCATCCAGGCGGGGGACGTCGTGCTGGGATTGCCATCTGTGGGTTTACATACGAATGGATATTCGCTCGCCCGCCAACTTTTCTTCGAAGCGCGGGCTTACAAGCCAGACACATTTATCAACGAGCTCGGCCAAACCGTCGGCGACTCGTTATTACAACCGCACCTCAGTTACTTAAACCCGCTTGGGCCTCTACTCGATGGGGGAACAATAAAAGGTCTCGCGCACATCACTGGCGGCGGGCTGCTGGAAAATATTCCGCGCATCCTTCCCGACGGCACCTCGGTTGAAATCAAGCGCGGTTCGTGGCCGGTTTTGCCGATCTTTGAACTCATGCAACGGCTCGGCAACGTTGATGAGAGTGAAATGTTTCGCGTCTTCAACATGGGCATCGGCATGGTCGTTATCTGCGCGGCCGCAGACGCACAGGCAATTCAAAGCAGTGCGAATTCGGTTTATGAGATTGGCCGTGTCACCAGCGGCCCGAAGAGGGTTTCGTTAATTTGAGAAAACACCCTTATGGAACAATGGCTGGAAGACTTCAAACAAACTATCGATGCGGCCGTCCCGCGTCTGCGCGAAATCAGCGAGCGGGAAAGCGAAATTCCGCGCGCGGAGGATCACTGGTCGTCGAAGCAGATCATCGGCCACCTGATTGATTCGGCCACCAACAATCACGCCCGCTTTGTCCTGGGCCAACTGAAGGACGACCTGATTTTTCCCGGTTACGATCAGAATAGCTGGGTGCGCATGAATCATTACCAGGAGGCTCCCTGGTCCCAGCTTGTCGATTTGTGGCGAGCTTACAATCTTCATTTGCAACACGTGATGGCCCACGCTTCGAAAGACAAGATGAGCACGCCGTGTACGCTGCACACATTGCAGGAGATTGCGTTCAAAACAGTCCCGCAAGCCGAGCCGGTGACGCTCGAATACTTAATGAAAGACTATGTCGACCATTTGCAGCATCACCTGGATCAAATCTTCACGCATAGGCAACAGAAAATAGGTTTTGACATCACTGCCGACTGATCGGACGCAGAGAAGAAAGGCTAAGCAACTTCCAAACCTGGTCGGCGCGATCACCTGGCTAGAAGCGAAGTAAATGAGACCGGGGAGGTCCGAAAGATTCGATAACCTTTCAATGTTGCGCGAATAACTTTTCGGCAAACAGCAGATGTCCGGTTCCGCGAAAAAGCGCATCGCTGTCTTGATCTCCGGTCGCGGTTCGAACATGGTTGCGCTGGCGGATGCGGCGCGCCAGGGAACAATTCCCAATGCCGAAATCGCGATCGTGATCAGCGATAAGCGCGCCGCGGCTGGTTTGGAAAAAGCCGGCGACCGGGGCATTGAGACGGTCGTCATTGAACGTGGCGCTCGAACACGCACAGAACACGATCGCGAAATACTGGCCACGCTGGCGACGCGACGGATCGATCTGGTTTGTCTCGCGGGCTACATGCGCGTCTTGTCTTCTGAATTCATTGACGCGTATCGCGGCCGCATCCTGAACATTCATCCAAGTCTGCTGCCCGCCTTTCCAGGCCTCGAGGCCCAGCGGCAGGCGCTCGAGCACGGCGCGAATCTCAGCGGTTGCACGGTGCATTTTGTTGATGAGAGTTTGGATGCTGGGCCGATCGTTGCACAGCGCCATGTGCCCATCGCTGAAGACGACACGGTGGCGAGTCTTTCGGCGCGCATCCTCGAGGAAGAGCACAAACTATATGCTGAAGCGGTTGCGCAGGTGCTCTCCCGATTATAATTAGATCGGAAGCAATTCGGCCTCTACCCTTTGTGGGGCAAAAATTCGATGAGGAGCTTACGGTTTCTTAGATGTCCGCTGTAATGACTTCCGATGAGACGCTGGTCATCGAAACGCCTGAGCGCGTGCCGCTGCATTTTGCACTGGCGTCGATTGGCAATCGGTTCATCGCCTGCGCGATCGATCACACGATTCAAATCGTAGCCTTGATCACGATCGGCATTGTCTTCGTCATCATCACCGACGTACCGAACATTGGTTCGCGGCTAATCAACGCCCCGAAGTGGGTAATCGCCCTGCTGGTGATTATTCAATTCGTAATCTTTGACGGCTACTTTGCTGTGTTTGAATGGATTTGGCACGGGCAGACCCCCGGCAAGCGCTGGTTGAAGCTGCGCGTCATTCGCGAAGACGGACGGCCTATTTCATTTTTTGAGGCGATGACCCGGAACCTGCTGCGCGTCGTCGATATCATCTTTCCGCCCTTCTATTCAATCGGCTTGATCTCAGTTTTCGCGACGGCTCGCGATCAGCGCATAGGTGACCTGGTCGCCGGCACCGTGGTCGTCCGCGAGCGGGAAGTTGAGGCGCCGGCCTTCGCCGAAGTGTTTGCTTCGCCGGTTTCCGACGCCGCGCTGCGACGAACATTCGCGCCCGTTGCTTTCACCGCCGATTTGAATAATCTGACTGAACAGGAGATTAGCGTAGTCGAGAGTTTTCTGCGACGCCGATGGGATTTGCGAAATTATCCGCGACAGTGGATGGCCTGGCGGGTGGCCATGCCGATTCTGTTCAAGCTCCGCCCGCAGTACGATCTGGCAACGTTTACGTACGAGGGGTTTCTCGAAGAGCTGTTACATCGCTATCGCGAGAAGCACCGGTTCATTGATTAAGCTCTCCGCTTTTCTATTGTCGTCTCCATCGATCGGAAACAACGAACGGTCGGCCTGACAACGCACGTTGACGCGCCGCCTGATATCAACCCACAATTAAATCACTAGCCTGTGGCATCTCAAATTGACCATGCTTCTGTGCCTCTGATAGCCTTTCTGTTTTCCCTGATGGCCCGATTTCACACAATGAAGAAGGAAGTTGGATATGACTCGTGATGTTTTTATTTTAGGCGGCAAGCGCACGCCGATGGGCGAATACGTCGGCGCGTTAAAAGATATCTCCGCAATTGATCTGGGTGCGATCGCTTCGCGCGCGGCTCTGGAAACAACTGGCGTCGCGCCGGAAGAGATCGATCACACAATCTTCGGCAACGCCCTGCAGACTTCCGGCGATGCGATTTACGGGGCGCGGCACGTGGCCTTAAAAGCAGCAATTCCATTTGACCGCCCCGCGCTGACTGTCAACCGCCTGTGCGGCAGCGGAATTCAATCAATTGTTTCCGGCGCACAGATGATTCAACTGGGCGAAGCGCGCAGCTGCCTCGTCGGCGGTATGGAATCGATGTCGCAAGCGCCCCACGTGATTCGCGGCGCCCGATCAGGTTTTGGGCTGGGCCAGGGAAAACTGGAAGACAGCCTTATGGTCGCGCTCCTGGACACTTATTGCAACACGCCCATGGCGGGAACCGCCGAAAACCTGGCGCGGAAGTTTGAAATCGGACGCAACGAACAAGACGAATATGCCCTGCGTTCGCAACAAGCGGCGAAGCGGGCGTTGGACACAGGCGTATTCGCGGAAGAAATAGTGCCGGTTGAAATTAAAAACCGGAAAGGCTCAACCCTTTTCGAGCGCGACGATCACCCGCGGCCCGAGACGACGCTCGAGAATCTGGCAAAACTGAAACCCGCTTTCAGCAAAGATGGATTTGTGACCGCGGGAAACGCATCGGGGATCGTGGACGGCGCAGCTGCCCTGATTATCGCAAACGACGAGTTTGTAAAGTCAAAAAATCTTAAGCCGCTCGGCCGCATCGTCAGCTGGGCCTATGCGGGCGTAGAGCCTGAACTGATGGGCATTGGTCCGGTACCCGCGTCGCTGCAAGCGCTCGAAAAAGCCGGGCTACAACTTTCAGACATGGATCTGATCGAAGTGAACGAAGCTTTTGCTGCGCAGTACCTGGCAGTCGAACAGGAACTTGGATTGGATCGCGCAAAGACGAATGTGAATGGTGGCGCGATCGCTCTTGGCCATCCGCTGGCGGCAACGGGCACCCGCTTGGTGCTGACTTTGTTGCTCGAGTTGCGGCGCAGAGGTGGCCGCTACGGTCTGGCTACGGCTTGCATCGGCGGAGGTCAGGGCATCGCATTTATCTGCGAACGTCTGTAGTGTTTTTTGTCGTTCGATGTATTTCATTCGTCGCAATAGGCGAGCCCCGCGGATGTTAAATGGGGAGCGGCAATTGCGATTTTCATAGAATATCCAAATTCTCGGGCGCTGCCTGGGAATCGGCGGTTACGACGGCCTTAAAAACGCCTTAAACTGGATGCGTTCGGACGTTCACAATTATTGGATCTGTCAGGCACAATTCTTGCGAAAAATTGCCCCGCCCAAAGCGAGAAGTGACCTATATTGACGGGAATAGGCTGGCGCAAGATAAAGAAACACGTACCCGTTAACAACGATTTATGCTTGCGCAGCTAACGCTCATCGTGATAGAAACCGCCTTCCACTTTTTCGCAGTCAATCCTTCTCAGCAGCAGTCCAAAAAGTTTTCGGGAGTTTCGAAAAAATCGGCGTGCGACGGCTCGCGCGCACCATGATCTCAACGATATTGATTTCCTAAGGAGTTCTCCTGTATGAGTAAATTTCTAGTATTCTGTTGTGCGTCTGTGCTGGTACTCGCGTTTTGCGCGGCGGCACTGGCACAGGGAACGGTGACGGGTGCAATCGGTGGCAGCGTCAACGATCCCAAAAACGCGGCGGTGCCTGGAGCTACCGTCACGGTCAAAAATAATGATACCGGCAAGGAAGAAACGATTACGAGCGATGCCGAAGGTCGGTTCAAGATATCAAACCTGCAGCCGGGCAATTACACCGTCACGGTGACAGCAGGTCAATTTGCTCCCTATAGTGCGGACAAGGTAGTGGTTGAGGTTGGACGTGAAACGACGCTCGATGTGAACGTCGGATTGCAGGGCTCAACCAATACAGTCCAGGTCACGGCTGAAGCGCCGGTCATCAATACGACGCAGCAGGATTTTTCCAGCAATATTAATCAGACGACGATTAATGAATCCCCAATCAATGGTCGCCGCTGGTCGAACTTTGCGATTTTGACTCCCGGTGCAGTTCCTGACGGGACCTTTGGTCTCATCAGCTTCCGCGGCATCTCAGGCCTGCTAAACAATAATACGGTTGACGGCGGTGACAATAACCAGGCCTTCTTCGCTGAAGAGCGCGGCCGCACCCGTATCCCTTATGTGATCAGCCAGGCATCGATTCGTGAGTTCCAGGTGAACACCTCAAGTTACTCGGCCGAATACGGCCGGTCGGCCGGTGGCGTGACTAACGCAGTCACCAAGAGCGGCACTAATGAATTGCACGGCTCGGCCTTCCTGTATGACCGCAACAACAAGTGGGGCGCGCGCAATCCGCTGGCGACTAACAGCGTACTTGTGAATGGCGTCTTCACTCCGGTGGGCATTAAACCGGTGGACGTGCGATACCAATTCGGTGGCACGGTCGGCGGCCCCATCGTTAAGGACAAGGCGTTTTTCTTCTTCAGCTATGACCAGCAAAGGCGCAATTTCCCAGGGCTGGCCCGATTTATTGATCCTAATGTTTTGAATACCGCGAATCGCACTGTGCTGCTCGCGAAAGGTCTGACAACTCCACAGATTGATTCCAGCTTAGCTTTTCTGAACAGTCTTTCGGGAACATTACCGCGCCGCGGAAACAACCTGATCTTCTTGCCGAAAGTTGACTGGCACCTTAATTCGAAAAACATATTCACGGCGACCTACAACTGGCTGAAATGGGATTCGCCGGCCGGCATCCAGACACAAGCCACGAATACGCGCGCCAGGGATAATTTTGGCGACGACTTTGTCAGGGCCAAGTTTCTGAATCTTCGGCTTGCTTCAACGATCTCCAGTGGACTGGTCAATGAATTACGTGGCCAATGGGGACGCGATTGGGAGTACGAATTCAGCCAGGCGCCTCTGCCGGGTGAGCCCACGACAGCCCCTTCGTATGCGGGTGTTACCAGCGCCGGCTCAAGATCGCCACAGACCTTTATAAACAACACCTTTACTTTTGGCGTACCGGAATTCCTCGAGCGGCCTTCGTTTCCAGACGAGAGACGACTGCAATTTGCCGATACGATGACCTGGACCAGTGGCAATCACACCGTGAAGTTCGGGGCGGACATCAACCATGTGAAGGACGTCATCAATAATCTGCGTTTCAGCGCCGGTGAGTTCAACTACACCGGGGCCAATGGACTCAACGACTTCATCGTTGACTACACTAACTTCAAAAACCCCGGCCTATTAGCGCCAACGCTCGAATGTCCCGGCAGCCCTGCTACGCCCGTCAGTTCTAAGAGGTTCGTCGGCAAATGTTACGGCGGAAACTTTAACCAGGGGCTGGGCGTTCTTGGTCTGACCTTCAGCACCAATGACTATAACTTCTTCGCCCAGGATGACTGGCGCGTATCGCCACGCTTAACTCTGAACCTCGGACTTCGCTACGAGTATCAGCAGAACCCGAGCAACACCACCGCCAGAATTAACCCGCTGCTACCGCAAACGGGCAATAGGGTGAGCGACAAAAATAACTGGGGCCCGCGTTTTGGCGTGGCCTATGACGTTAACGGCGATGGGAAGACATCGATCCGAGGCGGCTACGGAATTTATTTCGGTCGCGTCATCAATTCGACGGTTTACCAGGCTCTGATCGGCACCGGCGTAGGCGCGGATGTGGCTCAACGGCAGGTAACGCTTCAGGCTATTAGCGCTGGTGCGCCGATCTATCCGAACGTGCTCGCCGCCGGCGCCCTGGTGCCCACGGCCGTGCAATACTTCGCGCCTGGTTTCCAACTACCGCGGATTCAACAGCTCGACGCTGTCTTCGAGCGTGAGATCGCGCACAACACGGTAGTTTCGGCTTCGTATCTCTTCAGCTATGGAGAGTCTCTGCCTAACTTTGTGGATACGAATCTTCCCGTTCTGGGTGGCACGAACACAGGATTCGTCAACGTCAATGTGGTTGGCGGCCCGGCCAATGGCCAGGTGTTAAGACAACCAATTTTCCTCGGTGCGACGCAACCGACTGCCTTTACCACGTCGCGGCCGAATCCGGCGTTTGCTCAGATTACTGAGATTAGAAGCAATGTCTTTTCGAAATACAATGCGCTGGTGCTCCAGTTGAATCGACGAATGACGAATGGGCTGCAACTTCAGAGCAGCTACACGCTTTCGCGCTCGTACGATAATGGACAAACCTCGCAAACCTTCACTACCAACAACGCTCCCTTCAATGCGTTCGATCAATCGGGCGAGGGTGCTTTGTCGGCTTTTGATCGACGGCACAAGTTCGTGGCCAGTTTGGTCTACACCACTCAATACAAGAACAAGGACAACAAAGCAGCCAGGGCACTGTTGAATGGTTGGACGATCGCGCCGATCTTCAATTGGTTTTCGGGCCAACGCTATACGGGTAACGTCTCCGGTAACATCAGCGGAGGGTCGTTTGGATTCACGAGTTGTACCAGCGGGGGGGTGACGGCTTCGTGCTTCACGCCCGGCGCTGGTGTTAATGGCTCAGGCGGGTCGAATCGATTTGCGCTGTTTCCGCGCAACTTCTTTAAGCAGCCCTCAATCCAATACCTGGACCTGAGGCTGTCGCGAAGATTCAACCTGGGCGAGAAAGCCAAACTCGAACTGCTTGGCGAGGCGTTTAACGTCTTCAATCGTACCCAGGTCACCAGCGTCAATACCACGCTCTATTCGCTCTCTGGGACGACGATGACCTTTAACCCGAGCTTTGGACAGACCACGGGCGCTGATAGCACGCTATTTCGTGAACGGCAAATCCAACTTGCCGTTCGCTTCGAGTTCTAAAGCAGAACTCTTAACCTAACCTGAGGGGCGCGTCTTCACAAAGGCGCGCCCTTTTTGTTTGGCCCGGTATGATCCCTTATGCGCGTTACGACATCGATTTAATCCCGTCTATACTGCTGCCGGATGATCATGGAAAACCAAAAACCAGCTACGGCGAGATCGTTAGTTACGGTCCAGATTAAGAAACGCGCGTTGGAACTCGGATTTTCCAAAGTGGGAATCGCGCGGGCAGAGAGGCTCACCCGAGAACACAATCGCCTGCAGGATTGGCTGGTCCGCGGCTATCAGGGTGAGATGAAGTGGATGGAGCGCGATCCGGCGCAGCGCACCGATCCGCGCCTTTTGCTGGCGTCGGCGCGGTCCGTCGTCGTCGTGGCGCTGAACTACTACACCGAACATCAGCATAAAGTCGGGGACGGAAATTACGGACCAGCCCACTCCGAGTCGTTGACCGGCAAAGTTTCGCGCTATGCCTGGGGCGATGACTATCATGACATTATGGCGGGCAAATTGCGCGAGTTGCTGTCATGGATAAAAGAGCAATGGCCCGACGCGGACGGCAAAGTCTGTGTTGATATACAACCCCTGATGGATAAAGCGTGGGCCGCGAGGGCCGGCCTCGGCTGGATAGGCAAGCATACAAATTTGATTACGCAGGAATTTGGGTCGTGGGTTTTCATTGGCGAATTGCTTCTGAACCTGGACCTCGAACCCGATGAAATCGAAATTTCCGATCAATGCGGCAGCTGCGCGCTATGCATCGATGCCTGCCCGACGGGCGCTATTGTCGAGCCATATGTCCTTGACGCTAACCTGTGCATCTCGCACGCAACAATAGAATCACGCGCCGCCGAGATGCGCGCGGATGTCGCTGAACATCTCGAAGGGTGGCTTTATGGGTGCGACATTTGTCAGGACGTCTGTCCCTGGAACCAGATGACAAGCGGTAGTACGGACGCGCGCTTTCAACCACGCGAAGGAAATGTGGACGCTTCTCTTTCTGAGGTTCAACGGCTGGCTTCCGACACTTACGCCCAACGTTTTCGCGGGAGCGCGATGAAGCGCGCGAAACTTTCCGGGCTGCAACGCAACGCGCGCGCTTTGCTCGACCCGGCGGGCAGGGATGTTTCAAACCGCTCGCGCACTACTCCATAAAAACATTCAGCGGGGATCATAAAATGAAATTGTTAAGGCTGCTCTTTGTTCTCTCATTGGTAATGCTGTCAATGCCGATAACTAACGCTCAAACGGATGCCTCGCCGGCAACGCTTCGCCGTTTCGCCGAGGATTACTACAACTGGCGCAACGAAAATTATCCTGTAAATTCGAGCGATGCAGGATTACATAGATGGGACAACCGCCTGACGGACTATGGGCTGTCGGCTTTGTTGGCGCGGCGGCTCCACGTCAAAGAAGTGCTCGCCAGAGTCAACGCCATGCACACGGAAAGTTGGAGCAAGGATGACCGGATCGATTGGCTGCTGTTTCGGGCCCAGTTGGAGAACGTGGCGTTTTTTGATCGGGTGATGGATTTTGAAGAGACCGATCCGCAAACCTATGTCAACGAATGCAGCAACGGCATCTTTTCCTTACTCAAAAAGGAATACGACACACCCCGTAATCGTTCTTTGGCGGCCACTGCGCGACTGAAGCAAATGCCTTTTGTCATCGAGCACGGCAAACAGAACCTGACTAAGCCCGTGCGGTTGTATGCCCAACTGGCGATCGATTCGGCGCGTTCGATCGACAGTCTTTTTAAAGACAGTCTGATGATCCTGGCAAAAGACCTGACTCCGGCTGAGAAGACTGATTTGATCAAAGCGCGTGATACAGCGCTTGCTTCGATACACGGTTTTGCAGATTTTCTCGAGAAACGCTTGCCCGGCATGCCACCTTTCAAACCGATGGGTGAAGCGAACTATAACTATCTCTTGAAGAACGTTTACCTTTTGCCGCTCGATGCGAAGCAGGTTGAGATGCTGGGTCAAACGGAACTCGCGCGCGCTCGATCAATGGAGTCCATGCTTCCCGATCCTTCGCTCGCTGATCCGAGTCCGCAACGCGCGAAAGTGGTCCCGAACGACCAGAATGATTTTCTCAAATCGTACGAAAGCCGCGAGGCCGAAATGATCAGTTTCTTAACAGCGAACAAACTGGTCACACTGCCGGCATATCTTGGCCGCTTCGAAATCCGCCAGTTACCGGAAGCTTTCAAGCCCACGAGTCCCGGCGGCTTCATGAATGCGCCCGGCGTTTACGACCAAGACCCCAGCGGCTTTTACTTCATCCCGACTTACAATCCGCAGAGCAACAACTTCTACATTCGTGC